>CACJTT010000007.1 GCA_902596365.1 uncultured Alphaproteobacteria bacterium
ATAATCACAGAAGTACCTTTGATGAATTTAATAGTTATGTAGATGATTTTATAAAAACAGAAGATGAAAAATTAAATGATAATTACTTTAAAAATAAGCTGCTTGATGAAACATTGACAATAGAAGATACTAAAGCATTAAATGATTTAGACCTAAAAATGCCAATATCTCTTGAAAAAATTAAGAAAAATTACAAAAAGTTAGTGAAAATCTTTCATCCTGATGTAAATGGAAATAATAAAAAAGCTGAAGAAAAATTTAAACAAATAAACGAGTCATACAAACTATTATTAAAAAAATTTATAAAAAAAAATGGAAAACAAACCTAATAAACTAATTAATACTAAAGAGACCTTTGGAGTAAATTGTAATTTTGAGGTATTTGGTTTTGATAAAAAAAATGAAAATGTTCCAGAAATTGACTTAAGCTATCGATTTGATCCAGAAACAACTATTTCAATACTTGCTGGTTTTGCAAATAATAGAAGGGTTCTTATTCAAGGATATCATGGAACAGGTAAATCAACACATATTGAGCAAGTTGCTGCAAGATTAAATTGGCCATGTGTTAGAATTAATCTTGATAGTCACATAAGTAGAATTGATTTAATAGGAAAGGATGCCATAGTTTTAAAAGAAGGTAAACAAATAACAGAATTTCAGGATGGAATTTTACCATGGGCTTATTCAAATCCAGTCGCTCTAGTATTTGATGAGTATGATGCTGGTAGGCCTGATGTAATGTTTGTTATACAGCGCATTTTGGAAACAGATGGAAGATTAACTCTACTTGATCAATCAAGAGTCATTAAACCAAATAAATATTTTAGATTATTTGGAACTGCAAATACAGTTGGTCTAGGAGATACTTCGGGACTATACCACGGGACTCAACAAATAAACCAAGGTCAAATGGATAGATGGAATATAGTCACCATTTTAAATTATTTGTCAAACAATGAAGAAGAGCAAATAATCTTAAGCAAAATGAAAAAATTAAATAATAAAAATGGCAAAGATATAATTAAATCAATGGTAGCAACTGCTGATCTAAGTAGATCTGGTTTTATGAATGGGGATATTTCAACTGTTATGAGTCCAAGAACTGTATTAACCTGGGCTGAAAATTATATAATATTCAATGATATTGAATATGCATTTAAACTTTCATTTCTTAACAGATGTGATGAGATTGAAAGACCTATCATTGAGGAATATTTTCAACGCTCATTTGGGATTGACATTTCAGATGCAAAGGTAGCGAATGTTAAAGAATGAGGATATTTTAGAAGAATTTAAAAAATCACTTACAGCAACTACAAAATCTATTAGTAAAAATAATGAAGTAGAAATAAATTTTACAAAGGAAAACTCTTCTATTGATGGTAATCATATAAATTTACCTGAACCTAATATTGAAAGTATAAAAAAAAACCTTGATTATATAAGAGCTGAAGCAGATTCACTTGCTCTTGAATTTAGATTTCATTCTAAAGAAATACATAATAATTTTATTAATAATGGTGATTTTTCAAATGAAATTTTTAATGCTCTTGAGCAATCAAGGATTGAAGCAAAAGGATCTAATAGCTTTAAGGGAATTAAATCAAATATTACAAAAAAACATCTATTAGATATTAAAAAAAATTCTCATAATAATGAAATTAATATTCCTGAAGCTTTTAAATATGTTGCATATGAAAAATTTTTAAATTTAGATTTAGGTCATTATAATGAACAAAATAGAAAAATAATTCAAAAAAAACTAGGTGATGATTTTGAAAAAGTTTTTAATGAACTAAAAACATGTATCGATAATCAAAAAACTTTTGGATCAAAAATAAAAAAATATTTAGAGGAGTATGGTTTTTTTGATCAAAATGAAAATACAAAAAGTTCAGATGATATAAATAGAGATAATGAAATAGATGATCAAAATAAAAATGATGAAAATACTGAAAAAAATAATGATGAAAATAGTCAAAGTAAAACAGAAACTGACACAAGTAGTGTAGATTTACAAGAAACAGTAACAATGGAAGAAAGTGATGACATTGGTGAAGATTCATCAGAAGGTGAAATTGAATATTTTCCTAAAGCAGAAAATTTTAATATTATTGATAATTATAAATCTTATACAAAAAATTTTGATGAAGTTATTAATGCTAAAGAACTTTGTGATGAAAAAGAGTTAGAAAAGTTAAGGTATAATCTAGATAAACAAGTTTTCTCTTTTTTACCTTTGATAACTAAAATAGCAAATAGACTTCAAAGGAAGCTCCTTGCTCAACAAAACAGAAATTGGGACTTTAATATGGAAGATGGCTATTTAGATACTTCAAGATTATCAAGAATAATAGCCAATCCCCAAAACAAGTTATCTTATAAACAAGAAAAAGAAGTAGAATTTAAAGATACTATTGTATCACTTTTAATTGATAATTCAGGATCTATGAGAGGAAGGCCTATTACAGTTGCAGCTTTATGTGGTGATATTTTATCCAAAACACTTGAAAGATGTCTAATTAAAACTGAAATTCTTGGTTTTACAACTAAAGCTTGGAAAGGAGGTCAATCCAGAGAACAATGGATCAAAGATGGCAAACCAAGTAACCCTGGTCGATTAAATGACCTAAGACATATTATCTATAAATCTGCAGATTCTCCTTCAAGAAGATCAAAAAAGAATTTGGGACTTCTTTTAAGAGAGGGAATTTTAAAAGAAAATATTGATGGAGAAGCTTTAATATGGGCTAACAATAGATTAAAAAATAGGCAAGAGAAAAGAAAGATTCTTATTGTAATAAGTGATGGGGCTCCTGTTGATGACTCTACATTATCAGTAAATCCAGGAAATTATCTTGAGAGAAATTTAAGAGATATAATCAATCAAATTGAAAGTAAAAAGGAAGTAGAATTAATAGCTATTGGCATTGGTCATGATGTTTCAAGATATTATTCTAAGGCAGTAACAATTATGGATGTAGATCAATTAGGAGAAGTATTACTTAATGAATTATCTGAAATATTTCAAATTAACTAAACCACTCTTCTTCATTCTCATCTAAAGAGTCATTATTTATAGAATTTCTTATTAATTTCATTAATTCATTAATAAAATAAATATTGTGAGCAGTAATAAGTTGAAGACCTAAAAGTTCACCTGCTTTGAACAAATGATGTAGATATGCTAATGAATAATTTTTGCATGTTGAACAACCACAATTATTATCGATTGGAGATAAATCATTAGCAAATTCATTATTTTTTATATTTTTCTTTCCTACTTTTCCTCTAATTAATGCTGAACCATGTCTAGCTAGTCTTGTTGGACTTACACAATCAAATGTATCAATGCCACTTTTAACTAATTGCCAAATATCTCTTGGGTCTCCTATTCCTAAAAGATGTATTGGGTGATTATTCCCTAATCTTGGAGCAGTAAAATTAACAACTTCGTACATTTCTTCCTTTGATGACCCTAGGCTACCTCCAATAGCTATACCAAATGTATCAATTTTATTTAAATTGAAATCTATACTTTCCTCGCGAAGGTCTTGATAAATACCTCCTTGAACAATACTATATAGTTTTTGTTCTCCAGCTGAACCACAATTAGGTTTAAATTTAATATGTGAATTGAAACGATTTAATGATCTAGTTGCCCATCTATGACTTCTTCTCATTGAGCTTTCAGTATATGATTTATCTACATGAAAAGGAGTGCATTCATCAAATACTAATATTAAATCAGCACCAAGATTTCTTTGAATTTCAATTGATTTCTCTGGTGATAAAAATTTAAATGATCCATCAAGATATGATTTGAATAAACTGCCTTCTTCACTAATACTTAGCAATGTCTTGCTTCTTTTATTATTAGAACTTCCCTTTATTTCATCTGCTACCGAACCATGACCTAATGAAAATATTTGAAATCCTCCACTGTCTGTCAACATTGGACCGCTCCAGTTTAAAAAACTATGCAATCCACCATGATTTGCAATCGATTCACTTCCTGGCTGGAGCATTAGATGGTATGTATTTGATAGAATAATCTGAGTGTTATTCTCTTTAGCTGAGGTAGTAGTTGATGATTTTAAAGCACCCTTAGTGGCACAAAAAATAAATGCTGGGGTATTAATTTTGCCATGGGGAGTATTTAATGTACCAGTTCTAGCTTTATTTTTTTTTGATTGATATTTAATCTTCCACGAAAATTTTGTCATTTTCTTGGTAGAAATATTTTAGATAGATACATAAAAGGTGTATCAATTAAAGCTATAAAAATTCTAAGTATATAAGTTCCTAAAATATAAATCATTATAACATTGTAAAAAGTTTCAGGATTAGGGTTTAAAATTATCCATGCAAGAATACTAAATACAGTATTATCTATTAAGGAAGATAAGATTGTAGAAAGATTATTTCTCAGCCACAAAAATCTATTCATTGTTAAATTTTTAATAGTTGAATATATCCATACATCAAAATATTGGCTTACAAGATAAGCAATCATACTTGCGATAAAAAACCTAGACATAGGTGTAAATATATTTTCTAAACTTTCTTGAGACCAATCATTTGCAGATGGATTGAACCCAATAGTAATCTGCATAACAATTGTAACAAATAAAAAGCTAACAAAACCTATGAGTACATTTTTTTGTGCTTTATCTTTACCAAAATGTTCAGATAAAATATCAGTACATAGAAATGTGGAGGCAAATAATAAAGTACCTAATGCTACTGGTTCGGGAGAATAAAAAAAATCTACAGTTTTTAATACTTGAATGTTTCCAATTATTACTGCTAAAGCTGAGTAAACATAAAGTCCACTAAAGCTAAATAATTTTAAAAAGATTAAAATTGATGAAAAACAGAAAAACAACATTATAAGCCATACTACAAAAGTATTTAATGAACCCAAATATGACGTAAGATTAATAAAGAAATCCATTTAAGGATTAGTTGGTTTTACTCAGAATAGTTTTTTTTAATTTTTTAGCTTTTAGAGGTAATTTACTATTAGGTGTAGATACTAAAAAATCATCTAATCCACCTTTTTTTTCAACAGTTCTAATTGTGCTTGCTGCTACTTTAAGTTGAATTTTTTGACCCAGTTTGTAACTTATGAATGTTATTTTTTGTAAATTTGGAATAAATCTTCTTTTTGTTCTATTTTTTGCATGACTAACGTTATTACCAGTCAAAAATGATTTTCCAGTAAGTTCACACTTCATACTCATAATGAGAGGGTTAGTAAATATAAATGACTATTTGTCAAGCAAAGTTAAAAAGAAAATTGTTTACATAAATAAGTAGGTTTAAAGTTCCATTTCTTTCTATTTTCCATGTTTTTTAAACCTTTTTCTAAATTATTTTCAAACATATCTTTGTGGATACCGTTTGAAATTAGAATACTATCGATGCCAAAATTTTTAGCACCTAAAATATCATGATCTATTGAGTCACCTACTGCTACCATTCTTGATAATTCTAATTGATTAATTTTCTTACAAGACTCTATGTATATTGCTTTATTCGGTTTTCCTAAAATAACTACTTTTCCTCCCATATACTCATATAAATCAGCGATTGTCCCCATACAAAAAATATCTTTCTCATTATTGTTTTCAACAGTTACAAAATCAGGATTAGCACAAAACATAATTAAATTTCGATCTAAAGCATTATTAAGCATTGTAATATAGTCTAAGGGTTTAGTATTTTTAAATGGAGTACAAGCAAGAATAAAGTCAGCTTCCTTAACATTTGAAACAAAATCAAATTTTTCTAATCCAATTCTAAAATCTTTACCATCTTCCTTGGAGTGATCATAAATATGGAAACAGTTTTTTAAATTAACATTATATTTGCTAGAAAAATTAAATAATTCTTGCCAGATCATTTCACCGCTAGTCAGAATTTCTATAAAATCATTTTTATTAAATCCTAAATCTTTTAATCTGTTAACAGAACTAATTTTTCTTTTTGAAGAATTGGAAATAATTATTATTTTTTTATTTTCTATGATTAGTTTCTTTACAGCATTTATGGCATGCTTGTAGCCTTTATGACCATCGTGCATTACTCCCCATTGATCTAAAATAAAAAAATCATATTTATCCAATATATCAGAAAAGCTATTTATGATTTTGGTCATTAAGATGATTTTCCAATAGCCTCAGATATATTTTGGTACCCATCAATTATAATTAATTCATCAAGTTCTTTTAAAATCTTATTTATTATTTTAGGACCTTGATACACTAATGCCGTATATAATTGAACCAGACTAGCTCCAGCTTTTATTTTTTCATAACATTCATGACCACTTGAAATTCCTCCTACTCCTACAAGTGTAATTTGACCATTTGTAAGGGAATACATTTTTTTTAAAAGAATTGTTGAATTTAAAAAGATTGGCTTACCACTTAATCCTCCTAATTCATTTTTATAATTAGAAATTAAAGTGTCTGGACGTTGAGTTGTTGAATTTGAAATTATTAAACCATTAACATTATTAGCAAGTGACATTAGAGCAATATCTCTTAATTGTTCATCATTTAAATCAGGTGAAATTTTAATAAAAATTGGTTTTTTTACCAATTCTTCAATTTCTGATTGCTTTGCTTGAATTTTTTTTACTAATAGCTCTATTCTTCCACGTAATTGCAATTCTCTAAGACCAGGCGTATTTGGAGATGAAATATTGATAGTTATATAATCACTATACATACCAAGTTTTTCAACACAATATAAGTAATCATCTATATCGTTTTGAGTTGATTTATTTTTTCCAATATTAATACCAACTATCTTATTGCTATCTTTGTTTTCATAAAAAGATTTTATATTTGATAAAATTTTTTCACTTCCTTTATTATTAAAACCTAAATGATTAATTATAGCTTCATCTTCTGCCAAACGAAAAATTCTTGGCTTTTCATTACCTAGCTGTATTTTTGGAGTCACAGTTCCAATCTCAACAAAACCAAAACCATAAGAAAACATTTGGTTTATTACCTCAGCATTTTTATCAAAACCAGCTGCCAATCCTATAGGGTTATTAAAATTTATACCTAGTATTTTTTGTTTAAGACTCTTAAATAATTTTGAATGTTTCTTTTTTAAAATAAGATTTGATCTAAGAAGATTTATTGTTAGTTCATGAGCAGTTTCAGGAGGTAACAATTTTAGTAAATTAATCAACATTTTCTAATTTTTTAAGTTTTTGATCAATTATTTTAATTGTTTCTTCAACTCCATATAATTTAATAAATGAACCTAAGCGTGGTCCCTGTTCTTGACCTAATAAGACTTGGTATACAAGCTTAAAAAATTCTTTTAAATTTTCAAATTCATGATTTTTACCTACCTCATAAAGAAGTGTTTGAATTTCTTCAGAAGAAGTATTTTCGTTTATTTTGTTTTTTAGTAAATCTATTATATTTTCAAAAACAGCTTTATTGCTATCATCAATATTCAAGTATTTTTTGTGAGGTAAAACAAAATCATTATAATAGTTAATAGAGTAATCAATTAAATTATCAAATTTAGAATTATTTTGTGGATTAATACTTGCATCATACTGATTAACAAATCCCCAAATTATATTTTTATCACTTGTATTACATATGCTTACAAGATTTGTTAGAGAGTTAAATGTAATATCTGATTTGAAATTTATTGGTTTACCTGAATGAATGTGCCATACTGGACTATCAAATTTTTTCTGATCATCTAATCTTTCGTAACTATTACAATGAGATATATATTCATCAACGGTCTTTGGGATTACATCAAAAAATAGTTTCTTTGCAGATTTTGGTTTTTGATACATAAATAATGATAAGCTTTCAGGAGAACCATAGCGTAACCACTCATCAACGCTAATTCCATTACCAACAGATTTTGAAATTTTTTCACCTTTTTCATCAAGAAACATCTCATAAATTAAATTAACAGGAGATTTTTTGCCAACCGCTTTACAAATTTTAGATGCTAAGTCGACACTTTCAGTAAGATCTTTTCCACACATTTCATAATCTACACCCAGCGCAATCCATCTCATAGCCCAATCAACTTTCCATTGTAATTTACAATTTCCACCCGTTACTAAAACTTCTACTTTTTTATTATCATGTGGTTCTGTAAAAATTATACTGTTACTTTTTGGTCTATATTCATCTATTTGTATCTGTAAAACATCGCCAGTTTTTTTACTAATTGGTAAAAAAGGACTGTATGTATTTTTTCTCTCTTTTCTTAATGTGGGTAAGATTATCTCAAGTATTTTCTCATAATTTTGAAGAATATGAATTATGGTATCATCAAAAAAACCACTTTTATATTGATCAGTAGAACTGACAAAATTATAATCAAATTTGAATTCATCTAAAAAAGATCTGAGTTTTGCATTATTATGATGACCAAAGCTCTCATATTTTTCAAAAGGATCAGGAATGGAGGTTAGAGGCTTACCTATATACTGATTCAACATTTTTTTATTAGGAACATTATCTGGAACTTTTCTTAGCCCATCCATATCATCTGAAAATGCAATTAATTTTGTTGGGCAATCAATAAGAGACATTAATGCATTTCTTACCATAGTAGTTCTAACAACCTCTCCAAATGTTCCAATATGTGGTAAGCCAGAAGGTCCATAGCCTGTTTCAAGTAAAATATGACCTTTGCTTGGAACTTTAAAATTTTCGAAACCGCCATTCCTTTTTATTATTTGTTCAGCCTCCTTAAAGGGCCAAGATTTTAAGTTATTGAAATATTTTAAGTCTATTTTACTCATTATAATTTGCTTTTATTCTAATTTTTTTACCCAATAGCAATTTTAAAGAATTAATGAAATTAAAACTTTCTTGATTTAATTTACTAAAAAAAGCATTTTCTGCCTCAATCACATCATTTATAATTTTTTCAACAATAATAACACCCTCTCTTGTTAATGCTAATTTATTTGATCTGTTATCATTTGGTGTCATTTTTTTTATTAATTTTTTTTTATCTAATTTTGTCAATTTAGCACTTACAACTGATTTATCGATAAAAGAGTGCTTAACTATATCAACTTGATTAATCTCAGTTAAAAAATTAGACAAATTATATATAGTCTCTAAAATTAGATATTCATTAAATGAAAGATTGAATCTAAGAATTTGCCTACGAATACTAGATTGCCAGAGATTTGATGTCTGCCAAATTAATAAACCAATCCTATTCTCATTAAGAGAAGTATCTGCCATTTGTATACAAACTATTTGTATACAAACTTTAATAATTTGTAAAGTTTTTTTTAGCTTTTTTCATTTATTCTGGAGCTAGCTCCAATTCAATTCCATCTAAATCCTCAGAAAGGTTAATCTGGCAACTTAATCTAGATGAATTTCTTACATCAAAAGCTTGATCAAGCATGGATTCTTCATCATCATCTTTAGAGCTAATCTTATCTAGCCATTGATCATTAATATATACATGACAGGTAGCGCATGCACAACAACCTCCGCATGCTGCCTCTATATCGAGACCTGCATCTCTTAAAATTTCCATTAGGGTTGAGTTAGTATCTCCCTCTAATTCATGCTTTTTGCCTTCTCTATCAGTTACTTTTATCTTCATGAAGTATTTAGTTTTTTATGCAGTTCTTTTGATGATGTAGTATATCGAAATACATTTTTTTTATCTGGAAAACAATATTTAAAACATTCTTGAGCCATTAAAGCAGCTTCATGAAAACCTGATAAAATTAATTTTAACTTTCCTGGATAAGTATTAATATCTCCAATTGCAAAAATTGAAGGTACGGAAGTTTCAAATTTCTCTGTATCAACTTTAATTAAATTTTCCATTAAATTTAAGCCCCAGTTAGCTATTGGTCCTAACTCCATTTTTAATCCAAAAAAAGGCAATAAATAATCAACTTCAAAACTTTTTATTTCATCGTTATTTTTTACTAAAACTTTTATTTTATTATTTTTTAAATCTTCTATATTGTGAATTTGACCCAATAAAAAACTAACTTTTTTTTCTCTTTCCAATTCAAGCATTTTAGAAACAGAGTCAGGTGCAGCCCTAAATTCTTTTCTTCTATGCATCAGAGTAACATTAGCAATTTTTGATAATTCATTTGTCCAATCTAACGCAGAGTCACCACCACCCACAATTAAAAGATCTTTATTTTCTAAAATAGATTTATTTCTAACTGCATACAAAATATTTTTTTCTTCTATAAGATCAAGATTTTCAAGAGGAATTTTACGCGGAACAAAGCTTCCTGCTCCAGCTGCAATTACTATACACTTTGCTCTAATTTTATTGTTATGGCTTGTTTCAACTAACCATTCATTTGATTCTATTTTAGCAATTTTTTCAACTTGCTGATTTAAATGATATACTGGCTTAAAAGGCTTAGCTTGAGCCAATAAATCATCTGTAAGTTGCTGGCCTGTAATTGAAACTCTAGATGGTATGTCATAAATTGGTTTTTCCGGATAAAGTTCAGCACATTGGCCACCTGGTTTATCTAAATTATCAATTACATGGCAAGAAATATTTAGTAATCCTAGCTCAAAAATAGCAAATAAACCTACGGGTCCTGCTCCAATTATAATAACATCAGTTTTTTCAATCATGGGATTTAAATAACAATTTTTATTACTATTTCTATACAATATATTAACTTTTATGCAATTTACTGAATTAAATCTCAATTTCCATAAACCAATTATGTTATGGTTAATATTATTAACGATAATGGTGTTTTTGATTATTGTTATTGGAGGTTTAACAAGACTTACTGACTCAGGACTCTCAATGGTCGACTGGCGACCATTGCTTGGGACAATACCTCCCTTAAATCAAAATCAATGGCTAAGAGTTTTCAATGATTATCAGCTTACTCCAGAATTTATATATGTTAATAAAAATATGACCTTAGAAGAATTTAAATATATTTTTTGGTGGGAATGGTTTCATAGGTTTTTTGCTAGATTAATTGGTGTAGTTTTTTTGATTCCATTTTTATATTTCTTTTTAAAGAAATACTTAAATATATTTTTCTACAAAAGATTTACTACTATTTTTGTATTAGGTCTAATACAAGCTTTCGTTGGGTGGTGGATGGTAAAAAGTGGCCTTCAAAATGACCCTTACGTAAGTGCTTATAGGTTAACATTTCACTTATCAAATGCAATTATAATTTATTCTTTATTGCTTTGGACTAGTATTGAATACTTTCATCTCAAAAGTAAAAGTTTCTTAGATTTTAAATCAAATAAATTTTTAATATTAATTTCAATACTACTTGTATTTCTTACTATTTTAAGTGGGGGTTTTATGTCGGGCTCACATGCAGGTCAATCATTTAATACTTATCCTTTAATGAATGGAAAATTTATTCCTGATGATATTTATTTAAAAGAATTAGGTATGTGGAATTTATTTGAAAATACCGTAACTATAAATTTTAATCATAGATGGATTGCAACACTAACATTTATTTATACTTTTTCACTTTTTACATACATATTTATTAAAAAATTTATTGAGTTGCATAAAATAATTGTTTTACTAGTTTTATTTACTTTAAGTCTACAATTTTTTTTAGGAGTAATGGCGTTAGTATCAAATGTTGCTATACAATATGCTAGTTTACATCAAGCAAACTCAGTACTCTTACTATCAATTTTATTATTAGCTTATTTCAAATCAACAATAAAAGGAGTGTAACATGAACAAAAAAATACTTATTTTTGGAGGTACGGGCGCAATTGGTTTTTCTATTGCAAAAAAAATGAATGAAGAAGGTTATTCTCCAGTCATTATATCTAGAAATAAAGAAGATTTAGCAAGTAAAGCAGAAAATATTGGGTGTGAATATGAAACTTGTGATATTTTAGATAGTGATCAAATTGAAAATGTTTCAAAAAAATATAATGATGAAGTAGTTGGTTTAGCTTACTGTGTTGGGTCTATTAATTTAAAACCTCTTAGAATGTCAAAAAATGATGATTTTATTGATAGTTTTAAAATAAATACACTTGGAGCTATAAACGTAATTAAATCAAATTTACCCAGCTTAACCAAAAATAATGGATCAATTCTCCTTTTTTCAACAGTGGCAGTTCAACAAGGTTTTACTAATCATTCTATAGTTTCATCTTCAAAGGGGGCAATAGAGGGTTTAACACTAAGTTTGGCTGCTGAATTTGCCCCAAAAATCAGGGTTAATTGCATAGCCCCTAGCTTAACCGACTCAAAAATGTCACAAAAAATGGTTAGTAATGAAACCATAAAAAAGGCAATAGAGAATATGCATCCAATACCTAAGATAGGCCAAGGTGAAGATTTTGGAGATTTATCAAGTTTT
The DNA here is from genome assembly GCA_902596365.1 of uncultured Alphaproteobacteria bacterium. Lineage (GTDB taxonomy): Bacteria > Pseudomonadota > Alphaproteobacteria > HIMB59 > CACPNW01. Next base: position 12,389 of record CACJTT010000007.1, read on the forward strand.
CTTTTAAGTGAAAAAAATAGCTGGATTACTGGACAAATATTTCATATTGATGGAGGTAGATCTACACTAAGAATAAAAGCATGAAAATATTCTCATTATTTTTGATTTTAATTTTTTTTAATATATCTGTAAAAGCAGAAGTTTTTCCAATTCCAGAAGATAATAAAGTAAGTTTTGATGTAATAAGAAAAAATAAAATAATTGGGAACTTAAATATAAAATTTATAAATGACAAAGAAAATTTAATTATACATTCCGTTTTAGATATTGAGGTTAAGGTTTTATTTATACCAGCTTATAAATTTTTTCAGGAAACAAAAGAAACCTGGGTGAATGGAAATTTTATATCAATAGATGGTTTTACTGACTTTGAAGATGATAGAGAATATAAAATTGATGGAAAAGATGAGAATGGTGTTTTTATAGCTACTGGAATGGATGGTTTACTAGAATTAGATGAAAATATTGTTCCACTAAATTACTGGAATAAGCAAATGCTAAAGGAAAAAGAGGTGTTTGATACTCAAAAAGGAATTGTAAGACAGATAAGTGTTGAAAAATTAAAAAATGAAAAAATAAAAATTAACAATTCTAAAATTGCAATGGAAAAATTTATTTTTAATGCTTCACAAAATCCGAAAGATAAAGGACCTTTTCCAGAATACACTCTATGGTATCATGGCGATGAACTTTTAAAAATGGAATTTAAAAATCCCAAAGATAAAAAAATTGTAACTATTATAAGAAATGATTTGGAATAATTAAAAATAAATGTCTACCAAAATAATTTGGATTACTGGCGGTTCTTCAGGAATTGGTTTTGCTACAGCAAAATATTTTTTAAATCATAATTGGATTGTAATTATTAGCTCAAGTAATAATGATAAATTAAAAAAAGCTAAAGAAATACTCATCAACGAAAATAAAAGTAAAAACCTCTATACTCTTAAATGTGATATAACTGATAAAAATGAAGTAAAAAAAACTATATTATTTATAGAAAATGAAGTTGGACAAATTGATATAGCACTTCTAAATGCTGCTGCTTATTCTCCAAATAAAAATCAAGAATTTGATATTGAGAATTATGAATTACTTATAGATGTTAATTTAAAAGGTACTCTTTATTGTATAGATGCTCTCAAAGACGTGATGAAAAATAGAGAAAATACAATAGCAATAGTATCATCACCAATTGGTTATAGAGGTTGGCCAACTGCTGGCGCTTATGGAATGACTAAAGCCGCTCAATTAAATCTCTCAGAAAGTTTATTTTTTGATTTTAAAAAAATTGGAATTTCTATTAAAGTAATTAACCCAGGTTTTATTGATACTGAAGCTACGAGATTAAATTCCTTTAAAATGCCATTTTTAAAATCTGCTGAATTTGCTGCTGAAAAAATATACAAGGGTTTAGTTTTTAAAAGCAGATTTGAAATTTATTTTCCTTTCACTATAGTATTTATAGTAAAGATTTTAAGAATTCTTCCTTACAGTATATACTTTTTTTTATGGAAAAAGTTGGGTAAATTTTAATTTAATTCACCTATATAAATCCCCAATCCTTTAGCAACTTTTATAAGTGGATCGTTATTACTTAATGTTTGGGATTTTCCTGCAATATCATTTAGTGAAACATCTTTGACACTTCTGTCTTGCCACACAACAACCCTGTTAAATTTCTTTTTTGCTATTAAATCTACGGCTTTAACTCCAAATGCGCTTGCAATAAGTCTGTCCCTATGTGTTGGTTGTGCACCTCTTTGAACATGGCCTAGAACTGTAACTCGTGTCTCTGCATCAGTAAGTTTATAAATTTCATCACCTAAATAAGCACCAATACCTCCTAATCTTACTTGACCATCAACATGCTTAACTGTTACTTTTTTTCCATCTTCTTTTTTTACTGCTTCTGCAACAACTATAAGAGCATGATTTCTACCTTTAGTTCGAATGCTATCAATGTGTTTAGCAATTCCTTTAATTGAGTAAGGTATTTCAGGAATTAAGATTACATCTGCTCCCCCAGCTATTCCAGCATTTAATGCTATGTGTCCTGCATCTCTTCCCATAACTTCTAATATCATTGCTCTTCTGTGACTAGCTGCTGTAGGTTGCAGCATATCAAGAGCATTTGTGGCCACATCTACTGCTGTATCATATCCAATTGATAATTCATTATACTTAACATCATTATCAATTGTTTTTGGAATACCAATAAAGTTTATATTTCCCTTATTAGTCAAAGATTGTAAAAGTTTTAAACTTCCATCACCTCCAATACCTATTAAAGCATCTAATTGTAATTTTTTAAAACTATCAATAATAAGTTGAGAAACTTCAATATTTTTCCCTTTTTTTTTAATTGTTCCAAAAGGATTACCTTTGTTATTAGATCCTAAAAAAGTTCCTCCCATTCTCATTAAATTTCCATCAAAAAAATCAGGCTTTAATTCAATCACATCTATAGGATCTTTCATTAAACCCAAAGTTCCATCTCTTAATCCATAAACTTTCCAACCATATTCATTTGTTGCACGAAGTGTTACGGCTCTAATAACTGCATTTAAGCCAGCACAATCTCCTCCACTTGTTAAAATACCTATTTTTTTTACCACGACGCGCTTATATACTATTATTTATTAATATAAATTTTTAATTTTATGAATGATGACACTAAATTATTAGAAAAATTAAAAGAATATGAGCAAGAACATTCTGATCTTGATCAAATTTTAATACAATTACAAGAAAAACATACTGTTGATTTTTTACAAATTCAAAGATTGAAAAAAAGAAAACTAATCTTAAAAGACAGAATTGCTAATATTAAAAATGAATTAGAGCCTGACAGTATTGCTTAAATAGATTTTTTTACAAACTGCAATGCCTTTGGAAGCAAACCTTTAAAAATATTTAATTTTGTTTTTAATTCCGGAATTTTTGAAACCCTTTTTAAGTTTGAATCTAAAAGATCTTCTAGCAACTTTTGATTATTATTATTAAAAAAGAAAAAAATAACTCTTGAATAAATACCAGCTAAAATTAACCTTTTTGTATAAAAGTTAAAATCTACTGATGTATCACCAGCTATAAACCATATTTGGTCAACACTTTTATACAACTTAATTGGAAGGGGAAAATTTTTTTTTGGAATTAATAAGTTTAAAAAAATTTTTTTATAAAATTTTTTTTCTTTATCCATTAGGTATATTTTTGAAAGCAATATTTTTCTAATTCTTTTGTGAACTGGCAATCTTATTAAATCTAATTTTTTACAATAATTTTCAAGTTCAGTATTCAATTGATCTAATGCAAATTGTAACAAATCATTTTTGCCATTTGGAAATAGTAAATTAAGTTCATGAATATCTAAATTATATTTTTTTGAAATATTTTTAAAAGTTTTTGATGTAAGCCCATCCTCTGCAACAGAAATTTTTGCAAATTTTAATATTTTTAACCTTTTATTAAATAAATATTTATTTTTTGTTTTCATCATTATTTTTTTTCCAAAACTTTTCTATTTCCTCAGAGTATCCAAATGCACTTTTATGAGCCAATCTTGAAGTATATAGCACTCCATTTAGATGATCAAATTCGTGCTGAATGACTCTCGCATGTAGACCTTCAGCTTCACCATCAATATTATTGCCATTTAAATCTATTGCTGAATACTTAATTCGTTTAAATCTTCTTACTAAACCCGACATTCCTGGTATAGACAGACACCCTTCCCAATCATCCTCTATTTCATCTGAAAGTTTTTCGATTACAGGATTAATAAAGACTGAAATATTAATTTTATCATCATCTTCTATTTCTGGATTTCTATAGATAAACATTCTATGTGATAGATGCACTTGAGGAGCTGCCAATCCTATACCATCAACATCTAGCATAGTTTCAGACATATCAAATACGATTTTTTTTAGATTCAACTCCTTTAAATTATTAATTTCACTAGTTTTTTTAACTAAAACAGGATGACCTAACTTTGCTATTTTTAAAATTGCCACAATTTACATATAGTCATAAAGTATAAATATACCAATCTTTTTAAAGAGATTTCAACATTTGCATTCACTATTACAATATGCTAAGTGGCTTTTCAATTATGACACTATTTGTAAACGTAAAAGATAATAATGTAGAACAGGCTATAAGAAGCCTTAAAAAAAAGATGCAGAGAGAAGGTTTATACAAAGAAATGAAACTAAGAAAACACTTTGAAAAACCCTGCCTTAAAAGAGCAAGAGAAAAAGAAGAAAATATTCGCAGATCTAGAAAAACAGCTCGTAGAAACAATTCTTAAGCTAAACTTTTAACAATATCCTCACACATTTTTTTAGCATCACCAAATAACATCGTTGTGTTATCTCGATAAAAAAGCTCATTATCAACTCCTGAATATCCTGTTGCCATTGATCTTTTAACAAACAAAACAGTTTGAGATTTTTCAACATCTAAGATAGGCATACCATATATAGGCGATGTTTCATCTGTTTTTGCTGCAGGATTGGTAACATCGTTTGCACCAATTACAAAAGATACCTCAGTCATTGGAAAATCATGGTTTATTTCATCTAATTCTAAAACCTCTTCATAAGGAACGTTTGCTTCAGCAAGTAAAACATTCATGTGCCCAGGCATTCTTCCTGCAACTGGATGAATTGCATACCTAACATTTATTCCTTCTTTCTTAAGTATATCACCCATTTCTCTTAAAGCATGCTGAGCTTGTGCTACAGCCATTCCATAACCTGGTACAATAATAACTGAATCTGCATTTTTCATTATATATGCAGCATCTTCAGCATTACCTTGCTTAACAATCTTATCAGAATTATCATCAACACTACTTGCTGCTTGTTCGCCACCAAAACCACCTAATACGACGCTTATAATAGATCTATTCATACCTTTGCTCATTATGTAACTAAGAATAGCTCCAGAGGCACCAACAAGGGCTCCTGTAATAATCAACAAATTATTACTTAAAGTAAAACCAATTCCACATGCTGCCCAACCTGAATAAGAATTTAACATGGATACAACTACAGGCATATCTGCTCCACCTATGGGAATTACAACCAAAAAACCTAACAGTATTGAAACAATAACAATTGTCCAAAAAATTGATGGTGATTGATTTATAACAAAGATAACAATCAATGAGATAATGATAACTAGTATTAAAGCGTTGATAGTATGTTGAAATTTAAAGACAATTGGTTTTCCAGAGACAGTTCCTTGAAGTTTTCCAAATGCAAGTACTGACCCAGAGAATGTTATAGCTCCAATAAAGGTGCCTATGCTCATTTCTATTAAACTACTAGTTCCAATTGATCCAACTTTACCAATACCAAATGAAGCTGGATCATAAAAAGCGGCGGCGGCAACAAAAACTGCTGCTATACCAACCAAACTATGAAAAGCTGCTACTAACTGTGGTAGAGCTGTCATTTCTATTCTTAGGGCAATAAAGGTTCCTATAGCACCACCGATAATTATAGCTGCTCCAATTTCAACATAACTAAGAACTGATTTAAACATTAATGTTGTTATGATAGCTATAATCATACCAACAATTCCAAAAATATTTCCTAACCTTGATGATTCAGGATGTGACAAACCTCTAAGAGCAAATATAAACATTAATGCTGAAATAAGATACAAAACTGCAACCATATTTGCTGACATTTATTTAATCCTTTTTATCTTTTTTTGGTTTTTTCTTGAACATAGATAACATTCGATAAGTAACAATAAAGCCTCCAAATATATTAATGGAGGCAAGCACTACTCCTATAATTCCAAATATTTTAGAAGTATCATGTCCAAATGGACCTGCTGCCAAAATAGCTCCAACAATAATCACGCTTGAAATTGCATTTGTAACACCCATTAAAGGACTATGTAATGCAGGAGTAACTGACCAAACTACATAATATCCAATAATACAAGCTAGAAAAAATACTGTTAATCCAATTACAAAAACTTCAGAACTATGTGCTTCCATATTAATTAAACTGTTCCAATCTTAATTTTCCTTCATGCGTTAAAACAACCGCATTAACTATCTCATCTTCCCAATTAAGATTAATTTTTTTATCTTCTTTATTTATAATTAAACTTAAGAAATTAAATATATTTTTTGCATACAAAGCAGATGCATCTTTTGCAACCCTACCTGGTACATTGGCATATCCAATAACTTTCACACCTTTATGTACAACAACTTCACCTATTTTACTAAGAGGACAATTACCTCCAGCCTCAACTGCCAGATCAATAACCACTGATCCAGAAGCCATGGATTCAACCATCTCTTGAGAAATTAATAATGGGGCTTTCTTTCCTGGAATAAGAGCAGTACATATAACTATGTCTTGTTTTGCTATAGTCTCAGAAATTAGTTTAGCTTGTTTTTTTTTGTATTCCTCACTCATTTCTTTAGCATAACCACCTGCAGTTTCTGCATTTGTGGATTCTTCATCCTCTACCATAATAAATTTTCCACCCAGACTCTCTACTTGCTCTTTAGTTGTAGACCTAACATCAGTTGCAGACACCACAGCTCCTAATCTTTTTGCAGTTGCTATAGCTTGTAAACCAGCAACACCTACACCCAAAACCATAACTTTAGCAGGATTAACTCTTCCTGCAGCAGTCATCATCATAGGAAAGGCTTTACCAAATTGTTCAGCTGCATCTATAACACTTCTGTAACCAGCTAAATTTGCTTGAGAAGATAGAACGTCCATACTTTGAGCTCTACTAATTCTTGGAATTAACTCCATACAACAGGATATTATTTTTTTATTATTTAACGTATTAAAATATTTTTTATTTTCATAAGGATTTAATATGCCAATCAACACAGTATTTTCATTTAATTTATTTAGATCTTCCTCATTCGGCATTTTTACACAAAGACAAATATCTGCCTTTAAACATTCATTTCTTGATACAATTTTAGCTCCATTTTCTTTATAAAGTTCGTTTGGATAACCTGAATTTATACCAGCAACATCTTCAATTAAAACTTCTAAGCCCAGTCTTTGAAAAAGTTTAACCGCATCTGGTGTTAATGCTACTCTATTTTCATTATTAAAATTTTCTTTTAATGCTGAAATTTGCATAATGGCTTATAGTTATAGGTTCGCTAACTTTAAAGTATTTTGTTGTTTTTCTGTTAATTTTTTTTGATCAAAGTTATCAATTAAATCATGAAATACCCTAAACCAATTTACTTCTGCCCTTAAATGCATGAATACGGAACCAAGTCCAACAGCAGCCCTATCCATAAACACGAACTCTTTTGGCGGTTTTACACCACCAATTTTTTTCAACTCTCGATGAACTTCAGATGCTATTTGAGCACCATAAACACCGCTGTCACTCTCTTGAATTTTTTGAACTTTATCCTCCATAAGGGGGGCATATAAAAAATTTGCCCATTTACTCAGTATTTTTAGCTTATCTTTTGTAATATCATCAAACCCCCATTGCTCATAAGCATGAACAGCAAGCGCTTCATCATTATTTTGCAGTGCAAAGTACAAATCAATGACACCTTTAATGAACTTTGATTTGAATATTCTCATACATCCAAAATCATAAAGATTAATACTAAGATCATCTTGAACTGAGTAATTACCTAAATGAGGATCTCCGTGAATAACCCCATAATCAAAAAATGGTTTGTACCATGCATAATACATATTTCTCGCAAGAGAATTTCTTACATCTTTTTTAGCATCTTTATATTCTAATATTGATTTTCCCTCTAACCAAGACATGGTTAACAATCTTTTAGTACTTAATTTGTCATAAGTCTTTGGAACATGAATAAAATTATCCTTAGAAAAAATTTCTCCAAAAACATTCATTAATTTTTTTTCTCTTTCATAATCTAATTCTTCATTTAGCCTGTCAGTTATTTCTTTATAAACTTCTTCTGTTTTAATTGCTTTATTATAACTTTGATAAATGGAAAAAATCATTTTTAATTGAGACAGATCAGCACTTACAGCAGATTGCATATCAGGATATTGAAGTTTACAAGCTACTGATTCATCATTATTTAAAAAAGCTTTATGAACCTGACCTAGGGAAGCTGCTCTAGTTGCTTCTTTATCAAATTCTTTAAATTTTTTTTGCCAATCTTGAGATAATTCTGTTGCCATCCTTCTTTTAACAAATAACCAACCCATAGGCGGTGCATTAGATTGTAAATGCAATAATTCTTTAGTATATTCGTCTGGCAGAAGATCAGGTATTGTTGCAGAAAGCTGAGCCACCTTCATAAGAGGGCCTTTTATCCCACCTAGTGCTTCTCTGATTTCTAATGCGTGTTTTTCTTTATCAAGCTTAACACCTAAATATTTTTGACTCGCTAACTTTGTTGCAAGCTTCCCAACTACACCGCCAACTTGAGCATACCTTTTGATTTGCTTTGCAATTGATCGTGACTCAGTATCCGCCATTTATAAAGTCTCCAATTCATCTATAAAACCTTCAATTACATTCAAACCTTTTTTCCAGAAAGATTTTTTTGATAAATTTAAATTAAATGGTCTAAATAATTCATCATATTTTTTAGAACCTCCACTTTTAAGTAAATTAATATATTTATCATCAAAATTCATTAATCCTTGCTCATAGGTATTAAATAAAGAATTAACTAAACAATCACCGAAAGCATATGCATAAACATAAAATGGAGAATGAATAAAATGAGGTATATAACTCCAGTAGTACTTGTATTCTTCTTCATATTTTATTGATGGTCCCAAACTTGCTTTTTGAACATCCATCCAGATAGAGCAAATTTTATCAATACTTAATTCTGAGTTTCTTCTCAATGTGTGGATCTCTTTTTCAAATTGAAAAAAGGCAATTTGTCTAATAACTGTGTTAAGCATATCTTCGACTTTATTTGCTAAAAGAGCTTTTCTTTCTTTTTTAGAGGTCGTCTGATTAAGTATTAATTTAAATGTAAGCATTTCGCCAAACACACTTGCAGTCTCTGCTAGAGTTAAAGGGGTTGATGCATTAAAATGTGTTTGATTTTTACCAGCTAGATATTGATGAACACCATGACCTAGTTCATGAGCTAAAGTTGAGACATCTCTTGTCTTTCCTTGAAAATTAACAAGAATAAATGGGTGAACTGAAGCCACAGTTGATGCTGCAAAAGCTCCTGGTGATTTACCTTCTAATACAGGAGCATGAATCCACTTTTCATCAAAAAATTTTTTAACAATATTTCCTATATTGGAATTAAATTCTGAATATGCATCAACAACTGTATGTTGTGCTTCTTTCCAAGAAAAAGTTTTAGAATTTTGAAAAGGTAAGGGAGCATTTCTATCCCAATACATTAGATATTTTTTTTTAAACCATTTAGCCTTTAAAGCATAATATCGATGTGAAAGTTTTGGATAATATTCAACTACTGAACTAACCAAACTATCTACGACAGAGTCTTCAACAACATTTGATAAATTTCTTGCACTAATTGGAGTGGGAAGCTTTCTCCAGCTATCATTTATTGATTTATCTTTTGCTAAAGTATTTGTAATGGTAGCAAATATTTTAATATTATTGCCTAAAATTTTTCCAACAGATTTAGCGGCTAACTTTCGATTTGACTCATTTTTATCAGATAAAAAATTAAATATTTGTGCACTACTAAGCTCTTCTTTTTTAAATGGAAATTTCAGAGAGGCTATCAAATCATCAAATAATCTTATCCATGCAGAGTGAGAGGTAATACTTTTATCTTGAAGAATTTTTTCAATTTTTAAATCTAATTGATAAGGCTTAAAAGATCTTTTGTTAATAATCCAGTTTTTATAGATTTGAAGTTTTTTATTTTTAACTAGTATGTTAATTTTTGTTTCTGATATCTTATTTAATTCAAGAGTAAAAAAAATTATTGAAGAAGCATAATTTGTTATGGTCTCTTGCATTTGTTGATAAAAAATTTTATTTTTTTCATTATTGCCATCTTCTGCAACTAATAAATGAGCATAGGATAATATTTTATCCATCAACAAATCTATTTGCTCTAATTGATAAATTGCTTTGTACAAATTACTAGCAGTTAATAAATGAACTTTATTTTGATATTTTTTTTCAAACTTAAGGCTATCATTTTTTATATTATTTAAATCTCTGATTAGGCTCTTATCTTTTTGAGAGAGATATAAATCTTTGAGGTTCCAAATGGGTAATTTTCCAAGATTATTTTGCGCATTAGTTTGATTATTTTTTGTATTCATAGTATGAAATCAATATAGGTATTATTTATACTGTTTGTAGGGAGGTAAAGTCAAATGTCTATCAATTTCGATAATTATCAGAATATTGTCTCCATGTTTTTTGAAAAATCAAAAGAGATGAAAACCAAACCTTATTTATGGAAAAAAAATAATAATATATTTGAATCTCTCTCTTGGGAAGATGTTGAGTTATCAGTGAAGTCTATCGCAAGATCTCTTATAGATTTAGGTATTTTAAAAGGTGATAGAGTTGTAATATTATCAGAGAATAGGCCTGAATGGCAAATTGCCGATTTAGCAATAATGTCAATTGGCGCAATAACTGTCCCAGTTTATACTACAAGCACAACTGCAGATTATAGTCATGTTATCAATCATTCAGGAGCAAGGTGTATGATTATATCTTCCCATGAACTTTGTGTTAAAGCTCTTCCTGCAGTTGAGAGTTCTACTGATTGTAAAAACGTTATTAAGATTAATGATGATGGTCAGTCATATAGTAATCCTGTTCACATCTTGCAATGGAATGATCTTATTAAAAATCAAGAAACTGGTAAATTTGTTTTTGATGAAGAAATTAAATCTATCAAAAGAACTGATACTGCATGCATTATTTATACATCAGGAACTGGTGGTAACCCAAAAGGTGTAATGCTTAGTCATGGAGCAATGCTATCAAACTGCACAGGTGCACAAATATTATTAAAAAACCTTCTAGAAGGCATGGATGAAATTAAATTTCTTTCTTGGTTACCTTTATCACACTCCTATGAACATACTTTGCAGTTTTTTACTTTAGGTATTGGTGCTCAAGTTTACTACTCAGAAGGAATTGATAAATTGGTTATTAATATGGGTGAAGTTAGTCCACATTTTATGACTGCTGTTCCCCGATTTTATGACTCATTACATACAAGAATTTCACAAGGCTTAAAAAAACAAGGTAAATTAAGTCAATCTCTTTTTGCTGCTACTTTAAGATTAGGTAAGAAAAAATATAATGGAGAAAAACTAAGTTTTATTGAAAATTTTACAAACAATATTCTCGATAAATTAGTTAGAAGAAAAGTAAATAAAAGATTTGGTGGATCATTGAAAGCTCTTATTTCAGGAGGTTCAGCTCTTAACTTTGAAGTCGGTCTGTATTTGACTGCTTTAGGGTTGCCTTTATTGCAAGGCTATGGGCAAACTGAAACTGCTCCAGTTGTTTCTGCCAACCCTCCAGACAAAGTAAAATTGGATACTGTTGGACCTCTTTTTCATGGAGTTAACGTAAAAATTGCAGATGACGGAGAAATTTTAGTTAGTGGAGAAAACGTAATGAATGGTTATTGGAATGATCCAGATGCAACATCTAAGACACTAATTAATGGTTGGATCCATACAGGGGATATCGGTGAATTTGATGAAGAAGATTATCTAAAAATTACTGATAGAAAAAAAGATATTCTAGTAAATGCTGGTGGGGATAATATTTCACCATCAAGAGTTGAGGCAAAACTTGATATAGAACCTGAAATAGCACAATCAATGCTTTATGGAGATTTTAAAAATTATTTAGTGGCAGTGATAGTTCCGGATAAAGATTTTGCACTCAATTGGGCAAAGGAGAATTCTAAAGATCAGAGTTTGGAATCAATTGTTAAAGAAGATGATTTCAATAAAGTAATTAAAGATGTTTTAGATAGAGTAAATAAAGGCTTATCAGTAATAGAGCAAGTTAGAAAGTTTATATTAATTGATCATGAGTTTACAATTGAAAATAGTATGATGACACCCTCTATGAAAGTTCGTCGATTTGTAGTAAAAGATAAATACGGAGATAAATTAGAGAAACTTTATTAATACTATTTATTATTAAAATCTTCTAATTGCTCTTTAGTAGCTTGTTTTTGATGCTTTGCTTTCCATTCATCATATGGCATACCATAAATTAATTCTCTTGATTGATTATAATCTAAATTAATATTGTTTTTTTCAGCAGCAGCTAAGTACCATTTTGATAAACAGTTTCTACAAAATCCAGATAAATTCATTAAATCTATGTTTTGTACATCAGTTCTAGTCTGCAGATGGCCTATTAATCTTTCAGCAACATCTGCTAATAATTCTCTATCAAATTTTTTACTCATAATTACTCAATTAAGTTTAAATTCATTTAAATTAAATATATATACTTATATAAAATAAATGAAACGTAATAGAAAAGCTAAAATTTTAGCAACTTTGGGACCTGCATCAACTTCAAGTGATATAATTGAAAACATTTTTAAAGCAGGATGTGATGTATTTAGACTTAATTTCTCTCATGGATCTGTTGAAACTCACCGTCAAAATTTAAAAAGTATAAGAAATTTAGAAGAAAAATATGATCATGCCACATGTGTTTTAGCAGATCTACAAGGCCCTAAACTGCGGGTTGGTGATTTTAAAAATACACAAGAAGAGCTAAAAAAAGGGGGGAAATTTATCTTAGATACAAATTCAGCATTAGGTGATGACAAAAGAGTTAATTTTCCACACTCAGAAATTTATGAGCACTTAACACCTAATAGCATTTTATTAATAAATGATGGAAGGATAAGACTTCAAGTTTTAGAACAACATAAAGATCAATTAATTACTGAAGTTTTAAATGATGGAATTATTTCTAATAACAAAGGAGTTAATATTCCTGATGTAATTCTACCGATAGACTCCCTTACTAATAAAGACAGAGCAGATTTACAAAAAGCTCTTGAAATGAATGTTGATTGGGTTGCTCTTTCATTTGTTCAACAAGCTGATGATATTATTAAGTTAAAAAAAATTATTGATGGTAAGGCTCTCATAATGGCCAAAATAGAAAAACCATCTGCAGTTAAAAATATAGATGAAATTATTAAAGTAGCTGATGGAATTATGATTGCAAGAGGTGATCTTGGTGTTGAAATGCCTACCGAAAAAGTTCCAATAGTTCAAAAAAATATTATTAAAAGATGTCGTCATTTTGGAAAGCCAGTAGTGGTTGCTACACAAATGTTAGAAAGTATGATCTCAAATTTAGTTCCAACAAGAGCTGAAGCTTCTGATGTTGCAAATGCGATATATGATGGAACTGATGCGGTAATGCTATCTGGTGAATCTGCAATAGGAGAATACCCAATAGAATCAGTATCCACAATGAATAATATTATTGAAAATGTAGAAAAAGATAAAAATAATTTTAATTTATCAATTGAGAATATTGTTTCTGATAGAAAAGTTGATAACACTGATGCAATAACTAATGCAGCTTATTCAATTGCTAGCAATGCAGGCGCAAAAGCAATAATAACTTTTTCTGTAAGTGGAAAAACTACAATGAGAATGGCTAGAGAAAGAGCGCCTGTTCAAATCATAGGCCTTTCTCCAAATATTAAAACTGCAAGAAAAATGCAAATTATATGGGGTGTAAATTCTTGTTATTCTACTAAAGATGCGGCTAATACAACTGAAATGGTAAATATAGCATGTAGTGTAGTTAAAAATAAAAACTTAGTTATGGCAGATGATAATGTAATAATTACTGCAGGTGTTCCATTTGGAAATGCCGGCTCAACTAATTTGTTGAGAATAGCTAAAATAATTGATGATAAAGATCTTACTTAAGTTTTTCGCACGCTCTTTTAATTCTTGTGCAAGCATCTTTTAAAATTTCATCACTAGTTGCATAAGATAATCTAAAATAAGGTGATAAACCAAATGCAGCTCCATGCACTCCTGCAATACCTTCACTTTCTAATAAATAAGTCATAAAATCCTCATCATTGGAAATTTTCTTACCTTCTGGAGTTTCTTTGCCAATAACTCCTTTGCAGGAAGGATAAACATAAAATGCTCCTTCAGGTGTTAAACAACTTAATCCATCTATATTATTTAATAAATTAACAACTAAATCTCTCCTCCTTACAAATGCCTCATTATGATCTTTTATAAATTCTTGAGGTCCATTTAATGCTTCTACAGCAGCAGCCATTGAAATTGAAGAAGTGGAAGTATTGCTTTGAGATTGAATTTTATTCATAGCTGCAATAATTTCTTTTGAAGCCCCACAATAACCTAATCTCCACCCAGTCATGCAATATGCTTTTGACACTCCATTTAAAGTCAAGCATCTGTCTTTTAATTTTGGCTCAACTGAAGCAATTGTTGTAAATTCTAAGTTGTCATAAATAACTTTTTCATAAATATCATCAGACATAATTAAAACTTGTGGATACTTTAATAAAACTTCTGCTAATTCTTTTAGTTCTTGCTTAGAATAAAGACTTCCTGTTGGGTTGCTTGGACTATTAAGCATTAACCATTTTGTTTTATCAGTAATATTTTTTTCCAATTGATCAGCAGTTATCTTAAAACTTTGATTTTCAGGGCATTGAACAATAATTGGTTTTCCTTCTGCCAATAAAACTATATCAGGATAGCTAACCCAAAATGGTGCTGGGATAATTACTTCATCATTTGGATTAATTGTAGCCATCATAGCATTATAAATTATATGTTTCCCTCCAACCCCCACAATTATTTCATCTAAATCATAACTCAGATTATTATCTTTTAAAAATTTAGATTGAATAGCTTTTTGCAGTTCAGGAGTTCCTTTGCCAGGCACATATCTTGTTTTGCCAGCATCCATTGCGTCAGAAGCTGCATTTCTTATATTTTGAGGTGTATCAAAATCAGGTTCACCAGCGGCTAATACTAAAACGTCCTTACCCTCTGCCCTTAAAGCATTAGCCTTAACGTTAATACCAACTGTCATAGAAGGTTTTATTCTTTTTAATCTGTCAGCAATAAAAGTCATAAATTCAAATTATATAATGCTCAATAATTAGACTTATACATGTAAACAATAGAAATATTGAAAATATTCTCCTTAAAGTGATTTTGTTTACATTAACAGAAACTTTGGCTCCTAAATTTGCAGTAAATATACTTGTTGATGATACCAACAAAACAATAGCTATATTTAAATAGCCAAAAGATAAAGGTGGTAGCACATCAATATTAGAGCCAGAAATAATCAATATTATTGCTCCTGGAAAAGCAATAAAAAATCCTAAAGTTGCTGATGTTCCAACAGCTTCATGTATTTTTTTTGAAAACATAGTTAAAGTTGGTACACTAAAACTTCCTCCTCCTATACCAATTAATACTGACATAAAACCTATCATGGCACTTATAATTAAATTAATAAATTTGGATTTTGGAATATCTGTAGATATAATAATTGGATCTCTTTGAAAGGCCATATTTAAAGCAATTAAAAAAGCAAGGCAGATAAAAATATTTACTAAAATTTCTCCTGAAATAATGCTGGCACAGTAAGAACCTGCTAATGATCCTAAAACTATACCAGGAACCCATTTTCTTAGAATTGTAATATTTACATTTTTAAGTTTTATATGAGTCCGTATTGAAGAAGTAGAAGTAAAGCATATTACTCCTAATGAAGAAGCAATCGCAATATGCATTGCGTAATCTGATGAGTAATCCAAGTAAAGAAGAACAAAATAACTAATTGGAACAATTATAATACCTCCACCAACTCCGAGTAAGCCAGCCATAAAACCAGATATAATTCCAGTGATTAAAAAAATTATTATTAAACTTATCAATTTTTACCCTTTGTTTATTTTTTATTGTAGTAATCCTTTTAAAATAAAAGTAAATTAATTCTATGCAACATATTCATTGGTTAGGCACCGGTTTATCATCAATTCCTGGGATTAGAAGGTTGGCTAACAAATATGAAAATTTAACCATTTGGAATAGAACTTTAGAAAAAGCAGAGCAAAGTATTAATCATGTCAAAAAAGATAATGTTGTGGCAAAAAAATTTGATATGCAGGCATTAAGTAGCTCACTAGAAGTTGGAGATATAGTTGTTTCGCAATTACCTGCAGATCATCATTTATCGATTGCAAAATTATGTTTAGAACAAAAATGCCATTTTGCCACAAGCAGTTATATTTCTCCTGATATGAGAAGTTTATATAATGATGTAAAAAAAAATGATTTAGTTTTTGTAAATGAAGTTGGTCTAGACCCAGGAATAGATCATTTTTTTTCACATCTACTTGTTAAAAAATTAAAAGATGCAAATTTAAGTGATTTAGATGTTACATACCATTCATATTGTGGAGGCTTTCCAGCAATACCTAATGATTTTAAATATAAATTTAGCTGGTCACCGGTTGGGGTTATCAAAGCACTAAATAATGATGCAAAATTTGTAAAAAATTTTGAGACTGTAATTAAGACACCTTATAAAAATGTTGGAAAATATACTGTTAATAATGAAATTTATGAAGCTTATCCAAATAGAGATTCAACACCATATATTATGGAGTATAAATTTGATCCACAATGGAAAATTCAAGAATTTGTTAGAGGTACATTAAGACTGAATGGTTGGGAAAATGCATGGGCTGATATTTTCAAAATGCTTGATAATAAATCACCTGAACTTGATAAAGAAATAGATAATCTTGGTTCAGAGTTATGGAAAAAACATCCTTATCTTTCAGAGGAACAAGACCGTGTAGTCTTAATTGTAAAATTAATAGCCAATAAAGATGATAAGGAAGTTTTTAATGGTTTTTATTTTTTAGATGAAAAAGGATCTGGTGAAAATACTGCTATGGGTAAATTAGTTTCTATTACTCTATCTTGTGCTATTGATCTAATTATACAAAACAAAATGCCTTATGGTGTTCAAGCAGCACCTCATGATGAAAATTTAATAAATTATTTTTTTAAAACTTTTGAAGACTATAAAATAGTTATAAAAAATAATTTATGACAGGTATAATAAATTCAATAGGCATAATCAAAGAAAGTAGGCCAGATGAAAGTCGCGCTCCTATTGCTCCAAGCCAAATATCACAAATAATAGAACAATATCCTGGTATCAATATTTTTGTTCAATCATGTGATAAAAGAACTTTTAAAAATGAGGAATATGAAAAATATGGTGCAAAAATTTTAGATAATTTAAATAATTGTGACTTATTATTTGGTGTAAAGGAGGTAGATGTAAACCTACTTATTCCAAATAAGACTTATGTTTTTTTTTCTCACACATATAAATTAAATAAAGAAACATTATCCAATGCTCAAGGAACGCCAGGAATGGATAAAAAAGAACTTTTACGATCTATTTTATCTAAAAATATTAAACTTATTGATTATGAAAATATTCGAGCTTCAAATGGCACAAGATATCTTGGTTTTGGAAGATTTGCAGGAATTGTTGGATGTTATAACACCTTAAACTTATTCTTATTACAAAATGATTTTCAACCTTTAGCGCGAGCTCATAAAATCAATGATTATGAAAGAATTATTAAAAATTTATCAGAAGTACGTTTTCCAAATTTTAAACTTTTAATTACTGGTGATGGAAGAGTTAATAGAGGTGTGCAGGAAGTATTAAAATTTACTAATATAAAAAAAATATCTCCAAAAGAATTTGTAGAAAATAATTATCAAAATCCAGTTTATTGTAATTTAGATACAAAAGATTATGTAATTCACAAAACAAAAAAACAATTTGAGTTAAAACATTTTATTGAATTTCCAAAAGAGTATGAAGCTACAACTTTTAAATATCTAAAAGAGGCTGACCTCTATATAAGTGCTCATTATTGGGATCCTAGTTCACCAAAAATTTTTACAAAAGAACAAATAAAACAATTTTCAAAACTTAAAATCATAGGTGATGTAACATGTGACGTTGATGGATCTATTCCTACGACAATTAAATCAACAACAATAGAAGAGCCGAATTTTTATTTAAATACAGAAACATTTTTAGAAACAAATAAGTCTAAAAATAACCTTGCCATTATGTCAGTTGATAACCTTCCATCTGAATTGCCAAAGGATTCAAGCACTGAATTTGGAAATGGAATAGTAAATGAAGTGATACCATTTATTTTAGGAAAAGATGATGGAAGAATTTTTAATTCAACAATTACTGACAAAGGTAGTTTTTTAGAAAAATATAACTATTTAGAAGATTTTATTAACTCTTAAATGAACCTTTCAAATACTAATTTACCTCTTATTAAGTCTCAAGAAAAATTTAAAATAATAAGTGATTTTTCACCAAGTGGAGATCAACCAGCGGCTATCAAAACATTAGTTCAAAATCTAAAAGAAAATGAAAATGAGCAAGTACTACTTGGTGTAACTGGTTCTGGCAAAACATTTACAATGGCAAAGGTAATCGAGCAAATGCAACGACCTACTCTTATTATGGCTCCAAATAAAACTTTAGCCGCTCAACTTTACGGAGAAATGAAAAGCCTATTTCCAGATAATGCAGTAGAATATTTTGTAAGTTACTATGATTATTATACGCCAGAAGCATACGTACCAAAGAGTGATACCTTTATTGAAAAAGAGTCATCCATTAATGAGCAGATAGATAGACTTCGTCACTCAGCAACAAGATCACTTGTTGAAAGAAGAGATACAATTATTGTAGCATCTGTATCATGTATTTACGGAATTGGATCTGTGGAAGCGTATTCTTCTATGTCGTTTACTATAGAAAAAAATCAATCTCTTAATAGAGATATTATTATTAGAAAACTAGTTGAGCTTCTTTACAAACGTAGAGATATGGATTTCAGACGAGGGAGTTTTCGTGCTAAAGGAGATATATTAGAAATCTTTCCATCACACCATGAAGACAAATCTTGGAGAATCTCATTCTTTGGAGATGATATAGAAAAAATATCTGAGATTGATCCTCTTACTGGTGAAAATTTAGGCAATCTTGATCAAATACGTATATTTGCTAATTCCCACTATGTTACTCCAAAGCCTACTATTAAAAAAGCATTAGTTCAAATTAAAGAGGATCTAAAAAAACAACTTGTTGTATTTGAAAATGAAAAAAAACTACTGGAACGACAGCGATTAAATGAACGAACAACTTTTGATTTAGAAATGATAGAGACAACTGGTAGCTGTAGCGGTATTGAAAATTATTCAAGGTATCTTTCAGGTCGACAACCTGGTGAACCACCACCAACGCTATATGAATATATCCCTGAAGATTCTCTTTTATTTATTGATGAGAGTCACATCACTTGTAGTCAAATATCAGGCATGTACAAAGGAGACTTTTCAAGAAAATCCACTTTATCTCAATATGGTTTTAGACTGCCAAGTTGCATTGATAATAGACCATTAAAAAGAGAAGAATGGGATGCTATGAGACCTCAAACAATATTTGTAAGTGCAACACCTGGTGATTATGAATTAGAAAAAACTGGTGGAGTTTTTGTTGAACAAGTAATCCGACCAACAGGATTAATTGACCCTCCAATTGAAATAAGATCAACAAAACATCAAATAGATAATTTGATTGACGAATGTAAATTAACAATATCCAAAGAATATAGAGTTATCATAACTACATTAACAAAAAAAATGTCAGAAGATTTAACTGAATACATGCATGAAGAAGGTTTAAAAGTACGTTATCTGCACTCAGATATTGATACACTTGAACGTGTAGCTATTATAAGAGATTTAAGACTAGGAGTGTTTGATATTTTAATTGGTATTAATCTTTTAAGAGAAGGCTTAGATATTCCTGAATGTGCTCTCATGGCAATATTAGATGCAGATAAAGAAGGTTATCTTCGATCTAAAACAAGTTTAATACAAACAATTGGAAGAGCTGCAAGAAATGTAGATAGTAAGGTAATAATGTACGCAGATACAACTACAAAAAGTATGAAAGAAGCTATTAATGAAACAGAAAGAAGAAGAGCAAAACAATTATTATATAATAAAGAGCATAAAATCACTCCTATTAGTATAAAGAAAAATATTGAACAGATTTTAGAAAATACTGCTGAACAAGATCATGTTACTGTAGAAATTGAAAATGCTAAAGAATTAGTTGGTAAAGATTTAAACAAACATATTAAACATCTCGAAGAAAAAATGAATATGTTGGCATCAAAATTAGAATTTGAAGATGCTGCAAGAATAAGAGATGAAATAAATAGACTAAAGGCAAAAGAAGTTGGTTTATCTGAAAAGATATTAAAATTCAAAAAAAAATAAATGGAAATTTTATTTGAAGTTAAAAACTCTACAGGGATCATTACCTTAAATAGACCAAATTCTCTTAACGCTCTTAACTTGAATATGGCTATACAATTTTCAAATAAATTAAAAGAGTGGGAAAATAACAATAAAATTGAAAGAGTTTTATTAATGGGTAAAGGGAAGCATTTTTGCGCTGGCGGAGATGTAAAGAGTGTTCACTTATCAGGTCCATTTTCTAAATTGAAAAGTGAATTTTTTTCAAAAGAATATTCTCTTAATTTGCAGATTAAAAAATTTCCAAAACCTTATTTATCTATATGGCAAGGAGTAGTAATGGGAGGGGGAGTAGGATTATCAATTTATGGTGATTATAGAATTGCAACAGAAAATACTAAATTTGCAATGCCAGAGACTTCTATAGGTTTTTTTCCAGATGTTGGTGGTAGTTTTTTTCTATCTAGACTTGATAATAATATTGGTAAGTATTTAGGCTTAACTGGAGAATTAATTCAATCTAAAGATTTAATAAATTTTGGACTTGCAACTAACTTTTGTCCTGAAGCTAAAATAGATAAATTAATTACACAATATATTCTTGATGGATCAGTTTCTAATTATGAGACAGAAACTTCATCTAATTTTTCAAATGAAAAATTAGATTTTATAAAGAAAAATTTTAGTGGAGATATTTATGAAATTTTTAATAATATTCGAGCTTTAAATGATCAAAAAAAATTAATTAGTAAGCTTCAAAGTAAATGCCCTATGAGTTTAGCAGTAACAACTTTATTGATTGAAGATTCACTTAACAGAACATTAAAAGAATGCCTTGAAATAGAGTATAGACTAAGTCAAAAAATGGTTAATCGGCATGACTTTGGAGAAGGAATAGAGGCTGTTCTTATTGAAAAACATCACAATCCTAGATGGGAGCCAAACTCGATAAAAGATATAGTTAAAGATGATTTAGAAAAACTATTTAGTTCTACTATAGATAATGAATTAAAATTATAGAAATAGTATAATTATTTCTATTAAAATTAATTAAATGATAAAAAAAATATTATTATTATTATTTCTGCTATTTTTTTGTACATTATTTATAATTTATTATCTTATTGATAAAATTTATATAAATAATTACATTAAAAATTTAGAAGAAACTTTAAAAATTAATATTTACTTAGAAGAACCTCACCAGTTTATTATTATTCCTCATCTTGCTTTATTAGTAAATTTTAATTTAGATAAAAAAGAAAAAAAAATTATCCTCAAAGGAGGAAAATTTAACATTAAAAAAAACTACAATAGAAAAAAAGCAATATTTAATTTTAACTCTGATAATATTAAAATTGATAAATTTAATGTTGATAATTTAGTAACATCAGGAGAAATTAATGAATATGATTTTAATAATTTATTAAAATTCACAATATTTGCAGAAGGAAACTTATTATACAATATAAATACTGAAGAAAAAAATTCATTAAAGTTTGTCAATCTAATTATTCAAAGATTAAACATTCCTGAAGCTTATAAAAAATTATCAGATTTGTCTTTGCATTATCTAAATGATAAATCATTTTTCACTAGTAAAATTTATTTTGATAAGGGATTAATATTAATTGATTACTTTGAGTCTAAACAAAAAGATTTCCTTATTACTTTAAATGGAGAATATAACTTAGAAAAAGAACTGGTTGATCTGAAAGCAAACATAAAAATAAAAGATAAAAATACATTTGATATTAAGATAATTGGAAATTTAGATAATCCAAATATAAAAATTTTATCAACTGATAAAACTGTAGATTTTAATTTTAATATTAATGACTTTAATCAAATTTTAGATGGTAATATTGAGAATATTTTAAAAAGTGTAATAACAAATGAATAGTCTAATTTACGTTATTTTTTCAGTATTCAGTTATGTAATTATTGGATTTATAATAAAAAAATATTTTAAATTATCAAACAAAATTACTTCTAAATTTGATTTTTTGAGCTTTAATATTTTGTTACCATTAGCTTTAATAACTTATTTTTGGCAAATAGAATTTCCAAAAAACAATATATTATTATTACTCATATCATTTTTTGGTTCAGGTATATTGATTTTTTTAATTGGTTTTCAGGTTGGAAATTTAATATTTAAATACAAAACTGATGATAATGCCCTTCTTGGTCTTTCATCTTGTTTTGGCAATTCAGTTGCTCTTGGGATACCTCTTATGCATTCCCTTTTAGGAAAATTAAATGTTATGCCTTATATGATCCTAGTATTATTCCATGGATTGGTTCATTTTACATACACTACAGTAATTATTGAAATTTATAGAAACAGAAGTCTTAATTTAAAAAAAAAAATTTTAACAACAATAATTGGATTATTTAAAAACGTTGTTCTTGTAGGTATCTTTATTGGAATACTACTTAATTATAGTAAAGTCATGCAGCCGATATCATTAATGAAAATTTTAAACATTGTTTCGTATGTTGCGCTACCTTGTGTTCTTCTTTCTTTAGGATTTTCTTTAGCAAAATTTAATTTGCTATTGTCATTCAAAAAATCCATAATTTTTACTTTATTAAAGAATATTATTCATCCTTTAATAGCGTTTATAGTTGCAAAATACATCTTTAATTTAGAAGAAATATTAATCATTACTGTAACACTAGCATCAGCTTTACCAATCGGTTCCCAAGCATATTATTTTGCTTTTAGATATGATTCACAAAAAGATTTAATATCATCAAACATTGTTTTAAGTACTTTTTTAAGCTTCTTTACTTTATCAATTTTAATAATATTATTTAATTTTTAAGTTGATTTATTTGACAAAGAAAACATTTTTTCTTTTTTTAATTGAGTACTTATACTGTATGGAAATATTTCAAGCATTTTATCATATATCTCAATTGCTTTTTCATGCTGATTTGTGTGTATAAAAATTAAACTCATTCCATCTAAGGCTCCAAAATGTCTAGGTTCCAGCCGTAAGGTTTGACTAATGTCTTGCATCGATAAATCAAAATTACCCATCATAAAATGCGCAGTGGCTCTTTTATTCCATGCTTCTGCAAAATTTGGATTTTTAATTATTACTTTATCAAAATAGTCAATTGATCTTTTAAAATAACCTAAATTCATCATTTGAACTCCTGTTTCAAATTCTCTGGTCATTTTTGGATCATCGATTTCATGCCATATTTTCCATATCTGATTAGTTAACTTATGTATTTCTTGTTCCTCTTTTGCAATTACAAGTTTATCAAATAAGTAGTTGAGTCTTTTGTCGTTTTGATCTGCAAACAATTGAATGGGAATTATAATAAAGAAAATAAAAGTAATTATAAGCTTATACATAATCTGCTATCTGAAAATGTTTAGATGAAAGAAATCTTTTCTTTTCATGTTTTCTTGTTCTGCCGCTTACTCTCTCTCGCCAAATTTTAAAAGATTTTGGCTTTAGATTTCTTCTCATAATTTTAATTACTTCTGATTCATTTATTCCATGTAGTCTCTTAATTTTTTCAAATGAAACTTTATCGCTCCATGCAAGTTTAATTATATTGTCTGTTGAATTTTCCATATTTATTATATAGTTTTAATTCTACTGAATTCTAAAAAAATGATAGATTTATATTCATCAGCTACTCCAAATGGTCGAAAGGTAACCATAATGCTTGAAGAATTGGGGATAAAATACAACACAATAACTATAAATCTAGATAAAAATGAGCAATTTTCTGAACAATTTTCAAAGATTTCGCCTAGTAATAAAATTCCAGTTATTGTTGATAAAGAAAATAAGCAGACTATTTTTGAGTCAGGCGCTATCCTTCTTTACCTTGCAAAAAAATATAATAAATTTTTAACTAATGAAAATTATTGGGATGTTGTGCAATGGCTTTTTTTCCAAATGGCTTATGTTGGCCCAATGCTTGGGCAAGCCCATCAATATCTTTTTTATCATCCAGGAAAAAGTGTGTTTGCTGAAGAAAAATCAAAAGATTACACTAGACATATTTATGAAATATTAAATGAAAGGCTGTCTAAAAGTAATTATATATGTGAAGATTATTCAATAGCTGATATCGCTATTTGGCCGTGGACAGCTCGATTTGAAAGACATCAAATAAATTTAAAAAATTATCCTAATGTCTTTCGTTGGTATTTACTAATATCTAAGAGACCTGCGGTTATTAGTGGGTACAATATTGTTGGTGATTTTTATGAAATACCAATTCCTTAAGGATTATAAAAAAATACTGAAACTGCTGTTAATATAAGAAGTATAGCTAAAACTGATTCTATAAATTTTTTTAATTTTTTATTATTCAGATATTGTCTAATAACACTTCCACCATATGCCCATATACTGATTGAAGGAATATTAACAACAGTCGACATAATAACCATAAACAATGTCCCAATGATTATATTTTCATTTATTGGATAATATAAAGTCACTGCAGTAGAGCAAATAACCCAAGCCTTTGGATTTACAAACTGAAAAAGAATTGCCTCATAATATTTTAATGGGCGGGATCTATCTTCTGTTTTAGTAATATTCAGAGAACCGAACATTTTGTAAGCAAGATATAAAATGTAAGCCGATCCAACATACCTAAGAATATCGAAAAGGATTGGGTATCTAATGAACAATGATCCTAAACCAAGACAAACTAAAGCGAGTTGCAGTCCGTGACCAGTAGGTATTCCCAGGACATTAGGAATTGATCTAGCAAAACCAAATTTTATGCCAGAAGCTGTTAAAATACTATTGTTAGGGCCTGGAGTAACATACATAATAAAATTATATATGGCTAAAGCTAAAATTAACTCCCATGTTATCATTGTAACTAATCTCTAAAATTAATAAACTGAACTGGAATTCCAATTTTTAAATCTTCTATTAATTGCATCGCTGATTGCAAGTCGTCTCTTTTCTTACCATCAATACGAAGTTCATTTCCATTTATTTTAGCCTGAATTTTCATTTTTGAACTTTTAATTTCTGAAGTTATTTTTTTAGAAATATCTTGTTCAATTCCTTCAACTAAAGAGATAGTTTGTCTAATTCTATCACCACCAGCTTTTTCTTTATCTTTTTTACCTAAAGCTAATGGATCTAATTTTCTTCTTACAAAATGAGAGATCAGAATTTCGTTAACCTGTGTTAACTTTAAATCATCTTCAGTCACAATAGTAATAACCTTTTCACTTCTTTCAAGGGTAGTATTTGAACCCTTAAAATCATACCGATTAGTTATCTCTCTTAAGGCATTAGCAATCGCATTATCAATCTCCTGGAAATCTACTCTACTTACAACGTCAAAACTAGGCATATTTAATTTAATCTATTGCATTCCCAGAATCTTCTGGCAACTGTTTTTTTGTATTTAATCTGCCAAGTTTTTTCATCTTTTCAATTTTTTTAGTTAAACTACCAGGCCCGTCTTGAAGGCGAGATTTTGCTTCATCCATTTTTAATCTAGCTTTATCTAAAGATTGGTTAACAGTACTAAAAGAGTCATATACATTTACAGCTTTATCATAAATTTCACTAGCTGACGCTGCAATATCTTTGATAGTTTTCGATTGCTTATCAACTCGCCACATGTTCTCAACTGCTTTTAGTAAAAAAGGTAAAGTTGAAGGACCTACTATTATAATTTTTTTTTGCCAAGCTTTTTCTATAAGGTCAGCAGCTTCATTGTACAAAGTTAATAAAGCAGGTTCAATTGGAATAAACATTAAAACAGAGTCAATAGAATTAATTTCGTACAAAGAAGCATAATCATCTTTTCCCAAATCTCTAACAAAATTTTTAACAGACTCTAAAAATTTTTTTAAGTATAATTTTTTTTCATTATCATCATTTGAATTTGAAAAATCATGCCAAGAATTTAATGAAACTTTAGAATCTATAACAATATCCCTATTGCCTGGCATATGAACTATAACATCTGGTTTTTGTAAATTACCATCGTCATCTTTGTAGGCTTTTTGTGTTTCATATTCATGACCTTCTCTTAATCCTACGCCATCTAATATATTCTTCAAAACAAATTCACCCCAAGAACCTTGCTGCTGAGAACCTCCTCGGACTAAGGTGTTCTCTAATCTATTTTGAGCTAAATTAAAATTTTGCAAAGACAACTGAATTGATTCCATATGTTGCTTAAGTGAAATTATTTCACTTTCATCATTATTGTCTTGTTTACTTTTTTTTGGCAATAAATATTTGATTGAAAGAAGAACACCTATTCCAGAAAAAAATCCAATAAGGAAAACTAAAATTAAAAATGTATTATTCATTTTAAAAAATACTAATTGCCCAAATTATTGATAAATATATTATCAAATATCTTCCCACTTTCCCAATACTTACCAAAACTAAGAAAGGGATTATTGGATAACGCAGAGTTCCAGCTACAAAGGTGATAGGATCTCCAATAAAAGGTACCCAAGATAACAAAAGGGACCATTTTCCATATCTGTTAAATAACTTGTTACCTCGATCTATCATTTTATTATTTATTGGAAACCATGATTTTTTAATAAAATAATTTACATAAAATCCACAAAACCAATTAAATAGTGAGCCTAGCACATTACCTATTGAGGCTGCTATTAATAAAAAAAAATGATTATACTCTCCCAAAGAAAGTAAAGTTATAAAGTATGCTTCAGATCCAAAAGGGATGATTGTTGCAACCATAAATGCAACGGAAAACAAAGAAAGATAAATCATTTTATTTGCTAAATATATTAAATAATTGATTCAATTTTTGGCATTAAATTTATTAATTCTTTTGTATATTGATGCTTAGGGTTGTTAAAAAGTGTTTCGGCTTCGTTTGTTTCACAAATAATACCATTTTTTAAAACAATAATTCTATTACACATTTGTCTGATGACTGGTAGATCATGACTGATAAATAACATTGTTAGATGCAATTCGTCTTGAATATCTTTCAATAAGTTTAATATTTGTGCCTGAATACTAACGTCTAGTGCTGATGTTGGCTCATCACATATTAACAGCCTAGGTCTTGTTGCAAGAGCTCTTGCAATAGAAATTCTTTGCCTTTGACCACCAGAAAACTCGTGTGGGTATCGATCTAAAGATTGTCTTGTCATCCCTGCTATATCAATTAAATCAAAAACACTTTGATCTAAATCATGTTTAGTAATATTTTTTTGAAAAAATTTTAGTGGTTCAGCTATAATATCCCTTACTTTAAATCTTGGATTTAACGAAGAGTAAGGATCTTGAAAAATCATTTGAATTTGTCCTCTACTCTTATTGATTTGATATTTTTTTTTCGAATTGTAAAGTGAAAAATTATTGTATTCTAATTCACCTGCGGTGGGTCTTACTAATCCTGTAATAATTTTAGCGATTGTTGATTTACCTGAACCTGACTCCCCAACTAAACCAAGTGTCTCTCCCTCAAATAATTCGAATGAAACATCATTAACTGCTTTAACTGCTTTTTCATCAATTAGTTTTTTGTTGTAAGAAATAGATCTATCATCAAAGATCTTTGTAATATTTGATAGTTTTAATAATTTTTGGTTATTATTCTCTCGAATACCCCAAGTTTTAATTATATTTTTTGTCAAATTTGCTGAACTTGACGTTATCTCCTTTCCATCAGGACTAATTAATTTAAACCTATCAATTTTTTTATTTGTCGGAGGCACTGAAATAACAAGGCTACGAGCCTCTGTTGATTTTGGCTGTGTTAATAAGTCTTTGGTATTACCTTGTTCAACAATTACACCATGTCGCATAACAATAACTTTATTTGTCGTTTCTGCAATAACACCCATATCATGAGTAATAATAATTACTCCCAAATTTCTTTTTTTCGTAAGTGTTTTTAATAATTCCAAAATTTGATACTGAATACTAACATCTAAAGCTGTTGTTGGTTCATCTGCTATTATAAGATCAGGTTCACAACTTATAGCTAGAGCAATAACTACTCGTTGACGCATACCTCCACTAAATTGATGCGGATAATCTTCAATTCTTCTATTTGCATCTTCTATTCCAACTTCTTCTAATAGGTTAATAGATTTTTTTAATGCATCTTCGTATGATAATTTTAGATGTGTTTGAATTGTTTCAATTAGTTGATCTTTGATTTTAAAAAGTGGATTTAAAGAAGTTTGAGGATCTTGAAAAACAAATCCTATTTTTCTACCTCTAATTTTTTGAATAATTTGTTCATTATTTTGTAATTCAGTATTATCAATTTTTATTAAGCCACTAGTAATTTTTCCTGGAGGGTCAATTAAATTAATAATTGCATTTGCAATAGTTGATTTTCCAGAACCAGACTCTCCAACAATACCAAGAATTTCTCCTCTCTCTAGAGTAAAGTTAACATTACTACTCGCAATAATTGTTTCTTTTCTAGTTTTATAACTAATATTTAAATTTTTAATTTCTAGTAAACTCATCTTTTTTTCAATTTTGGATTTAAAGCATCTCTCATCCAATCTCCTAACAGATTTATAGACAAAGCTAAAACGACAAGAAAAATTGCAGGAAAAAATGTTATCCACCACTCTCCAGAAAATAAAAAGTTATTACCAAACCTAATAAGTGTGCCTAAAGATGGAGTTGTGGGCGGAACCCCTACTCCCAGAAAACTCAGAGTTGACTCAGTAATAATTGCCAAAGCTAAACCAATTGTTGCTATTACTAAAATGGGTCTTAAAATATTTGGTAATATATGTTTAAACATAATTATTATATTAGATAAGCCGATAATTCGTGAAGCTGATACATATTCTTTATTTTTTTCAACTAGAGTAGAAGCTCTTGTAACTCTTGCAAACTGAGGCCATTCAGAAATTCCAATTGCAAAAATTAACACATAAATTGCCATTTCATCATGCATTGATCTTGAGATAATAGCCCTTGCTATCCCATCAACTAATAATGCCATTAATATAGTAGGAATAGTTAACTGCACATCTGTTATACGCATCACTATTATTTCATATCTGCCTCCTATGTAACCAGCTGTTACACCCAAAAAAACTCCTAAAATCATAGCAAAAATTATGGATGCAAAACCAACTATAAGAGAAATTCTTGAGCCATAAATCATAGTAGAAAACATATCTCTACCCTGCTGATCAGTTCCAAGAAAAAAACTTGAACTTCCTCCATCAGACCAAATTGGGGGTGTAAAAGCATCCATTAAAGAAACACTTGCAGGATCAAAAGGGTTATAAGGTGCCACAAAACCAGCAAAAAAAGAACATAAAAAAATTAAAAAGAAAACAGTTGATGAAATAATAGCAATTTTTGAATTAAAGAAACTATACCCAATATCAGTATCATACATTCTATTAAAAGTTTTTTTAATCATTCTTAACTATTCTCTTCCTTAAGTCTAATTCTTGGATCAATAAAATAATAAGTTATGTCGACTATAAAATTAATCATAACAAAAATAAAAGCTACCATAATCATATATGCTGACATGATAGGTATATCGACAAAGTATACTGCGTTAATAAACAAAGACCCCATGCCAGGCCATTGAAAAACAGTTTCAGTGATTATAGAAAATGCAATTAAAGTTCCGATGTTAATCCCAGTAATTGTTATCACAGGAATTAAACCATTTTTAAGAGCATGTTTATAATTAATAGCGTTGTTTTTAATGCCTCTTGCTCTTGCAAATTTAATATAATCAGTTTGTAATATTTCCATCATTTCGGCTCTTACAAGCCTTATTACATAAGTCATTTGAAATAAACTTAAAGTAATCGATGGCAGAATAAGAGCCTTTAGTCCAGATGTAGATAGAAAGCCAGTAGTCCAAAAACCAAGTTCAGTTACTTCTCCTCTTCCAAAAGATGGAAGAATACCTAAAATTACAGAAAATAAATATATTAGTAAGATTCCAATAATAAATGTTGGCAGTGAAACTCCAGCTAATGAAATAATAAGGATTACATTTGAGAGAAAACTATCTCTATGAATTCCAGTATATACTCCTAAAATTGTACCTATAATAATAGCTAGCATTGCTGAAACAAAAACTAATTCAAGAGTAGCTGGCAGCCTTTCTCCTATCAAATCTGAAACTTCTCTTTTCAATTGGTAAGAAATACCAAAATTCCCCTGAACTATATTGCCAATAAATCTTGAAAATTGAACATAGACTGGATCATTTAAGCCTAATACTTCTCTTACCTCAGCTCTTCTTTCATCTGAAGCATCTTCACCAGTCATACTATTTACTGGGTCTCCAACAAAATTAAATAATGAAAATGATACAAAAGCTACAACAAACATAACAAGAATAGATTGTAAGAGTCTTTTGAAAAAATAGCTGATCATTGTATGATTTTCTGGCCAGAATATTTTGATCTGGCCAGAAATTAAAGTTTAATCTTAGTTTACTTTTGCAAATCTAAATAATGGTTCGTTGTTCATTCTAATTGGAACATCAACATTACTTTTAGAAGCTTGGTTAACAACTTGGTGATGTAAAGGTAGATATGTTACATCGTCTTGGGTGATATCCCAAGCTTCTGCAATCATAGCATTTCTTTTATCCAAGTCTGTTTCTACTCCCATTGCTGCAACTAATTCATCAACTCTAGCATTACTGAAATTTACTTTATTCCAGCTGCCAGCACTGTCAAACAAATACGAGTAAACATAATGACTGTCGAAAGTTGGAACACCCCAACCTAACATATACATATCACTAGTCATACCATTTGCATCACCTTCTTTAACTTCAGAGAAGTGTTGACTTTTAGTTTTTGCATCAAGATTTACCGTAACACCAATTTTAGCAAACATACTTATTGCTGCAACACAAATTGCTTCATCGTTAATGTAACGATCATTTGGACAATCTAGTGTTAGCTCAAATCCGTCAGGATAACCAGCTTCAGCTAAGAGTTTTTTGGATAGTTCAGGATCATAAGGTAATCTTTGATCACGCTCTGCAGTATGACCATTAACACCAGGTGCAGTAATAATTCCTGCAGGAACACTTTGTCCTCTCATAACTTTATCCTTAATAGCGTCCATATCTAAAGCATGATACATTGCTAGACGAACTCTTTTATCTGCAAAAGGATTTTTTCCTTTGATGTTAGATGAATTAAGCTCAGCTGAACCTTGGTCCATACCAAAAAATATTGTTCTATTTTGAGGAGTCATTTTTACAATATGTCCAGATGAAGATTTAATTCTTTCAATATCTTGAACTGGTACAACGTTCGTATAATCGATCTCTCCAGATAGTAACGCTGCAACTCTTGTTGCATCATTTTTAATTGGAAGTAGTTCAATTTGATCTATATTGTGTGAACTATGATCACCCCACCAACTCATATTTTTTACAAAAACAGTTCTTACATCTTGCTCTCTCAAAGTAATTTTAAAAGGTCCTGTACCATTTGCATTCGATGCGCAGTAAGAAGTCTCTCCAGCATCCCAATTGTATGATACTTCACAACCATTAGCTTTTGCCCAATCTTCAGACATAACAAATATCTGAGTTAATTGATTTAAAAGAATTGGATTTGGTCCTTCAGTTTTTATTTCAAGTGTATGATCACCAGTAGCTTTAGCTGATTTAATACTTTTAATTAAATCAACCATATCAGAAGGAGCAGTTTTTGCCCTGTTGATACTAAAAGCAATATCGCTCGCTGTTAGAGATGATCCATCATGGAATTTAACACCTTTACGAATATTAAATACCCATGTGTCAGCACTAGTTGCATCCCATGATTCTGCAAGTTGAGGAAGTATTTCCATGTTTATACCTGGAGTTACTAAACCCTCGTATACTTGACGTGAGACCATATGAGTTGGTCCTTCATTTTGTGCATGTGGATCAAGAGTTAATGAGTCACCTGGCATTGACCACTTTATTGAAGCGGCATACGAAGTTGAAACAAAACCTGACATAACCAATACCAAAATAATATTAATTAATTTTTTCATTTTTATTTCCTCCTAAGAAATTCAATAACCTAGCAATACAACTAAGAAATTTTAATTCAATATTAATAATTCGATTATACTTAAAAGGGCTTAAAAACTACTAGAATAATGATAATGACTAGGAAAATTGCTGGAATTTCATTCGTTAATCTAAAAAATTTTGACTTTATTTTATTATTATCACTCGCAAAATCTTTTAGCCATTTTCTGCAAAGAAAATGATATCCTGTTAGCAAAATGACAAAGAAAATTTTTAACAACAGCCATCTATCTAAACCTAAATAATGAACCATAGAAAAACCAGTAAGCCAAGTAAAAAACATAGCTGGCGTCATGATAATATTAAACAATTTTTTTTCCATGACCTTAAAAGTTTCTGACGTTTCTTTTTTAATATTTTTATCAGCATGATATACAAAAATTCTTGGAAGATATAAAAGGCCAGCCAGCCATGCAATAACACTAAAGATATGGGCAGTTTTTAAAATATTGAAAATCATATTAATCCCATTTTGCTATTGGAGGCATAGACATTAAAATTGCATCAATATTACCTCCTGTTTCTAATCCAAATTTTGTACCCCTATCATGCAATAAATTAAATTCAGCATAGCGACTCCTTTTAACAAGTTGAATATTTTTTTCTCTCTCATTCCATTTTTCATTTTTTAACTCAATTAGAGTAGTTTCAACAAAATCTCTAAAGTATTTTCCTACATTTTTTATAAATTCAAAATCATTTTCCCAATTATTTTTTAAATAATCAAAAAAAATACCTCCTGCTCCTCTTGGCTCATCTCTATGAGGAAGATAAAAATAATCATCACACCATTTTTTAAATTCTGAATATTTATTTGGATGATATTCATTACACAACTTTTTTAAACCATTATGATAATCATCTATTTTACTGAAATCTAAACAAGGCGTTATATCCATTCCTCCGCCAAACCATGTTTCAGAAGTTATTAAAAAACGAGTATTAAAATGCATAGATGGTATTTTAGGTGATACAGGATGCAAAACAACACTAATTCCTGTAGCTTTATATTTAGGGTCTTTTTTAGCTCCAGGTATTTTAATTTGCATTTCACTATTGAATTCACCATAAACACTAGAAATATTAACCCCACCTTTTTCAATAACTGGCCCCTTTATTTTCGACATGGTTCCTCCACCCTCATGTCTATGATTCCAATTCGTTTGAACAAATTCTTTACCATCAATTTCAGAAACTAAATTTATTAATTGATTTCGAAGATCTTCAAACCAATCTTTTGCTAGATTAAATTGCTTATCTGACATTAGACTTTCCAACCTTGTGTATGCTTTATTATAAGATGAGAGATAAATTTTAAATGTTTTTCATTATCATTTAGACATGGAATATATTTATATTTTTCACCACCTGCCTCAATAAAGTATTCTCGATTTTCCTCTTCTAGTTCTTCAAGAGTTTCTAAACAGTCAGCACTAAATCCAGGAGATATAATATGAATATCTTTAACGCCTTGGCTTGGTAATTCTTTAAGAGTTTCAGCTGTATATGGTTTTAACCATTCTGCTCTTCCAAACCGACTTTGAAAAGTGGTGATTATTTCTTCGTCAGAAAGATTCATTTTTTCCTTAACCAACCTAGTCGTTTTTAAACAAAAACAGTGGTATGGATCACCATTTATTAAATATTTCTTTGGTATACCATGATAGCTGAAAACAATCTTTTGTGGTTTTTCATTTATTTCCCAAAAATTTTTAATAGATGATACTAAAGCATCAATATATTCCTCTTCTTCAAAGTATTGATTTATAAATCTTAATTCAGGAATCCATCTCCATGTTTGTAAAATAGTTGTAACTTCATCAAAAGTGCTACCTGTCGTAGCTGCACAATACTGAGGATATAAAGGAAGTACCAATAACCGTCTTACTTGTCTTTCTCGTAAATCTTTTAGAGCACCTTCTATAGAAGGGTTGCCATAACGCATTCCTAAAGCAAACTCAATATTGGGATACTTAACTGAAATTACTTTTTTGACTCCTTCAATTTGTTTTTTAGAGATATCTAAAAGTGGAGATCCGCTATCTGTCCAAATTTTTTTATAATTAGCAGCAGATTTTCTTGGTCTAATTTGCAATATTATGACCTTAAGAATAATTTGCCATAAAAATTTAGGAAGTTCTATTACTCTTTGATCTGAAAGAAATTGATTTAAATATTTTCTAAGTGATTTTGCATCAGGAGCATCAGGAGTTCCAAGATTAGTTATTAAGACACCTGTCTTATCTTTACTTCCATGTTCATAATTTTTTTCACCAACAAATTTGACCATACTTATTAGCTAAATTCTTTTCTAATATTTTCTACAAATAAATGGACATTTTTTTCTGGAGTTTCTTTATTAATTCCATGTCCAAGACCACAAACCCAGCCATCTTTATTTTCTATAGATTTCATAAAATCTATATAAATTTTAAGTTTTTCAGTAAATTGATAAGTATCTAAAAGCATAAAATTTTCATCAAAGTTGCCTTGAACAAAACCATGTTTTGAATTTTTAAATATATTTGCAATATTTATTGATTTATCAAAACCAAATCCAGCAAAGGGGTACTTCATACATGATATAATGTCAGATTCTTGTTTTCCTTTAGAATAATAACCAACTTTGTTTGGGAAAGTTGATGATATATCCTCAAGTAAAGTAATATAAACTTCTTTAAAATCTTTATTTTTTAAATCATACAACCAACTATCAAATATCATTACAATTTCGGCTCCAGCATCTAATTGTAATTTAATATTTTTCTTTAATAAAGGGACAAGGGTTGTTGTGAGAAATTCAAAATATACTGCGTTATTTTCAGCAATTAAATTATCTTTACCAAATGCATATCTGATTAAAGTCCATGGACCACCAACAAAACCAATTAAGCTTTTTGAATTGGGTATCTTTTCTTTTGTTAATTTAATAGCATCTGATTGAAATTTCAAATGCTCAATAGCTTTTTCGATATTATTATAATCTTTGAAATTTTCTGCACTAATATATGAATTAAATTTTGGTCCAGGATCGAATTTTAATTCAAGTCCTAGTGCCTCTAAAATAAAAAGTATGTCACTAAATAAAATAGCCACATCGAAATCAAATTCATTTATTGGTCCAAAAGCAACTTCCGCAGCAAGTTCAGGTGATTTACATAATTGCTCAAATGTATACTTCACTTTCAAATTTTGATAATGAGAATGATATCGTCCTGCTTGTCGCATAAACCAAATTGGGGGCACATTCTGTCTTTGCTTAATAAGCGCATTCTGAAATAAAATATTTGCCATTTTATATATTTAATAACTTTTTCTTCCAACTATCATAAGATAGCTCAACAAAAAGATTTTTATCGTGACCTAATATTGAATATATTTCATTATAGGTATTTCCTGGCCCACAATAATGATATTTTTCTTTCAATTCTGGGTATTTTTTAATTGTATATTTAAAAGCTGTCGAACTCATCCAATAAAAATATTTTTTTTCTTTTGTTTCAATATGAAAATCAAGTTTTTCAAGCTTATATGTTTCAATTCTATCAGTAATATTCGATCTTGGTGCATCTTTGTGAGTTAGTTTTATCCAAGGGAAATTTGTTAGAGATGAAATATTATTATCAAAATCTTCACCCAGACCATCAGAACTTCCATTTACCCATATACCCTTAGAGGCAAGTTGCTTCCATGTTTTTAAACCACTAGACCAAACAATATTAGCTGAATTTATTTTTGCTTGAATTGGAAGTGCACTTATACGAGATATAAATATACATTTATTTTTTAAACTACCTATTCTGACCTCACTTTCATTAATTTGCTTTCTCTCAAAAATTTTATAGCTATCTAAACTTTCAGGATATATTTGTTTTATATTATTACAGCAGCTTTCATTTTTTTTATTAACTTTCAAATACCATTCCTCAAAATGTGTACCTTTTCCATCCTCCCCTTTTTTAGACACAACTGTTCCATGTTTATGATCTATATAAGATACACCTATTTTTTGGTGACAACCACCACCATAATTTTTCAAAATTTTTCTTTCGTTTTCAACATTTTCAAAATCAGTTTTAAAGTTTATTTTTTTTAATAGAGAATTAAGTTTATTATCATCAAATCTTGATTCAATTGCTAAAGCTCCTTGACCAGGGGAGCAAGGATTAATTGAGAGAGGTACAATTGTCCAAAAACATTGATCAATATAATTTTTAAGCTCTTTTTTTAATTCTTTGAATTGTGGAATATCATTTAATAATATTCTATCAATTGCTGCTTTTGCTACTATAAAGCTATCATTTTCTGAATTATTAATAAATTTTTTAAAACGAGTTGGAATATTACCTCTTATATTTTCAAAATTTATAATTTTGTATTTTTGTGGAAGATAATTTCTAATGAAGTTTTCTAAATTGTATTGTCTCCTAGGTGATGAACATAGAACATTAATGTTGTTATCTTTATTAATTTTATTTTTCTTTATAAATAATATGTCTCTTTTGTCTGATCTCTTTAATGTTGAAGCAATTATTGTTTGCTTTCCAACTTCAATGGGTAAATCTTTCCAAGAATGTACTATTAAATCACATTGATTATGAATTAATTGTTCTCTTAGATCATTAGTAAAAACTCCCTCTGAAGGCATTTCTGATAGTGGAGTTACTAAATCTTTATCACCAGAAGTACTTTTAGTAATATATTCAATCTGAGTATCTGGAAATTTAGATTTTAGGTATTCACCAAATTCATTGGCTTGAATAATAGCTAAATCACTTTTTCTAGATAATACTCGTATTTTCATGGATTATATTTTCTCACATATCACTATATAATAAATAAATAAATTGATCACTTATGAAACTTAAGACAAAAATAGGTGTGACAATTATGCAAATAAGGTACTTGGTTTTTGAACATAAACATATACTTATATTTTAAATGGATTATTCAAAATTTTTTAATACAGAGTTGGAAAAATTAAAAAAAGAAGGTCTTTATCGTAATTTTAGAGAAATAGATCGTCCAATCAAGAAATTCCCTAAGGCAGATGAAATGCAAGGTGAAGAAGAGAGAGATGTTGAAGTATGGTGTTCTAATGATTACTTAAATATGAGCCAACACCCAGAAGTGGTAAATGAAACCGTTAAAACACTTTTAGAAATTGGATCAGGTTCTGGGGGAACAAGAAACATCTCTGGCACAAGCTCTTACCACACTGCTCTTGAGAAAAAATTAGCAGAAGTACACAATAAGGATAATGCACTAATATTCGCATCTGCTTATACAGCTAATCAATCTACTTTATGGACTCTTGGGAAAAAAATTAAAAATTTAGAAATATTTTCTGATGAACTTAATCATGCATCTTTAATACAAGGTATAAAAAGTAGTGGTGCAGCTTGCCATATTTTTCAACATAATGACGTTGATCATCTTGAAAAACTTCTTAAAGATGCTGATCAGAATCATCCTAAATTAATTGTATTTGAAAGCCTATATTCAATGGAAGGTATAAGATCTCCTATTTTAAAAATTGTTGAACTCGCAAAAAAATATAATGCAATGACTTATCTAGATGAAGTTCATTCCGTTGGTTTGTACGGTGAAAAAGGTAAAGGTATAGCTGTAGAAATGAAAGTTGATAAAGAAATTGATATTATAAATGGCACTCTTGCAAAAGCTTACGGGCAAATGGGAGGATATATTGCAGCAAATAATGAAATAATTGATTATATTCGTAGTTTTGCCCCAGGTTTTATTTTTACCACATCAATATGTCCATCAATTGCCGCAGGAACAAGCAAAGCTATAGATATTGTATCCTTAGCCGATCAATTAAGGATTAAAATACATGAAAATGCCTCTACTATAAGACAGCTACTTGAATCTATTGCTATACCTTATATCGACACGAACAGTCACATCATATCAGTTATGATTAATGATCCTTTTCTATGCAAAAAAGTATCTGAAAAATTAATTGATGATCATGGTATTTATGCTCAACCAATTTTTTATCCTACAGTTCCAAAAGGACTTGAAAGACTTAGAATTACAGTGACACCTAAACACAGGAAAGATCATATAGAAAGTATGATTAAGTCTCTTGATAAAGTATGGTCTGATTTAAGTTTACCAAGAAAAAATTCAAAAAAAATTAAAGTTAACAATTAAGGTAAAACTGGTTCTCTTTTTTTACTAGCTCCATAGCCATAATATATAACTGCTAAGATAATTATTCCACCTCCTAGAATAACAGTATAGCTTGGAACTTCATTTATACCAAAAATTGGGATAGATACCCATATTACGCCGCCAACACATTCCATTAAAGACAGAAAAGTCAACTCAGCTGATGGTAAATATTTTGCTCCCAAGGTGTATAAAATTAAACCTGAAGCTACGATTAGACCATGAAGTAAACTCAGGTAACTATTAATTACTGGCATGTCAGTGAAAGGTTTAAATGATAAGCCTAAAACACAAATAGAAAAAAAAGCACAAAATAGACCTGCTAAAAAAACAGTTGTAAATTTTGGTGTCTCAGGTTTCCATCTTATTGTTACAGAATATAAAGCAAAACCTGTTGCAGAAATAAATCCTATTACAGCTCCAAGAGCACTGCCTGAAATACTATCATTATAAATCATTACACAAACTCCAATAAATGCAATTATCATTGCAATTAAAGTAGACCTACTAAGAATTTCACCTAAAACAAAATAACCCACAACTGCTGCAATAAATGGCATAGCAGCTAACATAAACAAAGTTACTGCGGCAGCAGTCATTGTTATTGAAAAAATAAATCCTGTAAATGCTGTAGCTAAAAATATTCCTCCAAGAAAGGATGAAACTCCAATTCTAAGAAAATTTTTATAAAAACTAATACCTTCTTTTAAAAATAAATAAATTAATAAAATAATTGAAATTGCTATTCCTCTATAAAATAAATATTGAAAAACATAGTCATGTGCATTCTCCATATATCTTACAGTTACTGCTCCAAAACTCCAAATTAAGCCTGCAAAAAAAACCAATATAAATGCACTAAAATAACTATTTGAATTCATAATATTAGACCTGTGCATTAAATTTAAGAAAAAGTAAATTATAAAAGAAATCTAAGAAAAGATTCTTTACTAATTACAGGCGCCTATAGAGCCAAGAGCACATTTTTTTCCATCAACCCATATAGCGCTAGATAAATTAGCTTCATCAAAAATTGCTCCTGAAATATTAGCACCTAACAAGTTAGCTTCATATAAATTAGCCCCTTTAAAAGAAGAGGTGAAAAGATTAGCTCCTTCAAAATTAACTTTGGCAAGATTTGCATTTTCAAAATTTGCATTATTGCAATTTGCGCCTTGTAAATTAGATGCATATAAGTTTGAGTTACTAAAATTTGCAAAAATAAAATTTCCTATAGAGAGATCAGAGTTATTTAATTGCGATTTCTCTAAATTGGCTAGAGATAAATTAACTCCTGACATCTTTGCGTTAGCCATTCCAACACCAATTAAGTCAAGGTTTTCAACAAAATTACAGTTTGTCCAATCAACTTCATTAGAAGGCTGATCATCACATCCAGCATTAACTAAACTTGATAGTAATAAAATTGATAGTAAAATCATCCATCTCATAAACAATAATTAAGAAAACTTTATGTTTAATTTAAGGCAACTACCTTGAGGTAAGTTTTAATTCAATTCTTCTATTTTGCTGATAATCTTCTATAGTTTCCCCATCACTAATAGGATAAAATTCTCCATATCCAGCAGCAGCAAGTCTTCTTGGAGGAAAGCCAATCTCGAGTAATAATTTCAAGACCGAATTAGCTCGAGCACTTGATAATTCCCAGTTAGAAGGAAATTGTATTGTATTAATTGGCCTTTTATCAGTATGTCCCTCTACTTGAATTATCCAATCAATATCTGTGGGGATTTCATTTGTGGTCTCCATCAATGTCATAGCAATTTGTTTTAACTTTGCTTTTCCATTTTCCTGTAAATCAGCAGAAGCAGAATCAAATAATAATTCTGATTCAAAAATAAATCTATCACCAACAACTTTAATATCATCTCTTTCACCTAATAAAGATTGTAGTTTTCCAAAAAATTCTGAACGGTATTTTTGAAGTTCAAATATTTTTGATGTTAGTGCTTTATTTAACCTTTCACCAAGAATTTCAATTTCTAAATTCTTAGATGCAGTTTCTATCTCACTTGACTCAAGAGCTCTATTTAAAGTTAGAATTTCAATTTTTAAATTTTCAATTTCATTTGATAAAATAGAAATCTGTTCAAATGTTTGCGATGCTTCAATTTGCATGTCCTCAATTTGATTACTAGAAATCTCATTCTCCATAGTTCTAGCATTTTCAACATTTACTATATCTCTTTTTAATATTACTATTTCTAATTC
The DNA here is from genome assembly GCA_902596365.1 of uncultured Alphaproteobacteria bacterium. Classification (GTDB taxonomy): domain Bacteria; phylum Pseudomonadota; class Alphaproteobacteria; order HIMB59; genus CACPNW01. The sequence continues at coordinate 53,257 of CACJTT010000007.1, forward strand.
CTGTTCCATTCTTTTTTCATCAGAAATTGAAAGTACATTGTTTAATTCAATTATCTTACCTCTCAAATCAAAAATTGTATTGTCTTTATTTATTAAATTTTGATTTAGTGTTGCTAATTCTTGATTCTTAAATCTTATTGCCTGTAATTGCTCTTGTAATGTTGCATCTTTTAATCCCAAGCTATCATTTATTTCCAATAAATCATTCATAAGATTTTGATATTGATTTATTTGATTTTGCAATTCCTCATCTCGAAGCGATAATTCTAAATTCGTTTGCTCTAACATACTTAAAGTTTCCTGAGTTTCTTTTTGAGAATTTAGTAAATCTTTATTTAAATCTATAAGTTCTTGATTTTTATTTTTAATCGCTTCTAACTGCTCAACAATACCACCATCATCTAAACCTAAACTTTGATTTATAGCAACTAGATTTTCATTCTTTATATTTAATTCATTGATTTTCAAAGTAAGAGTATTTTCACTAATTTCTAGTTTTTTATTTGTTTCATCAAGCTGGTTATTAAGTGTTTTAAGATTTTCATTAGATATGTTTAATTCATTAACTTTTTCATTTAAATTTGTTTCACTTATTGCAAGTTTCTTATTTGTTTCATCTAGTTTTGTATTAAGTGTTTTTAATTGATTTATACGAGTAGCTAAAGCTTTATTAATTTTTTCACCCAATCCTTCTGTATCTAATATGGCACTATCTAACCCCTCATAAACTTCAAGAGCTTTTGCAACAATTCGCAATTCACTTAAAAGTTCAGTAATTTGAGTAGATAGAGCAAGTATATTTTGTTCTTGCACAAATATTGCTGTACTTTTTTTAGCAAGATCTTTTTGTAAACCTTCTGCAATCAATTCTTGCTTTTTCAAATCTGTTTGAACATCACTTAATTGTGACTCTGTTTTAGACAAAGTTTTAAGAGCTTCTTTTTTTTCTGTAACTTCAGATTGAAGAATTTTTGATAATTCACTAATTTGTATTCTTAATTCTTGCAATGCCTTATCTCTCCCTGAAATAGCATCACTCAAATAAATTTGGGAAACTGTAAAAACCATTAGTACAAAGATAATAACTATTAACAATGTAGCTAAAACATCTACAAATCCTGGCCAAATATTAGTTGATTCACCAAGTCTATTTCTTAAAGACCTAGGTGCCATTATTATTTTTTATTTTTAGTATTTAATTCTTTAATACTCTGATTCAAATCTGCAAATATTTTTCTTGTAGAACTATCTAAAAAACCTTGATCATTAATTTTATTTATCAACTGCAAAATACTAGATTGAGTATTCAATTGAGTTGATAAAAAATTAGATAGTTTTTCATCTATTCCCGCAGAATGATTATTAACATTTTTAATTTGCTCATTTAACATACTTAAATTACTATTAATCTCGTTTTGATTTTCAGAAGTTTTTTTTAAAGAATAAACAATACTGTCTAAATTATCATAAATTTTTTGAAGTGCATGTTTATCCATATTATCAGAAGGTGATGAATTGAGTAAATCTGGAATAGAGTTTTTCTCCAATATTTTTTCAAAAAATAAACTAAACTTATTTTGTGCTTGCCCAAGATTTATATCCATAAAACCAAGAATTAATGATCCAGCTAATCCAAGTAATGAACTACTAAATGCTATACTCATTCCTTGTAAAGGTGCATTTAAACCGTCTTTTAAAGAATTAAAAAAACCAGCAACATTTGTGTCATCAATTCCAAGACCACTTATAACATCGCCAACCGAACCTATTGTCTTTAATAATCCCCAGAAGGTTCCAAGTAATCCTAAAAAAACTAATAAACCAACTAAGTACCTTGAAGTTTCTCTAACGCTTGATAATGACATATCAGAATTTTCAATTAACCTATTAATTACAGAACTTTTAAAAACAAATCTTCCTTCTACCTGTTTAAGATCACTAGAAATATTTTTTAAAGTACCATTATTATTAAGGAAAGATTTTGGGGATTTATTTATTTCAAAATTTGACAAAGCTACATAATCTGTATTTAGCCCAAAAAGCTTTGTTAAATTAAAAATAATACCAATAGCTAAAGCTGCTAAAATTATTAAATTTATAAATATATTTGATAAAAAAGCATTTTGAAGAACAGGATAAAGAAGAACAACAATAATAAATACTATAGCTAAGAACAGTCCTACTCTTAATAAATTTTGGTTCAAGCTTTTTGGCATAAAATAGTAGCTAGTTAGTATATGTTTTTAATAAGTATTTTATACATCTAAATTATATCAATTATACATATAGTTTCTTGTTAGTGGTAAATTATTAATATTCTTAGCAATTTGGATTTGAAAAACTACATTTCCCATATTGACAAAAGAATATTTACTAGCAAGCAAATAAAATTCCCACATACGATAAAAACGTTCATCAAACATTTTAACAATTTTATCCTTGTTTTTTTGAACATTTTTATACCAATGAGTTAATGTATGAGCATAATGCAGCCTAAGAATCTCAATATCAGTTATATTTATATTGAGTTTTTGAGTCTCATTAATAATATCAGATAGGGAAGGTATATATCCTCCAGGAAATATATATTTTCTTATCCACGGGCTTGTTGCAGTTGGAATACCTCTTTGACCAATTGTGTGAAGAAGGAAAACCCCATTTTCTTTTAATAAATCATATGTTTTTTTTAAATATGTTTTAAAATATTTGATACCAACATGCTCAAACATTCCCACAGATACAATTCGATCATATTTATGAGTCTCATGTCTATAGTCTTGTATTTTGAATGAAATTTTTTCAGACAAACCCTCTTCTTGAGCTCTTCTAGAGGCAGTTGTAAATTGATTTTCAGAGAGAGTAATTCCTTTAACTTTAGCTCCGGTCTGTTTAGCAATTTCTATAGCCATACCACCCCAACCACATCCAATATCTAATACATCCATATTATCTGTAATTTGAAGCTTATTAATTATATGTTTTTTTTTATCAATTTGCGCCTGATCTAAACTTATATTTTCGTTATGAAAATAAGCACAAGAGTATTGCATATCTTGATCTAAAAAAAGTTTATACAAATCTTCTTTTAAATCGTAATGATGTACAACATTTTGTTTTGATTTAACAGCTTCATTAAGCTGCTGGAAAATTTTAAAATAACCAGAGAAATTCTCATAAATTCTAAAAAGAAAATTATTTTGGATAAAATCATCGTAACATGAAGTTATCAAATCAATCAATTGTTCTATCGTTCCATCTATTATTATTATTTCTTTATTCATGTAACCTTCTCCAAAATGAAGGCTTGGATTTCTAAATAATTTTTTTTCTATTGATTTACTAGTTAGCTTAATTTTTAAATTATTTGAACCACTTCCAAACTCATGAATTTTATCATCACTATCTACAATTGAAATTTTTTCTTTAAAATTTACTTTTTTTAGAACAGAATAAAGCATATTTTTTTAAATACTATTTTAAGAAAATGGCTAATAATGTCAACAAAATGAAAATGGCTGAGTTAAAAAAACACAGCCATTAAAGAAGAAAAAGCTTATGCAGCTATGCGACGATTTTTTTGAGCATCTTTTTCTTTTTTTAACTCTCTTTCGTCAATGTAAGCTACATCACAGTGCTCTTTGCAATATGGTTTTCCAGCCAAAGTATTAGCCTCACAAAAATGAAAATCTTTTTCTTGAGGGTCTCCAATTGGCCACTGACAGCTAGAGAAAGTGTGTGTCACTTTATTTTGTTTAAAATAGTTTTTAATGATGGACATTATTTAGTTCCTTTTATAATTCTGTAATGTTGAGATCTGTATTAAACGAGGTAGTTTATATGATTGAAAAATCCAGTATTCAAGAAAAATTATTAAAAAAACTATATATCCCAATATGTTAGTATAATTATTAATCACAACCACTACATGTAGATAGTAAGGCTGTTTTTTTTATTTAGAAAAACGAATCGATACTTCTAAACGTTAAGATTAATCCAAAAAACAAAAAAAAAGTTAAGTATGAGCGAATTATAATTTTTCTTGATAGTATAGAATTTGGGGGCTTCCTGAAATAAATAAATAAAATTATAACAGACCAAAAAAATAATAAAATCAACCAGCCAAAAATTAAAGCAATATAAAAATCATGATACATTTCAAATTATTTTATTTATATAGCATTATTTTTTTGAATATATCTTTGATGATATTCTTCAGCCTTATAAAAAGTATCAGCTTTTGTAATTTCAGTTACTATCATATTGTTAAAAGCACTTTGATATTTTTCTTTAGATGTTTCTGCAACTATTTTTTGAAATTCATCAAAATAATAAATAACTGAACGATATTGACGTCCAAAATCTGGACCTTGTCTATCAATGGTGGTTGGGTCATGACATTTCCAAAATTCATCTACTAATTTTTCATAAGAAATAATTTTATCATCAAAATCAACTTGCAGAACCTCAGCATGATCAGTATTTTGATAACATACACTCTCATAAGTTGGATCTTTTGAATTACCACCTGAATATCCTACCTCAGTTTTAACTATACCTGAAATTTGTCTGAAATATTCTTCTACACCCCAAAAACAACCTGCTCCAAATAATGCTTTTTGAATCATATATTAAATATATACACTAAATTCATATATTCAAATTTATGACATTAAAATATAAGATAATTAATAAAAAAAATCTTTACTCAGGCTTCTTTAAATTAAAAAAATTAGAGTTTATTCATCAAAAACATGATGGTAGCTGGACAAATAGAATAAATCGAGAAATTTTTAGTGGAGCTCACGTATCTACTTTGCTGCCATATGATCCTGTAAGAAAAGAAATTGTTTTAATTCAGCAGTTTAGAGCTGGAGTTATCTCACGATATGATAATGACTACCTATATGAAATTGTAGCAGGTATAATAGATAAAAATGAGTCACCTGAAGAAACTGCTATTAGAGAATGTTTAGAAGAAACTGGCTGCAATGTAAATAAGATTGCCCAAATTCATAGTTATTTTCCAGCACCTGGTTCATCAGAGTCGTATTATCATTTGTTTTTAGGAGAAATTAATTCTTTTGAAGGTGAGAGAGTTATGGGGCTTGAAAGTGAAAATGAAAATATATTAGTTAAATCTTATAAAGTTGATCAAGTAAGAAATATGCTGAAGAAAAAAAAAATTAAAAACGGCTTAACACTTATAGCACTTCAATGGTTCTTTTTAGAATATTATAAAGATTAAGTACCTAAACCTCTTTCATAGGGTTGAACTAATTCTTTGCAAATCAGCTGCATATCAAAAGTCTCAATCATTTTGTCAATTGTTTGATATTCTTGACATTCATATATTTCATTATCTCTCTGTAAAACAGTAACAAATAAAAGTATATACAAACCATTAGATGTCTCAATATTGTTAATAGCATAACTTTTAACTTCAAAACCTTCATTAATTAGATCTTTATAAGTTTTATCAGACTCTTGCCATTGATCTGCATTTGGATTTGCATATGCTATAGAAGTAAAAAATAAAAACAGTATAGAAGTAAAAAACAATTTTAATTTTCTTTTAACCATTGCAATACATTATCTACATGTTTATCAATTGAATATATAGGATAAAAAACTTTTTTAACCATTTTTTGTTCAACAATTAAAGTAAGGCGTTTTAAATAAATTTTATCATCAACTAAAAATGTAGGCAGGTTTAATATATTTTTGAGTTCTAACTTTTCATCACTCAATATGTCAAATTGTACCTTAAGACGATTTGTCATTTCCTTATTGTAATCAACACTTTGAGTGGAAATTCCAATAGGGACCGCATTAAAACCAATAAAATCATCATATTTATCTCTAAATTTGCAAGTTTGTAATGTGCAGCCATTTGCTCCAGGAATTTTATTCCAATTTTCAGGAAGTGGCATATCTGGTCTTCCAGTCAGAGGAAAAAAGTAAATTATCATTCTAAAGGTATCTGAGCGATCAAGTTGCAAATAATTACCTTCTTGATTTGGCAGTGAAATACATGGAAAATTTAAGTTTTTTAGATGATTTACAGCATCATCATCTGCCTTTATGGGAAATTTTTGACTCACACTCATTATTGTATTGTAATAATATCCTCTTTATATCATAACAACTTATTATGACTCAAATAAAACCAACTGCAGGTCAAACAACTCCCCGGTTTGCAGATATTGCAACCTTTTTTCGTTTACCCATAATTAAAGATTTAAGTAAATTAGATTATTGTATTTGTGGGATACCATGGGATGGAGGAACAACAAATAGGCCTGGGGCAAGACATGGACCAAGAGAAATTAGAAATGCTTCTTCTCTTATAAGAACATACCATCCGTCATCACTAAAAAGCCCTTACGATAAATTTCAAATTGCAGATATCGGTGATTGTCCAGTGAATCCTGCTGATCTACAAGACTCACTTAATAAAATAACTAGTTTTTATAACAAAATTGCTGAAACAAATACAATACCGCTATCCATAGGGGGTGATCATCTTATTTCTCTTCCAATATTAAGAGCATTAGCAAAACATAAACCTGTGGGTATGTTACAATTTGATTCTCATTCAGATACATGGGATACTTACTTTGGTGGATTTAAATATACTCACGGAACTCCGTTTAGAAGAGCTATTGAAGAAAATCTTATTGATCCTAAAAAATATGTTATTCTAGGATTGAGAGGTGGTCTTTATGACCCTGATGACTTAACTTGGGCAATCGATCAAGGAGTCACAATAATATCAACTGATAAATTTTATGAAATCGGTTTTAAAGAAACACTTAAAATAATTAAAGATGTATTAGCAGATGCTCCAACTTACTTCACCTTTGATATTGATGGAATTGATCCAACATTTGCTCCTGGAACAGGGACTCCTGAAGTTGGAGGTATTAATGTTCGAGAAGCTCAGCTAGTAATAAGAGAGCTCAAAGATTTAAATTTTATTGGGGCTGATGTCGTTGAAGTTTCTCCCCCTTTTGATCTGAATAATATGACCTCATTAGTTGGTGCAACAATAGCTTTTGAAATATTATGCACCATGACGCAAACCAACTAATATTTACTCATCAAATTTTGACATTCCTACACACAAAACATTTCTTAAAGATATAAAATCCATGTAATTTTTTAAATTAATTCCACCAGTTGGAATAAACATTGCTTCTTTTAATATACTTTCAACAGAGATTAATTTGTTTTTACCCCCAGCTAAATTAGAAGGAAAAAATTTAATTATTTTATAGTCATTATTTAGTAAAAACATAAATTCACTTATACTCTCTCCTCCAGGGATATAATTTTTTACTTTTAAGTTAACTAAATCTAAAATTATTCCAGGTGAAACAAAAAAACAAAATCCTTCATTAGAACCTATTTCATAATCTTTACGTGACAAGATTGAACCTAATCCAAAATTGATATTCGTAAATCTTTTCTTTAATTCAATAGCAATTTCTAAAGAATTATATTTTCTTAATGTAATCTCAATATTTTTTATTTGAGAATTTTTAGATAAAAATATTTCTAGTCTCTTTATATCAAAAGTTAAATCTGTAGTATTAAATACCGGTAAAATTTGTTGATTTCTTAATTCTTCTTTGATAGCACTATCTAACATCAACAATAGCTCCTTTTTTCATAACAATTTTTGCACCAATTCCACTAGCGCATCGTAAAGCTTTTTGTGGATCATAATGTTTCAAAAAATTTGAAAGATAAGCTGCATTATAACCGTCTCCAGCACCAGAAGTATCTAAAACTTTTTTTAATAATTTATTTTTGATAATATATTTTTTATTATTGTAGAAAGAATAATTAAATTGTGCATTTTTTCTATAAATACCATGTGGGATTTTAAATTTATTAATAATTTTTTTAAAATCATTTATTTTTTTAGTCCTTTTCCAGGAGAAAAAATCTTCTCCAGATGCAAATAATATATCTACTTTAGGAAGTAATTTATTTAAATATGTTATTAAATTTTTTTTTGACCATCTATTAATACGAATATTTAAATCAAATACTATCTTGCTGTTTTTCTTTTTAAAATAATTTATCAATCTCATAAAACTATCTATATTCTTATCTTCTAGTAAAGATAAAGTAATTCCTGTAAAATATATATATTCAAAATTTTGTAATTTTTTTGAAATTTTCTTAATATCATTGTTAAAAAAATATTTTGCTGCACTATTATCGCGCCAATAGTAAAAGCGTTTTTCTCCTAGATTATCATTCTTAATTACATAAAGACCAATTTCATTTGAAGCAATTTTTGAAACTAAATCTATACTAATTTTTTCTTGTTTTAAGAAGTTAAGTACTTTTTCACTTATATCTGAAGTTCCAATTGCTGTTAGAAAAAAAGTATTAAATATTTTTTTATCTAAATAAAAAGAAAAATTTAGTGTATCACCAGCGATTGACTGTTTATATAAATTTTTCTCTAAGTTTGAAAATTCCAACATACATTCCCCAATTGCACAAATTTCTATTTTCATGAGACTTTTCTATTTCTGATTTTTAATAAATTTTTTTTAGATAGATAAATTATCACTATATTAAATATTTCTAAGGTAAAATACATCTCTCATCTATAATATTCGCTTTTTTTAATTCATTCCATAAATCATTAGGAATCTTAACTTTCAAATCTGAGAGGTTGTTATTAATTTGCTCTTTTCTATCCATGCCGATAATCATAGAAGCAACTTGCTTATTTGCATAACAAAACTGCAATGCAGCAGCTGATACTGAAACTTTGTACCTATTACAAATTCTTAATATTTCATTATATTTTATCTTTATGCTCTCTGGAATTTTATCATAAAAATAAGTTATATTGTCGCCAATACCTTTAGCAAGAATCCCTGAATTAAAAACACCAGCAAGAATTATTCCAATATTTTTTTCTTCAGCAATAGGCAAGCAGTCATGAAGTCCACTTTGATCTAATAATGTATATCTTCCTGCTAACAATATGCAGTCAAATTCACCTTCTTCAGCAAACCTTTTGCATATATCTGAATTATTTACCCCTACTCCAATTGCCTTAATTACTTTTTCTTCTTTTAATTTAGTTATTGCCTTGTAAGCTCCCTTCATTGCTATGTTAAAATAATAATCTACTTGATTTCCATACGTATAATTATCTACATCATGAATTAAACATATATCCACTTTAGATGCAGCCAATCTATGCAAAGATTGCTCAAAAGATCTCATTACACCATCATATGAATAATCTACATTCGGACTGAAGTTTAATCCACCTGCCCATTTTCCTCTATTTATATTTTCTTCTTTTTCTGGAGTTAAATATCTTCCAACTTTTGTAGATAAATAATAACTATCTGACTTTAATTTTTTTAGAAAATTCCCTAAACGATGTTCACTTAATCCATATCCATAATATGGAGAAGTATCATAAAGATTTATATTAGAGTCATGGCAGCTCTCTAGAGTTTTATAACAAGTTGAGTCATCAAGCTTTTCAAACAAATTTCCAATAGGTGCACCACCAAAGCCTATAGCTGATAAATATATGTCTGTATTACCTAATTTTCTTTTTTTCATATTGTATGTCTATTTACAAATAGTCTAAATATTAATACACTTGAAAAATTATTAACTCCAGATCAATAGTGCTTTGAAAACGGTATTTTTATTATTTGATTCATTAAATTTGAGAATGTTAAACTCCTATGGGGGGAAATATTTTGAAACAAATAATTTTAATAGATTAGCTAAAAAATCAATTCAGTTTAATAATCATTATGTGGGTAGCATGCCTTGTATGCCAGCAAGACGAGATATGCATACAGGAAGATTAAGCTTTTTACATCGAAGTTGGGGGCCATTAGAACCTTTTGATAATTCTTTTCCAGAAATATTAAGATCAAATAAAGTTTACTCACACTTAGTCACAGATCATTATCATTATTTTGAAGATGGGGGATCAACGTATCATAATCGTTTTAATAGTTGGGACTTTATAAGAGGGCAGGAAAGTGATCCATGGAAAGCTATGGTGCAACCTCCATTAGAAAAATTTAAAGAAAAATTTCATAAATCACAATTAAGTTTAGAAAATAGAGATTCTGGTTATTATCGATATGCTGTAAATAGTGAGTTCATTAAAGAAGAAAGTGATTTTCCTTCTGTAAAATGCTTTAATTCTGCTCTTGATTTTCTTAATACAAATAAAGATGCAGATAATTGGTTTTTACAATTAGAAACTTTTGATCCTCATGAACCTTTTTTTGCTCCAAAACGATTTAGAGAAAAATTTAAAACAAACTATCGCGGTCCAAGATTAGATTGGCCACAGTATGATAAAGTAAAAGAAACAGAAGATGAAGTAGCAGAACTTAAGGCTAATTATTTAGCTTTGGTAGGCCTATGTGATTATTTATTAGGAACGATTTTAGATTACTTTGATAAACATAATTTATGGGATAACACTGCTTTAATTCTTACAACTGATCATGGTTTTATGCTTGGGGAACATGATTGGTGGGCAAAAAATAGAATGCCTATGTATAATGAAATAGCGCATATACCCCTATTTATTCATCATCCTGAATACAAAAAATATGCTGGAGAAACTCGAAATACAGTGACACAAAATTTAGACTTAATGCCTACATTTCTATCTATAAATAATTTAACTATCCCCAAAGAGGTGAAAGGAAAATCTCTCTTAGATGTTTTAGATAAAGACTCCAATCTGTGTTCAGCTCTCTATGGGTATTGGGGAGGTGGAATAAATATAACAGATGGAAATTATACCTATTTCCATTACCCTGATAATTTTGAACAAATTAGTCTGGATAAATATCAATACACTTTAATGCCAACTCATATGAGACAATTTTTTTCTCAAGAAGAACTAAGAACTATTAAAATTCATGAGCCTTTTTCATTTACAAAAAAAATACCTGTTATGAAAATAAATAGAATTGAAAGAAAGACAGATGAAGGATTTAAAATATTAGAGGATACAAAAAGTTCTCTCTACAATATTGTAGAGGATCCTGGGCAATTAAGCCCAATACAAGATCAAAATCTTATTAATAAATACAAAGAGAAAATGATTAATTTAATTAAAGAGAATGATCCTCCTAAAGAGTTGTTATCTAATTATTTTAATATTTAACATGAATTAATACTACTTCGTTAGCACAAACAGTTCCAAAAAGAGCAAGCGTTTCTTTTCTTTTCTTAATTTGCAATGATGTATTTATTCCATAAATTTGTTGTAATTTAATTTCAGTTTTAGGTTCTAAAGCAAAAAGTGGGCCTTTAATATTTTTATTTGTAAAATTATAAATTGCAAATATCTTTTGATTATTATTATTACAAAATTGATTAGAGATTAAACCATTTGATAATGTTTTAATTAATGGGACTGAATTTGATCCAAAAATAATATCATGAAACTTATCAAGCACATGTTTTAATTTTTTGATTAATTGTTTCTGTTTTTTACTAAAAGGCAACCAGCATCCAAAAACATCTTGCCAAATTACTAATCCAGTACCATTAAATGCAGCTCTTTTAATTATTGAATCTTTATCTGATCCCACGCTCCATCTAGAGACTAAGTTTAAAGGGTGTTCAGGAAAAACAAATCTAAACATATTTGCCTCAATCTCCACCTTGTAATTTCTTCTGATATCTCCAATTTGATCCCAAGAACTTGTTAGTTGCTCAATTTGTCTTTGTTCTCTTGGAGTTCCCTCAGAAGCAAATTCAAAGGATGGAAATTTCTTTTGTATTTTAATGAAAGATTCAGGCAAGGACGACATTGTATCAAGGAAAAAACCATCAATATTTGTTTTAGTTATAAAATTTTCTAAAGACTTTGCGTGGAAATCCAAGCTTTCATTTGATCTTACATCCCAAGGTTTAAATGGAATAAAAAATTTAATTCCATGTGTATGACATTCTCTAACAATTTTTTTAATAGATTTATATTCTTCAGGTAAATATTTATAAAGATCCCATTGATTAGTGTTATCAAGACCTAATCTTGGATACTGATGCCAAAAAATTAATGAGTCATATCCACCAAATTCTTTTCCTTCTTTTATAATTTTCTTAATATTAAATTTTGTTTTTGTATAATTAAATGCTTCTTTTCCATAAGCAAATGTAAAATGTGTAATATAATTTTTTTTAATCCAGGTGTTTTTTGGTTTAAAATATTTTCGTAAATCATATCTACTTCTTGTATTCTCTCTCCAAAGATTAAAAACTTTATTTCTTCCTTCAGAACTTGTGTATAATCTCATTACAATAACATCAGATAAGTCTTTAGTTAATTGAACTTCAGCTTCATATTTATCAAAGCCTTCTTTTGATATAGCTTCATGCATGCTAAGATTATAATTTGACTGCCATGGAAATTGATCATAAAATTCTATACCAATGGCTACGTTGTCAGAGTTATCTGTTAAAATTGACGGTGGGTATTCAT
>CACJTT010000008.1 GCA_902596365.1 uncultured Alphaproteobacteria bacterium
AAATTACCAATACTATTTATTGAGAGAGAAAAATTATTTTCTATTGAATTAGACTTATAAAAATCATTTGAATTATTTATAATTTCATTTGATAAATTTTTAATTTCTATAAAATTACTTTTAATTTCATCTCTTTCAAATTTTGAAAGTTTGTAATTATTTAAACCATAAAATGGATGATGAGTAATTCCTGAAAATTTTTCATTAAATTTTTCAAGTATTATTTTTAACATGTCTAAACGGCTACATGCATCTTCTAATTGAATTTTAGATATGTTTTCGCAATCTGGAAGATATAATTTTTTAAGAACATTCATACTATCTTCACAATATTGCTGATTATTGATAGCAGCCCAAAAAATCTCTTGAATAGTTAATCCTGTTGATCCAAAATTTTTATTTACATCATTTACATAATCATTAAGTTTATTTCTATTTCTTTTTAATTCTTCAATATTTTGATCAAATTCTTCTGGTGAACGTTTCTTTGTTTTTTCTAATCTTCTTTTTAAATCCTCAACAACTTGTTTTCTTTTTGAATTATAAGCATGTAGCCTTAAGCAAAATTCACCTAAACCAACATCATCTAATCGCTTATAAACTACATCTAAAGCAGCAGCTTTAGCTGATACAAAAAGTATTTTTTTTCCTTGAGCTAAAGCTGCGCCTACAATGTTTGCAATAGTTTGAGATTTTCCAGTACCTGGGGGGCCCTTTAAAACTAAATTTTTGTTTTGAAGAACATCTACAACTGCACTGTGTTGTGATGAGTCACTATCTAAAATTAAATATGGTGCAACTTTTTGAATATCATCATTATCTATCTGATAATCTTCCTGATAACCAAGGGAGTCATTTGATGATCCAAAAGCAATCTCATTAATAATATCACTTCCTAAAAGATCATCCGCATTTGGCCAACTATTTACATCTAAATCCTGGTACATGAGGATGTTTAAATATTGAAAATGTCCTATTGTTACAAATTTTCTAACTTTCCAATTTTGTTGATTTGATATTACTTTTTCAATTTTTTTAAAATATTCCTCTGGCTTATCTTCCTCACCAAATTCTGGTAGATTTATATTAAAATCTCTCTTTAATCTTTCTACTAATGTTAGGTTAACTACAGCAGGCTCTCCTGATGTTTCTATTGAATAAACAAAACCCTTTGGCTTTCTAATTCTTTCTAAATCTACAGGCTGAATTAGTATAGGGGAGAATATTTTTTTTTCAGAATTTTTATCTTCGTACCATTCTAAAAAACCAAAAACAATATGCAGTGTGTTAATACCTTTTTCATCATAACTTTCTCGATACTTTCTTCTAACTGTTTCAAGATTTTTAAATAATTCATCTGCAAATAACAAAGTTTGCATTTTTTTATCCATCCACTTACTTTTATTTTTACCATCTAGTAGAGTTGGCATTTCATAACTAGGATCTAATTTACATTTAATTGCATATTCTTTTTTAGACATTACATCAGGAGATCTTCTCTTCTCCATTCCTAATTTTTCTCTTAATCTATCTTTTAAATCTCTTAGAATTATTTGTGATTTTTTTGATAAACCATCATCGTCATCTGGTAATTTATTGAGTTCTTCTAAATAAATCTCATCTTCAATTTTAGCTAATTCAAGTTCATTCAAAAATTTTTCTGTTTGCTCATCTTTAGGATTATTTTCTGGATCAGGTAGTGATAAAAATTGTAAAGGTTTATTGTCATTTAATTTTTGATATAGTATGTCAATAATTTCATCTATTAATCTTACTTGGTTCTTGTTAGTTTCACGATGTTTAAAAGAAACTAATGGATTTTTTCCAGTCAAATCTAATAGCTTTAACCTTAGATCTTCTAAGGTTTTTTTTACATTTTCTTTTCTTTCAGTTGAATATTCTTTTTTAGACTCTTCAATAGGTGAAGAATTTTCAAAACCTTTAGCTTTAATCATCTCTATTTCTTTTTTGTATGAATTTTTTGTTTCATCTTTTTTAGTTTTGATCTTTTTCTTTTTTTTCTTAATTGTATTTTTTTTAATATCTACTATGCCTCTGCATGTAGGGAATTTTTTACAACCATAGAATTTATTACCAACATTAAAACCTTTCGTAGCCGTCCTAAGAGTCATTCCTGAACCGCACTTAGGACACTTCATATTATGAATAATATGAGATTAGATAGAATAAATCAATTATTTGATTGGTTATTTAATAATTATTTAATATAATATTTTGTCTTCATGATTAAGGCTATTTTTGCTAGTTTTTACCTAATATTTTTCATCCTATATCTTTATAATGTTTTTTTTAATGATAATTACATGACATTTGAGTTGTGGTTAATATCAATTATTTACCTTGTACCTTATTCCTATGATTTAACAAAATTAAGAAAAAGTCGAGTGGATTATGAGTCATTAGATGGTATAGAAAAGTTTACTGAAATAAATACTATAAAGTCTCTCAAAATTATTCATCAGCCAATATTAATTATAATTATGGTGATAGTTTGTTTAATTATTTCTTTTATAGTTTAAAAATCTTCTCTTATTAAATTAAAAAAAAGTAAATTATCAACTGGACTTTTTTTGAAATAAATTTTTAAATTTTATAGTTTTAATAATGTTGATTAATTTTAAAAAAATTTTTTTTAATATGTACATAGGTATTAAATAAATAAGCACCAACTCAGTTATCATAAGAATTTATTTCTCATTAAACTAAGATATGTATAAATTATTAGAGGAATGGTGAATAATAACCCTATAAGAGATAATAAGAAAATTAACGGACCTAGTATTTTAGGTTCTCCCATAAAGTTAGCAATGCATTTATCCTGCATAGTGCCATATTCAGTAGCATACGTATCTTCATTGAGGGCATCTTTACAATATTCGACTGCGTCTGCATGTAATGGTGTGTTAATAAAATTTTCAACAAAATTGATTGGTATACTAAAAGTAATCAAACTGAATAAAACTGGTATTGATAAGAAGTAGAACCAGAAACTTTTTAGCATTAGTCTAGAACAAAGTAATCAGACTGTATGTAAATATTAAATCCTGCCCAGATTGTTGTGAAGACGGTTAAGAAAAGAACCACATATAATATTTCTTTTAATCCTGGAGATGGCTCAATAGCTATTTTGTGTAAGTAATACAACCACCCTCCTACAGCTAAGCTTGTTATTAAAAAGGTAATCATTGAAAAATATTCAGTTTCTGCTGCAGCAATGCTGCTGAGTATTAATAAAACAAGGTAAGTTGAGCTAAAAAGAAAAAAACGAGAAAGTGCAATCATAGTGTCTCCGAGTAAGTGAGAATATTTAATGGCACTGCGAAGGAGTAATAAATGAAATTTACGACGACAACATAATGAATATTCCTTCTACACAGTGCCACGTATATTTTTTAAATTTCAAATTAGGCAAGTTCGAGGTTCAATTGTGTTCGTTTTAAGAAATTTAAAATATTATTTTTTGACACACTTTAGCCTTAGTGTTAATGTTAATTCCTTCGAAGGTTTTTTGGTTGATTAAGAGAAAGGAAAAATGGCTATAATATCAATAATAGACGACAATACATCCATACTAACATCATTATCACTTCAATTTCAATCTAAGGGGTACAAAACAATTACCTTTGCTGATCCAGAAAAAGCATTACTGTATCACGAAGATAAACCTGCAGATGCCTATGTTATTGATATGAAAATGCCCAAGTTAACGGGGTTTGAATTCTATAAAGACTTATGTGCGGTCCTTAATAAAGATAAGCTACCTGCTCTCTTCTTAACAGCCGTTGATAATCTTGAAGAAAGAGCTTTAAAAGACACCACCATTGGTGATTATGTCTTAAAACCCTATAGTTTTAATATTCTCTTTGCCCGATTAGAAAAAGTCATGAGCTACTTTGAGAAACATAAAAAGGATAAAGTCTACCGACTTGGTAATTTAGAGCTTTTAGAAGAACAAATACTTTGTCGTTGGTTTGGAAAAAGTATTGAATTAACGAAAACAGAATTTGCTTTACTAAGACAGTTAGTGAAGCGTCCACGTGTTGTTTATACTCGAGATCAACTCCTTGATGTATGTTATTCACATGATATTGCCGTAACTGATCGTAATATTGACTCTCATATCAAACGTCTTCGTAAAAAATTTCGTCATGCACGTCCTGATATAGATTTTAATCGTATAACCACGCATTATGGTTCTGGTTATGCTTGGTCGCCTCAATCAGCATAAATGAATAAAACGTTGAGGAGCTCTTGATATTAAAGAGTTTCTTTTAAAAGTATAATCTCTGTTTTAACATTCATAAACTCCTCAACAAGTTCATAACAAAATAAAATTTTATTTTGAGAAGATATATAATAGGCATTAATATCTCCATCACAACTTTCAAAACTTAAAATGTAATCTTCCCTTAATTTAACTTGAGCTATGACATTTTGTAAAAAATATAAAATTGTAGGTCTAGCGTAATCCTCAAAAAATTGATGAATGTTAATATTTGTGTATTGAAATTCTAATTCAATCTTTTGAACATAATCATCTATGTACACTTCCCAAAATTCATACTCATCACCTTCTGCAGAGCCTTTGAAAACATTCCACCAGGCATCACTCATTTGTAAGTAATTGTAGTCACACTGATTATCTAAGACGTATTCAAGTCCTCTTTTGGTAATATACTTATCAAAAACTTCAGGATTTGAGCCTTTCATAAAACATGCGATGTTAAAAAATCTTTTGTTATCTGTTGAGTGAATTGTGTATTCAGATTCTTTGACTCCATAAATTTCTGAAGTATCTCTTCCTAACAAAGTTAAGTAATAATAGTAATCTGAAATTCCTTTTATAACTTTATGAGGTTCTTCAGCATAAAATTCATAATCTTCATAAGAAGCATATTCTTCTGGTACTTGAATTAATGACCAAGCCATAAAGCTATCAGCTACATCTTCTTCATTGTTAAAAATTGGTACATTAAATTCATCAACAATCAGATGACCAATTTCATGAAATATAATGCCCATAGAGGCATTTGTTGCAAACTCATATATTTCATCAATATCTTTTTGAGTTAACTTATAATCTTCATTTGCAATTGCAAAATTTCCAAAAGAAAAAATTAGAAAAATAATTATAGATTTAATAAATTTTTTCATGAAACTATCATAATATGAGCATGGTTTTGACTCAATTAAAATATAAAGTTTTTTTGTGGCAGAGATAACTAAACGAATTGTATTATTTTTAATATCACTTGTATTAATCATATTATATCTTGTCTCTGCTGCACCCTCCTATGCTGAAATAACTTATGAATACGAAACAACAGAAAAACATGTTCGTTTTTATACAATTGACTGGATAGTTGAAAAAGATAATTCGGATATGCCTTATGTATGTGGGACAAAAGTCTCAACTTTTGATATGAGCGGAAGAAAGATTGTTTTTGAATATTATTATCTTTTAAAAGAAAATAATGCGATCGTGACACGTTTTGATGTCAGCGCAATACAAATGAGTGTTATGGATCCAGATTCTCATGAATTAGATGTGTATGATATAAAGTTATATGGATCTATCATTACCAAAGATGATAAGGAAATTTTAGCGGGTATTCGTAATACACAGAGTAGTTATAAGGGTGTTGGTGCGGAATTTTATGAATTAGATAGAGAAGGAAATACGAACATTATCAAAACTCTCTACAAGGGTAGATACGAAATTGAGTTATATACCATTCCAGGTGTAAGCTTTAAAGTTCCTATACGAGTTAATTTACAATATCGAAAAGAACAAGAATACAAAATTGATGACTGTATTGCTAAATTAATTGTTCGATATAAAGAGGAAAAAGAATCAGGAATTTATATAAGTGAAGATTTTGCCCATAGAGTTGGATAAAAAATAATATATATATAGGATAATGTTTTTTTATCTTGTAACACCTTTAATTTTAATCGCATCCAGTTCGCTTGGTCTTCTTATCAATCCTTCTTGGTCTGTGTCTCCTTTTATTTGGGTTTTTATTTTAGTGCCAATTATTGATTTGGTGTTACCATATTTAAGTAAGCAAGATGTGGATTTGAGAGAAAATGTGTTGCATAATTTTTCTATTCTCATCATCTTGCCTTGTATTTTATTCTTAATTGTTTTTGGGTTAATCGTAGTTTCTGATTCTAGTATAAGTATCTTGGTTGCAGCTGCTTTAGGTGCTGCTGTCGGAATGTCAGGTGGCTCAATTGGTATTACTACAGCTCACGAACTCATTCATCGACAGAATAAATATATGCGTGGTATTGGTATTTTATTATTAGTATTATGTTGTTATGGTCATTTTCGTATTGAGCATGTTTACGGTCACCATAAACATGTAGCAACAAAAGAAGATCCAGCTACAGCAAGAAGAGGTGAAAATTTTTATTTATATTTCATTCGTTGTGTCATTAATAGTGTGATTTCTTCTTGGCATATTGAAAAAAATATTCTTGATAAAAAAAATATCAGTACATTAAGCCCACAAAACAGAATGTTACATTATTTTATTTTAGAAATTATTTTTTTATTCATTGCATTTTTTGTTGCTGGTATTAACGGCTTAATATTTGTTATCTTGCATTCTTTTGTTTCAATTATTTTACTAGAACTTGTGAATTATATTCAACATTATGGTTTAGAGAGAAAAATGCAGAATGGAAAATACGAGCGATTTACTGATCATCACTCATGGAATAGCCGCCATATATCAGCTAATTGGTCGACATTTAATTTAGGTTTGCACGCAGAACACCATCAAAGTGCATCCAAGCATTACCCATTATTATCACAAGAAGAGAAAGTAATTGAAATGCCAGCAAATTATTCCATTATGCTAATAATGGCTTTAATTCCACCATTATGGTTTTTTATAATGGATAGAAAATTAGCATCTCTTAATTAATATGAGTTATTTTTAATGCTGGGATATTTAATCCCAGCATATTTATAATTTTTTAAGCGTAGATTGTATCAGAAAGTCTAAATATTAGGATAGCTGCGATAGCAACAAAAACGTGCCCTACTACTTCATCGCCAACATCTGTTTTAGAGTCTGGATCAATTATTTTTAATCTGGTTCCCCAACTTAAAATTACCTGACATAATGATACAAGAAAGTTAAAGACAAAGAAAATCCAGCAACCAAGTGGTCCATTATCTCTGAAAATAATCCAAACACCTATGATAAGAGTTGGAAGAACAAAACTACCAACAATTCTTATAATTGGCACTGATTTTTCACCCAAATCATATCTTGTAACAAGTTTATTTGGACTAAAAACAGTAAGTACTGTGTAATATCCCAAACCTAACATGCTTATGAGATATAAAACTAAATTTAATATTCCACCCCAAGCTTCAATCATTTTACCCCCTTAAATTTACTTCTATTTTAGATAATTATCATTAATGAGCTTTGTCAACATATTATCACTTTAGTGATCTAAAGATTGTATTACAATTAAAAAAAATATTAAACTTTATTAATAAGTAAAAAATTTACCATCTTAAACTCATACAACTTAAACCTGCGTCAACTTTTGCAATTTCATTAACTTTTACTTTTATAATATTATATTTTTTAGATAAAATCTCTTCTGCTCTAATAAAACCATCAGGAAGTAATAATTTATCATTTATTCTTAGAGAGTTTGATGCTCCCTCTTCTCCAATTGGCAATTCAATTAAGTCATAATTTGATTTCAAATAATCTAGTTTTGCCATTTTGTAGCTTACTAATATTACATCATCATCTATTACGCTACATTCAGACTTAAAATGAAGAATGTTATCTGGTGTCATACATACATCGACTGTAGCACCCAGTTTTTTAAGAATATTTGATAAATTTTCTGCACCCTCTTTATTTGTTCTATTTGAGAGACCTATAATAAAATGATTATTTAAATTTAAAATATCACCACCTTCAACAAAACCATTTTCTACTAATAATATATTATCAAAAAGATGTTTTATTTCTTCTTTGATAATATCTTTTTCACCATTTCTGGTTTGATCAAAAGGATTTAATATAATAATATTTGATTTATAGATAAGTGCTGGATCTTCCACAAATATGCTATCAGGATATTTTTCTAGTGGTTCTAATAAATTAATTTTTAAACCAGCTTCTTTAATTGCTTTTATATAATTGCTATGTTCGTTTATCACTATTTTATATTGAGGATGTAAATTTTTTGAACTTAATCCATTTTGAATGCTTTTATTTAGTTTTCTAATTATTGCATTATTAAAATTATAGGCCATATTTATATTCACTTAAATTAAAAATCATTATACTAAATTAAAATTGACTACTTCAATATAAGATTTAAAATTGATTGTGCTTATTACTTATTTATTTATGATTGCTGCAGTAGGACTTGGTACTGCATCGAATATATTTGCAAAAGAAGCAGAAGGTTTTACTAAAATTTTACCTTCTCTTTTAAGCGCTTTGACAATCATTCTATGTATGTATTGTTTATCACAAGTGATGAAAACAATATCTGCAGGTTACACCTATGCTACTTTTGCTGGATTATGCATTATTGCTACAACAATCATTGGTATTTTGCGATTTAATCAATGGCCAAACTTGTATGCTTTTTTAGGACTAATATTTATTGTTATTGGAGTTATTATGGTAAATTTATTAGGTAAAAATTAAATCTCTAATATTTTTCATACTAGTAAAATTTATAAAACTATTATATTGTAAATTTATTAATAACAAGGAGATTTAATGAAACGAGCTTCAGGTATAGTGGGTTTAATAGGTGGTATACTAGGTTTTCTAGCAGCTGTATTTACTTTATTTACGGGTGGTCTAGTTGGCGCTCTAGAGGGTGCAACTGGAGGTGGAGACGCAGGATCAACAATAGTTCAATTTGGTTGGCTTGGTATTTTAGCAGCATTTTTGACTATAATTTTTTCCTCACTAATGTTTAATGCAAAAAGTAAATTAATGCCGGTTTTACTTTTGGCTTCTTCAGTAATTGGTGCTATTTTTGGAGGCACTTTTGTCGCTGTATGTATGGTCTTATGCTTTATTGCAGGCATTATTGGTTTTATGGGTGTTGGAAAACCAGAATAATATTAATTTAAAAATACAGCATATCTTTTTAAATTTTATTTTTTACAAAAGTTTTTAATCTTTATTATTTTAAGGGAGCTAAGAGCTCCCTTTTAATTTATATTAAAAGGTAGATTTACAAATAATAATTAAGGAGCAATTTTCTCAAAAAATTAATAAATGCATCGTTATTTCTTAATTCCAATGATTGGATTTTTTATAGCAATACTAGGTTTTGTTATTTATTTACAATTCATAAATGAAAATTGGAAATATTTAGTTGCTAAACCTATCTTACCAGATTCATGTAATGATTTAGCAGATGTTGAACTGGTTATTCATGAAGATGATATCTTAGAAGGAAGATCTTATATTGACAGTCCAGACATTATTAATGGTAAACAAATTCATGCTATATATTTATTACCTTGTGAAAGAGAAGATAGAAGATTTGATGTTAATTTAAATATAGAGTTTTCTTTGTTAGCTGTAAATAAATGGTTTTTTGATAAATCAGAAAATCAAAAATTACGTTTTGATATAACTAATAATAATCAGATAGATATTACTTTCTTACGTGTAAACAAAACTATGGATTGGTTTGATAATAAAAAACAAGAAGAAAAAAATAAAAAAATAGACATTTCAGAAAAAATAAAAAAAATTATTTATTTTAATAAAGATAAGTTTCAAAATTTTTCTGATAAAAAATTTATTATTTTTTTTGAGGGTTGGGAAAGAAGAAAATATATAAATTATAATGTTTGCGGGAAAGCTGAATTTGAAGGCAAAATTTCTATTTATTATACTTACTCACGTTTTAAAAAATATATTGGCAGTGAATTAAATCTTAAAAAGAACAAAAGAATATTTACATGCACAAAAAAAGATCACTTAAATGATACAAATGATCTTAATTTTGGTGATGCAGAAGCTACTATTTTACATGAAATTCTTCATTTATTAGGTGCACCTTCTAAATGTGGTAAAAATTTAGATAATTCAAAATCTCATGTCGCAGATACTAGAAAAGATATAATGCATAAACAATCGGGAAATGAATATTTAGACTATAAAAATAATGATTATTATAACCACAATATTAAAGGATGTAGTGATTTAAAAAATAGTGATTACCTGATTTCTAATTAAATAATTAAGGGTTTAAAATAACTTTCATTGATTGATCACTCATAGCAACATCCATTGCCTCATGAACATTATCGATATTAAATTGATGTGATATAATTTTTTCCCATGGCAATTTATCAATATTTCTTTCAAGTAATTTTATAGATGGGTAATATTGCGAGATGTCATCTCCACCTATTCCTATAACTCTCGCACTTTTTTCAAGAATATGTGAATGAGGATTAATAGGAATATCATGTGAATTAGAGAAAATTCCTACTTCTAAAACCATCCCCCCTTCCCTGATTAATTCCAAGGCAATAGTAAAACCTTCTGAAACACCTGAACAATCAACAACTAAATCAGCTCCTAAATTATCGGTTAATCTCATTATACTATCTTTTATTTCCTCTCTATCTTCACTCGTTATCACTTCAGTAGCTCCAAATTCTTTAGCAAGTGATGTTCTAAATTTATAGGGATCAACAGAATAAATTTTTCCTGCACCCATGAGATTAGCTTTTATTAAATGAAATAAACCTATTGGTCCTGTTCCTAAAATAACTACAGTATCGCCACTTCTAAAAGGTTCCCACTCTGAAGACCATTGACGAGCTTTATCTAAACATCCTGTGACTGAGAGAGGTTCAATAAAAGTTCCAAATTTAGGATCAAGTGTATTAGGATATTTAAATAAATGGCTACCTGGTAAAATATACAAGTATTCACTCCATCCACCAAAAATATGAGGTGGCTCACCTGCTCCTATATTATTTCCATAATCTAACTTACATTCACAATAATAGTATGGTCGATTATTTCGACAAGCAAAACATTCACCACATGAAATATTAGGGGCTGGGACAACTCTATCCCCTACATGCAATTCATTTCCATCATGATCTAAAATCTTTCCATTTATCTCTTCAATTATACCTACATTTTCATGACCTTGAATTACTGGTAGAGGTATGGCCCTTCCCCCCTTTTGATGAAAAAAACCTTCAAATGAATGTTTGTCTGTTCCGCAAATACCAGAATATTCCATTCGAATAATAGCGGAGTCTTTTTTTACTTCAGGATATGGAAAACTTTTTAATGATAATTTACCTTTAGCTTCTAGAACAACTGATTTAACAAATCTATTTTTAATCATGGGATATAAAATATATCATATGAACAATTTTTATTGAATATTTATCAAATAATCAATTAAAGAAATCCAATTGTGGCACCGATTAGGAGAATATTTATGAAAAAAAAGGTGATTATAAATACTATTATTAGTTTTATCAGTGCCACAAAAATTCTTATAAAAATAAATTGAGATATTTTTTTGGTATAATTATGTTTTTCTTAAGAAATAATATTAATATGAGCTAGAAATTTTAAAAACTAAATACATTCCTACACAAAAAATTATTATCAAATCAATTATAATCATATTGTTTTCCAATCTTTAAATTCTTCCTGAAGAATATCTTTGTCTTTAAATGCTATACTCTCTGAAATTAATTTTCCCCCTTCATTAATTTGAAGACTTCCATATGTTATTTTTCCTGACACATAACTTGATGACATAAGTTTTAATAATTCCTTAACGTCAATCTCCCCTTCTACATTTCCTTCAACATATAGTTTGTTAGTTTTTATTTTGCCTTTTATTGATCCAGTCTTACCAACTATTAATTCATTGCATGAAATATCGCCCTCTATTACACCTTGAACATTAATTTCATTTTCTTCTTTTATTTCACCCTTTATACTAGCTCCTTCACCGATCATGAGAGAGCTTGTTTCCTTAATTTGAGTTATAGGTTCAGAGATATCATTTTTAACATTATTATCATAATTTATAATATTTTTAGTTTTGTGAAGAGGTTCAGTTTTCGTTTTTAATTTTAGTAATGACATTTATTTTCCTTTTTTAATTATTGTTTAAAGATACTTATGAATAATGTTTGTCTAATGCATGTTGTAAATATGTTCATTTTATGAAAAAAAGAACTCAGCAATGATTGATACAAATTATTTTAAATCAGTTCGAATATTAGATGGTGGTATGGGACAGGAACTTTTATCAAAAGGACTCCAATCTAAAGGTTCTTTGTGGTCAGCTTCTGCTTTATTAGAAAAAAAATATCATCAACTGGTAATAGATGCGCATCTTGACTTTATTAATGCAGGCGCCAATGTCATTGTAACAAATAATTTTTCTGCAAGACGTGTAAGAATGATTGAGAATAAAGCAAATGAACAATTTGAATATGCCAATAAAATAGCCGGAAAATTAGCATTGAAAGCAAAAGAACTATCAAAAAAAAATATAATGATAGCTGGAAGCTTACCTGCACAAAATGACACATATGTAAAAGATGAGAGAGATACTGAGCTTGTAGAAAGTGGATTTCTAGATCAAGCCTTATGCCTAAAACAATATGTGGATTTTTATTATTTAGATGTAATGTCAAGTTTGAGAGAATGTCAGATAGCATTATCCGTAACTAAAAAAATGAAAATACCAGCATTAGTAGGATTGCATATTAAAGCTGATGGGAAACTACCTTCTGGTGAAAAAATTTATGATGTTATAAATGAATGTAAAAAATATAATATTCTTGGCATTATACTCTCATGTGTGTCACCTGAGATTATTGCTCAAAAAGCTGATGAATTATCAAAAATTGATATACCCTATGGTTATAAAGCAAATTTATGGAAATTGTATGACCCCCTTCCTCATACTGCATGGATAAAAAAACCAGATCAAATAGGTACAAATCCAACTGAAGTATTAGGTACTAGAGATGATTATACAGATGAAATGTTTTACAATTTTTCTAAGAAAATGATTGATAAAGGTGCTACAATTATTGGTGGATGTTGTGAAATAAAACCAGAACATATTAAAAAAGTATCTGAATTATCTAACTAATTATTATTATAAAATATTATATTTATATAAATTAATTTTTATAATTAAAAAACTAAAATCTAATGTATACAATAAGTAATGTTAGAAGATAAAGTTGTAAAAAAATTAAAAGAGAATTTTTATCGACGTATAGATAAAAATGATGAATTACAATTTTTAGATTCTTCAACTCTTAATCATGCTTTGTGTTTAGAGATTGCAGAAGGTACTTTTGGTAATATCGCAGTTTCATATGAAGATTTATGCCATAAGATTCCAAGAAAGATAGGCTCAAGATCAACTATACTTAATTCATTAAATAATGCTGTATCTAAGAAATATTTTATAAAAGAAAGTGTTGATTATGATAAGCGAATTAAAATTTACAAACTCTCTGATAATTTTCAAAAAGTTATGATTCAGTGGATAAATGAATTAAAAAATACAACAAGTGAAATTGAATAATTTATTTAAATAATAAACCAGCACCAAGTAAACCAGTATTATTTATTAGTTTAGAAGTTTTTATATTTATTTTTTTAACCTCATCAGCTAGAATAAAATTACGAATCTTTTCTATTAGAATTTTCTTAAAGTAAATATTATTAATTATTACTCCTCCTCCAAGAACTATTTTATCTGGATCAATTGTGTTTATTAATAAGCCGATTAAAGAAGCTAATGATTCTGCTACATTATGTAAAATTTTATTTTTTTTATTTTTATTTTTAATAGCGTGGATTTTTATTAAATCTTTACCAGAATAATATTCCTCAGGAATTAATGATATTTTTTTATTCTTTTTCCAATCATATAAAGATATTTTAGATGATGCAAAATGTATAGCATATCCTTTTGCTCCTGAATAAATTTTTTTATCTTTAAAGTGAGCATAACTTAATCCGGTTCCAATATTTATATATGCAAAATTTTTATAATTTTTAGCAACTCCAAAGTATTTTTCAGCTCGTAAATGACAGCGAACATCAGAATCAACATTAACTTTATAATTTTTTGGAAAATAATTTACTAAATTTTTATTATTCCAATTAAAATTATAATTACCTTTAATAATACCTTTATTATTAATTAATTCTGGTACACCAATTCCAATATGTTTTATTTTATTTTTATCAGATAGATTTAAAATATTACTTATAATTAAATGTAAACTCTTTTTATCATCAGTAAAAGTTTTCGATGGTATAATTAACTTTTCATAAACTTTACCATTATTATCATCTATAATACCTATGGCAGTTTTTGTTCCACCAATATCTACACCTATTACTTTCATAATTAAATTTTAACTTTTTTATCAATATATATTTTTTTATTTTTACAACTATAAATAATTGATGCTGGCCAGGATTTATCAAATTTCTTTAAAGAAGATATTTTTTTAAATGCCTGTCTTTTTTCAATACCTGATAAAACTAAAATAGCACTTTTACTTAAAGATGAAATAGTTTTTAACCCAACTGTTAATCCAAATTTAGGAACTTCATTTATTTTTTTAAAATTTGAAAATGTCTTTATGTTATCTCTTCTAGTACTTTCAGATAGTTTTGTAATATGTGTTTTTTGGTTTATTTTAGAAAAAGCATTATTGAATGCAACATGACCATCAGAACTACCAGAAGCTAATAAAAATAAATCAATACCTCCCAGACTTTTAATGATCTTATCATAGTTATTTGGTTTTTTTACTGAAGGGAATAAAATATTATACTCTTTAAGAGAATTTTTTTTATTTTTCTTATAATTTAGTAATTTTTTTATAATATTCTTAGAAAATCTAACACAACTGAAATGTAGTTTTGGATTTATTAATAAATATTCATTTTTTCTTTTAACTACATACTCATCCATCATAATAATAGTTAGTTTGTCTAAACTAATTTTGTATTTATAAGATAAAGTTCCCAAATAATAATAAGTTTTTTTTAATGAACGACCTCCTGGACATCCTAAAACAAATTTGTTTTTATTTTTTAATTTCGATAATATCTCTAGTGCAAGATTTTTGGATAAATGTTTTTCATTATCAAAAGTCTTAATCATTATTCTTTAACTGCACCTGTAACCATGCCTGAAATAAATCTTCGTTGAAGAAACACATACATTATTAATACTGGTAAGGCGACCCAGATTGCTGCAGCAGCTGTAATAGCAGGATCACCGTATCTTTTATTACCAGCAAAATAGCTTAAAGCCAGTGGTGCAGTTCTCATATCTGCATCTTGAATCATTATTAAGGCGAGTAAAAACTCGTTCCAAGTCCACATAAATAACAATACAGTTAATGTTAATATAGCTGGTATCATTTGAGGAATAAGGATTTTTATTAAAATTGTAAATCGACCTGCGCCTTCAATCATTGCAGCCTCAGATAAGCTTTTTGGTATAGCTTTAAAACTAGCTCTTAACCAAAATATACTAAATGGAATTGATAAACCTATTTGTGGAAGAATTAATGACCAATAAGTATTAGATAAATTATAACTTTTCATAGTATAATATAATGAAATAACAATTGACTCATAAGGTAAAACTAATCCTACTAGTAATAGTGCAAATAATGGTGTGACACCAAATATATCTAATTTCTCAAAAGCATAAGCAGCCAATGTACTGCAAAAAATAGTAACTGAAACAACGCCAAAGACAACTACAAAAGAATTGAAAATTCCATTACTAAATCCACCATCAGTCCACGCTTTAACAAAATTATCAAAGTAAATTCCAGACGGAACTGTAAATCCAGAAATTCTCTTCCCTGGTTCACTTAAGGCTAAAAATAGTATTGAAAAGAAAGGATATAAAACAACAATTGATCCTATAATAAAAATAGAATGAGCTATCACTTTTTCTCGATTTTGATAATTCATTTTTTATCCTTAAAAATTAGTAAAATTATAGAGACGAGTGTAAAGATTAACAAAGTTAACATTATGCCAAGAGATGAAGCTGAACCAACTTGATTCATTTGAAAAGCTTTCTTATAAATAAACATTGACGGGATCATAGTTGAAGTTCCTGGCCCACCTCCAGTGGTTATGTAAATTAAATCAAAATTTCTTAATGCTAACGTTACAGTAAATACTAAAGCAACAACTATTTCACCTTTTAAATTAGGCAGTGTCACATTGAAAAATTCTGATATTGCTCCTGCTCCATCAACTTTAGCTGCATCATAAAGTTCAGTAGGTATTTTTTGCACTCCAGCAATAAATAAGATCATTGTAAAACCAAACATAACCCATGTTCCAATTAAACCTACAAAAGGTAGTGCATAGTCAAAAGAACCAAGCCATGCTCGTGATACTTCCTCAAGGCCAAAGAAATCTAGCCCTGAATTTAATGGACCTTTAGGAGCATAAATCCATCTCCAAGCTATACCAACAACAATCATTGATAAAATTTGAGGTAGAAAAAGTATAGCTCTATAGGTTGACATACCATGAACTTTAACTCTAATCATTAGACCTGCAATTAATAAACCTATTATAATTGGTAAGATTGAGTAAAAAATTATTAAAATAAAAGAATGCTTTATAGATGAAGTAATTTTTTTATTTTGTATATTTTTAGCATATTGTTCTAAGCCAACCCATTTTTTTTCAGATATACCATTCCATTCAGTAAAGGAATTATAAAAAGTATCAGCTAAAGGAAAAAAAACAAAAACTAAGTAAAAAATAAAGGCTGGTATTAAATAAAGGTAAGATGAATAGTCAATTTTGTTTTGAGGTCTATAAATATATTTGGTACTCATAGACCTCAAAGAGGAAGAATTAATTTACACTTTCAGCTGCCATTGCATCCATAAACTCTTGTGCAGATGCAGCACCACCAATAACTTTTTGTAATTCTTGAGTCACGGTGTCATACATACCAGGCGTAGCCCAGTCTGTATAGAAAGTTTTAGCGTTAGCACCTACTAAAGCATTTGATGCCGCAATAACTTCCGCTTGAAGATTTGAAGTTGGATCAATTGTAGGAGATTGTGCGGGCACTCTCCCTACACCCATTAAATCATCAATGAACTCATTACTTAACAAATGATTAATAAATTTTGCTGCTAAGGCTGGATTAGCTGATTTAGAACTAATGTGCCATGGTAAAGCGAAAGAGCCACCACCGGCTACTCCCCCACTCGCTCTTGGCATAGCAAAAGCTCCTACATTATCACCCATACCTGAATTAAAATCAGCTGTCATCCATGTACCAGTTAGATTGAAAACACCTTGCCCATTCATAAACATTGCATTAGCATCATCATATCCAATTCCAAGAGAGTCAGAGCCAAAATACCCAGCACTTGCCATATCAGCAAGTTTTTCAGCTGCTTTCATTCTATCATCAGTGATAAAATCTGTGTTTTTAGCATTGAAAATCCAACTTCTTGTTTGATTTGGATCAACAAAAGCTCCTTCTACTAATCCCCATACGTGTATAATTGGCCATCCATCAGCTCCACCTAGTGCAATAGGTAGTTCACCAGCATCCTTTGATACTTGCAATGCATTTTCAAATTCAGCAAAATTAGATGGAACTGATAATCCAAGAGATGTAAGTTTATCTTTATTGTAATAAACAATTACATCTTCTGCTACAGGACTGATACCATAAAGATTTCCAGAACCCCAAGTTGTTCCATCGTCACTCCACATAAATTCAGCTAATGCTCCATCTGCAAAAAGATTTTTCCAACCATATGCATCAGCATATTTTTCTAATGAAATAACTAATCCATTTTGAATAAGTGTTCCATCAACAGTAAATCCTTGGTTACCATGAGCAAGGTCAGGCGGATTATTATCTGCCATTTTTAATTTAATAGTAGACATGAAGTCATCCCATCCAAGATAACTTGCCTCAACAGTAACACCGGGATTAGCTTCTTCAAATTGTGCGATAGCAGCTGTTAGAGTAGCTTCATCTCCTGCTTCTGCCAGTATACGAAGATTATCAGCTTTACTTGCAAATGAAAAAGCAAGCATAGCTGTGATAATCAAAAATATTTTTTTCATTTAACCTCCCAGTTATTATATAAGAGATATAAGAATACAAAATTGTGAAAAAATCAAAAAAAATTTCACTTAATTATTAAGATTACTTTTTAAGTGTATAAAAAATTCTATGAATTAGTTGAAAATATAAGAGATTTGGTGTTAAATATTATTTTATGACAGAAAAAATAGTATTAATTGGTGCTGGTAGTGCAAATTTTGGCTTAGAAGCTGTATCTGATATTTATCGTTCTAAAATTCTTGAAGGGAGCGATATTGTACTACATGATACTGATGAAAAATCCCTTAAAGAAACTCAAGAAGTAGCAGATAAATACAAAGGAGAGTTTGGTGTTAGTTTTAACGTTAAGTCTTCTGTAGACAGAAAAGAAGCGTTAAAGGGAGCTACAGTAGTAGTAATATCAATAGAAGTTGCGCCTCGATTTGGTTTATGGGATCAGGATTGGAAAATTCCTCAACAATATGGCATGAAACAAATTTATGCAGAAAATGGTGGTCCGGGTGGTTTATTTCATTCATTAAGAATAATCCCACCAATTTTAGAAATTTGTGAAGATATAAATAATATATGTCCTGAGGCCTATGTTTATAATTTTAGTAACCCCATGCAAAGAATTTGTCATGCAGTAACTGTAAAGTATCCAAATATGAAATTTATTGGACTATGTCATGCAATTGCAGAAATGGAAAGAGATCTACCTGAATTATTAAATACTGATTTTTCTAATATTGAATATCGTGCTGGTGGCTTAAATCATATTAGTATTCTCACTGATGTAAAATATAAAGATACAAAAAAAGATGCCTATCCTCTTATAAGAAAAAAGGCATTAGAATATTACAAGAACTACATTATTGATTTTGAAAAAATGAATGAACAATCTACTTCACCTGGAGCTGAAAGAGGAATATTTTTAAAATTATTTGAAACATACAATTATTTACCAATCACAACTGATAGTCATCTTGGTGAATATCTCCCTTGGGCTCATAGCATTGCTGATCATTATGCAATTTTAGAATTCTATAAAAATTATAAAGTAAATTGTCAGACTATTTATAGATCAGAAAAAATGCATAGTTTTTATTTTGATCAAAATCGTCATTCTAAAGAAAGACTTGTAGATTTAATGGAAGCTGTTGTAGAAGATAGAAATATGGAAGAAGCAGCTGTTAATATTCTAAATGAAGGATATATCAAACAACTACCTAATGATATAGTTGTTGAAGTGCCAGCAATGGTAAACAAAAAAGGCATTAAGGGTATTAAATTAGATAATTATCCAGATAATTTTGCTTCAATTCTAGTTAATCAAGTTGGAACTATTCGTTTAACAACAACTGCTGTATTAGAAAAATCGAAAGAAGCTGCCTTTCATGCGTTATTAGCAGATCCTGTTGTTGATAATTTTGGTCAAGCTGAAAAATTATTAGATACAATGATCACTTTTCAAAAAGAACATTTAGGTTATCTAAAATAAATTGATAAATTTAGGTATTATTGGATGTGGCTCAGTTATGCAGGGTCCTTACATGGAGTTAGTAAATAAACTTATATTTAAAAATATTATAAATTTAAAATCTATTTCTGATAAAAATATAAAATTAGAAAGAATTTTAAAAAAAAAATTCAAATTTCAATTTTTTTACAATGATTATAAAAAAATTCTAAATGATAAACAGATTGATGTTGTGCTTATTTTAACATCAATGAAAGAACATGCTACTATTGCCAAAAAAGCTTTATTAAATAATAAACATGTCTTGGTTGAAAAACCTATGTCTACAAATATGGAAGATTTAAAAAAATTATTTTCATTAGCAAAAAAATCTAAAAAATTATTTGTTGCTGCACCTTTTGTTATATTAAGTCCTACTTTTCAAGCAATTCATCAAGAAATAAATAAAAAAACCATAGGAAAAATATCTTTAGCAAGAGCTAGATATGGATGGTCAGGTCCTAACTGGGGTGAATGGTATTATAAAACAGGTGGTGGACCACTTTTTGATCTAGGAGTGTATAATATTACAACTTTAACAGGCCTTTTAGGACCTGTTAAAAATATTATAGCAAAATCATCAATTTCAAAACCATTTAGAGAAATAAATGGAAAAAAAATAAAAGTTCTAACTGACGATAATTTTCAAATTTTATTGGAATTTAAAAATAAATGTATAGCAGTTGTTACAACTGGCTTCACTATGCAACAATATAGTTCACCAGCAGTTGAACTTTACGGATCAGATGGAACTATTCAAATGCTTGGTGATGATTGGGAACCTAAAGGATATGAGGTATGGAATAATAAGAGATCTTCATGGGAATTATTTAAAACTCCATATGCTAATTGGCCTTGGGCATCAGGTTTCACACATCTTATTGATTGCATTATTAACAAAAAAAAACCTATGATATGCTTAGATCATGCCTACCATGTTAATGAAATTATGATTAAAATTTATGAGTCTTCTAAAAAAAACAAATCAATTTCTATAGATAGTTCATTTAAACCTTTAAAATTTATTAAAAAAATTAAAATTAAAAAAAGCCACCTAGATCATGATAGGAATCATGATGACATATAAGCCCTCACCTAAACCAAATTATTTTAAACCAACTCATATAAAATATAAATTAATGGAAACGTATCTTTGGGGTGATGCTGAAGCAGGCAATGTTAAAGATTGGATCTATGTATCGAATGAAAGTTTACATCAAATAATATTTGGAATGGAACCAGGTGCAAATTTTAAACATTCTAACCAATATAGAACAATATTTGGTGCTGATGAATTATTATATGTTCTTTCGGGAGTTTTAATAATTAGTAATCCTGAAACTGGGGAAGTGCAAAAAATTAATAAGGGTGAGTCAGTTTTTTTTCGTAAAGATACTTGGCATCATGCATTTAATTTTAGTAATGAATATTTACAAGTTTTAGAGTTTTTTTCACCACCTCCAATTACCGGAACATCAGGAGCATATGGAAAAAAACAAAAGTTACTTACACATTCTATTTATAATCGTAATAAAGAAAATACATATGATGCATCGTTTATTAATCAAAAATCTTTTAAAACAATTAAAGAAAATGATTATATTTGGTCAATTGACGGACCAAATCAAGAAACATTAATAGGAACATTAATTAGAACAGAATTTTTAGATGTTAGAATTATTACCTTAGGTGCATTTAAAAAAAGTCATATATTTGAGTATGATAAAAATACTTCTTACTTAAGTTTAGATGATAATTTGAAAGTAAATATTATTAAAGAAAAAAATTGTTATAATTTGGAAAAGAAAGATGGTTTATATCTTCCTAGCTTAACTCAGTTTACAATTGAAAATTTAAATAATTATGAAGCAAGAATAATTATTTGTGTTGGTTTGTAAGGTTACTTTTTTTTAATTCATTTGAAACTTAATTAAAATAAATTGTGGCACCTACAAGGAGTAAATTCACAACAAGTACAGTGCAAAATAAAAGAACTATTTTATCTATCAGTGCCACAGTTATAATCTAAAGATCAAAATTGACATCAAAGAGGTCTAAATGTGTTTGTAATAAGATAAAAATAAATTTTATTATGCCAGAGAAGGTTTGAAAACACCTACTTAAGATTAGGAATAAGGTCGACCAGAAGATAAAAGACGAGTTATAGTAGTTAATTAAGAGTCAAAAAATTGATATAGTTATGATACAGTGAAAATTAAAAGTGTATTTAGAACTTTGAACAAGTTCCATACGTTATCCATTCATCATCTTTATTAGCATCATCTTTGATCATATGTGCTACATTAAAATTTTTGCTTTTTTCATTAAAAGAAAAAGCGACACCTAAATTATTAATGCAGTATATTTCTGCTGATTCAAACATAATACAATCTGAAGGAATAAATTCAGCAAAACCTAAATAAGGATAATTTCCTTCATCAGTGCGAATTATATTTTCTTTAAGGTTGATATCAATAGTGAATTTTTGTAATTTAAATTTTTGTGATATCATATTATTGTTTTTTTTAAAACCAATCGCCCCTTTTTCAGAGCAATAATATATTTCTGCAACTAGCGAAGATGAAAAAAACAAAACCAAAATAAATATTAAATTTTTCATTTTTTTTTCATAACACAAAAAAATATATTTGAAATTTATTGTTATTAATTATAATAAATTACTTGATACTTAGCATTTAGTGTGTCGGCATGATTCGAACATGCGAACCCAGATTAGGAATCTGGTGCTCTGTACTTCTGAGATATTCGCACACCTTGTAAATCTTAGATAAAATAACCTAAAAGACTTACTATTATTTTGAGTACCACATCACTACAACAAATCTAAATTCTTTTTATCATATGATTAAAAACACAGCGAGTAAGAAAATTTTTTTTCTATATAAATTATGTGCAAGTTTGAGTCTTGAGTAAGAGGTCTGTGTATAAAATAGAATAATTACAATCCACCTTGAGAAATTAAGAATTCAGAAATTTTTTCAATTCCGTTATTATTTCTCATTTCACCAAAAATATAAGGTAAACCATTTCTGGCCTCATTTACATCGACTTTCATTTGCTCTAAATCAACATTCACATAAGGAGCAAGATCTACTTTATTGATGACGAGTAAATCAGATTTTTTTATTGCTGGAGCTTTTTTTCTTGGAATGTCAGCACCTTGAGCAACATCAATCATGTAAATTGTTAAATCAACTAACTCTGGACTAAAAGTTGCAGCTAAATTATCACCACCAGATTCAATAAGAATTAATTCTAAATCAGGAAATTTTTTTTTCATTTCATCTACTGCAAGTAGATTGATTGAACAATCTTCACGAATAGCTGTATGGGGACATCCTCCCGTTTCAACACCTTTAATTCTTTCCATTGGAAGAACTTGAGCTTTCATTAAATATTCAGCATCTTCAGTTGTATAAATATCATTTGATATAACCGCCATTGAAAATTTTTTTGATAAATGACGACATAGTGATTCTGTTAAACTAGTTTTTCCTGTACCTATTCCACCTCCAATGCCAACTTTTAAAGGTCCATTAATATTATTCACGTTAAATAAATCCTTGAATCTAAATTTTCATGCTTAATTGCAAAAATATCAGCTACAAAAAAAGTTGTACCAATGTCTTTAAGAGAAAGTTTTTTTGATTGATTTAAAAATTTTTGTATTTGATGTATAAAACGAACATTTAATGTTTGGCCATCTTTTTGTGAAATAGGAATATGTTTAACACATACATTAATTAAATTAGAGATATAGGATTGAAGATAAAATTTAATCAAATCATTAAAATTAATTTTAAAATGAAGGGCAGCTTTACCTACACAATAAACAAAAGCTGTATTATCAGCTAGTGATAGTTCCCAGCTGTCTTTCATTATTTTTCTAAATGAATTACCCATATCAATCATCTCTATACGTCTTTCTTTAGTGGAAGCGCTAGCCAAAATTAGATCATTAATTTCATTACCTTTGTAGATCGTTTTTAAAAAAATATAATCATTTCTTAAAGTACCGTAAAATAATAAAGCATTTAAAAATTCAGTAACGTCTTCTTTATTATTAATTTTTTTATGATCTATAATTGCTTCGAGTCCATGTGAATATGCATAAGAGCCTACTGGGAAAGAGGAAGAAAACCAAATTTGTAAGATTTGAAGTGGATCTTTCATTTTAATGTTTATGACTATGAGTGCGTCCTATTCCGTATGCCCCACCCTCGGGATCAAATTTTTCAAACACCTTTTTTACATTTCCATGTAATTTTAAAATCATATCTAAAATAACTGCATCATCTTGAATAAGAACTCTATTTTCTTCAATTTGACAAGGTAAATGTCTATTTCCAATATGCCAAATGATTTGTTTTAAATTATCACCTGTTACTTCAATTAAATTTTCTTCTTTAGATATTACTTTTATTAAATTTCCATTTTCTAATTCAAAATAATGGCTCTCATCAACACTAACAGTTTCTTCCAGATTTACTAAAAATTCAGTACCATTATTTGCAATTAGTTTTTTTCGACGAATGAATCTTTCTTCATAAGATAATGAAATTTCATCAAAAAATTCTTCATTAGTATCATTATGATTTGTAATTTTGAAAGCGGTTTCCATATTAGTACATAAAATAACGTTGAGCTAATGGTAATATTTTAGCAGGTTCACAAGTAATTAATTCGCCATCTGCAATAACTTCATAAGTTTCTGGATTAACCTCGATGTTTGGACAATAACTATTTAACACCATATCTTTTTTAGAAATTTTCCTAATATTTTTAACAGGTAGTAAAGATTTACCAATACCAGAATTTTTATGTGAATCTTTAACTAAAGATATTTGGCTAACAAATGTAACAGATGATTTCTCCAAAGATTTACCAAAAGATGAAAACATTGGTCGTGAATATACTGGCTGTGGTGTAGGAATTGATGCATTAGGATCACCCATTTGTGCACAAGCAATACTTCCACCCTGTAATACCAATTCAGGTTTAACCCCAAAAAAAGCTGTGTCCCAAATGACAATGTCAGCACGTTTGTTTTTTTGGATACTACCAATATAATCAGAGATTCCATGCGCTATGGCAGGATTAATTGTATATTTAGCAATATATCTTTTAACGCGCAAATTATCATTATCACCCTTCTCTTCTTTCAATTTTCCACGCTGAACTTTCATTTTGTGTGCCGTTTGCCATGTTCTAATGATAACTTCACCTACACGACCCATCGCTTGACTATCAGATGCAATGATTGAAAATGCACCCATGTCATGAAGTATATCTTCTGCAGCAATTGTTTCTTTTCGTATACGACTTTCCGCAAAAGCTACATCCTCAGGTATTGATTTATCTAGATGATGACAAACCATTAACATATCTAAATGTTCTTCTATTGTATTAACCGTATATGGTCTTGTTGGATTTGTAGAAGATGGAATTACATATTCTTCTCCACAAACTTTTATAATATCTGGTGCATGACCTCCTCCAGCTCCTTCTGTGTGAAAGGCGTGAATAGTTCTTCCATTAATTGCCTTAATTGTACTTTCTACAAATCCACTTTCATTTAATGTATCAGTATGAATCATAACTTGAATGTCATGTTTATCAGCAACATTTAAACAATTATCTATTGCGGCTGGAGTTGTTCCCCAATCTTCGTGTAATTTTAATGAACACGCACCAGCAACTACTTGTTCTTCCAGTGCTTGGGGCAATGAACTATTGCCTTTACCTGCAAAAGCTAAATTCATTGAAAAAGCATCTGCAGATTGTATCATTTTCTCTATATGCCAAGGTCCAGGTGTAACAGTTGTAGCTAACGTACCATGTGCTGGGCCAGTACCACCACCTAACATAGTTGTGATACCTGAGTGAAGTGAATCATCAATTTGTTGAGGGCAAATAAAATGAATGTGACTATCAAATCCTCCAGCTGTTATAATCTTACCTTCACCAGCAATTATTTCTGTCCCAGGTCCAATAATAATATTTACATTTGGTTGTGTGTCAGGATTACCAGCTTTACCAATTTCGTTAATCAATCCATTTTTAAGTCCAATATCAGCTTTATAAATCCCGTTTACATCAACAATTAAAGCATTTGTAATAACTGTATCAACAGCACCATCTTTACGTGATACTTGAGACTGACCCATTCCATCTCGAATAACTTTACCTCCACCAAATTTAACTTCCTCTCCATAGGTTGTTAAATCCTTTTCTACTTCAATGAACAGTTCTGTATCAGCAAGTCTAATTTTATCTCCAGTTGTGGGACCATACATATCAGCGTAAGCACCTCTATTTATTTTTTTCATTATAGTTGCCCCATAATTTTCTTATTAAAACCAAATATTTTTCTATTTCCTGTTATAGGAATTAATTCCACATCTTTTGATTGACCAGGTTCAAATCGAACAGCTGTTCCAGAAGGTATATCTAAACGCATACCTCTAGATTTTTCTCTATCAAACTTTAAATATTTGTTTGTTTCTGCAAAATGATAATGACTTCCTACTTGTATAGGGCGATCTCCTATGTTTGAGACTTTCAAAGTGATTGAATTCCTATCTTTATTAAGAATGATATCATTGTTTTGTTTTGTAATTATTTCTCCAGGTTTCATTATCTTATTGGTTTATGTACGGTGACTAATTTTGTGCCATCAGGAAATGTAGCTTCAACTTGTACTTCTGGAATCATATCCGGGATCCCATCCATACAATCATCTTTTTTTACGACATGAGCACCTGACTCCATTAATTCTGATACCATTTTTCCATCTCTTGCACCTTCTATGACAAAATCTGTTATTAGTGCTATAGCTTCTGGGTAATTAAGCTTTACACCTCTTTCTAAACGTTTTCTTGCAACATTTGCTGCCATACTGATCATTAACTTATCTTTTTCTCTTGGTGTTAATTTCATTTATAAATCCCAACTCTTTGGTAGTTTATCATAAATTATATTTTTCATAATATAATTTAATGTTTTTTTTAAATCGTAACTATCATTTGCTAGACTTCTTATAATAATTTTATCATCGAATTTTGTCATTTCACAATAATGAGTTTCTATGTTTTTAATAATATTTCTTAATTCTGGCTCGAGTTCGGTAGTGATTTTACCAAATATTAAAATTGTTGATATTGAAGATTTATTAGCAAATGAATAATTATTGTTATAATTATCATTAATTGATCCATTAATATTAATAGCTTCAAAGTGTTTTAAGGAAGAATTGATATTAATTTTCCACTGATCAAAAAATGATAAATTATTAATTTGTTCAGACATTGCTTTTCGTCCAAAAATAGAAGTTTCACAAAAAATTAAATTAGAATTATTTACAAGATTAATATTAATTTTTCTATCTAATTTAGAATTATTAAATAAAATTAATTCTTTTGGTAACCAATAAAAATTAGAATTATTTAAAGTTATATTAATTTCTACTTTTGCTGGATCACCAATTCCTGCATAAATTTTTTCAGCAGCTTGAGTGCAAATACTAAATTCTGATTTTTCAATTAACGCATTAATTTCAATTTTATCGTTACAAGTTAGACCTCCAGCTGTATTAATTAAGACTAATTCATTATTTTTATTGTAACTATTTGGATTTAAGATTTTACTACAACCACTCTGAAAATTTTTTTTAAAGTTATTGTTTGATAGATGAATATCTATTTTCCCATTTGATCTTTGTAATATTTTATCCATATTTTATTTATAATTATAAATGAAACTTAAAATAAAAAAATAAATTTTGGCGTGCCCGGCATGATTCGAACATGCGACCCCCAGATTAGGAATCTGATGCTCTATCCTACTGAGCTACGGGCACTACTAGCCTAATCTTTATTTTTCTAAATAGCAGAATAGCTAAAAATTTATAATCTTTTGTTAATAAATAAATTTAACTCATTGACAAATCAAACCTGAATTGTTTTAAATCATAAATATGAAAATATTTTTATTTGTGATCTTTTTGCTAACATCTTTTTGTAAATTTTCATTTTCAGATGAACGTTCAGATGAGGAAAAAATTATTGAAATGGGTGATATAGAATATGGACAATATTTAGGTGCTGAATGTGCATCATGTCATCAACAGACAGGAGGAAGTGAAGGTATTCCTTCAATTCACGGCTTGGATGCAGAGGTTTTTGTTGCTTTAATGCTTGCTTATAGATCAAAAGAAATGGAAAATCCTGTAATGCAAATGATTGCTGGGAGACTTAATGATGAGCAAATTGGCTCATTAGCTCTTTATTTTAGTCAATTAGAACCCTAAAAATGACCATATTTTCATTTACTTAAGGTAAAAATTTGATAACATCTTATCATATTACAATTTTTTGGGGAGGACACTATGTCAAAAATATCAAGACGTCTTTTTAATACAGGTATTGCTGCTGCCTCAGCTGCAACACTTGCATTTCCATCTATTTCACTTGGTGCTGTACCAAGAGTTGTAGTTATTGGAGGAGGTGCAGGTGGTGCAACCGCAGCAAGATATATTGCTAAAGATTCTGGTGGAGCAGTTCATGTTACACTAGTTGAGGCATCAAAGCGATATTACACATGCTTTTTTTCTAATATTTATTTAGGTGGATTTAGAAATTATGGTTCAATAGGACATAATTATTACGGTCTAGCTGTAAACCAGGGTGTTAATGTTGTTCATGAGTGGGCTGTCTCAGTTAACACAACTTCTAAAACTGTTAAATTAGGTTCTCGAAACACAATTCCATATGATAAACTTGTTGTTTCACCCGGAATAGATCTTAAATATGATTCTATTAATGGGTACTCTGCTGCAGTCCAAGATCAAATGCCTCATGCATGGAAGTCTGGTACTCAGGTACAATTATTAAGAAATAAAGTTATGAATATGAAACAAGGTGGAACTTTTGTAATGGTTCCTCCGCCTAATCCATATAGATGTCCTCCTGGACCATATGAGAGAGTTTCTATGATCGCTCATCAATTTAAACAATCTAATCCTACAGCAAAAATTGTTATTTTAGACCCTAAACCTAAATTTTCGAAACAAGGTTTATTTGAAGCTGGATGGCAAAAACATTATCCAGGAATGATAGAGTGGATTAGTTCAGAGGATCATGGTGGGCTTAAAAATGTAAATGCTTCTACAATGGAGTTCGAAACAGATTTAGATACATTTAAAGCTGACGCTGCATGTGTTATTCCAGCACAAAAAGCTGGTGCTATTGCAATGGCTGCTGGTGTTAACAATGGTGATTGGTGTCCAATTGTTCCTACATCTATGCAATCTCAAGCAGATGAAAATATTTATGTTTTAGGTGATGCATCTGTTGCTAAATCAATGCCTAAGTCTGGTTTTTCAGCAAATAGCCAAGCTAAAGTAGCAGCTAATCATATCAGAGGTGCTTTGACAGGAAGTAAAGTATTTGATGCTCGATATTCAAATACATGCTGGTCACTAATTGCCCCTAATGATGATGTTAAAGTTGGTGCTAGTTATGTAGGAGGTTCTGAAGCTATTGATGTTGAAAGTAAATTTATTTCACAAGCTGATGACACTAGTGAAACAAGAGCAGCAAATTATCAAGAATCTATAGATTGGTATAATGGTATAACTGCTGATATGTTTTCTTAAAATTTTTTAATTAATATAAACAATTAAAGGCGGCTAATAGCCGCCTTTTTTAAATTCCCTTAATTTTTACTGTATTGTTATGTTTTGGTTTGATAATTTTTTCACTTGAAACATAATCTTCTAATAATTTATAAATAGGAGGTCCTTCCACTTCAGGATTAATTGATCCCCAACCACCTATAGTATATTTTTTTTGCGACTCAATTTTTTCACCGTTAGATAATGTTAAATCACTAATTCTATTTCCCATTGTATTCTTAGGATGGCAAGTATATGTCATTCCCCCAACTCTAACCATATCACCACCTTGTTGGAAAAAAGGGTCAGGATTAAAAATATTATCACATACGTCTTCTAAAAGATTTTTTATTGTCTCACCATTCATTTCACTTCTATACACTTCTGGATAATTCATTGAAGTTTGCGAATAAATATCATCAATAGTTATCTTTTGTCCTGGTAATATAGTTGTGCCCCATCTAAAACCTGGGCTTAATGAAATTTCTGCATCTCTTTCCTGAATAATTGCGTCACAAATCACACTATCCCAAGGTCCTCCAAAATTACCTCTTCTATAAAGCAATGTTTCTGATTGCCCAACCACACGGTTACATTCTTCTTCATATGGTTCTCTTATTTTATCAATCAATCTTGTCATTTCTGGATCAGGCTGAATTACATCTGAAAAAATAGGTATTAAATTTGATGAGAAATCTACAACTTTACCATTATCAACTTTTAGGTCAATTCTACCTAAATATTTTCCATGAGATCCAGATGAAAGAAGTAAAGTATTTTTAATCTTAATTGCTCTTGGAATTGCATCATGAGTATGGCCTGTTAATATAACATCAACATTATCTAGAATAGACGCTAATTTTTGATCTACATCAAAACCATTATGGGATAATAAAACAACTACTTCAGCACCATTTTTTTTTGCTTTATTTATATTTTTTTGAATTATTTCAGGTCTTATTCCAAAAGACCAACCATCGACTAAGTAACTTGGATTAGCAATAGGAGTATATGGAAAGTGTTGTCCAATAACCGCAATATTAACACCTCCTTTTTCAAAATAAGAAGTGCTTTCAAAAACAGGTTCATCCCATTCTGTATCAAAAACATTTCCTCCTAGAAATGGAAAATCTATTTTATCAATTAGTTCACTAAGACGATCTTGGCCAAGAGTAAACTCCCAATGTCCTACCATAGCATCTGGTCTTAAGAGATTCATAGCTTCTAACATATCTTCCCCTTGAGTTTTTAAAGAGGTATATGAACCTTGCCACGTATCACCACCATCTAATAAAAGTACTTTGTTCTCCCCTCTTTCTGCCCTGATTTTTTTAATCAAGGTGGATGTTCTATCTAACCCTCCCAGCTTGCCGTACTCTCTAGCTAATGGAACGTAGTCCAGCATAGTATGAGCGTAAGCGAGTGGTGTGTTTGGCTCAATGCCAAAATAATCTAAAAAAACTTTTCCAACAAGGTGAGGAGGAATACCTTCGTATTTTCCAATGCCAAAATTTTCTGATGGTGGTCTAAAAAAAACAGGTTTCAGTTGGCCATGTATATCAGTTATATGCAGTAAAGTAATTTGACCTTTTGAGTCAAATTCTAAAAGATCATTTTCGGAAATTTCTTGTTTAGCGGCAACAGCGCTCCAACTTTTGCTTCCAATCAACATTGCTGTAATTGTTGCTAATTGAATAAATTCTCGCCTCGATTGCATTATGTTACTCTAAATAATT
Source organism: uncultured Alphaproteobacteria bacterium (assembly GCA_902596365.1). Classification (GTDB taxonomy): domain Bacteria; phylum Pseudomonadota; class Alphaproteobacteria; order HIMB59; genus CACPNW01. The sequence continues at coordinate 31,139 of CACJTT010000008.1, forward strand.
ACCTTATAAATAATTTAATAACTATTCGTCTTCTGGAGTTACATCAATATCTCTAGCTTTTCCAATAATATTTGTAGATACTTGACAATTAGTCATACAAGGGTTCCCGTGAGTATTCATGATGTCTGGTCTTGGATCTGGTAATAAAAAACCATCTTTATTAGGCATCTTTATTTCACCAATATTTTTATCTGATAAAACAAAATCTTCTTCGATTATGTCACCCATATATAGAAGATAGGCTACAATTTCATAAGTTTCATCATAAGATAGGGATTGAGCTTCACCATACGGCATTGCTCTATAAATATAATCAAAGATTGTAGATGCAAAAGGCCAATAACTTGTAGCAGTTTTCTCTGGATCATGTGAAGCTAAACTACCTTCTCCACCAACAAGTGGAGGCCATCTATCTGCTCCTTCACCAAAATCACCATGGCATACTGCGCATACTTCAGCATATATTTCTTCTCCAGAAAAAGCAGTACCACTTCCAATTGGTGCACCCAATCCATCAGGTCTTACATCAATATCCCAACCTGTAACTTCTTCTTTAGTGGCGATCTGACCTAAATTGAATTTTCTATCACTAGCAGTGGTTGTATTCGCTAAAAATATTATTAATGTAAAGCTTAGTATGCTTTTAACCAAGCCTGACATTGTCAACCTTTCCATTTTTAGAAACTAGCCAAGTTGCTATTGAATTATTATGATAAATTGAATTCACACCTCTGATTTTTTGAAGTTCATCAATAGTTGGTTGAACATAATTTGTCTCATCTATTGCTCTTGATTGTAATAGTAATTCCTCACCGTTCCATTCGAATGGTAAAGTAAATCTAGTTAACGATTTACTGAGAACTGGTGAGTGAAGTTGAGCAATTTTCCAATTCTTGCCACCATCAATAGAGACATCTACACGTTTAATTTTACCTCTACCTGACCAAGCAAGACCTCTTAATTGATGTAATCCTTTTGCCAGTATTGGTTTTTCGGGACTTGGAGAAGTTATTACTGATTTAGCATCCATAACCCAGGTAAACATTCTAGCTTTTCCACTTGTTAACAAATCTGTATATTTAGATGTTTCTTCTCTAGTCATGTAAGGTTTATCACCAAACTCCAGTCTTCTAATCCATTTTACCCACATATTACCTTCCCAACCAGGAACTACGAGGCGAGCTGGATAACCTTGCTCAGGTCTTAATGCTTCTCCATTCATTGCCCACGCAATGATACAATCATCTAAAATCTTTTCTATGGGAATAGAGCGTGTCATTCCTGATGAATCGCTTCCTTCAGCTAAAACCCACTTGGCTTTTTCTTTTAAACCTGTTTCTAAAAGAAGATCGGATAATTTAACACCTGTGTATTGAACGTTATGAACCATTCCAAATGTGTATTGACAGCCATTTAATTGAGAGCCTCTCCATTCCATTCCACCATTTGCAGCACACTCAAGAAAGTAAAATTTATTTGTTTGAGGAAAACGTTTTAAGTCATCAAGAGTAAATATCATTTCTCGATCTACCAAACCATTAATCATCAATCTAAAGTCTTGTGGATTAATAACTGAAACACCTCCATGATGTCTTTCAAAACATAGACCATTAGGTGTTACAATTCCTTCAAGATCTTGTAATGGAGTAAAATTGACTGAAGATTCAGCACTGGCTGTAAGCCACTCAACATTTCTTCTTATGACATGTCCCTCAAACTCAGAAGGCATACCATAAGGATTTACATCAACACCGTCACCAAGGTATTGTGTCCATTCCGGAAGATTTGGTGGTAAGTTTTCAGGATTTGCTTCTTCTGATAAAAGGTTTTTTGGAGCCAATGAAAAAGCTCCAACACTCGAAGCACCAATTATTAAGTCTCTCCGATTAAGTTTTTTAAAGTTAGCCACTTCATTTTTTTTATTTTTTTTCACTTTTAAGAAACAGCCATTTCTTTGGATATTGAATATATTTCCCCATTATCATCTATCCATTCAAAATCAAATTTACCACTTTCTTTCGCTTTAAATTGAAAAACAATATATGGGTTAGTTGATATAGACGGCTCAAGATCCATCTGGAAAACTTCTTTTCCATTAAATTTAGCACTAAATGAATTAATTATGTGTCTTGGTATTGTTTGACCATCCATATCTTTCATTCTACCACTATGCATAGGGTGTCTAATTAATGTTTTAATTTCAACAACCTCATCAATAGATACTTCTTTAGGTACTTTTACTCTTGGTTTAATTGAAGACATAATTACTCCTTATATTATCCGCCACATCCACCAATGGTGACTTTTACTTGTGCATTGGTCATGAGAAATTGACCATTATTATTTTCAGCTAATAAATAAACATTTTGTGTTTTTGATAATCGTATTCTTGTTGTTGCAGAACATGATCCCATATCTGGTGTGAAAGAGAATTTTGCTACATTTGGTGAAGGGTTTCCATCTGCTAAAATATAAACAGTTTTAATATGATCTGTGTCAGTCATAGGGGTTTCAATTTCAAAACTAACTTTGACCTGATTACCATTTTCTGCAATTTCTGGTAAGTCCAACCAAATATCACTTTCTGCTGCACCCAATCCGTTTGTAATTTCATTTATTCTGTTTAAAGCTTGGTTAGATTGAGCAAATGATATTGAAGGCAAAATTGCTGTCCCTGTAAAACCAGCAATAATTAGCATAGCATTCCTTCTTGAAATTTTTCTTAATTTATTTAATCTCATTGATATCCTCGTAAATTATAAAGAAAGTAAATATTTAATATATTATGTAATAATAAATTTATTCAAATCAATCAAATATTTAATCACGATCAAGAATTTCATCAACTTGCCACCAAAACATTTCCGCACTTGAGTACCCTATAATCCGTCCAATTTCTTCTTTTTCCTTAAAAAAAACAAATGTTGGTGTAATTTTTGTTTCATTACTGTCTAAATCATTCCTTATTGAGTGTTCATCAAGCTCAATTCTTTCCAAAGGGAAACTTTTGGCAACATCAGTTTTAGGATAAATTTTACCAATTTCTTTTTCCCAAATTTGACAGTAAATACAATAATCAGCAGTTATCATTAGAAGTTTATTATCTGCAAAAGATGAGTTTAATGATAATAAAAAAATAACTATTACAATTAATATATAGTTGTAAAATTTCTTAAACAGCATAGGAAAATTTAATTTATTAGGTCCTGCAAAAAAAAATTAAAGTTCTTTTAGTAACTCTTTAAATATTTTTTTTGATTTACCTCCCATTTTTGCTTTTTTAATTTTTTCTAAATTGCTTAGGTCTTCACCTACAACAACTAAACCTATCATGCCCATCGATTTATGAGGAGTGCAAACATATAAGTAGATACCCGGAATTTCAAATTTATATTCTGCATCTTTACTTATTTTTGTTTTGAATTTTTCAACTCCTTCTGGCATCTCAACAAATTCAACATTATGTCCTTTATCTACTGATTTCCAAATAATTGTGTCACCAATATCGACTTTTGCAACTTTTATAGAAAAAACCATTTTTTCTTTTCCAAGTTTATTCACCATGTCTATTTCAATAGTCTCAGCATAGCTATAAAAAGATATTGAGATGAATGAAATAATTAAAAAAAGATATTTAAACATTTGCAATCCTATAATTTCTTATTTTTTAAATATAGCATTTTCTATATTTAAGTAAAAATGTTTTTTTACCTTAAAGAAGACTTGATATATATTTAAATAATTTACTAAAAAATAGAAATTTTTATTAAGGAGGTATATTATGATTAGAAAAGGTATGGTGAGGGCTATTAAGCCGGAGTGTATTAAAGATTATAAAGATACACATTCCGATGTATGGCCAGAAATATTAGAAAGAATTACAAATTGTAAAATTAAAAACTATTCTGTTTTTGCACAAGGTGACAGATTATTTAGTTTCTTTGAATATTATGGTGAAAATTTTGAAGAAGATACAAAAATTATGAGGGACAACCCTATATTCCAGAAGTGGGAAAAAGTTCATGAACACATGTTTATGCCTTTAGAAAATAAAACTAAAGATGAGGGCTGGATTGAATTAGAGGAGGTTTTTAGAAAAGAATAAATAATAATATTTAAGTGAATTTTAATGATGGTGTTTCATATGTTCCATATATTCATTATGTTCATTAATCATTTTATCTAAACTTGTCTTTAACTCTAATGCATTAGGCCATGCTTCTATTTCAAGTTTACCATTATAAAGATATTTAAGAATTCTTTGTATTTTCTCTATATTTTTAAAATCTTCATCATTCATAATTAAACCTCTTAATTATTTATTTTTATATCCAAGAGTAGCCAACACATATAACTGCAATACTAAGAAAAACATACATAGCCCTATTTCTAAATATTTTTTGTTTTTCATTAATTCCCTCTTTTCTTTTTTGATAGTAAAAATACACACCAAGAAAAAAAAAGAAAAATCCAATAAAATATACATACCATTGTAGCTGACTCATAAAATTAATTAAATATATATTAGAAAATTATTTACGACGAAAGTAATTTCTAAATTCGGGTTTTCCTGCCTGATATAAAACTATAGAAATTAGAAACCAGAAAATTGAAACTGTATATTCTGATAAAGGAAGTTGGTACTTGTAAAAAACTATACTTCCAATTGTTGCTAAAAAGAATAAAAATATTCCTAGAAACTGAATAGGATATAGTTTTGTAGTTTGAAAAAATATAAAACGCGCACCAAAATATGCAAAAGTTGCTGCAGTTGCTAAACGAACAGCGTGTAAACGATGCTCAGGCACATCTTTAACATCATTTGAAATTGTAAATGGAAAAACGATTGAAAAATTAAAAATAAAGCCAATAATCATAATAAATGCAAATGCAGTTAATAAAAAAATAATTAATTTAGCTAAAATTCGCATAAAAAAAACCTTCTCCCAATGGCCTTTTTTTTAAATAGGGCTAGTGACCGACCTATATGATCATAATACTAAATATCTTAAAAAAAAGTATATTTTTCTTATTTTTCTATAAATACTGTCAAAAATTAGAATTTTTTTTGAATGATATTATTAATTAATGACAAGCAATGTTGTATTTTTTTAAACGATAGTAATTATATGGCCAGGGAGTTACAAAACCAGCTAACAACATTAAGGGAATTATCCACCAAACAATCTTAGCCTCTCCTAATAATACCCAATCTACAGTGTTCATTGCTATTTCCATAGATATCATTGAAATTAAGCTCATACCAATTGCAATTTTAAAAGCTTTACTTAAAATCATTTGCCTGGATAAAACAATAGTTTCAAGTACTATACTGGTAATAATTCCATTAAAAATAGCCAAGATCATAATTGATAATGTTGTCCATGGAATTCCAGTAAGTTGAAAGTACAAAATAGTTCCAAAATCACCTATAGAACATCCAAGTAAACACCATGCTGTATTTTTAGCACTACGTCTCCAGGTGTGCTTACATTTCCAATGAAAATTAGGTATTGGTTTTTTTAAATTTGAAAATGAAGCATTATTCATAACACTAATATAATGAGAATATTATTAACTACTAGAGAGATTTGTTAGTTATTTGTTTTTTGGGATCATAAAAAGGTTTTTCTACTATAGTAGCTTTATTTGTAGTATCTAACATTTTTATATCAACACAATTACCAACCTCACAATTTTCTATAGATATAATTCCAAGAGCAATATTTTTCTTTAGACGTGGCGAATACACTGCTGATGTTACTTTACCAATATTTTGTCCATCTTTAATTATAGGCCAAAAAATAGTATTAGGGTTTTTTAATGGATCGCAATCAATAATTATCCCAACTTGTTTTCGCTTAATTCCTTTTTCTTTAATTTTAATCAAAGCAGATTTGCCTATAAATTCATTATCATTAGAAAGATCCACCAATCTCTCCATTCCCAGCTCAAATGGATTTGTATTTATATCAGCATCAGCATGATAGGATAGCATCCCTCCTTCTATTCTTCTTATAGATGAAGTGTGTCCTGGTTCTAAATTAAACTTTTTACCTGCTTTCATTATTAATTCCCACAATTCATTACCTTTTGAACCGTCTCGTAAATAAATTTCATAACCAAGTTCACTTGACCATCCTGTCCTTGAAACAACTAATGGAATATCATTTAATTCTGTTTCAATTAACCAGTAGTATTTTAATTTAGTTATTTCATGACCAAATAAAACTTTCATTATATCTATGGATTTAGGACCTTGTAATTGTAAGGGAGATACATCAGGTTCTATTATATTAACATTTAATCCTGAATTTACAGCTACTCCCTGTGCCCACAAGAGAATATCACTATCACCTAATGATAGCCAAAAATGATTTTCTGCCAATCTTAGTAAAACAGGATCATTTAATAATCCTCCTTCATTGTTTGTAATTAAAACATATTTACATTGACCGATTGATAAATTTGATAAATCTCTAGGTGTTAATAATTGGACAAATTTAGCTGCATCAGGTCCGGTAATTTCTACCTGTCTTTCAACAGCTACATCACACAAAATTGCATCATTAATTAAATTCCAAAAGTTTTTTTCAGGATCACCAAAATCTCTTGGAATATACATATGATTATAAACAGAAAATCCTGTAGCACCCCATTTAACAGTAGAATCAAAATATGGAGATTTTCTTATTTGAGTACCAAATCCAAAATCTTTATTGGTCATTTTATTAATTAAACTTTGTATTCAAAATTTTGTGTAGTTGGATTAATTTTAATTAACTTTGCACCATTTCTTATATGATAGTGAGTAGCTACTGGTGTTAAAGGAGATAAGGTCATAATACTATCAATATTATTATGTTCTTTCATATATTTTAATAATTCTTTCATTATTTTTTTTCCTGCACCTTTTTTTAATGACCATAAAGTATAAGCAATAGCAATTTGACTTTCCTTCTCATTAACACTCATTAGATCAAGCTCCTTAACTGTTGCAGGTAACTCATTTGTAAAGGCAATACAAACAACTCCTTCAATTTCATTATTATATTTTAAGCCAAAAATTTTTCTACCTCGTGAAATTCTAAACTCATTGTTGAGTTCTGGTCTAACAGGATCATCTTCAGGATTTATTTCACTTAATTCAACTAATTCAGTTTTTTTTATCCATTTAAAGAAATCAAAATTGTAGGAATATTTCTTAATCACAAAGATGCTTTATACTTTTAGATTCATTAGAAAAGTGTATTTTTTAATAATATATAAATAGAGAGAAAATATGAAAATAATTAGAGAACTAGAAAATATTAAATTGGTTATTGTGGAAATGGAAGTTAATTTAGGTACAGAAAAAAGAAAAGGCCTTACGTTATGTGCAAGAGATGGTGATGAATATTATCCTCTTAATACAGCACATGATGGCAGACCTATTTTGATGAATAAAGAAAACTTAATTAAAGTAAGTTAACAAATCTATTAATTTGCCCACTCACCTTTTCTGAATACTGGGATAGAATTGCCATTTTTATCAATACCATCGACATCAATTTTATCAGAGCCAATCATCCAATCTATGTGTATCATGCTAGAATTACCACCTCTTTTAGCAATTTCATCTTTGGATAAATCTAAATCACCCTTAAAGCATTTTGAATAGCATTGACCAAGTGCAATATGAGATGCAGCATTTTCATCAAATAATGTATTATAAAAAATAATACCACTTTGAGATATGGGTGAACTATGAGGAACAAGTGCAACTTCACCTATACGACTCGCGCCCTCATCAGATTTAAGTACTTTTTTCAATACCTCTTCTCCTTTGCTAGCTTTAGATTCAATAATTTTGCCTTCCTTAAAAGTTAAGTTAATATTATCTATCAGAGTTCCTTGGTAAGATAATGGTTTTGTTGAAGAAACTGTCCCCTCTACTTTATATGCGTGAGGTGTGGTAAAGACTTCTTCTGAGGGAATATTAGGATTACAAATAATACCGTTTTGAGCTTTTGAAGCCCCTCCCATCCATTCATGTTCATCTGCTAAACCAATTTTAAGATCAGTATTAGGACCATTATATTGAAGGGCTTCAAAATTTTGTTCATTTAACCATTTAGTTTTAATTCTTAATTTCTCATTATGATCATCCCAAGCTTTAATAGGATCATCAACTGAGGCTCTTGAAGCATCAAATATTGCATCAGCTAATTTAACTATTGCTTCATCTAATGGTAAGTCTGGAAAAACTCTTGAGGCCCAAGCACTGCCAGGCCAAGAAATTATATTCCAATTTATTTTAAATTCAGTAATTCTCTCTCTTGCTGGTTTATATGCTTTGGCCATAGCTTTATTAGCTCTAGATACTTTTTCAGGATCCATTTTGGAAAGAAGCATTGGATCATCTCCTGCTATTGCCATTCTTGCAGTATTATTATCAAAGGCTTCGCCCATACCATTATATAGCCAATCAGTTGCAGTATCAAAAGATTCATTTGGTGCAAATTTGAAACGTGATAGTGTAATGTCAGAATCAGTAAATAAAGGCGTAACAATATTAGCCCCTTCTCTATAAGCATGTTCAGCAATTTTTCTGACAAGTGGGAGAGACTCAATTGGTGCTGTGATAAGAAGATTTTGACCTCTTTGCAATCCTACACCTCTTTTAACTGCCAGATTAGCAAGTTTATCAATTTTAAATTCATCAATTTTTAAATTAGTCATCTTTTATTATTCCAATATATATTATTCATAAATTTCCAACTAATAACTTATTAAACTAGAATAGACATAATTGGTAATTCAAAAATAACAATAGTGAAAATGATCAAAATTAATAAAAATATCTATCTTAATAGTTTATAATTTCTTGAAATAAAAATAACACTAATAACTAAACCCAATAAAAATAATATTGAATTAAAAGTAATTGATTCAATAGTAGTTTCTCCAGGACTATTAGAGAATATATATCTTAAAAAATTAATAAATATTAATAATTGGATTAAAAAAATTGTAAAAAACAAAGGAAGTTGTCCATTAATTGACTTCTTTAGAATAAGAAAAAGGGAAATTGCTAATGATAAAAAAATAATACCTACAATTTCACTTAAACCTGCAATTGCATGATTAAAAGTTCCCAAATTATTTAAGGCAAATTCATCAGTAAAAATCAAAAGTTGAAATGAATAATAAAGTAAGAAAAGTATATTTAATATAATTAATAAATTGTTTGTCTTATTCATTTTAGTTTAATGAATTTTATTAAAAAGATATTATATACATTCATTATGATTAAAATACCAAAATATCCTTTAATCATTGCTTTATTTACAATAATTTATACTAATATATCTATGGCTTTAGAAGAACCAAAATATCAAATAATAAAATCAAATAAAAACTATGAAATTAGAAAATACAAAGACCGTTTAGCTGTAGAGGTTGAATATTCAAATGAAGACTCAGGATTTAGGTATTTATTCAATTATATTTCTGGAGAAAATACATCATTGGAAAAAATTAGTATGACTGTGCCTGTAACTCAATCTGTTAAGATTGACATGACGGCACCTGTTACCCAAACAACAAAAGATGACAAAATGTTAATGCAGTTTTACTTGCCATCAAAATTTACTTTAGATACAGCTCCAAAACCAACAAATAAAAAAGTCAGACTAGTAGTTTTAAAAGGTGATTATTATGCGGTAATCAAATATTCTGGTAGAGTAACTAACAAAAATTTTCAAAAACATTATAAAGAATTAAAAGAATATTTAATAAAAGATAATATTAATTTTACAGAACCTGCTATCAGAGCTACTTTTAATGGACCTTTCACACTTCCTGTATTTCGAAGAAACGAAGTTATGATGAAAATCAATTATAATGAAAGCAGTTAAAATTAAAATTAATTCCAAAAGAATTTCATCAAAAATAAATATAAAAAAATTAAAATGGGCTATAAATTATTTACAAAGTAAAATTAAAAAAAATATTTATCTTAATAATGAAAAAGTTGAATGTATTTTAATTGATCATAATTCTTCTAATGCAGAAAAATCTAAAAAAATATACTTTAAAAATGATATTGATGAGAGTTTTTCAATAAATCCAATACAAAATAATTTTAAAAAAGTTTTAATATATGGACATGACACTAGAGGATTAATTTATGCAATAACTGAAATAGCTGATAGAATTGAAAATTTAAATACAAAAAAAAATAATTTAAAAAGAATTTTTTACAAAACAATTGAAAGTCCCAAAACCAAGATTAGAAGTATTTCAAAATGTTTTGAAAGTGATGTTGAGGATTTAAATTGGTTCTATAACAAAACCATGTGGAAAGAGTACTTAGATATGCTTGTATCCAATCGTTTTAATAGGTTCACTTTTACTTTAGGTATGCAATATAATTATCCTTATGGAAATGAATTTATTAAAGATGTTTATTTTTATTTAGCATACCCTTTTTTAGTAAAACCAAAAGGTTATAAAATATATGCTGAAAGAATAAATAAGAATATTAGAGATAAAAATCTAAAAATTCTTAAATTTATAAGTGAAGAAACATCAAAAAGAGGATTGGATTTTCAATTAGCATTATGGACTCAAAAATATGACTTTGATAAGGTTCCTAATGCAAATTATCAAATTAAAAATATACCAAATAATTATGCAGAATACTGCAGAGATTCTTTAAAAGAAATTCTACGTAAATGCCCAGATATTAGTGGGATAACTTTAAGAGTACATGTTGAATGTGGTATTCAAGAAAAAGATTATAAATTTTGGAAAACTTATTTTACTGCAATTAAAAAAAATAAAAAACTTATCAATCTAGATTTGCATGCAAAGGGAATTGATAATAAGTTAATTAATCTAGCCCTTGATGCTACGCCAAAAGTTACAGTATCACCTAAATACATTGCTGAACATATGGGATTGCCCTATCATCAAACCTCTATAAGAAAACAAGAAATGCCTCCAAAACATTTGGTTGATAAAAAATGGATTTTTAGCGAAGGTCAAAGAAAATTTCTAAGATACAGTTATGGTGATTTATTAAATAACAAAAGAAAATACGGTATTTTGTTTCGTATATGGCCAGGAACTCAAAGAGTATTAATTTGGGGGGATCCAGATTTATCAAGAGGTTATGGTGAGCATTCAACTTTTTGTAACTCTTTAGGTGTAGAATTATGTGAACCATTATCTTTCAAGGGACGAATGGGTACTGGAATTAAAAATGGAAGATACAATTACTCTGAAAAAAGATTAAAAACAAAATATGATTGGCAAAAATATATCTACACTTATAAAGTTTGGGGTAGATGTGTTTATAATTATAAAACTATTAACGATAGTTATTCTAGATATTATAAAAGATTATTTGGCAATGTTTCAGAGCATTTGATAAACTCATTATCATTTGCAAGCAAAATATTACCATTTTTTACATTAGTTCATGGGGTATCAGCTTCAAATAATTCATATTGGCCTGAGATGTATGAAAATATGAGTATTGTTAGAAAAGCTCCTAATCTCCCTTATAGTTATGATTTACATAAACCAAGTAGATTTGGCATGTCTACAAGTCAAGATCCTAACTTAATAATGTCACCAATAGAATTAGCAGTTTGTATTTATAATAAAAAAAATATTAATAGATATTCCCCGATTACAATGTCTAATTGGCTTATGGAATATTCTAAAAAATCTGAGTTTTATTTAAAAAGTAGTAAAAAAAACTTTAAAAATAAAAATGACTTTGAATTTAAAAGATTAGAAATAGATATAAATATATTAATAGGTTTGGGAAAGTTTTTTTCTTATAAAATTAAATCTGCTTGTTATTGGGAATTATTTTTGAAAGAACATAAATATAATTTAGGTTTGCATGCTCTTAAATTCTATAAAAAATCTTATAAAGAATGGTCAATGATTTCAGAAATATCTAAAAAATTTTATTTACCTGATTTAACTTATGGACCACAAAGTTGGTTAAGGGGGAGATGGGATGATAGATTGCCTGCCATAAAAGAAGATATTGTTCAAATGTCAAAAAGTTTAAATAAATTTAAATTAAAAAAAATTAACAAAGATATTCATGATAAATATTTAAAATGGAAAAATAATCAAAGATTTATAATTACACATGAAGTTAATAAACAAATTAATGGATTATTAATAATAATTAGTAAATATAAGAAACAAAAAAATAGCAAACTTTACATAAATTTTAGACAAGTAAATCAATCTAAAACTTGGGTGAGAAAAATAATAAATACTGAAAAAAAGGAAATAATTTCATCTATTATCTCAAATAAATTAATTAAAGAAGATTACCCTATACAATATTACTTTGAATTAGTTGTTAGAAATTATTCATCTTTTTGTCCAGGTATAAATATGAAATTATCAAATCAACCTTATTATATTTATGATAATTTATAGTAAATTGTTATATTTTTTTAGGGTATTATTAATTTTTGTCTTAATTTTAACTTTATTTAGCTGTAACATGAATTCTAAACAGAAAAAAAATGGTAATAAATTAAATAACGTAGAATTTAAAATTAATAAAAAAATTGGAGTTAAAATAAATGATTAAAATATTATCTATATTATCTATACTATTCATATATGCATGCGCTAATACTTCACCATCAAATGTTAAAACTAGCGATACTCAAAAAGTAACTTCAATTGAATATGGTATTATTAAATCATCCACCCCTGTCAAAATAAAAGGTGAGGCTAATTGGATAGGTGCTACTGCGGGAGGAATGATAGGTGGATTACTTGGCACTGCAGTATGTGGTGAAGAAGAAATAATAGGCACAAAATGTCAAGACATTGCAGTAGTCTTTGGAACTATTGGTGGTGCAGCTGCTGGTACTGTTATCCAAGCTACACTTGGAAATCATGATGGCTTTCAATATATTATCACAATAGATGAATGTGGAGAAAGTATTGCTACATGTAAAAATAATGAAGATAAAGTTTTTGTCCAAGGTGGCAAAGAGGCCATCACAAAAGGTCAAAGAGTAGTTATTATTTATGGTGATGATATAAGAGTTATGCCGTATGAAGAATAAAATATTTATTTTTTTTAGCAATTTTTTATCCTGTAAAAGCAGAATTGATTTTTTAAAATCAATTTTAATAAATTAAATTTAATTTTATTTTTAAATTAATCTGATAACTCTTCAAATTATATAATATTATATTGAACTAGTTGTAATTTTAATTTCTTTTAAATTAGATGGAATAAATTGTGTTGAAATAAGAGATAATAAAGCAAAAAATGCACCAATAAAAAATACCAAAGCATGTGAATATATCCAAAGGAAACCTAATATTACTGGTACAAAAATAGCTGCTATGTGATTAATTGTAAAAGATACACCAGCGGAACTAGCAATATCTTTTGGTTCAGCAATTTTCTGAAAGTAAGTATTAATTGCAAGAGCTAATGCAAAAAACATATGATCAACAACATATAGGAAGGCTGCAATATAAGCATTATTGACTATACCATAAGATATAAAAACAATTATCAACCCAATATACTCAAACGTAAGTGATTTTTTTTCACCAAATATATGAATAATCTTCCCTATTCTCTCTGCAAATAACCAATTAAAAAGATAGTTTATCAAAAATAGTAAAGTAACTTGAGATGCACTGTACTTAAATTTTTCTACCATTAGAAAAGCTGCGAAAACAATAAATATTTGTCTTCTTGCACCAGATAGAAATATTAAAATATAATAAAGAATGTATTTTTTTCTTAAGATAATATTTTTATGTTGAGTGTTTAGTGGTTTAAATAATGGAAAAGTTATTTGTAAGTAAATTGCTATTCCTATGCACACAATTCCACAAAGTAAAAATATATATACATAATCAATATTAAATATTTCTAAAAAGCACCAAATTACTCCATATAAAATTAATGACGTAATAGATCCTACAGCGATAAGTTTGCCAAGAACTTGTGGTGCTTCCTCTTTAGATAGCCATTGTAAACTTAATGAATTTTTAACAGTTTCAAAATAATGAAAACCAGTACTCATTATTATTGTTGTGAAGTACAATCCAAATGCTGTTGGGAAAAAACCTGTTAAAGATACACCTAATCCCATAAGAGCTAAAGCAATTACAGAAAAAGATTGCTCTTTAATTATTAGTAAAAGAAAAACTATTGTGAATGCTAAAAAACCAGGAATTTCTCTAATACTTTGTAATATGCCAATTTCTACACCTGTAAAATTGGCTCTTTCTACTACAAAATTATTTAATAATGCTGACCAGCCATTAAAAGCAATGGGAGTAGCAATAGACATAAGAATTAACATCAAAATTGGTGTATTATGCGAGAAATATTGTTTCATAAATTTTAAGAATTTTAATCGATTAACATATAAGTCAGTAATAATAAAAAAATTAATTATTATATTTCTATTTTTGAGTTAGAATAATCTTTTTTTATGGAGGAAAAATGTCTGTAGCTAGAATAACAACTTTAAACTTTAAATCAAAAGAAGGTGCTGATCAAATTGAAGAAACTTATAAAAATAATGCACCTACTGAATTCGCGGAAGCAGAACAATTGTTAGAAGTTCGTGTAGACGATACAACTTTAATGTTTGTTTCTTTATATTCTGATAATGACGCAATGGAACGAGCTTCTGCTGCGAGATCAAAAAGAATGGATTTAAATAAAGATCTTATTGAATCAGTTGATGGAAAAACTGGTAATGTAATTTTAAATCATAATAAATAGGGAGAAAAAATGTCAAATGTTATGAAAAAATCTTTTACTGATGGAGATATAAAAACACCAGAAAAAGCTCATTCATCGACAGTAACATTGAATAATGTAACGTTAACTAAAGTTATACTTCAACCAGGTTGGAAATGGTCTACTTGTATTAAACCAATTGTTGAAACTGAGTCATGTCAAGCGGGTCACGTGGGAGTAATTGCTCAGGGAATACTACATGTAAAACATGATGATGGAACAGAAATGGATATTACAGAGGGTGAGTCATATTTTCTAGCACCAGGTCATGATGGATGGGTTGTTGGTGATAAAGAAGTTATAGGTTACGAGTTTGTTACAGATGATAAAGATTTTGGTCCTTGGAAAAAAGGTTAATTAACAAATAAAGTAGAAATAAGTTATTTTATTAATTTTTCTTATCTGAAGTTATAATTCCACCTGAAGCCCAATTATTTTCATCAACTTCAGTAATAAGAATTTTGATTGCTTCCCTATTACCTCCACAAGTTCTTATAAATGCATCTGTAAGTTCTCTTGCTAAATTTCTTTTTTGTTCTTGAGTTCTTTTAAACATCTCTACTCTAATAACAGGCATAATTACTCCTTATTGTTTATTGTTTTTAAAAGCTTCTGGGTCACATAAGCGGCAAATCATTTTGCCACCACTCCCTTTAGAATCATACGTTTGGTAAAAGATATCAGGAGAAATAATACTCTTATCAAATAGCTGCTTTTCAATTTGCCAATAATATAAATTACATTTTGAACATTGAGCAGCATTTTTTAAGTGCTCTGGTTTATAAAAAGACTCCCAAATTTTTTTATTATCCTCAATGTCATTATCATTTATATAAATAAATACATTAGCTGGTATATCCATAAAACAATTACCACACTGGATTTCTTCAGAAACATTAGCGTATGCATCGTATTTATCTTTAGTATTCACTTGAAACCTTAATCTAATGTTTTGAGAATCACACTCAGGACATTGAAATTTTTCTTGATTTTCTTTTGCCATATAAAAATACTATAGATGATGAAAAAAATATTACTATTTAAAATTAATTTTTTTTAAGTATAAGAATTATTGAGTGAGAAATACATTATTTAAATTAAATACATCTAAAATTTTCCAATTTTCTGTAATTTTTATTATTATTTTAAATGCAATAACTGTTGGTATTAGTACATATGATTTAAATCCTATTATAAAGAATTCGATTCAATTACTGGATTATACAATTACAGTTTTTTTTGTCATAGAAATTTTAATACGTTTTTTTAGTGAACCTAGTAAAAGAGATTTTTTTAAAAATGGTTGGAATATATTTGACTCAATAATTGTATTTATTTCATTAATTCCGATTCCAAATAATTCTAGTTATTTACTATTGCGTTTATTACGAGTGTTCAGAGTATTGCGATTAATTTCAGTCATTCCTGAATTAAAAAAAATAATAGAAGCTCTTATAAACTCAATTAAAAAAGTATTTTATGTAAGTTTACTTCTTTTTATAATCTTATATATATATGCAACAATTGGATCAATTTTATTTGGAGAGGTTATACCCTATCGTTGGAGAGATGTAGGAGTCTCACTTATAACACTCTTTCAAGTTTTAACTTTATCTAGTTGGGAAACTGTTATGCTTCCACTTCAAGAAATATATTGGTGGGCGTGGATCTATTTTTTTAGTTTTATTATAATTTGTGCAATAACAATGATGAACTTACTAATTGCAGTAATTGTTGATGTGATTTTGAGCCAAAAAAAATTATAACTACTTAAAGTATTTCATTACAATAAAAATACCTAACGATACTGTAGGCCCTATACCAAAAGCAAATAATAAAGTTCCAATACCAACTATACCTCCAAGGTAAAAACCAAAGCCTACTGCAGATACCTCTATAATTGTTCTTATTAAAGCTATTGGTTGATTTGTTAAATTTTGTAGTCCTGTCATCAATCCATCACGTGGGCCAGGTCCTAAGTTTGCGGTTAAATAAAAACCACTTCCAAGACCTACAACAAAAACAGCAACTACAGATTGAATGATTTGAAGTGAAAATGATTTTGGATAAGGTAGAATTGGTATTGTTAGGTCTATGACAATAGAGATTAGTATAATATTTAAAATAGTTCCTAACCCAGGTTTCTGCTTTAATGGATACCATAATAATAAAACAAACATGCTTACGATGAATGTAGTTACACCAATTGATAAATTTGATTGAAATGAGATGCCTTGAGCAAGTACAGTCCAAGGACTTACTCCTTGATTTGCCGTTATTAAAAGAGTTTCTCCTATAGCAAATAAAATTAATCCTATGACAAGGTATAAAATAGTTTTAAATTTAGGTTTAAAATTTAGAGGATCTTGCGAACTCCATGATAAATTTGGTATTTTTTTGATCTTTAAAATATTAATTAAAAAATTCATTGATAAAAGCAAGCGATAAAATCACTTGCTCAAATAGCGTGCAATTATTTTGGCATATTAGTTGCGCCTGTTTCAAGAGAAATTATTTTGCCATCTTGGAATTTAAAAACTGCCATAACAGCTTGAGTATTTCCATCTGAAAATGTTACAAATGAATGCTCAATACCAATTTCATCATTTTCATATATTATTCTAACTTTTTCTCTGTTGATGTCATCACTCATAGCCCATGCAATAACGTCTTTTTTTGACAGAACATTACCTGATGCGTGCATTGTAAATTTATAGTCATCATGAAGAACTTCATTCATTCCAGCTTCATCTTTGTTCATAAATACTTCACTATATTTTGTTAAAATAGACATAGTCTCTCCTTATTTTTTAATAGATATAGTGTAATAACTTCATAAACATAGATGACAAACCTTTTTCCTTTATTATTTGTTTTTTTTTGGAGTTCAGCATTTGTTAGTGGTCAAATTATTGTTCAATCAGCAAGTCCATTTGCTTCACTTGCGTTTCGTTTTATTATTGTTGCATTAGGATTTTTACTGTTTTCATATATTCTTAGAGAAAAGATATTTGTTAAAAGTTCTTTAATTTTGCAATCAGCCGTTACGGGAATATTTTTTCATGGATTTTATCTTGGGGGTGTTTTTTTTTCTTATAGTTTAGGACTGTCAGCAACTCTCTCAGCATTAATTGTTGGATTGCAACCAGTATTAACAAATATTTTGTGCGGACCTATTTTAAAAGAAAAAGTTACACTAACTCAATGGATAGGGATTTTATTAGGATTATTAGGAGCTGCATTAGTAATTGGTCTTGATATAGGAAAATCAATTCCAATACTTGGTATTATTGCCTCTATAGTAGCCTTAATTGGAGCAACAACTGCTACAATATGGCAAAAAAAATTTACTAATAAATTACCTCTATCAATAAATAATTTTTATCAAGCAATAGCTGCGGCAATTTTTTTATTATGCATTTCTATTTTTTTTGAAGCATCATATATTCATTTTACCAATTCATTTATATTTTCAATGAGTTGGCAAATAATTATGGTTTCATTCGGTGCATTTACTATCTTAATGTATTTAATTAAAATTGGTTCTGCATCGAAAACATCAAATTTATTCTTTCTAGTACCTCCAACTACTGCAATTATGGCGTGGTTAATTCTAGATGAAGAGTTATTAAGAAATGATTTAATAGGATTATTTATTGCAGCTGTGGGTGTATATATAGCTACTAGAAAATCATAATAAATATTTTATAATTTTAGAATCACCGGGTGCTAAATTGTAATTTAATAACTCTTGCTTAAATACCCATTTCATATCTTCATGCTCAGATAAAATAATATTAGTATTTAAAGCTTCACATAAAAAATAATGGACCACAACGTTGATTTTTTCATCTTTATGTTTTTGAGATGTTATTTTGTGATAAATTTTAATATTAATTGATAATTCTTCATTAATTTCTCTTTTAAGTGCATTTTCAAAACTCTCATAATCATCTACTTTTCCCCCTGGAAATTCCCAATAATATGCGAAATGTTTTTGTCTATTACGTTGAGCAATAAAATATTTATTATCTTTTTTTATTACTGCAGCAACTACATCAATCATTAGATAAATTTATAAAAAAGTTTATTCGTAACGTAGAGCATCTATGGGGTTTAAACTAGCAGCTTTTCTTGCAGGATAAAAACCAAAAATAACACCAATAGAAGAAGAAAAAACAAATGATAAAACTAATGACATGTAGTCTAAACTCATTTTCCAATTAAAATATTCACTTACACCGAATATAACACCTAATCCAAGTGCTATACCTAAACATCCACCAATTAGAGATATCATTAAAGATTCTATTAAAAATTGAAGTAATACGTCTCTTTTTTTTGCTCCAACTGACATACAAACACCTATTTCTTTTGTGCGTTCAGTAACCGTTACTAACATAATATTCATTATACCAATTCCACCTACTATCAGTGAGATTCCCGCTACTGTTGCTAAGAGAATTGACATAACTCTTGATGACTCTTGTCTAGCATTTAAAAATTGTGCATAATTTCTTATTACAAAATCAGGATTACCATTAGCAGAAATTTTGTGCAGTTTTCTCATTACTGTATCAATGTCTTTTTCAGTTTTAAAAAGTAACTCTGATGAAGAGACATTAATAGTCATACTTCTTATTTGATCACCTGGAAATTTTTTAGCAACTAAACGTTGTTTTGCAGTCTTTAATGGTACTATAATTGTATCATCAAGATCTGCCCATGCAGTCCCACCCTTTGCATCTAATAAGCCAATTACAGTGAAAGGCACTTTATTTATTCTGATTACTTCATCAATCGGACTGTCTGTACCAAATAAGTTTTTTTGAACAGTTTTACCTATTATAGCAACTCTTGAACCTGAATTAATTTCATCTTCTTGAAATTTTCTTCCATTTTCAAATTTCCAATTTCCTAATACAAAATAATCATTTGTAGAACCTGTAACAGTTGTTAACCAATTATTACCATTTGCAATTATCTGAGTGCTTAGACTCACTCTTGGCGCAATAGCTGAAATAGCTGGTAGCTCATTTTTTAAAGCTTCCATATCTTTTAATGTTAAACTATTAGCAGAATTATTTCCCATCGACACACCTCTATTATTTGAACTTTGGGATCTTAAGATAAGATTATTAGAGCCGAATCTTTCTATTTGCTGCTCTACTTCTAATCTAGCTCCAGTACCTATTGAAATCATAGTAATAACTGAACTAACACCAATAATAATTCCAAGTGAAGTTAGTACACTTCTTAAAATATTAGATCTTAAACTTTTTTGTGAAAGATAAATTAAATCAATTAGAGACATTTTTTTTATCCTCTATAATTTTACCATCTTTCATCTTTATGATACGGGAACCATATTGAGCTATATCTTTCTCATGTGTTACTAGAATTATTGTAATTCCTTTAGAATTTAAATCATTTAAAATTTTCATAATCTCTAAACTAGTGTTACTATCTAATGCTCCAGTAGGTTCATCTGCTAAGATTAATTTAGGATTGCCAGCAATAGCTCTTGCAATCGAAACTCTTTGTTGTTGTCCGCCTGATAACTGATTTGGTTTGTGATTTGTTCGATCTTTTAAACCTACATTTTCTAATGCTTCTAATGAAAGTTTAGTTCTTTCTTTTACATTTTTTCCTGAATATAAAAGAGGTAAAGTAACATTTTCTATAGCATTCAATCTGGGTAATAAATTAAAATTTTGAAAAATAAATCCAATATCTTTATTTCTTAACTCGGCAAGCATATTAGAGTTGTAATTGGATATATTTTTATCTCTAAAATAATAATCACCACTAGTTGGGACATCAAGACAGCCAATAATATTCATAAGAGTAGATTTTCCAGAGCCAGAGGAGCCCATTATTGAAACAAATTCTCCTTCTTTTATCGATACATCGACTTCATTAAGAGCTAAAAGTTTATTATCTCCCATAATGTATTCTTTAGTAATAGCATTAATATTTATCATTTAAAAAAGTCTGAGAGCTTTTTTAGAAGTAGTTTCAAGAGTTATTTTGGATATAACCTCATCTCCTTCACTTAGTTCGCCTTTTATAATTTCTGTGTAACCACCAGAATTTAATCCAGTAATTAGATCAATTTTCTGATGATCACCATCAACAAGTTTGTAGACTTTTTTAACATTTAGTGATTCTTTAAGTGCAAAATACTTATTTCTTTGTTCATCCGTTAATAATTCAATTAAACCATTTTCAATAAACAGTTGAATTTCTTTGCTAATTTTATCTGAAGATAAATTTTTTGCCTCTAAAGATGCTCTTAATTTTCCGAGCTTAGGGTAAACACCTCTCATTTTGTTTTGCTGATCGGAAGTCATATCTAGCTGTCCCATTATTTCTTGCATTTGAGATGGTCTACCACTACCCCATCCACTTCCACTTGAGCTTTGTTTTTTAGGCTTTTGATTTAATTTAACTGATAAAGCAGAATTTTTCACTTTTAAGATATCATTTTTGTTTTTAACTATAATATCTACATTAGCAGTCATTCCAGGTAAGAGAATGTTATTAGGGTTGTCAAAAGAAGCTAAAACTTCATATGTAATAACATTTTGATCATCTATGGGTGAATATCTTATTTGAGTAATTGTAGCTGTTAATTTTCTATCTGGAAATGCATCTGTTGAGAACTCAACAGTTTGATCAACCTTAATATTGCCAATATCTGATTCATCAATAAATATTTCAATATTCATTTTAGATAGAGTTTCTGCAATAGTAAACATTATAGAGTCTTTTTGATAAGCTCCCAAAACATCACCTACGCTAATATGTCTATCTAAAATAAAACCATCAATCGGAGAAACAATTTTAGTTTTACTCAAATCTAGTTTTTCACTTTCTAGTTTTAATTGTGTTTGCTCAATTAGGTTTTTAACTTCTTCAATTTCTGCATCAATTATTTTAATTTGCGCTTGTCTGGAATTAATTATGGCATTTAAAGA
>CACJTT010000009.1 GCA_902596365.1 uncultured Alphaproteobacteria bacterium
ACGTACTGCTGCTATTTATTCCAAAGAAGATAGATTTGCTTTACATCGCTTTAAAACAGATGAAAGCTATCTTGTTGGTGATGGAAAAGGACCAATACAAGCATATTTAGATATTAACTCAATAATTGATATAGCGAAGAAGGCAGGTGTGGATGCTATTCACCCAGGCTACGGTTTCTTGTCTGAAAATCCTGACTTTGCTGATTTGTGCGAGAAGAATGGAATAATTTTTATTGGTCCTAGTAAAGAAATATTAAGTAGACTTGGAAATAAGATTGCAGCAAAAGAAGTTGCAGATGAAGCAGGCGTTAACACAATCCCTTCATTAAAAATTAGTAAAGATAATAAAAAAAATATTCATGATGAAGTAGATAAAATTGGCTACCCAGTAATTGTTAAAGCAAGTTGGGGTGGTGGTGGAAGAGGAATGAGAGTTGTTCGTTCGGCTGATGAATTATCCGAACAGATTGAGCTTGCCCAGAGTGAGTCACAAAAAGCATTTGGCAAGGATGAAGTGTTCATTGAAAAGTTTTTAGAAGACGCCGCACATATAGAGGTGCAAATATTGGGAGACATGCATGGTAATGTTGTTCACTTATATGAAAGAGACTGTTCACTGCAAAGAAGGCACCAAAAGATTATTGAAAGAGCCCCAGCTCATTTTTTAGAGCAAGTCTCTAGAGATAGTATTTGTTCTTCAGCTGTTAAAATTGCAAAGCATGTTAATTATTGTGGAGCTGGAACAGTTGAGTTCTTATTTGATAAAAAAAATAAAAAATATTACTTCATTGAGGTTAATCCAAGAATACAGGTTGAGCACACTGTTACTGAAGAAGTAACCGGTATTGATATTGTTAAGGCTCAAATAAAGATTGCAGAAGGATTAAAAATTGGAGAGCATCCATCACTGCCAAGCCAAGAAAATATCAGACTGGATGGTTATGCGATACAATGTCGGGTCACAACCGAAGATCCTCTCAATAACTTTATGCCTGATTACGGGAAAATAATGACATATCGATCAGCCTCTGGGTTTGGTGTCAGGTTAGACGGTGCTACAGCTGCAGCAGGATCTATTATAACGCCTTATTATGATTCATTATTAGTTAAAGTAACTACCTGGGCTCAAACAACAGAAGATTGTATTAGAAGAATGGATAGAGCTCTTCGTGAGTTTAGGATTAGAGGAGTAAAAACCAATCTTGTTTTTCTTGAGTCACTTATAAATAATGATGATTTTAAATCTGGAAACTATAATACAAATTTTGTTGATACTAACAAAGATCTTTATAAATTTAAGCCCAAAAAAGACCGTGCTTCTAAAATTATTTCTTATCTTGGCAACATCATTGTTAATGGTCATGGTGATATAAAAGGAAGAGCTGATGATTTTACTTTAACAGACCCAGTTATCCCTAATTTTGATAAAAATATCAAAGCCAATAATTATGTTGAGCAATTAAAAGCCTTAGGGCCTGACAAATTTAGTCAGGAAATACGAAATAAAAAATATACTTTAATAACTGATACAACGATGAGAGATGCCCATCAGTCACTTCTTGCAACAAGAATGAGGACAGACGATTTGGTAAAGATTGCAGAATTTTATAGCAATAATTTATCTGAGCTATTTTCAATTGAGTGTTGGGGAGGGGCAACATTTGACACCTCAATGAGATTTTTAAAAGAAGATCCCTGGGACAGATTGGCAAAAATTAATCAGCAAGCACCAAACATATTAAAGCAAATGCTTTTAAGGGGGGCAAATGCCGTCGGTTATAAAAACTACCCAGATAATGTTGTAAAGTTTTTTGTAAAAGAGGCAGCAAAAACAGGGGTTGATGTCTTTAGGGTTTTTGATTCTTTAAACTTAATAGAGAATATGCAAGTTGCAATTGAAGAGGTAAGAGCTCAAAACAAAATATGCGAGGGAACTATTTGTTACACCAATGATGTAACCAATCCAAATGAAAATAAATATACATTAAAATACTATATTGAACTTGCTAAAGAATTAGAAAAAGCTGGTTCACACATTATTGCAATAAAAGATATGGCCGGCTTATGTAAGCCTGAAGCTATAAAACTATTAATTAAAGAATTAAGGAATGAAGTTTCTTTGCCAATTCATTATCACACTCACGATACTTCAGGCACATCTTCTGCAACAGTATTAGCTGCGATTGAGGCACAGATAGATATTGTTGATCTTGCAATGGATTCAATGAGTGGACTAACTTCCCAGCCAGCCCTTGGTTCTGTTGTATCGATAATGAAACAAAATCACATTGATCCAAAACTAGATGAGGCTTATGTTAGAGAGGCTTCTTTGTATTGGGAGCAAGTTAGAAATAATTATAAGGCTTTTGAAACTGATTTTAAAGGTGGCAGCTCGGATGTTTACTTACACCAGATGCCAGGTGGACAATTTACAAATCTAAAAGAACAAGCTCGATCACTAGGGATTACAACTGATAAATGGGGGCTTGTGGCGAGTATGTATGCAGAAGTAAACAGAATGTTTGGCGATATTATCAAGGTCACCCCATCCTCTAAAGTTGTAGGTGATATGGCTTTATATATGATTACTAATGACTTAACACCTGAAGACGTTTTGAATCCTGATAAAGAAATATCTTTTCCTTCTTCAGTGGTTGAATTTTTTAAAGGTGAGATTGGGACACCTCTTGGTGGCTTTCCTAAGGAATTACAAAAAAAAATATTAGGCAATGAAAAGCCACTTACAAAAAGGGCAGGATCTATTTTGCCAAGCATCAATTTAGTTGAAGAAAAGGCAAAGTTGGAAAAAAAATATGAAGAAATGATTTCTGATCAACAATTAGCCTCCCACTTAATGTACCCAAAGGTCTTTGAAGACTTTATGAAACATCGACAAAATTTTAGCGATACATCCATTCTATCAACTGAATTATTTTTTTATGGCCCTATCCCAGATAAAGAATACTCTTTACCAATTGATAAAGGAAAAAATCTTATTGTTCGTTATTTGGCAAAAGGCGATCCTAGTGCAAATGGTTCAAGCTCTGTCTTTTTTGAACTAAACGGACAACCAAGGACTATTGAAATTACAAATAATGAATTTTCTAAAAATGTGGTTATTAATTCTAAAGCAGAAGATGGCAATCCACATCATGTAGGTTCACCACTCCCTGGACAGGTTTCTAAAATATTTGTAAGCGAAGGTGAAAAAATACTTAAAGGTGATAGGGTTTTGGTTATTGAAGCAATGAAAATGGAAACAACTATTTCAGCAGAAAAAAGTGGGACTATTAAAAAAATCTATCTCAAATCAGGAGACAATGTTGAGACTAAAGATTTGCTAATTGAAATTGATTAACTTTAATTTATCAAATTAAATTCTCGATAACATTGTTCTAATGATTGTTTTGAATTTAATAAGTAAGTCATATCATCTCTTAACTCAAAGTATTCAACCCGTTTGTTAGTTGGTGATTTATTAAAAAATAAAAATAACCTGCAGTTTTCACTGTCATAGCGCAGCGTATATACAGATCCATCAATTCTTGAAAGTTGAGGCTGTCCCAGTAGATTTAAAATTTTATCTTCTGTTTTTCCAATAAAATTTATCTCTGCTAATTTTTGCTGACTCTGAACTATATTTTTTTCCTCTTCTTTTTTTTCTTCAATATTTTCTATTTCTTCTTCTATTTCTTCTTCAATCGTCTTTTTTAAAACTTTTTGTTCATCAGTCTCTTTTTGCGGATCGGACTCTTTAATTTTATTACTGATGGTATTAGTTACCTTGATTACTTCTTTGGTCACCTCTATGGTAGAACATCCCAAAACAAATAATAATGGTGTAAGAAATAAAAATATCCGCATTGCTCTTATGGTTAAATATATATATGTAATATGTTTATGATTACATCTATTAAATCATCTTTCTTAGAATACAAAATGACTATTTTAAGAAATAAAAAAACCTCTAATTCTTTGTTTAGGCAAACAATGAACGAAGCTAGCTATTTAATTGCTGCTGATGTACTTAAACATCTGAAATATAAAAAAATTCTTGTACAAACTCCTTTGATTAAAACCAAGGGGCTGGATTTAGCTCAGCAAGTAATTCTTGTTCCAATTTTACGAGCTGGTCTTGGTCTACTAGAAGGCTTTGTTAAATTTTTACCTGACGCAGAAAAAGGTCATATTGGTTTGTACCGCAATGAGCAAACATACGAACCTGTTGAATATTTGTGTAAACTTCCTAAAACTAAAAACAAAACAGTGCTGGTTCTTGATCCAATGTTAGCAACTGGCAACTCATCAATAGCTGCAATTAATTTAATTATAAATAAAAAAGTAAACATAAAAGATATTTTCTTAGTTTCTCTTCTCGCAGCACCTGAGGGAATTAAAAATTTACAAAAAAAACACAAGTCGCTTCATATTTTTACATGCAAAATTGATGCTAAATTGAATAAAAATAAGTTCATTGTCCCTGGTCTTGGTGACGCAGGGGACAGATATATGGGCACATAGATTATTTATCCACGATATAAAATTTTAATTAATTTTATTAATTTTTTTTTAGGATAAAAATGATATCAATTAATTATCTATTTCGGAAATAATGAGGAGATATTGACTATGAAAAAAATATTAAATATTTTTGTTGTATCTTTCGCGCTTGTATTTTCATCAAATCTTTTTGCAAATAAAATTGGTGTAATTTATGACTCTGGCGGAAAATTCGACAAATCTTTTAACGAATTAGCATTTAGAACTGCTGAAAGAGTAAAAAACGAACTTGGTTGGGATATGATCGAGTTTGAAGCTGCTAATAATACGCAGATTGAACAAGGTATGAGAAAAGTTGCTGATAGAGGAGCTACTCTAGTTGTAGCAATGGGCTTTGCTCAAGCTGATGCAGTTGCTGCTATTGCACCACAATACCCTGATATTAACTTTGTTGCGGTGGATGTATGTTGGGTAGATGATCCTGCAGGAAATATTTATCAAGCTTGTTACTTAGAGCATGAAGGTTCATTTTTAGTAGGGGTAATTGCTGCTATGGCATCAAAAACTGGAACAATAGGTTTCGTTGGTGGAATGGATATTCCATTAATTCGAAAATTCCAAGGCGGTTATGAACAGGGTGCTTTACACGCTAATCCTGATATTAAAATATTAGCAAATATGACAGGCACAACTCCTGAAGCTTGGAACAATCCAACTAAAGGTGCAGAACTAACTAAAGCACAAATTGATGGTGGCGCAGATGTTGTTTACCAAGCAGCTGGCGGAACTGGTATTGGTGTTCTTCAAGCTGCGGCGGATGCTGGAATCATGGGCATTGGTGTTGATACAAACCAAAACTGGATGCATCCAGGTAGCATGCTAACTTCTATGTTGAAGCGTTTGGATTTAACGATCTTTGAACAAGCTGAAAAAACTGCTGCTGGAACTTTTGAGCCAGGTATTAATATTCTTGGACTTGCCCAAGGCATGGTAGGCTATGCTACTGAAGATGGTATGGTAACTGATGAAATGGCTGCTGCCGCAGATGCTGCTGCTGCAGGTATTATAGACGGCTCTATATCAGTTGCAGACTGGTCACAAGAGTAGTTTAGAAAAAACTTTTTGGTGAGACCAAAAATTAAAATATAAATTTATGGTCTCACCTATTCTTGAATTAAAAAACATTAACAAATCTTTTGGCCATGTTCAGGCCAACAAAAATATTAATCTTACAATTAAAAAAGGAACTATTCACGGTATCATTGGTGAAAATGGGGCTGGCAAATCTACTCTAATGAGCATTGTATATGGTCTCTATCAAGCTGATACTGGCTCAATAAACGTAAGTGGAAAAGAGATTAAACTTAGATCGCCCAGAGATTCTATTGAGAGTGGTATCGGGATGGTTCACCAGCATTTTATGTTAGTAGAAAATTTTACCGTTATTGAAAATATTGTTTTGGGATTTGAGGGTGAATTTGTTTTTGGAAAAAAATTAGAAAAAGCAAAAGAGGATTTACAAAAGTTATGTGAGACGTATAAATTAAATATAGATTTAGACTCTGTTATTTCTGATTTGTCTGTTGGGTTTCGCCAACGTGTAGAAATTTTGAAATCCCTATACCGGGGTGCTGAAATATTTATTCTTGATGAGCCTACTGGCGTACTGACCCCACAAGAAGTTGATGAATTGTTTAAAATACTCCGATCTTTAAAAGAAGAGGGAAAAACAATTGTTTTAATTACACATAAACTTAATGAAATTATGGACTTAACAAGTGAGGTGTCAGTCATGCGCCAAGGTGAAGTAGTAGGGCACACTAAAACTACTGATACTAATAAAGAAAAGTTAGCTGAAATGATGGTGGGACGAAGTGTTCTTCTTAGACTAAACAAAGCAGAAGCAAAGCTCGGTGATGTTGTTTTTAAGGTTGAAAATCTTACTGTCAAAGATGATCTTGATGTTACAAGAGTAAAAAATGTAAATTTTGAAATCCGCTCTGGAGAAATTTTAGGTTTAGCGGGTGTAACAGGTAATGGACAAACAGAATTATTAGAAGCTTTGTCTGGTATTAGAAAAGTTGAATCAGGCGCAATATATTTAAATGATGAAAAAATTTCTGACAAAGATAATCTGCTTGACCCAAGAGAATTAAAAGAAAAAGGCCTTGCTCACGTCCCGGAAGATCGGCAAAGAATGGGATTGGTTACAGACTTTAAGGCTTATGAAAATTTAATTTTTGGTTATCATGATCAAGAACCGTACTCAAAATCTTCTATTCTTAGAGATGGTGATATTTTATCTTTTTCAAAAAAAGTAATGGAAGAATATGATGTTAGGCCAAGATCTCCCCAGCTAATCACTTCTAATTTTTCAGGAGGCAATCAACAAAAAATTATTTTAAGTAGGGAGCTGAATGAAAATCCAAAAATTCTATTAGTTGGCCAGCCAACAAGAGGTGTTGATATAGGGGCAATTGAATTTATTCATCAAAGATTGATTGATATGCGTGACAAAGGGGCAGCTATTTTATTGGTTTCTGTTGAGCTTGATGAAGTGCTTTCTCTTTCTGATAGGATACTTGTTATGTTTGATGGTAACATAGTGGGAGAGAGAGTTAATAAAGATGTTACTGATAGAGATCTTGGATTATTAATGGCAGGGGTTGCATAATGGCTGCAGCTGTAGATAAATCTAGAGTACCTTGGTGGGTATCAAATTTAATTGTTCCCCTTGTAAATTTAATTTTAGCTTTGTTAGTTTCTGCTTTGTTTATATTTATTGCTGGAGAAAATCCAGTTCAGGCAGTTAAATTAATTATATATGGATCATTCGGTTACCTTGATGGTTTTGCCTACACTCTTTATTATACAACAAACTTTGTTTTTACTGGCTTAGCTTTTGCTGTTGCATTTCATTGCCGCTTATTTAACATTGGTGGAGAAGGTCAGGCATATATTGGTGGTCTTGGAGTTTTTCTTGTAGCAATAAATGTTAGTTTTTTACCAGTGCCTATTGTCTGGCTTCTAGCAATTGCAGGCGCCTTTATTTTTGGAGCAGCTTGGGCCTTTATACCAGCCTATCTTCAAGCTAAACGAGGCAGTCACGTTGTTATAACTACGATCATGTTTAACTTTATTGCCTCTTCGTTAATGGTATTTCTTTTAGTTGATGTAATCCGTGATATGAAACAAATGGGCCCACACACAGTTGCCCTTCCAAAGGAAATCTGGTTTCCAACATTCAAAGAATTTGCTGCCTTATTTGGTATTAAAATAAGATACTCTCCTTTGAACATTTCTTTTCTTTTAGCAATCGCAGCATCCTTTTTCGTTTGGTTTTTAGTATGGAAAACAAAATGGGGATATGAAATGAGAGCGGTTGGGCACAATATGCAAGCTGCTATTTATGCAGGCATATCTCCCTATAAAAATATAATCATAGCTATGTGTATTTCTGGTGGTCTAGCGGGCCTTTTGGGAATCAATGAAATTTTAGGCGTTCATCATAAGATAGTAGCCGGATTTCCAGCAGGATACGGATTTACAGGCATTGCTGTTGCGTTAATGGGAAGAAATCATCCAATAGGTATTTTCCCCGCTGCATTTTTATTCGGCATCTTGTACCAAGGAGGATCAGAGGTTACTTTTGATATGCCTAATATTACACGTTACATGTTTGTTGCTGTGCAGGGTGTTATTATTTTATTTAGTGGTGCACTTGAAAATTTATTTAGACCTCAGATTGAAAGTTTCTTTGTTAATAGATTAAACATGAAAAGAGAAATTTAATGGAAATTTTACCTGATATTGCATCCTTAATAAATTCGACTTTACGAATTTCAACACCATTAATTTTTGCAGCGATGGCGGGATTGTTTGCCGAAAGATCAGGTGTAATTGATTTTGGGTTAGAAGGTAAAATGTTAGCCGCTGCATTTGTTGCCGCTGTAGGCTCTTACTATTTTGGCTCACCATGGCTTGGTTTAATTTTAGCAATGATTGCATGTGTAAGCCTTTCCATGTTACACGGCTTTGCTTCTGTCACACATAAAGGTGACCAAGTTGTCTCATGTGTGGCCATTAATATTTTAATGATAGGCCTTACTACCGCGTTAGCTGCAGCTTGGTTTGGTCAAGCTGGACTAACCCCAACACTCTCTGATGAACAACGTTTTTTAGAAATAACCCTTCCTTTTGCTGACGCACTAAGAGATGTTCCAATTATAGGAATAATTTATAGTGATATTTTGAGTGGCCATTATGTTTTTGTCTACTTAGCCTATTTATGTGTCCCTATCGTTTTTTGGATTGTATTTAAAACAAGTTTTGGATTACGTTTACGTGCAGTTGGTGAAAATCCAAGCGCTGTTGATACAGCGGGTATTAATGTGTTTACAATGCGCTATAAAGCGCTCATGATTAACGGTGTTTTGATTGCGTTTGCTGGTGCTCATTTATCAACTGCAGTTAATGCCAACTTCTTTAGAGAAATGTCCGCAGGAAGAGGCTATCTAGCTTTAGCAGCACTAATATTTGGTAAGTGGCACCCTAAAACAGCCCTCATAGCTTGTTTATTATTTGGTTTTACTGACGCACTTCAAATTCGTTTACAAGGAGTAGAATTACCAGCAATTGGAACAATTCCTGTTCAATTAATTCAAGCCATCCCTTATGTTTTAACAGTGGTTTTACTTGCAGGATTTGTTGGAAAAGCAATTGCCCCAAATGCAATTGGTCAACCATATGTTAAAGAAAGATAGATTGCTTTAAATAATCTTACTCTCGCCATGTGTCATGGCGATAAATTCATCTGGTAAGAAATTATTTTCAATAGTAAGTTTTTTGAGAAGCTTTACTGGTTCATCCATTGGTTCATCTGTTAATTGAAAGGTTCCCCAATGCATAGCGATCG
Source organism: uncultured Alphaproteobacteria bacterium (assembly GCA_902596365.1). GTDB lineage: Bacteria > Pseudomonadota > Alphaproteobacteria > HIMB59 > CACPNW01. The sequence continues at coordinate 9,416 of CACJTT010000009.1, forward strand.
ATTTTTTTGATTTTAGATCTTTATGAATTTGAATAGATTCCTCAACATTACAATGATGATCCTTCATAAACCATCTAGGGGCATAAGCGCCGATAGGAATCATAGATAAATCCATAGGACCAAATTTTTGTTGAATAGTAGAAAAGTCTTTTGAATAACCAGTATCACCAACAAAAATTGATTTAAAATCTTCATTTTCAAAAACCCAACCACACCATAAAGTTTTGTTTGTATTAAAAGATCTGTTACTCCAATGTTGTACAGGCACAGAATGTATATTAAGGTTTTTAAAAGTTGTTGTATCCCACCAATCTAACTCCTTTACATTTTGAGCCCCAAAACTTTTGAGTAATTTCTTTAGCTTAAGTGGCACTAAAACAAGCGGTTGACGGTTAATCTGCTTTCTCGTTATTTTAAGAATAGTTTGATAGTCTAGATGATCATAATGATTATGGGAAATTACAATAACATCAATTTCGGGCAGATCCTCTATAACTAATCCTGGTGGTGTAGTTCTTGATGGTCCTGCAAAAACTATTGGTGATGCACGTTTAGTTAAATGGGGATCAGTTAAAATATTGATCCCATCTAATTGAATTAGAAAGGAAGCATGACCTATCCAAGTTAGAGTTTTTTGTGTTCTGTTATCTTGCAAAAACTTTGGATCATTATTTGCCAGAGGAAATGATAATGGTTTAGGCTTTTTTGATTCTTTTCTCCATCTCCAAAACTCTTTGAATGTTGCCATCTTGTGGTCAATGTAGTTGTTATAAAAAATACCATCTTTAAATATTGCTTTACTAAAAATTTCTTTCGCAAATAATTTATTCGATATGGACATTATCCCAACAGTAAAAACTATAATTTTTTTTAAAAAATTTCTTCGCAGCATTTATAAGTAATAAAGGGGCATATTAAAAATGCCCCATTAATCAATATTTATTTTAATTAATTTATATCAAAACGATCAGCGTTCATAACTTTGTTCCATGCGCTGATAAAGTCGTTTACAAATTTATCATGATTATCAGATTGTGCGTAGACTTCTGCTAATGCTCTTAATTGCGAGTTTGACCCAAAAACAAGATCCGCTCTTGATGCTCTTCTTACTTTTTTACCAGATTTACGATCGGTAGCTTGATAAGAATTACTTCCAGTTGCTTCCCATTTAACTGACATATCAAGAAGAGTGGCAAAAAAGTTATTATCGAGCCTTTCCTGATTTTCAGAGAAAATACCACGGTCATCTGAACTGATACCTAGTGCTCTCATTCCACCTATAAGTACGGTCATTTCAGGTGCAGTTAGCTCAAGAAGATGTGCCCTATCTAATAAAAACTCTTCCGGTGTTACAGTGAAGTTTTTTTTCAGATAGTTTCTAAATCCATCTGCTTCAGGTTCTAGAACAGCAAACGACTCAACATCTGTATGCTCTTGAGTTGCGTCACCTCTTCCCGGTGTAAAAGGAACATTTTTCCCAGAAGCTTTTTCAATACCAACATTACCTGCAAGAACAATTATATCAGCTATACTTGCGCCAGTTTCAGAAGCTATACCTTCTAAAATGCTTAGAACTTTATTTAATTGATCTGGCTTGTTTACTTCCCAATTTCTTTGTGGCTCTAATCTAATGCGAGCACCATTTGCGCCACCTCGCATATCGGTGTGTCGGTATGTAGAAGCACTTGCCCAAGCTGTTTCAACCATTTCTTGAATAGTCAATCCACTATTTGCAATTTTACTTTTAACAACATCTATATCATAATTACTACTTCCTGCTGGAATGGGGTCTTGCCAAATAAGATCTTCCGCAGGAGCTTCTGGTCCCATGTAACGAGTCTTAGGCCCCATATCACGGTGAAGTAATTTAAACCAAGCACGCGCAAAAGCATCTTGAAACTGATCTGGATTTTTATGAAAATGCTCAGAAATTTTTCTATACTCTGGATCTTCGCGCATTGCCATATCCGCTGTTGTCATCATAGTTGGCACTTTTTTTGATGCATCTTCTGCATCAGGAGCCATATGCTCTTCCTTTTGATTTACTGCGTGCCAAATATTAGCACCTGCTGGACTTTTGGTTAATTTCCAATCATAGCCAAGCAGTAAGTCAAAATAACCATTGTCCCATTTAGTTGGATTAGTTGTCCAAGCACCTTCAATTCCACTTGTAATAGAATCACTGCCTTTGCCTGAAGCATGTTTGCTAATCCAACCAAATCCCATTTCTTCTAATGGTGCTCCCTCAGGTTCTGGCCCAACAAGACCAGCATCTCCTGCGCCGTGCGCCTTCCCAAAAGTATGACCACCTGCTGTAAGAGCAACTGTCTCTTCATCATTCATTGCCATACGACCGAATGTTTCTCGAATATCCCTTGCGCTTGCAAGTGGATCAGGGTTTCCATCAGGACCTTCTGGGTTTACATAAATTAATCCCATTTGTACGGCTGCTAAAGGGTTTTCTAATACACGGTCACCAGAATATCTTTTATTTGTTAACCATTCTGTTTCAAGTCCCCAATATATATCTTGCTCAGGAGCCCAGATATCGGGTCGACCACCACTAAAGCCAAAAGTTTTTCCGCCCATTGATTCAATTGCTATGTTACCAGCTAGTATTATTAAGTCTGCCCAACTAATTTGGTTTCCATATTTCTGCTTAATTGGCCATAAGAGTCTTCTTGCTTTATCTAAATTCCCATTATCTGGCCAACTATTTAAAGGAGCAAATCTCTGCGCACCAGTTCCACCACCACCGCGACCATCAGCGGTTCGGTAAGTTCCTGCTGCATGCCAAGTCATCCTAATGAAAAAAGGTCCGTAGTGACCATAGTCTGCAGGCCACCAATCTTGTGAGTTAGTCATTAACTCATTAAGATCTTTTTTTAACCCATCATAATCAATTTTTTTAAAGTGCTCACGATAATTAAAATCTTTTTCCATTGGGTTAGATTTTTCATCATGTTGATGAAGAATACTTATGTCTAGTTGATTAGGCCACCAATCTCTATTAGTAGTTCCTTCTCCGGTATTTTTTGTATTCGCACCGTGCATTACTGGGCATTTACTCTCGGCATCCATTGTATGTTTCTCCTTTTTTGAACTAATATAGATATATAAAGAAATCTAATTAAAGCAAAGAAAAATAGAGCAAACTTACCCCAAATTAATATTAAAATTTGTGGGCTTCCAATCTGTTCGTGCTAGTTCGAAATCTTTATAATCAAAACCTGGTGTAACAGTACAACCTATTAAACTGTACTGCCCCTTAGATTGCATGGCAAACCAATTATTAGCTTTAACAACAAAATGAAAATTATCATTCTCCCCTATAGTAACTGATGTAAAATCAATACCATCTTTAGAGATATAAATTGTAAGTGGATCACCTTTATAAAAATGCAATATTTCATTTTTTGTTAAGCGGTGCCAATGAGACCATTCATTTTTTTGAAGCATATAATAAATCAAACTAACATTATTGCTTTCATCACGAAATGATTCTGAGAAATGCCCTCCCTCTGGGTGAGCAACCAACTTTAAATTTTTTATTAATACTTCAATATCAGTCATGAAAACTGTAGATCAGAATAGGTGGCCAAGCTTCTTTACTTTTGTTGATATATATTTTTCATTATATTTATTAGTACTAGAGTGAATTGGCACACGTTGATTAACAACAACCCCCATAGCTTCAAGTGCTTTTATTTTTTTTGGATTATTTGTCATTAAATCAACCTCTTTTATTCCAAGAAAGTTGACCATGTCAGATACAATTTCATACCCTCTTTCATCCTCTTTAAAGCCTAATTGATGATTTGCCTCTACAGTATCGAGGCCTTTGTCTTGAAGATTATAAGCTCTAATTTTATTTGAAAGCCCAATCCCCCTCCCTTCTTGTTGAAGGTAAAAAACAACCCCGCGACCTCTCTCCGCAATTTGATTAAGCGACTCAGTTAATTGAAATCGACAATCACAACGCATACTAAAAAAAGACTCTCCTGTGATACACTGTGAGTGTATTCTGCTTAGGACAGGCTCATTAGTTAACAAATCCCCCATTCCTATAGCTAAATGATCTTTAGAATCTTTTTCATCAGTAAAAGCATGTACGGTAAACTCCCCTACATCAGTTGGTAATTTACTGGTTTCTATAAACTGTAGTTTTGATGTCATAAGTAGAACAATGCTTTAAGCCTTTATAATTAATTGTAAATAAAATTATAACTTTGTTGGATTAGGAGCGTCACCATAGACTTTTTTTGGATCAAAAACTTTCTCTTTTTCTTCAAACCTTAAAACAACTGATGAGCCACTTTCACCCAAAGGCACACTTCTATAAAAGCACGACCTGTATCCCACATGACAACTTGCACCACCATGAACATCTACACGTAACCATACAGAATCTTGATCATCATCAATTCTTATCTCTTTGATTTTCTGCACAAGCCCACTTGTTTTGCCTTTATGCCATAAAGTTTTTCTACTCCGAGAATAATAAACTGCCTCACCAAATGAAATAGTTTTTTTAAAAGCTTCTTCATTCATGTAGCCTTGCATTAAAACTTCTCCAGAATTAAAATCAGTTGTTACAACAGGTATAAGTCCATCTTGATCAAATTTAGGAGCTAATTCTGTAGACTCTTCAACTTGTTCAATTGTTTTTCTTTGTTCAAACTTAATTTCATTCATTATTTAATTCCTCAGCAATTTCTTTTGCAAAATAAGTTAAAATACCATCAGCGCCAGCTCTTTTAAATGATAAAAGAGATTCTTTTATCACTTTTGAATCTAGCCAATTATTATCTATAGCTCCTTTTATCATAGAGTACTCACCTGATACTTGATAAGCAAAAGTAGGAATATTAAAATCTGATTTTATTCTTTGAATAATATCAAGATAAGGCATCCCTGGCTTAACCATTACCATATCAGCACCTTCCTTAATATCTAAGGCAACTTCTCTTAGAGCCTCATTGCTATTTGCTATATCCATTTGGTAAGTAGATTTACTTCCACCTTTTAAATTTCCAGAAGAGCTTATTGCATCTCTAAACGGGCCATAAAATTTTGAAGCATACTTAGCGGCATAAGAAAGTATTAAAGTGTTTTGAAAATTATTTTCATCAAGGGCTTTTCTAATTATTCCAATCCTGCCATCCATCATATCTGATGGCGCAATAATATCACATCCTGCATTAGCCTGAACCAGCGCTTGTTTTTCTAAAACTTTTAATGTTGCATCATTATCAACAATATCATTAACAATTAGTCCATCGTGTCCATGATCAGTAAATGGATCTAGCGCAACATCACAAATAACCCCAAGGTCAGGAAATTGTTTTTTAATAGATCTTATTGTTCGGCAAATTAAATTATTTTCATCTATTGCTTGAGAGCCCTCTTTATTTTTTAAGGCGCTATCTATTTGAGGGAATAAAGCAATCGCAGGTATTTTTAATTTAACAACAGTTTCTAATTCTTTTAAGATGTTATCAATAGAATATCTAAAGACGCCTGGCATAGAATTTATTTTGTCAGCAATATTATTTCCTTCACATACAAATATGGGCCAAATTAAATCATTAACAGAAAGGTTATTTTCACTAATCATTCTTCGCGAAAAATCTTTCATGCGAAGTCTTCTTAATCGTGTAGTTGGAAATTGCCCTATATTAAAATCTGACATATTAACTAATGGGAGAAAGAGATTCTTTTTTTAAATCACTAATTAATTCATCAAGCTTTACAACTAATGTTTCTTGACTTCCTAAGCGTCTGACAGAAACAGTTTTATCTTCTGCTTCTTTTTTTCCAACCGCAAGAATGATAGGTATTTTAGCATTACTATGTTCACGTATTTTATAACCTATTTTTTCGTTTCTAATGTCCACCTCAGCGCGCAATCCATTTTTACTTAGTTGATCTTTTAAATCAAAAGCATAATTATCTGATTCAGACGTTATTGTAGCAACTACTACCTGTGATGGAGATAACCATAATGGTAAATGTCCAGCATAATGCTCTATTAATATTCCTGTAAATCTCTCTAAAGAGCCAAACAGAGCTCGGTGCAACATAACGGGAACTTTCTTTTGACCATCCTCAGCAACATATGCCGCCCCAAGTCTACCGGGTAAATTTAAATCAACCTGAAGTGTTCCGCACTGCCAATCACGCCCAATTGCATCGCGCAAAACAAACTCTAGTTTTGGGCCATAAAATGCACCCTCTCCTGGATTGAATGTATACTCAAGACCTGTTGCTTCCATAGCTTGTTTCAATGCTTCTTCTGCTTTATCCCAAACGCTATCATCACCCACACGTTTTTCTGGTCTATCTGAAAATTTAATTCTAACATCATTAAAGCCAAAATCTTTGTAAATGCTAAGTATAAGATCACAAACAATTTTGCTTTCCTCAGTAATTTGATCTTCAGTGCAAAAAATATGCGCATCATCTTGTGTAAAAGCTCTAACTCGCATTAATCCATGTAATGCGCCTGAAGGCTCATAACGATGAACTTTTCCAAACTCTGCCATACGTAATGGTAAATCTCTATAACTTTTTAAACCTTGCTTATAAACTTCTACTGCTCCAGGACAGTTCATGGGTTTGATAGCAAAAACTTTTTCTTCTTTTGGATCGGTTGTAAACATGTTCTCACTAAACTTCTCCCAATGCCCTGATGTTTCCCATAAAGATTTATCTAATAATTCTGGGGTGCTAGTTTCAACATAACCAGCCCTATCTTGTCTTAAGCGCATATAATTAATTAATGATTGAAACAATTGCCACCCTTGTGGATGCCAAAAAACACCACCTGGCGCCTCTTCTTGAAAATGAAACAAATCCATTTCTTTACCAAGTTTTCGGTGATCTCTTTTTTCAGCTTCTTCAATTTGTGCTAAATGATTTTCTAACTCTTTTTCATTTCTCCAAGCAGTTCCATAGATACGTGTTAACATTGTATTATTCGAGTCACCTCTCCAATAAGCTCCAGCAACTTTCATTAACTTAAAGCCCTTACCAATTTGTTTTGTGCTTATCATGTGAGGACCACGACAAAGATCTAACCACTCCCCTTGCTTGTAGATGGTTATTTCTTCATTGGGATCTAAGTCTTCAATTAATTCTACTTTATAATCTTCGCCCTTATTTTTAAAAAATTTTACAGCTTCTTCTCGTGACCAAACTTCTCTTGTAAATTTTTCACCTGTGTTGATAATCTCATGCATTTTCTTTTCAATTTTAGGTAAGTCTGAAAGTGTAAAGGGCTCTTTTCTTGCGAAGTCATAATAAAACCCATTCTCAATAGAGGGACCAATAGTAACTTGTGTTCCAGGAAATAATGATTGAACGGCTTCAGCCATAACATGTGCACAATCATGCCTAATAATTTCAAGAGCCTCATCATTTGCTCTTTTAATGATAATAACTTTGCAGTCTTCATTTATTGGGAATGCAAGATCACAAATATTTCCATTAATTTTTATGGCAACTGATTCTTTGGCAAGAGATTTAGATATTTGACTTGCAAGATCAAAGCCCGAAATACCTTTTTCAACTGTTTTTGTATTTCCATCAGGAAAGGTAATTGTAATATTATTGCTCATGAATCTTTTCGCCAAATAGTTCCGTTTTTAGTATCTTCTATCTCAATACCTTTTATTTTTAGTTTATCTCTAATTTCATCCGCCAATTTAAAATCTTTATCGCGTCTAGCTTCATTACGTTGATTTATCAACCCTTCTATCTCTTCTTTTTCTGGGTTTGCCGATTGATTATATCCAAGCCATACATCAGGATCTTCCCCTAAAATTCCTAGAATTTTACCAGCAGCGATAAGGTTGTTTTTAATATTAATCTTTTCCTCTTTATTGGCTAAAGATAATTTATTTGATAAAGTATTAAGCTCAGCTAACACTTTTGGTGTATTTAAATCATCCAAGAAACTTTTCATGACTTCATCTGATAACTTTTCTGATGTAATTTCTACATCTTGAAGTTCTTTTAGAGAGCGATAAAAACGATCCAACATTTTGCTATTCTGATTAATTATTTCTTTAGTCCAATTTAGTGGTTGTCTGTAATGAGCTGATAATAGGGTTAGCCTTAATACTTCACCACTGTATTGACTCTTTAAATCATGAACCAATCGTATGTTACCAATTGATTTTGACATTTTCTCTCCTTCAACATTTACAAAACCATTATGAAACCAAAATTGAGCGAAGCTTTTAGGATCATGATTTTTATTTAAAGAACAAGTCTGAGCAATTTCATTTTCATGATGAGGAAAAACTAAATCCATCCCACCACTATGTATATCAAATGGTAGACCCAATGTTTTTTCAGACATAGCAGAACACTCAAGATGCCAACCTGGACGACCAAAGCCCCAAGGTGAATCCCATCCAGGTAAAGGATCAGGTGATGGTTTCCACAAAATAAAATCAGCAGGGTCTTTTTTAAAAGGCGCAATTTCAACTCTACTTCCAGCAATTTGTTCATCACGGTTTCTTTTAGACAAGACTCCATATTTTGAAAAACTTGGAACATGAAACAATACATGTCCCTCTTTTTCGTATGCATTGTTATTTTCAATAAGTTTTTTAATCAGATCAATCATTTCATTAATATGATCAGTTGCACGCGGCTGAACATCTGGAAGCTTCACATTAAGATAGCCCATATCTTCATTGTAAATTTTTGTATATTTTGTTGTTAGGTTGTTTATGGGCTCATTAAGCTCCTGAGCAGCATCAATAATTTTATCATCAATATCTGTTATGTTCGAAACATAAGTAACTTTATTATATTGCGTTCTTAAAACATTTATTAAAAGATCATTCACAACTGCCATTCTTGCATTACCAATATGAGCAAAGTTATAGACAGTTGGGCCACAGGCATAAACTCTAACATGTTTCTCATCTACGGGCTTAAACCCTTCTTTTGTTCCCGATAAAGTGTTATGAATTTTTAAAACCATAAATTTTTTTAATTGCTAATAATTTAACTCAATTTCAACAGGCACTCCATGCTCCAATATTATTGCTGCCTTTTTAAATTTTGGCGGTCCTTTTGGGCTGTAATTATTACTAAAAGCAAAACCTTCTTTAGGTCGCCAAAAAAGACCAGTTTTTAATTCTCCATCACCATCCTCATCATGATAGACAACAATAGCTATTTGTCCCTCGTGAATTTTTGTTAGTGGAACAACCACCTCACCCTTATTGACTTTTTTTCTCACAGCTTCAACAGCCTCATCCTCCTTTAAAAAAGACTCTTTTGAGTCATATATTTTTACATCTATATAACCTCTATCATGTTCAACATTTGGAATTATAACTGTTCCGTGTGACAAAACTACACTAGAGAAAAATAATACAAGCAAAAAAAGGAATTTTTGAATAAAAGTATTTTTCATATATTTTACCTAATTATAATAGAATTCAGTGCTGAACAATAAAGAATACCTCAATAAGATTTTTCAATCTAATAAACCACTAATAATCTACAAAACTGTTGGTGGATATGACGTTTATACTGATTTTAAGGAAAAGATTGCTCTGAACTCTAAAAATATAAAAAATTTTTTAAACAAGAAAACATCACAACCAAAATCATCTATCAAAGAATTAAATTGTTATGTAGGATTTTTGGGTTTTCAACTTTTGTGTGAAAACATAAAAATTAAGCTACCTAAGCAACAAAGTATAAATTTTTATCCAGGGTTATTTTATAAACCACAAACGATTATAAAAATTCGAAAAAAAATAATAATAAAAAGTTTATTAAAAAATTTTAAAGAGCAATATCTTTTGAAGAGTAAGACCAATTATTTTTATGAAAAGAAATTTAATTTAAATTTAAATGAATCACAATACTCTAACCTTTTCAGACATTTTTCAAAAAAAATAAAACTTGGAGAAACATATCAAATTAAAATTTGTCAAACTTATCAAAATAAATCCAACATAGACGCCGTTAAATTTTTCTGGAAATTAATGAGCATCAATGAATCTCCAGAAAGCTTTCTAATAAGAGATAAGGATTATAGTATTATAAGTTGTTCGCCTGAAACATTGATTCAAAAAAAGAAAGATGTTGTAAAAACAAAACCAATAGCAGGAACATTAAATAGAACAAAAAGAATGACTGCAAAGTTTGCTAATAATTTTTTTAAAAAAAATGAAAAAGAAAGCAAAGAACACAATATGATTGTTGATATGGAACGTAATGATTTATCACGTATATGTAAAGCGGGCAGTGTTAAAATCAACAAATTGAAGAGTGTTGAAGAATACAGGGATCTTTATCATTATGTAACTGAGATAAAAGGCAAGTTAAAAAAAAATGTTAGTAATCATGATATTGTTTCTGCAATGATGCCCGGAGGATCAGTGATTGGTTGTCCAAAAATAAGCACTTTAAAACTTCTTAACAGTAGAGAAAAGTTAAACAGAAATATTTATACTGGTAGTTTTGGTTATATTAATAGTAATGGTGATATGCGCTTTAATATTATTATCCGCTCAATCTTAAATTACAAAAAACAGGTACAAATTTCATCAGCAAGCGGCGTTGTTATTGATAGTAAACCAAAAAGAGAATACAAAGAAAACTATATCAAGGCTAAATCACTTTTAGATTTATTCAAAACATGATTTACGTTATCGATCACGAAGATTCCTTTACTTATAATTTAGTTCATCTCCTTGAGGGCTTTGCCCCAACTTATGTTTCAAACTATTATGATCTAGATAGAAAGAAGTTAGAAAAATCAAAAATTATTGTTTTTTCACCAGGGCCTGGGGACCCATCACACTACCCAGAAACACAAAAAATTTATCACCAATACAAGGGTATTAAAAAAATTATTGGTATTTGCTTAGGTTTTCAACAATTATTGTTTGCTCAAAAAGCCAAAATTATTCCTCAAAAAAAAATATATCACGGATATCAGTCAAAAGTTAAAGTATTAAAAGACAGCTCTTTTTTTAAGCCTAATAAGATATTTCTTGCTGGGCGATACCATTCTCTTAAACTCAAAGAGCCTTTTAAGTCCGCCTCTCTCAAAATAACTATGAGATGTGTAGAAACTAATGTTGCCATGGCCATAGAAGATACTATTAATAATGTATATGGATTTCAATTTCACCCTGATTCGTTTTTAACTGTTGATGGCAAACTTCTTATTCAAAAAATCATACAAGCTTAGCACATTTAAAAATGTAAAATATGATCATTTGTGGGGGTCAAAAGGCGTTTTTACAACAATACGAGTATACGGAGAAAGTCCTAAATATATTTTTTTAAAAGATCACTTACTACAATTAAATAAAAGTCTAAAAAAATTTAACATAAATTTTTTGTTAACTGAAAAAAAATTATTAGAATTAATTCCCAGTAATCTAAAAATAAAAAAATATAATCACCTCCTTAGAGTTGCAATTAAGAATAACAAAATTTCTTTATCTCTAAGGTCTCGATTAAAACCAAGTAATATTTTTCAATGTAAGCTTGTTAATTACCAAAGATCAAATGCAAAAATTAAAAATTTACAATATAAAAAAATATTATCTATGCAAAAAAATATTGATATGCAAAAAATGGAATTATTATTTTACAATAATAATATAATTCTTGAGGGCTCAACAACAAACTTAATTTTGATAAAAAATAGTAAGATTATTCTACCTCAAGGCAATTACTATAAAGGTGTAACAATGAATTATTTGTTAAAAAAAATACAGAACAAATATTTTTTTAAATCAATACGTTTTTCAGACTTATTAGTTGCTGATGAAATAATTCTAGTTGGTTCTGGCAAAGGAGTTGTAAAAGTCACATCAATTCCTCAAATTAAATGGTTTAGCTCTTCTGCAAAAATGTTTAAAAGACTATCCTCAATGTATAAGACTCAGTTAGAACTATGATATTTAATAAAAATAATTTCTCTATTTTGTCTCCCTCAATTATGGGTATTTGTAATGTTACTAGGGATTCGTTTAGTGATGCTGGTAAAAATTATAAAACTTCTAATGCTCTAAAATCCATAAAGCAGATGATTAAAGATGGTGCTCAGATTATTGACATAGGGGCGGAGAGCACAAGACCAGGAAGTGACCCAATAAGCTATGAGCAAGAAATTAGAAAACTTTCACCAATTTTAAAAAAATTACCTAAGGATCAGTTTTTAATATCTGTTGATTCTTCAAAGATTGAAACACAGGAATTTGCTTTAGAAAACGGCGCACATATTATTAATGATATCTTTGGTGGCTCCAATGATCTTTTCCATCTGACTAAAAAATTCAAAAATGGCTTAGTTTTAATGCATACACCGGCCCCCCCTAAAATTATGCAATCTAAGGTAAATTCATATAAAAATGTAGTCACTGATATTAAAAAAATTTTTCACAGAACGCTTAAACAAACAGATAAATATAAAATACCACATTCTAAAATTTGGTTTGATCCTGGAATCGGTTTTGGTAAAAATCTTGCCCAAAATTTAGAAATTATGCAAAATATCCAGAAGTTTAAAATAAAGAAATGTGGAATAATATTGGGCACCTCTCGTAAAAGCTGGATAAACGGAATAGATAAAAGTGATGTCAATAATCGTCTTGGTGGATCAATAGCCTCTGCTCTTTATTGCTATAAAAAAGGAGTGAATATGTTTAGAGTGCATGATGTAAAGGAAACATACCAATCCTTAAAAGTTTATAAAAATTTATGTTTGATGTAGAAATTAAAAATCTAAAAGTATTCGCTAACATTGGTATAACTTCAGATGAAAGAAAGAAAAAGCAATTGCTTAAAGTTACCCTGAATTTTAGTTATAGTGTTCTCAAAAGTAAAAATTTAGAAGCAATGTCTAATCTCAAAGATTATTCTAGTGTAACGAAATCACTAAAAAAATTCATAAATGAATCAAGGTATAAGACTCTAGAAAAACTCATTATATCCTCTTCGCAAATGTTAGAAAAAAAATTTAAGATTAAAAAAGTTAAAGTTAAAATTAATAAAACTGCAGTTGCTAAGCGTTATGGATCAGAAACAGTAAGTGTATCCAACTAGTTATTATATCGCCCTAGGAACTAATGTTGGCAATTATAGAAATAATTTTTCAAGGGCAGTTTTTGAACTAAGTAAAATAGGTAATATTTCTAAGATAGCTAATATCTACAAGTCAAAACCATATGGTTATTTAAAACAAAATTATTTTTACAATACTATGGTTTATCTAAAATCAGAAATTCATCCAAATGAGTTAATAAAAAAAATACACTTGATAGAAAGAAAGCTACATAAAAATAAAAGAATTATTAATGGCCCAAGAAAAATAGATTTAGACATTATTTTTTGGGACCAAAAAATTTTTAAAAACAATAATGTGGTTATTCCTCATCCGAGAGCACAAGAAAGAGATTTTGTCTTATGCCCACTTTACGACATAACCCCCTTTTTTAAGCATCCAGTTTCAAAGTTATCTGTAAAAGAGTTAATTAAAAACCTAAAAGATCACTACGTTATTGAAAAATTAAACTACCGTGACTTGTTTTAAAAAGCTTTTTAGCTTCTTTGAAGAAATAATATTTTTAGAATTTTTAAGACTTCGAGATACATCAATGCCCTCAGGTTTTAGTAAATTAATAATTTCCTTAGCTTTTTTCTCATTTATTCCGCCCCCAATAAAAACAGGGATGGAAAGATTTTTTATGTATTGAATTTGTTTTAAACACTTTACTAAAGCATAAGTTTTAATCCTCTTAGCCTTATACACATTCATATCATAATAAATTACATTAATAATTTTTTTTATATTGTTAAGATATTTCATATTAAAATTTTCAGGATTAATTGCTATGCCAATTTTTAATCTTTTAAATGTGTTACGCAAAACTTGTAATTCATTTTTACTAAAATGATATGAACAGGAAATAGTTTTAGGTTTGGTAAAATCTATTTGTTTAATTAATTTATCTAAGGACACATAGCGAGTTAATAAAACCGACTCAATTTTATAAGTTTTACATTCTTTAATTAATATTTGTATTTTTTTATCAGTAGCGGTATTTGGCCCATTGAGGTTATTACTAGCAAAACCAAGAGATTTTATTTTATTTTTATAAGCCATTTTAATTGACTGCGAGTTTGTGATTCCACAAATTTTGAGAGATACTTTTTTCATGTTTTAATATTTTATTATTATAAAATATATGTAAACTAGTTTTTTAATCTATGTCATTAAATTTTTATAGACGAGTTGCTTTTGGTTTATCTCTAAATGATAAAAAGCCAGACGATCCTCTTAATTGGGCATTGAACCAAGTAAATACACTGCCAGATCTTTTATGGCCTGGCTCAATTCCTTCAGAAAAAGAAATGAGAAAAAAATATGGAGAGTGGGTTTATGGAGATAGAAAAATACTTAGAAAAAAATATAAAAATGATAAAAATGCTTATAAGAAAGCTAAAGACGAACTAAGAATTAAGACTGGTGAGAGATTTTTTGAATTAAATGAACATGCTATTCGCCACTACCAAACTAAAAATAGTAAGCAACCAGTATTTGAGCGCTTTTGGCTTTTTTGGGGAAATCATTTTGCCATTAGTGAAAAAGATTTTTTAGCTGAGTTTAGTACAGGGCCATATCAACGAGAAATAATTAGACCAAATATGATCAAAACGTTTGAAGACATGGTGCAGTCTGTAACAATATCTTGGTGCATGATACACCATCTTGATAATTCAGAATCTGTTGGACCAAACTCTAAAAGCAAACAATGGAATCCAAGAGAAACCATTAATGAAAATCATGCTAGAGAGTTATTAGAACTTCATACGGTATCACCAAGTGCTGGTTATACTCAGGAGGATGTTATCCAACTTGCTTATATCATGACAGGTTGGTCTCATAAATGGAGCAACAAAGAACTAGAAACAGGAGATGTTTGGTTTGATCAAGACAAGCATCAAAAGGGAGAAAAGCAAATTTTAGGCGTTAAATATAAGAATGATGCAAAAAGAGAATTATTTAAAGTGATTCATGATTTAGCGACACATCCAATTTGTATTAAATTTGTATCAACTAAATTATGCCGACATTTTATTACGGATGAACCTACTGCAGAAATGATTAATCCGGTAATTAATGTATGGAAAAATTCTGATGGTAATTTAGTTGAAATTCATAAGGAGGTAATACGCCAAGCCTTCAAATTTAATAATAATACTCATAAATTTCAACCTCCTGAATTATGGTTAATGCAACTTTCAAAAATTTTTGATTTAAATATTCCGGCACCCGCTGAAAAAATGAACTACCAATTTGAATTTAAGCCTTCACGTAGACAACAGCAATTAACATGGTGGTTGGAAGAAATTGGACACTCACCTTACAGGGCAAAACAACCAAATGGATGGAGTGATTTTGAAGTTGATTGGGTATCTCCAGAGTTATTATTAAGACGCCTGTGGTTCGCTTCCAAAATTCTTCCAAATTTTATAAAAAAAGAAAATAATGGACATGAATTTATTTTAAAATGTCTTGAAAAAAATTTTGACGATCATTCTAAAATGGCAGCTCTTATTCAAAACTATAAACTTGAGTTAACAAAAAAAGATATTGAGAGAAAATATGGAATTATTTGTAATTTACCAGGAGTATTAAAAGTATGAACTGCACAAGAAGGAATTTTTTAATAGGAGGATCTACAACTTTATTTCTTTCTGGTTTTTTTCCTAAACTTAGCCTTGCCTCTATACAGAAAAAAAATCTTATTGTTATTTCTCTTCGAGGCGGAATGGATGGATTAACTGCTGTTCCAGTGATTGGTGATAATAGACTTAAAAAATTAAGAAAAAGATTAATATTAGAAAACACCCTTAAGCTGAATAGCGATTTTGCACTTCATCCTAAGTTAGAAATTTTTCATCAGCTTTGGAAAAAAGATAAAGCAGCATTTGTTCATGCTACTAATATTCCCTATACGGGTAGATCACATTTTGATGGTCAAAATTTAATGGAAACAGGTGCACACACTCCTTATACAGAAAAAACAGGATGGCTTGGAAGAGGTTTGCTTGCATCAGATATTATTGGAAAAGGGCTGGCTATTTCTTTACCAATGCCGCTCTTATTAAGAGGAGTGCCTCAAAATAATAATTTTTTTCCTTCTCCTGATTTTGTTCAAACTAAATTAATTGATTCTATTTACAATGAATTTACTGGAGCACATAATGAGTTAATTAGATCAACATTTGATACAATTAAAAAAAGACCTATTTCTATGCAGACAGCTACAAACTCAGATGATAGAGACAAGTTGGCTTTAGAGGCTGCAAAACAACTAAAAGATCCTAGTGGTCCAAGGGTAGCAGTTTTTGACTTAGATGGTTTCGATACTCATGCTGCACAAGGGGGTGTTGATGGAGCACATGCAGATGAGCTTGAGGAAGTTAACAATATTGTAAACATTTTATATAAAAACTTAGGCACATCTTTTGATAACACTTTAATTGTAACCCTTACAGAATTTGGAAGAACAATTAAACAAAATGGTGCAAATGGTACTGAACATGGATATGGAAGTGTTATTTTGATGGCTGGAGGATTGTTAAAAAAATCTCAAGTTTACACAGATTGGCCTGGTTTAAAAAAGAAAAATCTTTTTGAAGGTAGAGATTTAGATTCAACAATTGATTCAAGAGCAGTTTATAATTCTGCTATGTCTGTATGCTTTAATAAAGATCCAGACTTTCTTCGAAGAGAAGTTTTTTGGGGAGATAACTTACCTGATTTGAGTCAGGAATTGTTTAAAGTTTAGAAATAAATAAATTTTTTTTAAATTTCATGATAAACAAACTTATGATTTCAGAAAATTTTGACAAACTTTTTCAAGCAGCAAAAGATGTTAGGGATAAGGCCCATGTTCCTTACTCAAAATTCAAAGTAGGCGCGGCATTTTTGACAGAACGTGATACAATTATATCAGGTTGTAATGTTGAAAATGCAGCTTACCCTCAATCACAGTGTGCTGAAGCTAGTGCTATAGGTAATCTTATAGCAAATGGTTTTACTAAAATTAAAGAAGTAGTTGTTATCGGCTCAGGTGATTTACTATGTTCGCCTTGTGGAGGATGCAGGCAAAGATTAAGAGAGTTTGCAGCACTAGACGTTAATATTCATATGTGTAATGTTAATGGACATATTAAAACATCAACACTAGAAGATTTATTACCTGATTCATTTGGTCCAGAAAATTTATAATGCATTCATCATCAAAAGTTTTTTTAGACCAAACAAATACACAACCAGAAGTTGCTGTTATCTTGGGATCTGGTCTAACTAATTTTTTTGAAACACAAAATATTCTTAAAGAAATACCGTACACTGATCTTCCAGAATTTCCTCAACCTACAGTAAAGGGACATGCAGGCAAATTAGTGTTAGGTCAGATAGCTAATAAAAAAATAGTGTGTATGTATGGTCGATCACATATTTATGAAGGTCATGAACCAAACAGTCTTGCCAAACCAATTCGTGTATTAAAAGATATAGGATGTAAACTTTTAATAGTTACTAATGCTGCAGGAAGTCTTGATGAAAATATGCCAGCTGGAAGTTTAATGGCAATATCTGATCACATTAATTGGAGTGGCTATAACCCCTTAATTGGAAAAAACCAAGATGAGTACGGACCTCGATTTCACGATATGAGTGATGGTTACCATAAATTTTACCGCGATCAGTTACTGGAAATTGGCAAAAAAACTAATCAACAAATCTTCGAAGGGATTTACTGTATGTATTCTGGTCCAAATTTTGAAACACCTGCAGAAATCAATGCTCTAAAAGTAATTGGTGGTAATGCTGTAGGCATGTCAACAGTTCCAGAAGTATTAGTAGCTAATCATTGTGATCTTCCTGTTATCGCAATTAGTGTCATAACGAATTTAGCTGCAGGGATGAATAAAACAAAACTTAGTCATAAAGAAACATTGGAAAACGCTAGTCTTGCTGAACAAAATATTGTTCAACTAATTAAAAACTTTATTACAGAAGTGAAATTTAATGATTCCACAGGAAATAATTAGAAGAAAAAGAGATAAGAAAGTTCTTTCGAAAGAAGAAATCTCTCTTTTTGTAAAAGGTTTAACAGACGGATCTTTTTCAGATTCACAAGTTGCTGCAATGAGCATGGCTATTTTTTTAAATGGCATGATACCAGAAGAAACAGTTAGCTTAACTGAAGCAATGACAACTTCGGGTGAGACAATAAATTGGGAAGGTGTCGTTGATGCAGATTTAGTCTGTGATAAACATTCTACTGGCGGTGTTGGAGACAAAACCAGCATTATTCTTGCACCTATTTTAGCAGCTTGCGGATTATTCGTTCCAATGATTTCAGGACGAGGTCTTGGGCATACTGGAGGGACTCTTGATAAATTTGATTCTATCCCAGGGTATAATACTCAACCTGACCTAGACACATTTAAGAGAGTAGTGAAAGAAGTTGGTTGCGCAATTATAGGACAAACTGCAAACTTAGCACCAGCAGATAAAAAATTATACTCTGTTAGAGATATTGTTGGCACTGTAGAATCTTTGCCATTAATTACATCATCTATTTTATCAAAAAAAATTGCATCAGGCTTAAGGACATTGGTATTGGATGTTAAGGTTGGCAATGGTTCATTTAATAGCACTATAGATATAGCAAGAGATTTATCCCATTCTCTTGTCAGAGTTGCACAAGGTGCAGGTCTACAATGTGAAGCTATTATAACTGATATGAATCAGGTTTTAGGAAAAAGTGCAGGTCATATTTTAGAGATATCAGAATGTATTAGTTTTCTAAAAAACCAAGAAAAAGAAACAAGACTTGAAAAAATAACGTATGAATTAATAGCTTCAATTTTAATGATGTCACAAAAGCTTTCCAAAGAAACTGCTCTTGAAAAAATTAATAGAGTGATGTCAAACGGAGAAGCAGCAGAAAAATTTGAAAAAATGGCCCATGCTTTAGGAGGCCCTTCTGATATTTTATCCTCACATGAAAAACATTTAAAGATTAACGCTATAAAGAAAGATATTTTTCCAACAAAATCTGGTTGGGTAGAGAAAATTAAAACAAGAGATCTAGGATTGATTCTTATTGAGTTAGGTGGAGGAAGAAAACAAGTCGCGGATAAAATTAATTTTAATGTAGGATACAATAATATTTTACGAGTTGGTGATAAGGTTGATCCAACCCTCCCTCTTTTAAGTGTTTTTACAAAATCAGAAGATGATTATGAAAATGTTAGCAAAAAAATACAGGACTGTTTTATCATAAGTGATTCTGAAATATCTGAACTTCCATATACTTACGAAGTAATAAACTAATGAGCACACAGATAGAAATTAATGAAGACCTCATAAAATATCTACAAAATCTAGGGTACCGAAAAGATACTGTTGTAGATAAGTTAGAGAAAGAGACAAAGGCACTAGGCAGTGTTGCTCAAATGCAAATTGCTAAAGACCAAGGTCAATTTTTAGAAATTATTGTCAAAACATCTAGAGCAAAATCATGTTTAGAGATTGGAAGATTTACTGGTTTAAGCACATTATATATGGCGCGAGGACTTCCATCTGATGGCAGAATAGTTACGGTTGATAATTCTGATGAATTTTTACCATTAGCACAAAAATATTGGGACGAGGATGGTCAGACTTCTAAAATTGAATCAATAATTGGATCAGGCACTGATGTGATGCAAAGTTTAATTGATCGTCAACATACATTCGATTTGATTTTTATTGATGCCGATAAAAATAATTATACAAATTATTATGAATTATCTTTAAGTTTAGTTCCCTCAAATGGCATTATTATTATTGATAACATGCTATGGCACGGAGATGTGGCAGATACAAAAAAAACTGATTCACAAACGAACACTATTCGTGATTTAAACCTAAAGATTAATAAAGATGATAGAGTGGACTTTTCTTTACTACCACTATCTGACGGTCTCTCGGTTGTTCGAAAAAAGTAATGTTATACTTGAAATAATTTCATTAATCCCCATATCTAAAATGTTGGTATGCCATTGTGGGTGCTGACATTTAACTTGCTTAATAAGGAGTTTTTATGACAAGAAACCTATCCGTATGGAATTCGCTTAGACCATTTTCAGTTGGATTTGACTCAATTTTTGAAGAATTTGATAGAATGCTAGAGTCAACTGAGCGGCACAATTCAAATTATCCACCCTATAATATTCACAGAATAAATGAGAATAATTATAAAATTGAAGTAGCATTAGCG
Source organism: uncultured Alphaproteobacteria bacterium (assembly GCA_902596365.1). Classification (GTDB taxonomy): domain Bacteria; phylum Pseudomonadota; class Alphaproteobacteria; order HIMB59; genus CACPNW01. The sequence continues at coordinate 29,752 of CACJTT010000009.1, forward strand.
GGGTATTCTAAAGATGATATTGAATTAGAGCTTAAAGAAAATAATCTTACTGTTCGCAACAGACAAAAAGAGAAAGTTGTGAATGAAGAAGGAAATGGCGTTATTCACAAGGGAATTTCAACCAGACAATTTGAAAGATCATTTACTATCTCAGAAGATATAAAAGTTAAAAATGCTGAATTGTTGAATGGTCTGTTAAATATTGATTTAGAGCGCATCATCCCTGAGGAAAAAAAGGCTCGGTTAATAGAAATTAAATAATTTAGAAGTATTTTAAATATATTTAATAAGGATAGGGGCCCAATGTGGCCCCATTTTTATTTTATTGGAAAATGATAAAAGCTAAACTATAATTAATTAATGAAGTTAATTGCAATTATTATCTTTTTATTTAGTTCTCATCTATTTGCCCATCAGCCAAAGTTAATTAATTATTCACCCTCAATTGATAATCCTCATGAAGTTATAGATCCAGAAATATCTAAAGCATATTATGGTAAGCTTAATGGTGAACCACACTATTATATAATTAATAGTGAAGAAGAATTTTTATTTTATACTGGAATTTTAAGTCCTAAAGTTGATGATGATCATTTATGGTTATCGATTGCTGTGTATTCGATAAATGAAAAAAATAATAAAATTTTAAAATTTTTTGCTGACGGTCAGAACTTTGAATGGGAAGCTTGGTATGAACCATATGCTAGAGATTGGTATTGGAAAGGTCCGGAAATAGGAGCTGACGTAAATGAAGATACAGGTTTTAAGAGAAGTTTTAATTTAGATGCAGGTTCTTACATAATACAAATTTTTAATCAGAATAACACAGGCCATTATTCTCTTGCTGTAGGAGAAGCGGAATTTTTTGGATCTAATTTATGGGAGCAAATTTTAACATGGACGCCCATCCTTTTATATATTGGTCCTGTTATGGATATAGCGCATTGGCAAAAATTTGATATTCGCGCTTATATTCCTCACATAGCTCTAGTGGTTATAATTTCCCTAATTTATTTTATTATTAAAAAGTTATTTTTTAGAAAACAAAAAAAATTTGTATGAAATCAAATTTAATTTTATTTTTTTTATCTTTTATATTTTTTGTCCCTTCAGTTCATGCACATACTTTTACCGGTATGGTAGGTTTTTATGATGGTCTTTCTCATCCAGTATTAGGAATAGATCATTTTTTAGCAATGGTTAGTGTTGGTGTTGTAAGCGCCCAAATAGGAGGGAGGGCAATTTGGTCAATTCCTGCAACCTTTGTTTTAATGATGATAGTTGGTGGAACCATTGGTATGCTTATTGAAGTTTCCTTTTTTGACTTTGAAGAATCTGCCTTTGTAGTTGTTGAATACGGAATAGTATTTTCTGTTATATTATTGGGCTTAGCAATTGCTATAGAAAAAAAAATTGCCACTAATATTATAATGATTTTCATTTGCATTTTTGGAATCTGTCACGGATTAGCTCACGGTATGGAGATGCCATGGGCCGTAAACCCAATTTTATTTGCACTTGGCTTTGCTTCAGGAACAGCAACGTTACATTTATTTGGTGTGGGAATAGGAAGTCTAGCTATTAAGACCAAATTTTCATCGATTGTTCTAAGAATAGTTGGAGTCGGATGTGCTTTGTTTGGTGTGTCTTTATTAATCTAAATTAGAATAAGTCTAAATTTAATAATGATTAGTTTTCAATATATATCCTCAACATAAAAAACTAATTTTACTCATAAATTAAAATCCATAAATAAGAATCTGTATGTTTCTACTCGTGGTTGAAAAATTGTTGCAGGTACCAGCGCAATTTTTCAACCTACTTAAACTTGCCTTATGCTAGGACTTGAGAACGTTATCGATTTAGTAAAAAGCGACTTCTATTCAAAAAAATCTTCTGATCCTTGTTACGATTTTTTTTATTCATCAGCGCTAGCTCATCTTATTAGCCTTGAAATAGCATCATCAACTTATTCTAATCAATGTATGTCGTATGAGGATCTATGTAAAAAAATGCCCTCAAAACTAGGCTGTAGATCAACAATTTATTCAACTTTAAATACCGCTGTTAAGAAAGGTTTTTTTACAAAAGAATTTTCTACAAAAGATAGAAGGGTCAGATCTTACTGTTTGTCAGAAGACTATTCTTTAATGCTAACAAAGTGGTATTTGGATCAAAAAAAATATTTTTCAAACTAGCATTTAATTAGAATAATTCTAAAAACCAAGATTATATCAATCATTTCCTACATTTATTTTTAAAGATTAATATTTTTTATATTTGAGGTTAATAATCTCTCAGATTCTCAATAAGAGGACGCGGGAGCAATAAACAAATAGTTCCAGCTAATTCCGTTATTCAGCTCCCGCAATTAAATATTTATTACGAGGAGTTTATGAAAAAAATACTTACAGTTGTAGCCTCAGTGATAATAGCTTTTAGTTTTTCAAAAGCATTATTAGCTGATGGTCATATATATGGACCTTATCCAATTACCCTAAAAGGTTATGATGGTGATAAAACAAATTCAGTTAAATATACTGGGCAAATGGCAAGACAAGTTCTTCATGATAGTTTGAAAAAACTTGTTAAAACAGGCGATCTCAATAAAATGATGGCTTATTACAATGGTGAAGATGGTTTAGAGATAATTGCTCCAAAGTCTAAAGATGGTTTCCCAGTTATGCAAACTATGGTTGCAGAAATAGGAAGCGGTAACTTGTCAGGTAAAATGTACAAAGGTGCAATTCCTGGTTGGGGAGGACTAACCGGTCCTGAAGCTATTGAGCACATGATGCAAAAAGCCAGTGAAGTTGAAGGTGGTTTCGATCCAAACACTGGATTTGATTACACACAACTAATCTCTAAATTTGCTATGGGTGCTGTTTTTTATAACCAAGCAGTAAACAACTATCTTGGAAAGAAAATGAAAGTTGGTGAAAAACCAAATAACAAACCTTACAAAGAAGGATCTTATTATACTGGCAAAGAACATAGTTGGGATGAAGCTTTTGGATATTGGGGTGCGCCAGCACATTCTTTAACATTATCGGCTGAAGAAAACTATAATGTTGCTAAGATGAAAGATTTATCATCAGCTGATTATAATGGAGATGGTGTTGTAGATTTGTATTCTGAGATGCTATATGCTCATGCTTATTACGCATCAAGTTATGACAAAGGTGGAAAGACAAACTATCTTGCTACAGTTAACCAAGCATTTATAGATGGAAGGGAAGTTATAAGAGACGCTGATGGTCGTAACCTTAATTTTGATGAAAGAACTGCTATGTTAGCAGCAAGAGATACTATTAGAGATAACTGGCAAAAAGTTATTGCGGAGTCTGTTTTTAAATATGCAGGCTCAACTTATAAGGACATAGTAGCGCTTGAAATAATCGTTGAAGCAAATGGTGATACAACTGATGCATTTAGAAAATATGCAAAGCATTGGGGAGAGCTTAAAGGCTTCGCTTTAGCACTTCAGTGTGGACCAGAAAATCTAGGAGAAGCAGCTGTAAAAATGAATAGAATGATGGGCTTTGGACCAGTTCTATTAAATGCTTCACAAGTCGTCGGGGTTGATTCAAATGGCAATTTCATCAAAGATCAAGCTCAGGAATGGGGTGAGTTTAAGTTGCATATGCTTAAAATTCAAAAACTTATGATCGATGAATTTGGTGTAACTGCTAAAGCTAATGATCAATTATCTGCTATGGAAGATCTTGCTAGTTCATTGGGAAGTTCTGACTCTGCAGAAAATGATTAGTATTAAATTTTGTGTGGCTTTTTTAAAAAAGCCACACTACTAAAGTTATATGGACATCCTTTCAGACTATTTTGTAAAAATTGGTAGTCAATTTATTGATCCCAAAAAAAGAGTGTTTATAGCATATATCGTTATATCAATATTCATTGCCTTAGGTTGGTTTATCTTAAGTAAAAAATTTTCTTTTAAAGTTGCTTTAAAAAAAATTTTTAATTGGAATATATTTTTTTCTAAATCAGCAAAATCTGACTATAAAGTTTTTTTCATCAATCAATTAATAATGATGGTAGTCTCACCAATATTGATAACGCATTTAACAATAGCTACAGCTTTGTATTTTTATTTTCACTCAATAGATTGGCTGAGTGTTGGAATGTTTGCAAATACCCCACCTATTATTGTAGTGATTTCTTTTACGACTTTTCAATTTATGATTGATGACTTTAGTAAGTATTTTATTCATAGATTTATGCACCGTTGGCCAATTCTTTGGTCACTGCATAAGGTTCATCATTCAGCGACTGTTCTTACACCAATGACAGTTTTCAGAACACATCCATTAGAAGGAATTATTTTTTCTTTAAGAAGTTCAGTTACACAAGCCATTAGTATTTCAACATTTATATTTTTATTTGGAAATACAGTTAGTTTATATACGATATTAGGGGTTAATATTTTTGTATTTATTTTTAATGTTTTAGGCTCAAACCTAAGGCATTCTCATATAGGCATTCAATATTGGAAGTGGGTAGAATATATTTTTATTTCTCCAGCCCAACACCAACTTCATCACTCTATAGCCAAGGAACACCATGATAAAAATTTTGGTGCTGCATTAGCAATTTGGGATTGGCTTTTTGGCTCATTACATCATTCTGTTGATTTTGAAACACTCAATCTTGGTATTGAAAAAAATCAAAAAGACGAAAGTCATGACCTAAAAACACTTTATTTAAATCCTTTTTTTGAAATAAAAAATTATTTTATTAAAAATTTAAATTTGTTACGAAAAAAATTTTATTTTAATCAATTTAAGAGGAGTTACTCTAATGAAAAAAAATACTATTAATATTCTATCAATAATTTTTGTTGCATGCTTTTCAGTAAATCTTTTTGCGAAAGAAATTAATATATATTCACACAGACAACCTTTTCTAATTAACCCTTTTTTAGAATTATTCACTAATGAAACTGGGATTAAAACAAATGTTATCTATTCAAAAAAAGGTCTTGCACAAAGATTACAATCAGAAGGAGAAAACAGTCCAGCTGATGTTATCTTAACTGTTGATATAGGCAGATTATATATTTACTCAGATTTAAATCTTTTGGCATCTATAGAATCTAAAAAATTAATAGAAAATGTTCCATCGCATTTAAGAAGTCCTGAAAATAATTGGTTTGCTCTTTCTAAAAGAGCAAGGGTTATTGCGGTAAATAAAGAAATAATTAAGGATGGTGAAATAACTAGATTAGAAGACTTAGCCAACCCAAAATGGAAAGGTCAAATTTGTTCAAGACCTGGAAGTCATGTTTATAATAGAGGAATAATGGCATCTGTTTTAGCAGAATACGGTGAAGAAAATGCTGAAGCATGGGCAAAAGGTCTTGTTAATAATTTTGCACGAAGACCTCAAGGAAATGACAGAGCACAAGTTAAGTCTATTTATGAAGGTGAGTGTAATATTGCAATTATTAATAATTATTATTATGGAAAATTAAAATTTTCTGAAGATCCTGAACAAAGAAAATGGGCTGAAAAAGTAAAGCTGGTTTTTCCAAATCAAAGAGAGGATGATCGTGGAGCACATATTAACATATCGGGTGGAGGTGTTGCCCTACATTCAAAAAATAAAAAAGAAGCAATAATGTTATTAGAATTTTTAACCACAAAAAAATCTCAACAATTATATGGAGAAATAAATTTTGAGTACCCTGTTAATCCTAATGTGAATCCAAGCAAAGAGCTCAGCTCTTGGGGAAATTTCAGGGAAGATCAATTGCCAATTATAAAAATTGCAGAACTTGCTCCTGAGGCTCAAAAAATAATTGATAGAGTTGGTTGGTAATCTATAACATCAAGTGTTTTGTTAAATTGGAATAATTCATCTATATTTGCTACCTTAGTTGCATTAATTATTATTGCACCTGTCTTTGCAATTTTTTATTCTGCTTTTTTAGGTGACACTTCATTATGGTCTCATTTATTTTCTACTGTATTGCCAAGATATATTTCAAACACAATTATATTAATGTTAGGTGTAGGTATATTAAGTTCTATATTAGGAGTATGTACCGCATGGGTTGTAACAAGGTATGATTTTTTTGGTAAGAATTTTTTTGAATGGGCTTTATTATTACCAGCAGCAGTACCAGCATATATAATTGCTTATACTTATACAGATTTTTTAGAGTATGCTGGTCCTGTTCAAAAAATTATAAGAGAGTTTTTTAATTTTCAAAACGCAGATCAATACTGGTTTCCTGAAATACGATCAATGGAAGGAGCAATCTTTGTAATGTCATTTGTTTTATATCCTTATATTTATATGACTACTAGAGCATCATTTTTAACTGTTCCTATATCTTTTTTTCAAACAAGTTTAATCTATGGAAGAAGCAGTTTTTTTAGTGTTGCTTTACCACTTGCCCGACCTGGGATCATAGCTGGTTTGGCTCTTGTATTAATGGAAACTATATCTGATTTTGGCACTGTTGAATATTTTGCCCTTGAGACATTAACCCTAGGTGTTTTTAATGTATGGCTTGGTATGAATAGTTTATCAGGAGCTTCCCAAATCTCCTCTGTTTTATTTGTATTTGTAGTTGTCTTATTAACAATAGAGTATCTTGCTAGAAGAAATCAAAGATTTCATGAAAAAAGTAGTGGTCAAAATATGCTAGAATCAAAAGAAACATCAAATTTTAAGAAAGTAGTTTGTTTTACTGTTTGCACAATACCGATAGTTATTGGATTTGTTGTTCCTGTATCTATTTTGCTAAATTTTGTTTTTAGTGGTTTTTCAATTATTGATTTTACTCAAATATTTTATACTTCTTTTTTTAGCATTACTTTAGCTTTAGTCGGTGCATTTTTTGTTATGCTTGCTTCAATATTTTTAATTTTAATCTCACAGTATAAATCTAACAATTTTCAAAAATCATTAATCTTTCTTGCCTCTTGTGGATATGCTCTGCCAGGAACAATATTAGCAGTAGGAATGGTAATTTTCTTAGGATGGATTAATAAATATCTTCATCTTCATTTAAGTTATGTTGCCGGTGGTTTTATTGTTTTAATTTTTGCTTATGTAGTAAGATTTTTAGCTGTAGGAAATGCATCAATTAGATCAGGAATTTTAAAAATTCACCCAAATGCTATGGATGCATCTTTAACTATGGGAGCTGGTTTTTACAGAGGAGTCAAAGTTGTTATTATGCCTTTGATATTATCCAATATATTAATTGGAGGAATATTAGTCTTTGTAGATATATTAAAAGAACTTCCTATAACGCTTTTGCTACGTCCGTTTAATTTTGAAACTTTGGCAACGTATGTTTATCAGTATGCCTCTGATGAACTTTTACAAGAGTCGTCATTTGCTGCCCTTATCATAGTGGTGGTAGGATTAGGTCCAATTATATTTTTAAATTCTGCATTACAAAAAGTATCACAAAGAAAAGAAAGCGTTTAATTTTCAAAAACAAAAGTATGTTTTTCATCGACTGATATTTCTACAGCCGAAGATTGTTTAGGGTTAAATTCAGGAGGCATGTGACTGTGAACATGAATTACTTCATTTTTATTATTTAAAACTGATAAATGAATAAAACTAAAAGCACCCATTAATTTGGATGCCATAACTGTTCCTTTAATCCCATTAACAGGTGTCGGTTGTTCACTCAATTTTATTCCTTGCGGTCTTATATGAATTGTCACATTTTTGTTTTCGTACTTTTGATTCACTTTTACTTGACCAACAGGTGTTGAGACACAAGCATTATTTACTTCACCATGAAAAATATTAGTTTCTCCAAAAAATCTTGTTACGTATTGATTTTTTGGATTATTGTAAAGTTCCGCCGGCGCGCCTGACTGCACTATACTGCCTGTATTATCCATTATATTTATTTGATTTGAGATAAACATTGCCTCAAAAGGATCGTGAGTAACAATAATAGTAGAAACATTAGATTTTTGTAATAAGTGGAGCGTGTCATCTCTTATTTCTTCTCTGAGGTTTAGGTCAAGACTGGAGAATGGCTCATCTAACAATAATAAATCAGGATGTGAAATGATTGATCTTGCTAAAGCAACCCGTTGTTGTTCACCACCACTTAATTCGTGTGGATATTTATCTAGTGAATGAGGTAGTTTAACAACATCTATAATATCATCTATTTGGTAAATAGAATTTTTGAAATTGATTGGATATTTAAGATTTTCTTTCACTGTTAAGTGGGGAAAAAGTGCATAGTCTTGGAAAAGAAAACCAATTTTTCTTTTCTCAGTTGCTAAATGTGTTTTTGCTGAGCTTACTAATTGATCATTTATAGAAATTTGTCCATTTTGCACTTTATCCAAACCTGCAATTAACTTTAATAATGTCGTTTTACCACTACCTGAAGGCCCAAGAATACACGCAATAGAATCTTTTTTTAATTCAAAATTAACATCATTTAAAATTGGTTTATTATTAATTTTGTGACTGAGGTTTTTTATATTTACGGCCAACATTAAGTGCTTATAGCAGGGTACTTTGCGTTAACAAGAGGTATCCATTGTTTTAAATTATTTATTCGATTATCAGGTGATGGATGAGTACTAAAAAATTCAGAAGGTCCAGAACCACCCATATCTTCTTTCATACGCTCCCATACTTTATATGATTCATTAATGTCATAACCAGCTAAACTTGAAAAAATTAAACCCAGATAGTCTGCTTCTGATTCTTGTTTTCTATTAAAAGGAAGATCTAATCCAAATTGACGAACATATCCTGCTGCCTCAGGAAGTCTTTGTCCTAAAACAAATGCCTCTAAAGCCATTATTCCAAGATCAGTTACCATTGCAGTGCTTGCTCTTTCAGCTGAGTGTCTTGCTACAGCGTGCGCTATTTCATGACCCATAACAGAAGCCACACCATCAGCATTTTTTAAGATGGGTAAAATGCCAGAGTAAAATGCTATTTTACCACCAGGCATACACCAAGCATTTTTTGTTTGATCATCATCAACTAAAATAAATTCCCATTGAAAGTTTGATGTCGGGTCTTCCTGAGCATTATTTTGATAATAAACATTAATTGCATCACGAATTTTAAAACCAATATCAACAATTTGATTATACTCTGATGTTCCCGTTATAAGTTTAGATTGTGATTTAAAATTCTTGTACGCAGGAAAAGTTTTTGAATATAAAAAATCATCTGACAAAATATTTAATTGTTGTCGGTCAGATAAAGCCACTTCTGTACAAGAAGGGAGAATTAATGATGAAGCACACACGCATGAGCATCCATAAATAAATTTTCTTCTTGATATGTTATTAAAAACTGACATTAATTTCTAAATATAAAAAAAACATAATGAACTCAACTCTCCATATACCAAAAGCAGAAATCCATGTCCATCTTGAGGCAACAATAACACCCTCTTTATGTAGAAAATTTGCTGAGCGAAATAAAGTTAAGCTATCTGAGGATATTTTTGGCTCTCAGTATGCATATCAATGGGAGGATTTTTATGATTTTATTAAAAGATACGACATTGTGACCGGCGTTATTTATACTCCAGAAGATTATTATGAATTAACTTATGAATATCTAAAAGAATGTGCTTCTTACAATGTGCTTTATGTTGAGGCGATGGTTTCTTCAACACATGCTAAAGCTAAGGGGATGACTTATCATTCTTTTTTAGACAGTGTTCATCAAGCATCTCAAGATGCGGAAAGAAATTTTGGTATTGTTTCAAGATATTTAATGAATGGAATAAGACATCTAGGTGCTGATTCTGTTCAAGAAACAGCAGAGGAAGTTCTTAATAATCCTCACCCAGCACTTGTGGGGTTTGGTTTAGCAGGCGACGAACTACATTTTCCACCCGATTTATTTACCAAAACATTTGATATGTTAAAGCAAGAATCATATCCCATCACTGTTCATGCTGGAGAATGGGATGGTCCAGAAAATATACGTAATGCTATTCATCTCTTACATCCAACTCGTTTAGGTCATGGTGTTCGCTCGATAGAGGATTTAGATTTAGTAAAAGAAATTGTGGAGAAAGATATTGTTTTAGAAACTTGTCCTACAAGCAATATTGCAACAAAAATTTATGAAAATTATGAATCGCATCCTGTGAAAAAACTACATGAGTTAGGGGCAAGAGTAACTGTTAATTCTGATGATCCTCCTTTTTTCAATGCAACAATCCAAGGTGAGTATGACGCCATGGCTGGTATAGGTTTTTCTGAGCAAGAACTTTTATCAATGACGCGTAATGCAATTGAATCTTCTTTTCTCCCAGAAGATAAAAAAACAGAAATATTAACTAAATTAAATTAGATAGCTTAACCAAAGGTCTTGCACCATAATGGGAGATAATCTCCGCTGCTGCAATGGACGCATAGTTTCCGCAGGTAGCAAGATCTTTTCCCTGTGCCATGCCAAATAAAAAACCACCTGCATATAAATCTCCAGCACCTGTTGTATCCACAACTCTGTCAGCTTTTGCAGGTTTAACCTCAACAACTTCTTCATTGTTAATAATAACTGATCCATCTGCAGCTTTTGTGATGGCAACAATCATGTTTAGTGACTTTGCATATTCAACAGCTTTATCAAAACTATCACTTTCACATTGAGCTTTAATTTCATCTTCATTGGCAAATAAAATATCTACATCATTTTCAATAAGCTCTTTGAAGGAGTCTCTATGCCTATCAACACAAAACAAATCTGATAAAGTAAACGCAATTTTTTGATTATCTGATTTACATATATCAACCATTTTCTTCATAGCCATTTTAGCATCTTGATTGTCCCACAAATAACCTTCTAGATAAGCAATTTTATGACTAGTTATGTGTTCTGGATGAATATCTTCAGGTCCAATTAAGGTTCCTGCTCCTAAAAATGTACACATAGTTCTTGTTCCATCGTCTTCAACAAAAATAGTACAACAACCAGTGGAGATATCAGGAGAAGTAAAACCAAGAGGGAATTGTAAACCTTCTCTAACCATATCTTTTTGAAGAAATATTCCTACTTCATCATTTTTTATTTTTCCTATAAAACTTCCATTTCCACCAAATGAGGTAATACCAAACATCGAATTTCCTAGAGAGCCACCTCCAGCCATTTCTTTGATAGAATAATTTTGATGGAGAGAATTTTTTAAATCTTCATTGATTAAATTCATCGAGTCACGATTTAAATTATTTTTTTCGACCTCTTCTTTATTTGATGGAATAATGGCATCAACCATAGCATTTCCAATGCCTACAATATCTAATTTTTCACTCATTTTTGTTTAATTATTATTGGTACTAATTGCACTATAATGACTCCCGCAAATATTGCAAGACATCCAAGGATTTTTTGAGTGTCTAAAACTTGATTTAATAATATCCAACCAGCTATTACTGCAAAGACTGATTCCATCGATAGAATAATTGCAGCTGGAGCAGGATTAACTTTATGTTGAGCTATAATTTGAAGTGTATAACCAATGCCCGCAGAAAATATTCCTGTATACAAAATTTCAAACCATTCAATTTGCATATTTGATAATTTTGGATCTTCCCAAGTAAAAGCTAAAAACATTGAGAGAATAAAAACTATGAAGTACTGAATACTTCCAAAAAGAAATGGGCTGTTTAATTTTTTTATAAAAATATCAATACAAATAATATGTAGGGCAAAAAATAAAGCTGCAATAAATAGAAGTGAATCTGATTGTTGCATTTCTATTGATTGGTTAGAAGATAATAAGTAGGATCCGTACAGACATAACAATATAGCGATCCAAACTATCCAATGAACTTGTTTTTTAATAATAAATCTAGAGATAATACCAACAAATGGAACATAAAGCGTGCTTAAAAAAGCAGCATTAGAAATCATCGATTTTTGTAAAGCATATTGCTGTAAACCCATCCCACCGAATAGAAAAAAACCAGTTGCTATACAAAGATAAATTTTTGTCCTATCACTTAATATTTTAGAAACATTGTTGCTTTCTAAATAAATTGCAAATGGCAAAACTGTAAGAAAGGCAAAGAAGAATCTACCAAAGCTAAATGTAAATGGTCCGATAGCACCCATACCTGTTGTTTGACTTACAAAAGCAGTTCCCCAAATTAAGGTAGCAATAAGCATAAGAATATTTGCTCTAGTGTGACTCATTGAAAATAATTAAAAAATTTATTGTTTGTCTTTATTAACCCACCAGGATTCAATTACAATTCCATAAAGTGGTATTTCTTCTGGATATTCAAAAAAATCCCAATAAGCAATCCTATCTTTATTGCTATGATATAAAGGTACAACATAATGTCCCCATAACAAAACTCTATCTAGAGCGTGGATTGCAGTTGTTAACTCTTCTCTATTTTTTGCACTAATTAGTTTTTCAATTAACGCATCAACGGCAGGACTATTAATACCAGGATAATTTCTACTTCCATCTTTTTTACCTACCTCTGAGCCCCAATAAAACTGTTGTTCGTTTCCTGGACTCAAACTTACACCCCAGTATCGTTTAATCATATCAAAATCATAGTTTAGAAGTCGCGCTTGATACTGAGAGGAATCAACCGTTCTAACTTCCATAGTAATACCAAGTTTTTTTAAATTACTTTGGTAAGCTAGTGCTATTTTTTCATCGGATGGACTTACAATTAAAAATTCAAATTTAAATTCCTTACCATCTTTTGTGAGTTTGTCATTTTTAATAATCCATCCTTCTTCTTGCAAAATTTCTTTTGCTTGCAGTAAATTTTTTCTTGCATTACCACTTCCGTCTGTTTTGGGAGGGGTAAATATTTCTGTAAATACTTCTGATGGGATTTGATCTCTCCATGGATTAAGCAACTTAAGTTCAGCATCAGAGGGAAGGCCAGAAGAAGAAAGAGGCGAATTATCAAAGAAACTATCTGTTCTTACATAAGCATTTTGATAAATTGTTTTGTTAATCCATTCATGATCATAAGCATAACTTAGCGCCAATCTCACATTTCTGTTATTAAAGATATTTTTTCTTGTATTCATAACAAGACCATTCATTCCAACAGGTCTATCGTTATTCATTTCTTTTAATATAACTTCACCAGAGTCTACTGCTTTGAAATCATACTCGGATAACCATCTCTTAACATTATATTCTCTTCTAAAATCATATTCTCCAACCTTAAATGCTTCAACTAATACATTGGAGTCTTTGTAGTAATCATAGATTATTGTATCAAAATTATAGAGACCTTTATTTACAGGCAGGTCTTTTGCCCAATAGTTCTCTACTCTTTTATATTTTATTTGACGTCCTGGATCTAAACTTTCAATTGTGTATGGACCACTTCCTAAAGGAATATCTAAAAATGTTTTTGTAACATCAATATTTTCATAATATTTTTTTGGAATTATTGGCAAGAAACCTGCTACAATAAGTGGGAGCTCTTTATCTTCATTATTAACAAAAACCATTTTGATTCCATGATTACCAATTAACTCTGTTGAAACAACCTTCCCATAAGTTTTTTTCTGATTAGGTGTTCCTTTTGTTTGAAACGTTTCAAGGCTAAATAATACATCATCTCTCGTGATAGGTGATCCATCATGAAAAGTTGCTTTAGGATTTAAATAGAAAGTGACAGAAGATCTATCTTCAGGCATTTCAACAAATTCAGCGATTAGTCCATATAATGAAAATGCCTCATCCCAAACTCTACGCATTAATGTATCATTCACATAACTAAGACCTGCAGCTTTCGATCCTTTAAACGCTACTCTATTTAAATTATCAAATGAACCATATGATCCAAACCGAACAACGCCACCTTTAGAAGCATTAGGATTAACATAATCTAAATGAGTGAAATTTTCTTCATATTTTGGTTTACCATGCATGGCAATACAATGTGTTTTTTCAGCGAATGATGCAGAGGTAAAAAAAGTAATAAATAATGTAATTATTAAAAGATGCCTATGATTCATCCTAACTTTCTATCAACTAAATATGGTATTTTGAAGAGGAAGTTCTTTGAAACTACTCTTTTTATAAATACGATATATATAGAAAAAGATGAAAATTTTACCCTCAGAAATAACTCCCTATAAAAATTACCTGAATAGGAGAAAATTCATAAAATCCTCTATAGCAACTAGCCTAGTATTAGGAGCATCATCAGGCATTCAAGCAAACCACGTATCAAATCAAAATATTTATAATAATCAACTTGATGAAAATGATTCTTTAAATAGCTTTGAGGAAATCACTACTTATAATAATTTTTATGAATTTGGCATGGGAAAAACCGACCCTGCTGAAAATTCTGGTGACTTTAAACCTAAGCCATGGTCGATATCTCTAGAAGGATTAATTAATAATCCTCAAGTTCTTGATTTGGAAAAACTTTTACGAAACGTAACGATTGAAGACAGGGTATACAGATTAAGATGTGTTGAAGCTTGGTCTATGGTCATTCCTTGGCAAGGTTTTCCTCTAGCAGAAATAATTAAAATGGCAGACCCACTGTCCTCTGCAAAATTTATACAATTTGTAACAGTTTTTAGACCTGAAGAAATGCCGGGTCAAAAAAGAAAGTTACTTCCTTGGCCTTATGTAGAAGGTTTGCGTATGGATGAAGCGATGCATCCTTTAACCATCTTATCAACTGGATTATATGGACATGATTTACTTAATCAAAGTGGGGCACCTTTGAGATTAGTTGTGCCTTGGAAGTATGGCTTTAAATCTATTAAATCAATTTCCTCTATAAGGTTTGTTGATAAACAACCTGATGCTACTTGGTCAATGTTAGCACCTAGTGAATATGGTTTTTATTCGAATGTAAATAATCTAGTTGATCACCCAAGATGGAGTCAGGGCACAGAAAGACGTATAGGCGAATTTAAAAGACGGAAGACTATGATGTATAATGGATACGAAGAAGAGGTTGGTCATTTATATAAGGGAATGGATTTGAGAAAATATTATTAAATAATGATATCCACACAATTATTTAAAAAAATTAAACCTCTAATATTTTTTGCTATTTTTTTACCGAGTCTTTTCTGGAGTTATCAATTTATTAACGGTGCTTTGGGAGTAAATCCCATAGAAAAATTAATGGATAATATGGGAGAGATGGCACTACGTTTAATTGTTCTAACTTTATTTATTTCTTCTTTAAGTGAGTTTAAAAAATTCCGCTTTCTAATAGAGGTGAGAAGAATGATTGGATTGTTTGCCTTCTTTTATGTGACTTGTCATTTTCTAATCTATATAGCCCTTGATCATTTCTTTGATATGACTTTTATCATTAAGGATATTATAAAGAGACCCTTTATCACCTTTGGATTTATAAGTTTTATTTTCTTGATTCCTTTAGCCATTACATCACCAAAAATAATTTTAAAAAAATTAGGATTTAAAGTATGGAAAAAAATTCATTATTTAATCTATCCAGCTGCAATTTTATCGAGTGTACACTTTTATATGTTAGTTAGAGCAAATAAAATTGAGCCAGCAATTTATATTTTTTTAATTTTAGTATTATTGGTTTACAGACTTTATTGTAAAATTATTTATCCTCAATTGGTTCGGTAATAGGATTAAGCTCCATACCTGCTGGTGTAATGTTACGTGGAAGAGGCACATATTGAGATTCACTATCAGCAGGAATAGCTCTTTTTGTCATACGATATAAACCAAATAAACCAAGTAAACCGTGAATTAATAATAAATAAACATGATAACCGTTAGGGCCAGTTATGCTCATAATTCCAGAAACAAAAAGCGGGCCAAGAATAGATCCTATCCCTAAGAGTTTAGCAAAGGCAGAACTAGCAGCAACAATTTCATTTTGCTCAAGAAAGTCATTAGTATGTGCAATTGCTAAAGAATACATTGGTAGAGACATGCAGGAATAAAGTGCAGTTAAAATAAAAAATAAAGTTAGAGAAATATAGGACGATACAACTATTAGAATACACAAACCAGATGCAGCAAAGGTAACACCTATTAAAATTAGCCTGCGATCAATTTTATCTGATAGATAGCCAATAGGCCATTGTGAAAGCGCGCCAAAAGAAGTTATTATAACCATAAAGATAGAAACCTCTAAAACGCTCAATCCTTTCGCCGTTGCATAAACAGCTCCATACCCAAATACTGCACTGTGGGCCAGACCTACAGATAATGCCCCGACAAATCCCAAAGGAGAAATTGCATAAAACTCAGAAAGAGAAAAACTTTTTGTATCAGAGGTATTGGGTTGTTCAGTATTTGAGAGAAGTATAGGAAGTAAGGCAAATGATAATAAAATTGATACCAAGATAAACAAATCAACCTTAGCTGGATCACTTATATTTAAAAGTAATTGACCCAAGCCAACAAAAACAAAAGTGATGATCATATATACTGATAGTAATTTACCACGTGTCTGGTTTGTTGATTTATCATTTAACCAACTCTCCATAATAATAAAAATTCCAGACAAACTTATCCCAGTAAAAATTCTAATTAAAAACCAAGAATAGGGATCAAGAAATATGGAGTGTAACAATATTGCAATTGATGCTAAAGATGCTAGAGCAGCAAAGA
>CACJTT010000010.1 GCA_902596365.1 uncultured Alphaproteobacteria bacterium
AGAAGTAACAATAAAAAAAGATGAACTACTAATAGCATCTTCGTAAGGATTCCCATCTCCTCCATTCCAAATGTCAGCTATATTTTTTAATTCCTTATTAATAATGTTTTTAATTACTTGTGAAGTTCTTCTTGAAGTTATTACTTTTAAATCAATAGTCGGTTGATTTTTTTTTAAATCTAATAACTTTTCACATAGTAAATAAGCTTCTTTATAGTCAAAATGATAATGTTGATTATCTCCACCAACTACACATGTTAATAATCTCGAACTTAAATTTATGTTTCTTTTGCTGAAATGATGTAATGCACCAACTGAGTTTAATACGTTACTTCCAAAAAAATTATCATGGTTTGGACTAACTATATAATTAAAATTTTTTGCTGAGATTTTTGGATTCTGAATATGTATGTTAATCAACTTATTAAAATTTTTTTTACAATACAAAGAAAAATAAACACTTTTTCTACCACATGAAATTAAAATATCAGGTTTGTCATCATTAGGAATTTTGTTTTTAAAAATCCATTTGTATAAAGGTAAGAAGCCAGGTTGAAGTTTATTCCATGGAAAAATGAGATCTATTTTTATTTCTCTAATAATAGGACTTATTTGTTTGGATAAACCCATCACTTGACTAATCATCCCTTGGGAGCCATCAGTCACGGCCCAAATTTTAAGTTTATTAAAGTTCAAATGTATTTAACTGATTTAATTATATAAGATTTTTGTCCTTTTGGACTACTTATTTCGACAATATCATCAACTGATTTATTAATAAGACCTCTAGCAAGGGGACTGCTTACCGATAGCTTATTATTTTTTATATCTGATTCATATTCTCCAACAATTTGATATGTTACAATTTCTTTATTATCATCATCTTCAATTTCAATTGTTGCTCCAAACTTTATATCATCGCCTTCTAGGCTTTTGACATCAATCACTTCAGCACGGCTTATAGCGCTTTCAAGATCTACAATTTTTCCTTCTATTAAACTTTGCTGTTCTTTAGCATATTGATATTCAGCATTTTCTGACAAATCACCATGACTTCTTGCTTCAGCAATTGCCTCTATAATATTAGGCCTATCTTCATTAAGTAATTTTTTAAGCTCAGTCTGCAGATTCTCATAACCATTTGCAGTCATTGGTATTTTATTCATAAAACTATGATGATATATTTTTTATTTAAGTCAATATATTTAGATTAAATCTTGCAAACTATTAACTTTTAAGGAATTATTTTTCAAGTGTTCAATAGTATCTACAGCTATTTTTGCTCCTGCTACAGTCGTATAATAAGGTATGTTATAAGTTAGTGAAGTTCTTCTTATGCTATAACTATCTCTTATAGATCCTTGGGTTTTGGTTGTATTAATGACTAAGTTAATTTTATTTTCTGTTATAGCATCTACAATATGAGGCCCTCCTTCCTTCACTTTATTAATAGTTTCAACTTTTAAATTATTATCACTCAAATATTTTGATGTACCTTTAGTTGCAACAATTGAAAAATTTAAATTTAATAATTTTGTAGCAATAGCTAGAATAAATTTTTTATTATCATCATCAACTGAAATAAATACTCTACCTTTAGATGGTAAGTTAGTTCCACAGGCGATTTGGCTTTTTGCAAAAGCTGACAAAAATGTAGAATCTATACCCATCACTTCGCCAGTTGATTTCATTTCAGGCCCAAGTACTAAATCCACACCTTCAAATTTATTGAAAGGAAAAACTGATTCTTTCACATTATATGTTTTTAGTTTTTTTATTGCTACAGTCTTAAGAACATCTGCTAAAAAATCTCCAGTCATTACCTTTGCGGCTATTTTTGCAATAGGTATGCTCCTGGATTTTGCCACAAAAGGTATTGTTCTACTTGCTCTTGGATTTACTTCCAAAACATAAATTTGATCATTTTTTATTGCCAATTGCGTATTCATTAAACCAATGACCTTAATTTCATGAGCAATTTTAGATACCCATTCTATAATTTTATTTTGAATTTCTATTGAAATTGAAAAAGGTGGCAAAGAACAAGCACTATCACCTGAATGAATTCCAGCTTCTTCAATATGCTCCATTATTCCCGCTACAAAAATTTCACCCATGCTGTCTCTAATAATGTCTACATCGACTTCAGTTGCATTTTCAAGATACTGATCTACTAAAATTACATTATTTGATGAAACTTCTAGGGCGCTCTTTGTAAATTCAGCAAGATGGTTTTCATTATAAGCTATTTCCATTGCCCTACCTCCTAAGACATATGAAGGCCTAACTAAAACAGGATAACCAATTTTATTTGCTATGCTAGTGGCTTCATTTAAATTTTTAGCAAAACCATTTTTTGGTTGCTGAATATTTAATTTTAACAGAGTTTCGCTAAATCTATCCCTGTCTTCTGCCAAATCTATTGCTTCAGTAGTTGTGCCAAGAATATTAACTCCTTCATTTTCAAGTTCGTTGGCAATTTTAAGAGGAGTCTGTCCTCCAAATTGGACAAATACTCCAAGAACTTCACCAACTTCTTCTTCTTTTTTATAAATTTCTAAAACACTCTCTGTTGTTAATGGTTCAAAATATAATCTATCAGCAGTGTCGTAGTCTGTTGATACAGTTTCAGGGTTACAGTTAATCATTATTGTTTCTATTCCCTTTTCTTTAAGAGCATAAACAGCATGAACACAGCAATAATCAAATTCAATTCCTTGTCCAATTCTATTAGGTCCTCCACCTAGTATTATTACTTTTTTATTTTTAGTAGGGTTTGATTCACAGAATGGATTGTTATGAAAAGTCCAATCATAACTAGAATAAAGATAGGGTGTTTTGGAGCTAAATTCACCTGCACAAGTATCTACTAATCTAAATATTGGTTTAATATTATTTTGATGTCTAAATTTTCTAATTTCTTTTTCAGTTTTATTTTTGATTTTTGCAATTTTTTTATCTGTAAAACCATTAGATTTAGCTAAAAGAATAATTTCTTTTGATAATTCACTGTCTTCAATTAAATTTTCAATTTCAATTATCTTTTTAAGCTGATTAATAAACCATTTATCATATTTAGTTATATTGTTAATTTCATCTGATTTTATTCCTAATCGAAGAGCGTGACCAATTGTTAATAATCTTTGTGACGATTGAATTTTTAATTCATCAAGAATTGTTTTTTTATTTATTTTTTTGTTTTCTGGTATATCTAAACCATCTAAACCATACTCAAGTGAACTAAATCCTTTTTGAAGACTTTCAGTAAATGATCTTCCTATGCTCATTGTTTCCCCTACTGATTTCATAGATGTGGTTAAATTAGAGTCAGCTCCAGTGAATTTTTCAAAAGTAAATCTTGGAATCTTAGTTACAACATAATCTATAGTTGGCTCAAAACTTGCAGGTGTAGTTTTTGTGATATCATTTTCGAGCTCATCAAGTGAATAACCAACAGCTAATTTAGCAGCAATTTTTGCTATTGGAAAACCTGTAGCTTTCGAAGCCAAAGCAGAAGACCTGCTTACTCTGGGATTCATTTCAATAACATTTATCTCTCCATCCTCAGGATTAATTGCAAATTGAACATTGGATCCACCTGTATCAACTCCAATTTTTTGTAATACTTTAATACTTGCGTTTCTTAAAATTTGATATTCTTTATCAGTTAAAGTTAAGGAAGGTGCTACTGTTATACTATCTCCTGTGTGCACACCCATTGGATCAATATTTTCAATTGAACATACAATTATGCAATTATTTTTGTTATCTCTTACAACCTCCATCTCAAATTCTTTCCAACCAGATACTGATTTTTCTATTAAAATTTGATTTGTGGGGCTGGCATTTAATCCTCTTTGGCTAAGCTCTTCAAATTCTTCATCAGTATAAGCAACACCACCACCTGTCCCCCCAAGTGTAAAGCTTGGTCTTATAACTAATGGTAATTTCAATTTTGCCTTTACCTCTATAGCTTCTGGTAATTTCTCTACAATAAAACTTTCAGGGCATTTTAAACCGATTTCTCTCATCGCATCTTTGAATTTTTGCCGATCTTCTGCAAGCTCAATAGCATCTGGATTAGCACCAATCATTATTACATTATGTTTTTCAAGAATGCCTAATTTAGCAAGTTCCATTGATACATTTAAAGCAGTTTGACCTCCCATTGTTGGTAATAAAGCATCAGGTTTTTCAAGTTCAATTATTTGCTCAACAAAATTTTTAGTAATTGGTTCAATATAGGTTTTGTCAGCTAAATCTGGATCAGTCATAATAGTAGCTGGGTTAGAATTAATTAAAATTACTTTATAACCCTCTTCTTTAAGTGATTTACAGGCTTGAGCTCCTGAATAATCAAATTCGCAAGCTTGACCTATAACAATTGGACCAGCTCCAATTATCAATATCTTTTTTATATCTACTCTTTTAGGCATGTTTCTTAACTAGATTATAAAATTCTTCAAAGAGATATGCACTATCATGAGGCCCCGGACTTGCTTCTGGATGATATTGAACACTAAAAACAGGATGTGTTTTATGTCTTATACCTTCATTAGAGCCGTCAAATAATGAAATATGTGTTTCTTCAACTTCATTTGGCAAGCTTGATCTTTCAACTTCAAAACCATGGTTTTGTGAAGTTATTTCAACCTTATTGTTAATTAAATTTTTAACAGGTTGATTTGCACCCCTATGACCTTGATACATTTTTTTTGTTTTTGCTCCTAACGCTAGGCTTATTAATTGATGACCTAAACAAATACCAAATATAGGAATTTGAAGATCAATTAATTCTCTTAAAGTTGGAAGTATAACCTTTATTGTTGCATCTGGATCTCCAGGGCCATTTGATAAAAAAATCCCTTTCGGTTTCCTATCTAAAATCTCTTTAGTATTACTAATTGCTGGTAAGATTGTTGGATTAAAATTTAAATTTTTTAAATTTCTAAGAATATTCTGCTTTATACCAAAATCTAAGCAAACTATTGGAAAATTATCATAGTTTTCATCTTTAACATTTTGTTTCCACAAACCATAATTCCATTGATATTCATTTGTTACTGATACTGCTGTTGCAAGATCTAAATTCTCAAGCCCACTCCACTGTTTAAGTTTTTGCTGCAAATTTTCAAAAAGCTCTTTTTTTTCACCAAAGTGAATTAAAGCTACTTTTTGAGCACCATGTAAAGCTAACTTTCTTGTTAAATATCTTGAATCAATTGCAGTAATGCCTGGAATATTATTTTTTTTTAGAAAAGAACTTAAACTATCCTGCGCTCTCCAGTTTGAGTATTCTTCAATAGATTGATTAATAACACATCCTTCTGCATAAATTTTATTAGACTCTAAATCTTCATCATTAATACCAACGATACCAATATGAGGAAAAGTAAAAGTAATAATTTGTTTGGCATATGATGGATCAGTCAGAGTCTCTTGGTAGCCTGTTTGTGATGTGTTAAAACACAATTCAGCTATCGCAGATTTAAGTGCCCCAAGGCCATGGCCCCACAATATTTCGCCATCATTGAAAATTAAAGCAGCTGAAGGAGGGCGTAAGTGTTGATTTTTAATATAATTCCGCTGCATTATTTGTTAAGAAATGATGGTTTACTAGGCATTTTGAAAACTTTAGTCAAGGATTAGTTGAAATTGTAAATAACAGTTATAATAGTGATAAAAATAAATTTAATCGATTCTAACAGGTAGATATTTATGGGTTTAAGACACAACATTGACGAAGATTATAAAAAAGCAATAAAAAGCAAAGAACAAGTTAAAATTAACGCTTTGAGATTAATAAGAAGCGCCATCAAAGATAAAGATATTTCATCGAGAACGAGTGAAAATAAAGAAGGTATTAGTGATCCAGAAATATTAACTCTATTGATTAGTCTAATAAAACAAAGAAAAGATTCAATAGAACAGTTTCAAAAAGCTAATAGAGATGATTTAATCAAAAATGAACAAAGTGAAATTGATGTTATAAATCAATATTTGCCTAATCAAAAAACTGAAGAAGAAACTGAAATAATAATAGATAATTTAATAAAAGCTAATAATTTAGAAAATTTAAAAGACATGGGTAAACTTATGGGTTTTGTAAAAAAAGATTATCCTGGAGAAGTTGATATGGGAATAGTAAGTAAAATTGCTAAATCTAAACTTGGAAATTAATGGCATTCAATAAACTTGATTTAGAGAATATAAAATCAAAGATACTTATTTCAGAAGAATTAGAAAAAAAAACAAAAGTAATTAAAAAAGGTAAAGATCTATGGTGTTGTTGTCCCTTTCATAATGAAAAAACCCCTTCATGTAAAATAAATGACGACCTAGGGTCTTTTTACTGTTTTGGATGTGGGGCTAAGGGAGATATTTTTACAATTTATCAAGATTTATTTAATTACACTTTTTTAGATGCGGTAAAAGAATTAGCTAATAAAGCTGGCATCAAAATTAATTTTGACAGTAGTGAAAAATATAATAAAAATGACAATTACTTCGAAATTTTAGAGATATCTACTAAATGGTTTCAGGAAAATTTAAATGTAGAAAATAATTTATGCTTACAATATCTTATTAAAAGAAAATTATCAGCTGAAATAATAAGCACTTTTAGGCTCGGATATTCCTACAATAATAATACTTCACTTTATGATCATCTAAAAAATCTTTCTTATAAAGATGAAGATATATTAAAAAGCAATGTCGTTAAATTAGATAAAAATAACAATTTAAAAGATTTTTTTTATAAGAGATTAATTTTTCCTATCACAAATATTAATGGAAAGGTTGTTGGTTTTGGTGGGCGTGTTTTAGATAAATCAAATCCTAAATATATAAATTCTCCAGAAAGTAATTATTTCAAAAAAAGAGCTATGTTATATAATTTAAATTTAGCTAAGGACTCTGCAAGGCAGAAAAGAAACTTGCTAATTTGTGAAGGATATATGGATGTTATATCTTTATATCAAAAGAATATTAAAAGTGTAGTAGCGCCTCTTGGCACATCTTTCACAGAAGAGCAATTAAAGCTGTCTTGGAGATATACAGACAAACCAACTATAATGTTTGACGGTGATGATGCTGGAAAAAGAGCGTCATATAAAGCAGCAATAATGTCTTTACCTATGTTAATTCCAAATAAATCAGTTCAATTTGTTAATTTACCAAAAGAAAATGACCCTGATAGTTTTTTGCAAAATAACCAACTAATAAAACTTGTAAGTCTTTTAAAAAAACCAACAACATTATTAAACTATATCTTTGAAGTATCAAGTAGTGGAATTTCGCTTGATGATGCAGATCAAAAAATTTCATATGACAAATATCTTGATGATTTAATTGCAAATATAAAAGATAAAAAAATACAATATTTTTATAAAAATGAATTTAAATCACTATTTTTTAAAAAATTAAGAACAATTAAAAATAATAATCAAATAAAAACATCTCCAAAAAAAATAAGTTCTTTGCAAAAAAAACAAATATATTCTTTTATTGCTAGTGCAATTAATCATTCAAAAGTCAGAACCCAAATAATTGAGTGCATTTTTGAAAATATTGAACTTAATGATATCGAAAAAAATATTCTTATAAATTTGAAAAATAAAGAAACTATTAATGAAAATGCATCTAATATTCTTAATACATTTGACTCAGAAAATAGAAATTATTTGGAAACTAAGATATTACACCCCAGTATTTATAGACTTTTCCCTTATTCAGGGGAAAAATATGAATCATATTCTACCTTAAAAGAAATTCAAGAATCTTCAAAAAACTTGAATACAAGGCTTTCAAATTTGAAAAAAATAAATAAAAGCCTAATTACCTTTGAGAAAGATAATACTTCTTTGAACTGGGATGACCTTCAGAAGATATCTAGAGAATTAGAGGTAAATTATAAAGATAATTAAAATGGCAAAAAAAAAGATAATTAAAAAAAAGAAAACTCCTCTTAAAAAAACTTCACAAAAAAAGAAAGTTGTAAAAAAAAATATTGCAAAAAAAGCATCAAAACAAAAAAAGAAAACATTAATAAAAAAATCAACAAAAACAAAAAAAAATTCTAAGATCAAAAAAGTAACGAGAAAAAAATCTACTAGCAGTAAACTGAAAACAAATAAAAATATTAAAGATAAAACTATTAAAATTAAAAAAAATACAACTAAAGTTAAAACTAGTAAAATTAAAAAAAATACAACTAAAGCTGAAGTTAAAACTCAAAAAAAACAAAAGAAAGTTGTATCATTTGATGATCATATTAAAGCTATAATATCAAAATTATTGGAAAAGCATAAAGTTGATGGAATCTATACTTTAAAAATAATTGAAAAGGCAATTCCAAAGAAATTTAGAACTCAAGAAAATGTATCTAAAGTTGAAACGTTTTTAAAAAATAATAATATAACTATTGTTTCTCAAGAAGAGGCTACTGCTCTAATCAAAGCTTCAAAAGAAGATAAATCTAAAAATGAAGAAGAGTCTGGAGAAGATGAAAAGAAACAAACAGGCAAAACTGATGATCCAGTAAGATTGTATCTTAGAGATATGGGGGCTGTAGAACTTCTCAGCAGAGAAGGTGAAATAGCAATAGCAAAGAGAATTGAAGCTGGTAGAGAAAAAATGATAGGCGCAATATGTGAGAGCCCGATGACAATACGCTCAATCATAAATTGGAAAGAATCTATAAAAGATGGAACAATGCTTTTAAGGGATATAGTTGATCTGGAAGCAACTTACGATATGTCAGATATTAATGATAGTAAATTAGATGATACACTTAAATTAATAGAAGAAGCTGGCTCAAATCAAAAAAAAGATAATGATGAAAATAAAAACTCCAAAGATGAACAAACTGAAGGCGAAACAGATAATCAAAATGATGAAGATGAATTAAATGTTTCTCTCGCAGCAATGGAAGAGAAACTGAAGCCAAAAGTTTTAAATGACTTTGATTTCATTACTAAGCTTTTTAAAAAACTTCAAAAATATAGCACTGAACTTATAAATTCTGAAAAAAGAAGTGAGGCAAATTATATTTCAACTGAAAAAAAATATAAAAAAATTCAGAAAGAAATGGTTGTTGCAATGAAGGCTGTCCATTTTAATTCATCAACAATAGAAGCGTTAATGGAGTCTTTGTACGAACTTAATAAAAAGTTATTAGTTAGAGAAGGTAGAATGTTAAGACTTGCTGTAAATGAAGGAGTTAAAAGACAAAATTTTATTGAAGAATACTTAAATTACAATTTTGAAAAAAACTGGATACAAAATTTACTTAACCTTAAGGATAAGAATTGGGAAAAATTTATTAATAAAAACCATTTGGAAATTAATAAATTGATTGATGAAATAAAAGAGATTCAGGATGCTGCTGAATTACCTCTAACTGAATTTCGAAGAATTGTAGCTACTGTACAGCAAGGTGAAAGATCCGCCAGTAGAGCAAAAAAAGAGATGATTGAATCAAATTTACGTTTAGTTATTTCTATTGCAAAAAAATATACAAATAGAGGACTTCAATTTTTAGATCTAATTCAAGAGGGCAATATTGGATTAATGAAAGCAGTTGATAAATTTGAATATAGAAGAGGATATAAATTTTCTACTTATGCAACTTGGTGGATTAGACAAGCAATTACAAGATCAATTGCTGACCAAGCAAGAACAATTAGAATACCTGTTCATATGATTGAGACTATTAATAAAATTGTAAGAACAACGAGGCAGATAATGGCAGAAATTGGTAGAGAGCCTACACCAAATGAACTTGCAGAAAGATTGCATATGCCTCTTGATAAAGTAAAAAAAGTTTTAAAGATAGCAAAAGAGCCAATTAGTCTCGAGACCCCAGTTGGTGATGAAGAAGATAGCTCTTTAGGAGATTTTATTGAAGACAAAAATGCTCTTATACCAATAGAGGCGGCAGTTAAAAGTTCATTAAGAGATACTACTACTAGGATTTTGTCATCTTTAACACCAAGAGAAGAGAGAGTTTTGAGAATGCGTTTTGGAATTGGTATGAATAGTGATCATACTCTAGAAGAAGTTGGTCAACAATTTAGTGTTACAAGAGAAAGAATACGTCAAATCGAAGCTAAGGCACTACGCAAACTAAAACATCCAACTAGAGCAAGAAAACTTAAAACATTTTTAGACGAATAAATGGAATTAACCCTGCTCGGTACAGGATGTCCAAGTGTGGATCACAAAAGATTTGGACCATCTAACTTAATAACTTCAAAAAAAACTAGAGTTTTAGTTGATTGTGGTTCAGGGATAACACAAAGACTTAATGAACTTAAAGTTTCATCAGCTGATATTGATGCTTTGTTTTTTACACATCTTCACTCTGATCATGCAGTTGATTTATATCAATTAATAATTTCATCATGGCATTCTTACAGAACAAAACCTTGGAAAATATATGGCCCCAAAGGTACAAAAAAATTTGTAAATAAAATTATGGATGCTTGGGCTGATGAGAGAAAGTTAAGAATATCCTATGAGGCCAGAGCAACAGCAAAAGCATTTGAAATGGATGTAATTGAATTTAAAACCTCAGGTAATATAAAGATCAAAGATATAAATATAAAATATTTTGAGGTAGATCATAAACCTGTAAAATATGCTTATGGTTTTTGTTTTACTAACAAAAATAAAAAATTAACAATAAGCGGAGATACAAAACCCTGTGAAAATTTAATGAAATATGCACAAAAATCAGATGTCCTTCTACATGAGGTTTTTATTGAGGGAGAAATTATTAAAACTAATAGGATGCGAACAAAGAAAACTTTACATAATGTAAAAAGTTATCATACAACTTCTTCTGAAGTAGGCAAAGTAGCATTTATAACTCAAAGTAAAAAATTAGTTTTAACTCACTTTGTTCCAACACAATTTAATAAAAAAAGATTAAAAAATATAATAAAAAAAGATTTTGGTAAAAATCCAATTATTGGTGAAGATTTAATGACAATTAAGATTTAGACGAAATTACTCTTAATTATATTTTGGTAAATAACTCCCATGTGCTGCAATCATTTTATCAGTCATAGAATATATTTCATCAATAGTAAGGTTTGCCGCAGTTAATGGGTCTAACATCGCAGCATGATAAATATGTTCTTTTTTTCTTGTTAAAGCTGCTTCAGCAGTAAGAATTTGAACATTAACATTAGTTCTCATTAGAGCTGCTAAGTGTTCAGGTAATTTCCCAAATTTTTGTGGAAAATATCCTTTAGAGTTAATTGAACATGGCATTTCTACACAACAATTTGAAGGAAGGTTTTCTACATAACCTTCATTCATTACATTGGCATTAATGGTAACTTCATTATTATTAATAACAGCATCCATAATATAGGACGCATATTCGTTGCTTCTTTTGAGTGGTTGATCATAAATTGGGCTCATGTCTTTGTCTAATTCATCCCAACGTTTAATATTGTGTTTACAGCGATCAATGTATTCTTCAATAGGAATTTTATATTTATCAATTACATCTTGTCTATCTTGTTTAATAAACCAAGGAACATATTCTGCAAAATGCTCACTTGACTCTGTTACAAAATATCCAAAACGTCTTAATATCTCATAGCGAACTTTTTCATGTAAAATTTTATCAGACTCATGATTTATTTTTTCACTTCTTGATGACAATTTTTCATCATTAACTATTTTATCAGCGATAATTTTTAGTCTTGGGTATAAATCTTCATTAGGACCATCATTATATTTTTTTTCAAACTTTTGATAAAAAGCCATATGGTTTATTCCAACGCACAAGTATTGTATATCCTCAACTTTTTCTCCTAAATCTTTTGCTAGCATTTCGGCTGTACCTTGAACAGAGTGACATAAACCTACAGTCTTAATTTCTGGAAATGAATTATTGATCGCAATCATATTAGCGCACATTGGGTTAACATATTGTAACCAAAGTGCCTTTGGACAAACTTCCATTATATCTTTTGCGATATCAAGTAATACTGGAATAGTTCTAAGTCCTCGCATAATTCCACCAATACCAAGTGTATCTGCTATTGTTTGTTTCAGACCAAATTCTCTTGGAATTTCAAAATCTATAATTGTTGATGGGTTGTATCCTCCGACTTGTATTGTAGTCTGAACAAAATCTGATCCAACTAACGACTCTCGTCTATCCGTATAAGAAGTTATTGTTGGTGAGGCATTTAATTTTTCAGATATTACATTTAATAATTCATGTGATGCCTTTAGTCTTACAGGATCAATATCCTGAAGGGCAATTTC
This sequence comes from uncultured Alphaproteobacteria bacterium, assembly GCA_902596365.1. GTDB lineage: Bacteria > Pseudomonadota > Alphaproteobacteria > HIMB59 > CACPNW01. The sequence continues at coordinate 12,289 of CACJTT010000010.1, forward strand.
CATTTTTTTAAAAGAATCTAATGATAATAAATCAGTAACAATATTTTTAGTAAATACAGCACTACCAGCTCCAATAATAGTAAGTTTAGTCATTAAATTTATGTATAATTTAAAAAAAGAATATTACTAAATTTATTTTTGTATATAAGCAATTTTTAGGGCTCTTAGCTCAGTTGGTTAGAGCGCCCCGCTCATAACGGGGTGGTCCGGGGTTCAAGTCCCTGAGAGCCCACCATATTTTAGTAATTTTATAAAATAATACTTTATATTGCTATTATTTAATACTATCAGGTATCCCAATTAATATATTAATTACTCAAGGAGGAAGAATGAAAAAACTAATAACTTTAATAGTTTTATTCGCCTCAACTGTCGTTTCTGCAGGTACTTTGGTTGTAAATTCAAACCAATCTGGAGAGTCTTCTAAAGCTGCTTTTGATGCATATGTAGATGCATTTAGAGCTGCTCATCCTGAAGTAACAGTTGTTGTAAATGAATTTGAACATGAAGCATATAAAACTGCTATCAGAAACTTTTTAACTGCTGAAGCACCTGATGTTGCTATCTGGTTTGCTGGAAACAGAATGAAGTTTTTTGTTGATCAAAATTTATTCCAAGATGTAAGTGATGTTTGGGCAGATGCTGGTCTTAATGACTCAATGGCATCTACTAAAGGATCTCTTACAGTTGATGGTAAACAGTATGGTGTTCCATGGGGTTACTATCAGTGGGGTGTTTACTACCGAAAAGATCTTTTTGATAATTTAGGTTTAAATGTTCCAAGAAATTGGGAAGAATTTAAATGGGTATGTGCAATGCTGAAAAAGAATGACATTACTCCAATCACAATTGGTACTAAATTCCTTTGGACAGCAGGTGGATGGTTTGATTATTTAAACCTTAGAATCAATGGTTATCAATTCCACATGGATTTAACAGCAGGTAAAGTTAGTTATGAAGATCCAAGATTAGATGCAACTTTTGCTGCTTGGAGAGAGTTAATTGATCCAGGATATTTCCTTGAAGATCATGCTTCCTTCTCTTGGCAAGATGCACAAGCTCCACAAATTAACGGTGAAGCAGCAATGTACTTGATTGGTAATTTCTATGTGCCAACTCTTGAAAGTGCTGGTGTTGTAGATAAAATGGATTTCTTCCAGTTCCCTACAATCGTTGAAGGTATAGGAGTTGCAGAGGATGCTCCAACTGATACTATGCATATTCCTAGTGGTGCTAAAAATGTAGAAGATGCTAAAAAATTCTTAGCATTCATGTCTAACAAAGAAGCGGCTACCAATTGGGCTACAATGGGTGGTATGTTAAGTCCAAATAAATATGCGGATAAACCAACAAATAGATTCTCAGTAATGGGAGCAGAGATGCTTGCTGCTGCAGATGACATCGCTCAATTCTGGGATAGGGATGCTAATCCAGATATGGCAGGTGCAGCTATGGAAGGTTTCCAAGAATTTATGGTTAAACCTGACCGTGAAGCAAAAATTAGAGCTCGTCTAGAAAAAGAAAGAGCTAGAATTCACGGAGCACTATAATATTTTAATTTTTGAGGCGGAAATTTTCCGCCTCAATAAAAATTTCTTTATAATATAAATTTACAATGACTTTTTGGGAACGTAACCAGTTAAAATTAGCTCCATTTCTTTTTTTGGCACCTGCTATTTTGATTTTTTTAATCTATGTTATTTATCCAATAATTGATTCCATTTGGGTTAGTTTTCATGAATGGAATGGCATGGATAAAAATGGAACTAGAGCTAATGGAAATCCTAACTGGAGTTGGGTAGGTCTTAAAAATTATATAGTTCTTTTTACTGATGATGAAGAGTTTTATGTTTCACTTTTTAATAATATTAGATGGTTGTTATTTAGTCTTGTTGCAATCCCAATTGGGTTATTATTAGCTTTATTTGTAAATCAAAGAATTCTAGGAATGAGATATATCAAATCTCTATTTTATTTTCCTTTTGTTATTAATGCTGTTGTCATTGGGGTAATATTTACTTGGTTTTATAATCCAAAATATGGAGCTCTTACCTATGTTTTAAGTCTTTTTGGTTTAGATCCAATTCCAGTTTTGGCTGACGAAGATTTAGCTACTTATGGAATTATCATAGCATCATTTTTTCCAGGAATTGCCTATACAATGATACTATACATTACAGGATTAACTGGAGTTAACCGGGAGATGGTTGAGGCTGGTAGAATTGATGGAGCTGCAGGTTTTACTATGTTATGGCATGTTATATTACCTCAATTAAAACCTGCTACATTGATAGCAATTGTAGTTACTATAGTTGGATCACTTAGAAGTTTTGATTTAATAGCTGTTATGACAGCAGGTGGCCCGTGGGGAAGTTCAGAAGTTTTAGCTTACAAAATGTATCAAGAGTCATTATTTAATTATAGAATGGGTTATGGTGCTGCCATAGCAACTATATTATTTTTAATAATGGATATCTATATAGCCTGGTTTTTATATAGATTATTTAAAAATGAAAAGTCTGAAAAATAATGTTTCCAACACCTATTCAAAATTATTCGCTAAAAGTTAACATTGGTTATAGACTCTTACTTATCTTTACACTCTTAGTTTGGTTACTTCCATTAATTGCAGTTATGTTAACATCTATGAGAACTTTTGAAGATGTTCTTGCGGGTAATTATTGGACCTTTCCTGAGGAGACTGCATTAATTTCAAATTATACTGCAGTTTTTGAAGGGGGTAAAATGGGAAGGTTTTTTTTAAATAGCTTAATCATTACTTTACCAACTGTTGTAGGGACTTTATTTTTAAGTTCATTAGCTGGTTATTCACTTGCAATGCATCGATTTAAATTAAATCTTTTAGTATTTGCAATGTTTATTGCAGGTAATTTTGTTCCATATCAAATTTTGATGATCCCTGTAAGAAACATATCTATAGAGATGGGTGTTTATAATACTCATATTGGTTTAATAATTTTTCATATTGCTTTTCAAACTGGTTTTTGCACTTTCTTTTTGAGAAATTTTATTAAAGAACTTCCGTTTGAATTAATAGAAGCTGCTAGAGCTGACGGGGCAACTGAATGGACAATTTATAGAAAAATAATATTACCTTTAATAATACCAGCATTAGCTGCTTTAGGAGTTTTAGAGTTTACATTTATTTGGAATGATTATTTTTGGGCTTTGGTTTTAACACAAGGTGATACTGTTAAACCAATAACAGTTGGCCTGGATGTATTAAGAGGACAATGGACAACAAGTTGGAATTTAGTTTCAGCTGGTTCTGTTGTAGCTGCATTACCACCAGTAATTATGTTTTTTATTTTACAAAAACAATTTATTCACGGACTTACTTTTGGAGCAGTAAAAGGTTAGAATCTTGAATAAAATATATTATTCTATAAATATAAATTAATGGCTATAATATCACTTAGACAACTTTTAGATCATGCAGCTGAGAATAACTACGGTGTTCCTGCATTTAACGTCAATAATTTAGAACAAATCAGAGCAATTATGGAAGGAGCTAATGAAGTTAATAGTCCTGTCATAGTCCAAGCATCTGCAGGTGCAAGAAAATATGCAGGTCCAAAATTTATAAAAAGTATGATGGAAGCTGCTGTTGAAGAGTTTCCTCAAATTCCAATTGTGATGCACCAAGATCATGGTGGATCACCTGCAGATTGTAAAGTATGCATAGATCTTGGCTTTAGTTCTGTAATGATGGATGGCTCTTTGCTTGAAGATCAAAAAACACCTTCTGATTTTGCTTACAATGTCAAAGTTACTAAGGAAACAGTTAAAATAGCCCATAGCTTAGGCGTTTCTGTAGAAGGTGAGTTAGGATGTTTAGGATCTCTTGAAACAGGCATGGGAGAAAAAGAAGACGGAGTTGGAGCCGAGGGCGTATTATCTCATGACCAATTATTAACAGATCCTGAAGAAGCTGCAGAGTTCGTTAAATCTACTAATGTAGACGCTCTAGCAATCGCTATAGGAACAAGTCACGGAGCTTATAAATTCTCTAGACCTCCCTCCGGAGATATTTTGGCAATAGATAGAATTAAAGAAATTAATAATAAATTACCTAACACACATTTAGTAATGCATGGCTCTTCTTCAGTGCCTCAAGATTTAATAAAAATTATTAATGAAAATGGTGGTAAAATTAAAGAAACGTATGGAGTACCTGTATCAGAAATACAAGAAGGCATTAAACATGGTGTTAGAAAAATAAATATAGATACTGACTTACGACTTGCATCAACTGCAGCCATTAGAAAACATTTTGTTAATGATCCTTCACAATTTGATCCAAGAAAATATTTGATAGACTCAAAAGATTGGATGAAAAAAATTGTTATAGCTCGTTTAACAGAGTTTGGTTGTTCGGAAAATGCAAGCAAGATTAAATCAATTCCTCTTTCAACAATTGCTTCCCAGTACAAATCTGGTGAACTTGCACCTTCAGTAAATTAAATGGATAAAATTCGTTGGGGCATAATTGGCCCCGGATCAATTGCACATAATTTTGCTGATGCATTAAAACAATCTTATTCTGGAGAATTAATATCTATTGCAAGTAGAACATCTAATAAGCTAGAAGAATTTGGTAATAAGTATCAGATTAAAAATGAGTTTAGATTTAATGATTATGATGCTTTACTAGAAAATGAGAATATTGATGCTGTTTATATTGCGACCCCTCATGTTTTCCATGCTGATTTAACTATAAGAGCTGCAGGTAAAGGTAAGCATATTTTATGTGAAAAACCAGGAGCAATAAATTTTGCTGAAGCTTCTAGAGTTATAGAAAAAATAAAAGAGGCTGGTGTGTTTTACAAAGAAGGGTTTATGTATAGGTGTCATCCACAAATTCCTGCATTAATAAATCTGATTAAACAAAATACTATTGGAAATATTAAACATATTACTTCCTCATTTGGTTTTGATATGCAAAAAGTAATTCCTGATCATAGGTTATTTGATAAAAAACTTGCTGGTGGGGCTATATTGGATGTTGGTTTGTATCCTGTGTCATTATCAAGAATAGTTGCTGGAGCCGCTATAGGAAAAAAATTTACCAATCCTGTTTCAATTTCTGCAAAAGCTAGAATTGGTGAGACAGGCGTGGATGAAATATCATCAGCAACGCTTAAATTTGAGAATAATATAATCGCTGAAGTATCAACAGCTATAATGCAAAATATGGATAATAATGCAATTATTGAGGGTGATGTTGGAAAAATTATAATAGACGATCCATGGATGCCTGGAAAAGATGGAGGACCATATAATACCAAAATCAGAATTATAAAAAATGGTAAAGAAGAGATTGAAGAATTTAAAGGACCTGAACATTTATTTTTCTTTGAAGCAGAATTAGCTTCACAAACAATTTCTAAACAAAGGACAGAAGTTCCCTATCCAGGTATGACTTGGGATGATACTCTTGGTAATATTAAAGCTTTAGATATGTGGAGAAAAGAAATTGGTTATCATTTAGACTAGGATTAATAATATGCAGTATGATTCAATAGACGGTTTAGATAAAAAAATATCAAAATTAATAATGGGTAATGATAATCAAGTTTATTTTGATGAAGCAGCAAAATTATGGGATCATTGGATTGAAGTTGGAGGAAATGCTTTTGATAATGCATATGTTTATGGTCAAGGCTCTATGGAAAAACTTTTTGGTGATTGGCATAGAAAAAGAAACAATTTAAAAGAGCTTGTTATTATTGCTAAAGGAGCCCATACACCTTTATGTGACCCAAAAAACTTATCTAATCAATTAACAGAATCTTTGGATCGTTTACAAACGGAGACCGCTGATATCTATATCATGCATCGTGATAATCTTGAGATACCAGTTGATGAATTTGTAGATGTATTAAATGAAGAAAAAAATAAAGGTAGGATCAAAATTTTTGGAGGATCAAATTGGACTCTAGAACGCTTTAATGAAGCTAATGAATGGGCTGAAGAAAATAATAAAACAAAATTAAGAATACTTAATAACAATTTAGCTTTATGTAAAATGATTAACCCTTTATGGGATGGATGTATATCTTCTAATAATGATGAAATTTTAGAGTATTTAGAACAGACTAAAACTGCTCATTTATCTTGGTCAAGTCAAGGAAGAGGTTATTTTCTTTCAGATGACATTACTCAAAAAATTGAAGATAAGATTACTTCAGATGAGTCCTCATGGAGAAAACCAGGAGAGCACTCAAGTGGTCCCTTGAGTTGTTTTGATAGTGATGAAAATAGAGAGAGAAAAAAAAGAGTTTTTGAATTAGCTTTAAAAAAAGGAGTTGAAAGTCAAAATATAGCTGGTGCGTGGCCTATCCACATGAAATTTCCTTCTTTTGCTCTTATAGGTCCAAGAGTTGTTGAAGAGTTGGATTCAAGTTTAAAAAATTTGGAAGTTGAATTAACTGAAGAAGACGTTAATTGGTTAAATTTAAAAAAATAGGAGTAGTCATGAATAAAAATCAGATATCTTTACAAGTTTATACTGCTAGAAATTTTAAACCCTATAAGGATATATTTAAATTTTTATCTGAAAGTGGTTTAGAAAATGTTGAGTTATTTGAAGTTGAAGCATTTGATGAAACGAAAGATTTATTAGAAAAATATAACTTAACAGCTAGATCTTCTCATATTGGATTTGACACACTTAAGAATACGAAAGAAATTATTTCAAGTTTACAAAAATTAAATGTTAAGCATGCTATTGTGCCATGTCCAAGTGGAAAACCTGGAGGCAAATTTGAAGCGATCTTTGATAAAAATGAAGAAGAATGGAATGAATTTGGTAAAGAATTATCATCTTATGTAAGTGTTTTTGAAGATAACGGGATGACACTTGGGTATCATAATCATGCATTTGAATTCAATAAACTTCCAAGTGGTAAAATGCCTATGGAGTGTATTTTAGATCAAAATGAAAATTTAAAATATGAAATTGATCTAGGCTGGGTAGTTGCGGGTAAAGCTGATCCAATATTTTGGACAAAAAAATATGCTTCAAGAATTATTGCCTGTCATTTAAAAGATTTTTCTTCTTCACATCTAAATTTAATTAGTCATGATTCACAATGTGCAGTTGGTGATGGATTTATTGATTGGAGCTCTATTTTAGATGAGGTAAAAAAAACTGGTTGTGAAATTTTTGCTTTAGAGCATGATGATCCAAAAGATTATAAAGAATATACACTAAGATCAATTGAAAATTTGAAAGATATATAAAATGCGTGTTGGTATTATAGGGTGCGGAAATATTTCAGAAACTTATTTTGATTGTCAAAATATTTACAATAATTTTAATGTAATAGCCTGTGCAGATATTGATACAGATGCAGCAAAAAAAAGTGCTGAAAAGTTTAATGTAAAGGCTCAAAGTGTTGAAGATCTGCTCTCAAATTCAGAGATTGATTTAATAATTAACCTCACTATCCCTTCTGCCCATAAGGAAGTGATTATAAATTCTTTAAAGGCTGGAAAACATTGCTTTAGTGAGAAACCATTAGCTATGAATTTTGATGAAGGAAAAGAAATATATGAATTATCTAAAAAACAACAGCTTTATGTTGGTTGTGCTCCAGATACATTTCTTGGTGCTGCTGGACAGAAAGCTAGGCAGTTATTAGAAAATAATGAAATTGGAGAAGTGGTTTTGGGAACTTTTAATATTATGTCACATGGTATGGAGCATTGGCATCCTAACCCTGATTTTTTTTTCAAGCCAGGAGCAGGGCCAGTATTTGATTTAGGTGTTTATTATCTAACACAATTGGTAAATTTACTAGGTCCTATAAAAACTATTAGTTCAATTAGTGGTACTGCAACACCAGAAAGAATAATAACAAGCCAACCTAGAAGTGGAGAAAAAATTAAAGTTGAAACTCCAACAACCTTAATGGGTACTTTGGAATTTCAAAATAATGCAAAAATACAATTTTTCTGTTCATGGGATGTATGGAAACATAAACATTCTACTATAGAATTATATGGATTAGATGGATCTATGATTATTCCTGATCCAAATTTTTTTAGTGGGGATATTTTGGTATCAAAAAAAGAAGAAGATTGGCAAAAAGTAAACAACGATAAAATGTTATTAGGGGTACCAAATAAAGCTGACAATGATGGAACAATAATTGCAAATTATCGGGGAATAGGATTAGCGGATATGATTGATGCTATTAAAAATAAAAGACAAGCAAGATGCTCATTAGATTTAGCTATACATGTTCTAGAAATTATGGAAGGAATTTTAACATCTTCTAAAAATAGACAAATGTATAATTTAACAACTCAACCAATTCAGCCTAAATTTTTAAGTGAGGAAGAAATTAAATACCTAAAGAGTTAATTTATAATTTTTTGATAACTAGATTCATTTATCTTATCAAGTTCTTCATTTAGTTTAGTTAAATCATTATCAACATTTTTAAGCATTGAATTAAATTCTGATCTTTTAGTCTCATAAAGAGAAATTCCTGAAATTATTAAATCAATAACAAAATATCGTTCTTTATGTTTTAGAACTCTCCAAGTAACTATCATTTCTCCAGTATCTAAATATACTTCCATGTCTATATAATTAACTTTATTTTTTTCATCATATCTTGAATCTGTTAATTCATATTTTTGGTTTGAGTAACCTTGCATAAGAGATGCGATATTTAATGCTAAATGCCTTTTAAATAGATTAATATAAATTTTTCTAGTTTCTTCATTGGCATTTTTATAACTCTGTTTTGCAATATTTATTGCAATACTTTTTCCTGGAAAATTGTTGTTAATTGTTTGTTCAATTAATAAAAACCTATTTTCATTAGGTAGATTCGGATCTTGATAAGCTATTAAGATTTTATCAACTTCTTGTTTTAACCATTCAGAGGCTTCACTTGCTTTTAAACTCGATGATAATACTATAATAAATATAAATACTAAAAATTTAATTAAATTAATCATTCAAATTCAATACTAATCAAAGGTAGTGGTGTCAAATCACTATCATCTGTATTATTAATAGCAGCTTTTCTGTTTTGATAGTAAGAACTTCTAACTGCTGCATAATAATCTAAAGAATTATCCCTAAGGGCATTAACTTCATCTATAATTCTAGATCTTTGGTCAACTGCATTTACTGCTGTTCTCAACGGTATTGCCCATGCCTCTCCTTGATTTGCAGCATAAGCATTTACAGGATCAGTCATCATCGTCATTACCATTCCTGAAGTATCTCTTAAATTCGAGGGACCAAATAAAGGTAGTACAATATAAAAGCCATCACCAACTCCCCATGTTGCAAGTGTTTGACCAAAATCTTCTTCTTTTTGCTCAAGACCTAGATCATCTGCAACATCAATTAATCCTAATATTCCAATTGTTGAATTGACTAAAAACCTACCTGTCGACTCAGCTGCATTTTTTCCTTGGCCTTGCAGTAATTGATTCACTGCTACAAGAGGAAGTTTTAGATTCTTTATAAAATTACCAATTCCACTTTGAACTGGAGTCGGTAATTTTTTATATCCTTTGGCCGTTGGTTCTAAAATAATTTTATCTGCAACATTATTAAATTCGAATACTGCTCTATTAATACCTTCAAGAGGGTCATAAATTTCATCTTCAAAAACTGAGGTTTCAAAGTCTTCTGAGTTAGTACTCACATCATCAGATGCACCAGCATTAAGATTAAAACTAATAAAAATAATAGTAAAATATATTAATAATTGTTTTAATTTATTCATTTTTTATGACTAATTTTATATAGTTATATAGTTTAATTTTTTATTATTATATAACTTTTATATCATAATTATGTCAGAAAATTCTAATAATTATCTACAATCCCTAAATGAATTTCAAAGAGAGGCTGTAGAAAATAATTCTGGAGCTACCTTAGTTTTGGCAGGTGCTGGAAGTGGTAAAACAAGAGTTTTAACTTATAAACTACTCCATCTCCTTGCTATGAAAATTTTAAAACCTAATCAAATATTAGCAGTAACCTTTACTAATAAGGCTGCATCCGAAATGAAATTTAGAGTATCTAAAATGTTAAATTTCCCTATCGATAAAATGTGGCTGGGCACTTTTCACTCTCTGTCATTAAAAATTTTAAAAAAAAATTATGAAATAGTTGGTTTAAAAAAAAATTTTGTTATCATCGACAAAGATGATCAATTAAAACTTATAAAAAAAATTTGTGAACAAGAAAATATAGACACTAAAGATATTTCTCCTAAGTTTTTCAGTAATGCAATTGATGGTTTAAAAAACAAGGGGGTTTTTTTTAATGAACTTAAGCCAAACAAATATAGAAATAATGATGAAGAGCTCAGATTAGTATACAAAACTTATCAGCAGGAATTAAATAGAATTAATTGTGTTGATTTTGGTGATTTGATTCTTTTGTGTATAAAATTATTTAAAACAAATAATGATGTAAGAGAATATTATCAAAATTTATTTCATTTTATATTGGTAGATGAATATCAAGACATTAATTTTATCCAGCAAAAATGGTTAGAGTATTTATATCAAGGTCATAAAAATATATGTTGTGTAGGAGATGATGATCAGTCTATTTATTCTTGGAGAGGGGCTGATGTAACTAATTTATTAGAGTTTAAAAAAAATTTCAATGATCCTAAAATAATCAGATTAGAGCAAAATTATAGATCGACAAAAAATATTTTGGAATGTGCTTCAATACTTATTGATAAAAACAAAAGTAGATATGGAAAAAAACTATGGAGTGACAATGAAATAGGTGAAAAAATTACAATTAACGGCTTTTGGGAAACAAAAGAGGAAGCAATTAATACAACTGATCAAATAGAACTGTTAATATCAAAAAAAGTTAAACTTTCAGAAATTGCTATATTATTTCGAGTTGCTGCACATACAAGATCTTTTGAAGATAGATTGATATCGATAGGCTTACCTTATAAAATTGTTGGAGGATTAAGATTTTATGAGAGAAAAGAAATAAAAGATATCATTGCTTACCTAAGGATCATAAATAATTTATCAGATGATTTAGCTTTTGAAAGAGTAATAAACACACCTAAGAGAGGAATAGGTAAATCAACACTTGCTAAAATCAATAATATTTCAAGACAAAATAATATAAGTTTGTTTGAAGGTTCTCAAATATTTGTTAATGAAATTAAAACTAAGGTAAATATAGAAATTGAAAATTTTATTAAGAACATCATAAATTGGAGAAAAATTAAAAAAAATTTTGATCACATTGAGCTTACTAAAGCCGTTTTAGAAGATTCTAAGTATATGCAGTCACTAGAAATTGAATTAAAGAGTTCAAAAAATCCTGAAAGTTTATCAAGAATAGATAATGTAAATGAGTTTTTAGAAAGTTTAAAAGATTTTGAAAATTTAGAAGGTTTTTTAGAACATGTGGGCCTAGTAATGGAAAATATCTCCAATACAAATGTCCCAACCATCAGTTTAATGACAATGCACGGCGCGAAAGGATTGGAGTTTGACTATGTTTTTTTAGCTGGATGGGAAGAGGGAGTTTTCCCCAGTCAAAGATCACTAGATGAGTCGGGAACCAAAGGTTTAGAAGAAGAGAGAAGATTAGCATATGTCGCGCTTACAAGAGCAAGAAAAAAAATTCAAATATCTTATGTTAATCAAAACAGATATTCATATGCTTCACATGATTTTAATACTCCCTCACGTTTTATTTCAGAATTACCAAAAGATTTAATTGAATTTAATGACTCAAAATTTGTTGAGGAAAATGATTTTTTAAGTAATTTCATTTCAACTGAAGATATTGTTAGTGATTATTTAACTCCTGGAAGAAAAAGAATGTTAGGAAATAAATCCAATGATATTGATTGGGAGTTTAATCAAGATGTATCTTTTGAGGATGATTTAATGATTCATGATGAAGTTTTTCATAAAAAATATGGAACTGGAATAATATTGAAAAAAGATATAGATAAAGCGGAAGTCGATTTTAAAAATTTTGGTTTAAAAAAAGTTTATTTAAAATTTTTACAGATTAAGAATTAATTTTTTTTAAAAATTCATCTTCAGTCAATGTCTTTATATTTAATTCTTTTGCCTTTTTTGATTTAGAGCCTGCTTTTTCACCAATTATTACATAATCAGTTGTTTTACTAACACTAGATAGAATTTTTGCACCTACTTTCTTAGCTAAATATTTTGCTTCATCTCTTGAAATATTGATTAAGGAGCCGGTAAATACTAAGTTTTTGCCATTAAAAAAATTATTAATATTCTCTATTTTATTTTCATTGATATTTATATGATTAGATAGTTTTTCTAATAAGGCAATGTTTTGATTATATGAAAAGAAATCCTTAATTGCATTAATAGCTTTTGGGCCAAGACCATCAATATTATATAAAATATCAGTTTCTTTAGATGCTAAGATAAAATTTTTTATGTTTTTAAATTCTTTTGCTATAATTTCTGAGTTTACCTCACCTATAAATCTTATTCCTAAAGAATATATAAATTTATCTAGATCAATATTTTTAGAATTTTCAATCGAATTTATTAAATTATTAAATGATAATTCTCCCCAACCATCTAATTTTTCAATTTTTAATTTTAAATTTTTTAATGCAAATATATCAGCGACATCTTTTATAAATTTCAAATCATAGAATTGTTTTACTTGTTTTTCACCAAATCCATCAATATTTAATCCTTTTTTACTAACAAAATGAATTATCTGAGAAACTTTTTGAGCATAACATCCATAAATATTAATACATCTTAATACTGCTTCATTCTGTTCTTTAAAAGTTTTACTTCCACATATTGGGCATTTTTTTGGCGCAGTTATCTTTTTATTTATTTTTTTTGATTTTTTTATTACTTTAATAACCTGAGGTATTACATCTCCTGCCCTTTGAATTTCAACAGTATCACCAATTTGTATATTCTTTTTTTTAATTTCATCAAAATTGTGAAGAGTTGCATTTGAAATAATTACGCCTCCTAAATTAATACTTTGTAATCTTGCCACTGGCGTTATTGATCCGGTTCTACCCACTTGAAAATCAATTTCCTCAACTGTTGTTGTAGCTTTTTCTGCAGAAAATTTTAGAGCAATTGCCCATCTTGGATTTTTACCAACGCTACCCAGTCTTTTTTGATTTAACATATTGTTTAATTTGATTACTAACCCATCGATGTCGTAATCTAAATTACTTCTGGTTTTATTTATTCTATTATAGAATTCAAAGATTGAATTCATATTTGAAGCTTTAATATTTATTTCATTTTTTTTAATTCCCCATTTTTCTAAATTTTCATAATATTCATCAAAATAACTAAATTCATAGGATGAATATCCTATCCCATGAGCTAAGAATTGTAATGGTCTTGATTTACTTATATTGACATTAAGCTGCCGTAAACTTCCTGCAGCTGCATTTCGCGGATTAGCAAATTTATTATTTTTATCTAACTTTAAGTTAATCTCTTCAAAATCTTTTTTTGTTAAAAAAACCTCACCTCTAATTTCTATATAACTTGGAAATTTACTTTTTAATTTTTTAGGTATATTTTTTATGTTAAGTATATTTTGTGTAACATCCTCTCCTATAAGCCCATCTCCCCGTGTTGCTGCTGATAGGAGTATACCATCTTTGTAGGTTAAATTAAGTGATAGGCCGTCAATTTTAGCTTCACATACATAATCAAGTTTTTTTTTTAATTCTATATTTAGATATTTTTTTACTCTTTCATCGAATTCTTCAATATCTTCTAAATTAAATGCATTTGCTAGTGAAAGCATAGGTGATCCATGTTTAATTTTCTGAAATTTATTTTTTAAATTTCCACCTACAATTTCATTAGGTCCATTTTTTAATTTTAAATTAGGATATTTTTTTTCTAGAAGTGAATTTTCAATAACTAATTTATCAAATTCACTATCCGTGATTATAGGTTTATCATTTTGGTGATAATGGATATTATGTGTTCTAATTAATTTGGCTAATTGTATTATTCTGCTTTTTATTTTTTTTAAATCCTCTTTTTTATTCATCATCTAGAAAGTTTAATTTTTTTAAAAAGCTTTTAGATTTATTTTGTTTATTAATTAAATTATAACTTAACTCATACCATTTAGACTTAGGGTAATTATATCCTAAAACTGAAGCAGTATTTGAAGCTTCTTCTTTTAAACCTATAGTCATATAAACTTCAGTTGTTCTATATAAGGCTTCTGGAGTAAATCTTGTATTTGAAAAATTGCTGATAACAATTTTATACCTGTTTAGTGCTGCTGTATATTTACCTTTTTTTTGATAAAAATAAGCTATGCTCATATGTTTAGCAGCAATATTTGAATTAACTAATACAACTTTTTGCCTACCATCCTTTGCATATTTACTATCAGGGAATCTCTTTATAAGTTGCTGGAGATTTTCTAAAGCAAGATAATTGTTTTTACCATCAAGATCTTCATGAGATATTTGCTCATAATAGCAGAGTGCTCTCATGTAATAAACATAATCAATATTTTTTAATGATGGATATTTATTTATTATTCTTGAAAATTTAAAAATTGCATCATCATAATTTAAATTACCATAATCAATAAAACCAGACATGATTTGAGATTGAATTGCTTCATTTGATAAAGGATAAAGTCTTTCAATTTCTTCAAAAATAATAATTGCCTCATCTGACTGCTTAGAATTAAACTTATTCATTGCGTCTATGTACATCAAATCTGCACTTTCTTGATTTTTAGATAATGAATTATCTATGTTATTGTCTTTTGATGAACAATTAAATATCGCTAGCAAGCATATTAGTAGACTAAACCTTTTTAGTATCATAAAAATTGATATATATATTGATTAATAGTAAATTTGAATGAAATTAATTCATAAATTTAAATCTTTAAATTATGACAAAAGGAAAAGTAAACAAATTTCCTTTTTAATCTTACATTATACTGCTTTACCATCTATTAGAGACTCAATTAATTACTTATGTGACAAAAGAAATAAAGTTAGTTGCCATTATATAATTAGTCAAAATGGAAAAATATATAATTTAGTTAATGAGAAGCATAGAGCTTGGCACGCTGGGCAATCTGCTTGGCTATTAGAAAAAGATTTAAATAGTGTATCAATAGGGATAGAGTTAGATTTTAGTCCAAACAATAATAATAATAAATTTTCTTTATTACTTATTAAGTCATTAATTTCTCTTCTAAAATATCTTAAAAAAAAATATAAAATTAATAAAAAAAATATTTTAGGTCATTCAGATATTGCGCCATACAGAAAAATAGATCCAGGTGAAAAATTTCCTTGGAACAAGCTATATAATTTACATTTATCATATATCCCTAAAAAAGTTAGTTTAAATAAATTAAAAAAGATTAGAATTTGGTTTAAAAAAAACAAAATTTATTCTAATAAAAATAAAATACTTATTATGTTAAATTTTATAGGATATGATGTTTCCAAATCAATTAATAATCAAAGTTCATATAAAAGTTTAATTAATAATTATAAAAGTCATTATCTTCAAAAAAGTAAAAAAAAATATTCAAATACTAAATTATTTACTTTTATTGAGAGACATTTCTGCAGTTTATTATTGACCAAAACATAAAAATTAAATAATTAGATCTTGATGGTGCGATGATCGCTTGAATTTTCAAGAGGAAAGTCCGGGCTCCACTGGAAAAAAAACCAGGTAACACCTGGCAAGTGTAAGCTTAGGGAAAGTGCAACAGAAAAAATACCGCCCTATGGGTAAGGTTGAAATGGTGGGGTAAGAGCTCACCGCTTTTTTGGTAACAAAAAAGGCATGGCAAACCCTTTTTGGAGCAAGGTCAAATAGGAATAGCAATCAGTTTCCAGCTGAGTTATTCGGGTAGACTGCTTGAGATAAATGGCAACATTTATCCTAGATTAATGATCATCATTTTACTTTGTAAATTACAGAACCCGGCTTATGCATCATCGCTAAAAAATATAGAACAAAATAGAAACAAAAAGATAAATTATAAGTTATCCCATTGACGCCCATAATATCCCATGATAACCCATTAATTATCATGAATTTATTTGTTTCTACTTTTATAAACAAAATTGATAAAAAGGGGAGAGTTTCACTGCCCTCTATTTATAGAAGTGCATTATCTAAAGAGCATAAAAATGAAATTATTTTATCAAAATCCTTAAGAAACAATTTTATTGATGGTTTAAGTGTAGACAGAGTTAATGAAATTGCAAAGAGAATAAATAATTTAGATTTTTTTTCAGAGGAACATGAAGATTTTACAACTTCAATATTTTCTGAAATGGTGCCAACTAATTTAGATAAAGAAGGTAGATTTTTAATACCTGAAAAATTAAAAACTTTTGCTAAAATTAAAGATGAGGTTACATTTATAGGTCAAGGTTACTATTTTCAAATTGTTAGTCCTAGTGTTGCATTAGATTTGCAAAATAAATCAAGAATACGTCTAAATTTAAATAAAAAAACTTTAAGCAAAATACTAACAGGAGATATTAATGATTAATAGACATGTGCCTGTTATGATTAATGAAGTAAAGTCATTTATACCAATCAATAAAAAAATAAATTTAATTGATGCTACTTTTGGTGGTGGCAGTTATTCCAAAGCTATTCTTGAGGAATTTAATATTAAAAATTTAATTGCGATAGATAGAGATCCAATTTCAAAAATTTTTTTTAATGAATTACGAAAAAAATATAAAAATATAGAATTTTTTAATCAAAAATTTAGTAAAATTGATGAATTAATTTCCAATTCAAAATATCTAAATGAAAAGTTTGACGTAATAATTTTTGATTTGGGTGTAAGTTCGAACCAAATTGATAATGCTAAGAGGGGATTTTCCTTTCAAAATGAAGGTCCCTTAGATATGAAAATGGGATCATCTAAACTAAATGCTTATGAAATTGTTAACTCTTTTGATGAAAGCAAACTCTCGAACATTTTGTTTGAATTAGGAGAGGAAAAACACTCTAGAAGAATTGCAAAAAACATTATTAAAAAAAGAACTATAAAACCTATAGATAATACTAAAGAACTATCAGATATTATAAAAAAATCATTACCTTTCAATAATGTCAAAAACAAAATTCATCCTGCTACTAAGGTATTTCAAGCACTAAGAATTTATGTAAATGATGAATTAAATGAACTTAAAATAGCTATAGAGAAATCAGAATCTTTGCTTGCTCAAAATGGTTTATTGATAATAGTTTCTTTCCAAAGTCTAGAAGATAGAATTGTGAAAGATTATTTTAACCACAAAAGTGGTAAACGATGGCGTTCCTCCCGCCACCTCCCGGACTTAGGTGATCTTGGTCCTATAACCTTAAAGATAATCACCAAAAAACCTTTAAGACCAAAGGATTTTGAGATTAATAGTAATCCAAGATCTAGATCAGCTAAGCTTCGGGTGGCCCAAAAAATTTAAACATGAAGTATGCTAAACATATTGTTTTTTTTCTTCTTATAAATTTAATTATAGTTTTTTTAGCAATATATTTAGGTAATTTAACTAGAAAAATTGAAATCAATAATAATGTAATTAAGTTGAATATCCAAAAACAAAAAAATCAATTAAAAGTAAATAAAATTGAACACTCCTTTTATAATAACCCCAATTATTTAAAGAAATTACATGACATCTATTTCACTTATGAGGAAGAAGAGTTGGAGAACAAAATTGTAAACCTATCAAATATATCTATTTTGAAAGAAAATAAAATAATATTGATAAATTTAAAATCAAAATAAAATGATTAAAGATAAACCATTTTTATTTGATTCAGATTCATTAAAAAATTTTCATAAAAGAATTTTTCTTTCTATTTTAGTTTTTCTCTTCTTCTTCTTTTCTGTATTTTACAGAATAAGTTTTATTTCAATCTCAAGTTATTTTGATGTTTCGACAAAAATTAAAATAGAAAAAAAAGAAACAAGAGGTAATATTTATGACAGAAATGGTATAGTTTTAGCTGCGTCAATAAATTCAAAATCCTTATCTGCCAGACCTAATTTAATAAATAATGTTGAAGTTTTGTCAAACAAATTAGCAGAAATTCTTGATATTGATGAGAAGGTAATAAAAAATAAATTATCAAGTAAAAAAAAATTTGTTTGGTTAAAAAGAAATATTACTCCATTTGAGCATCAAAAAATTATTGATCTTGGAGAAATTAATTTAGAATTTCATAATGAACAAAAGCGAATTTATCCATTTAAGAACACTGCTTCACACCTAGTTGGTTTTGTAAATATTGATCAAATTGGTCAAAGAGGAATTGAAAGATATTTTAATAAATCATTATCAAAAGCTAAAGACATAACTTTATCTATCGATATAAATCTTCAACAATCAATTAAAAATAATTTATTAGAAACTATTAATTTTTATAATGCAGAGTCAGGGTTAGCAATAGTTCTCGATATATCAAATGGTGAAGTTTTATCTTCTGTTAGTTATCCTGATTTTGATCCTAATAATAATCAAAGTTTTAATGAAATTAATTTAATTAATAGAGTTACCCAATCCAATTATGAGATGGGCTCGACTTTTAAACCATTAACAGTTGTTAATGGTTACGATTATGGAATTATTAATCCAGATATGATTTTTGATGTTAAAAAAAGTGTCAAAGGAGTTAGAGATCATGATATATACAAAGATGATGGACTTTATGATGTAGAAAAAATTGTTGTTGAATCATCAAATATTGGAACTGCACAAATAGCATTAAGAATAGGTAAAAATAATCAAAAAGAATTTCTTGATAAATTAGGTTTTTTTAAAAAACTAGATATTGAATTATTTGAAGCAGAAAAGCCTATAGGAAATCCTAATAATTGGAAAGAACACGAAACTACTAGAATAGGTTTTGGTCATAGTTTTTCTATAACACCACTTCATCTTGTTCAAGCATATGCTTCTCTAGCTAATGAAGGCTATACAGTAAGCCCAACCTTTATTTTAAATGTAAAAAAAAATTCAAATCAAAGTATACTATTAAAAAAAGAAAGCTCTGATTACTTCTTAAGTTTATTAAATGCAGTAATTACTAAAACTCAGTTTACCGGTCCAAGGGTTAAAATAGATGGATATAATATTGGAGGAAAAACTGGTACATCAGAATTATTAAATCCAAAAGGGGGTTATTATAAAAATAGAAATAGAACATCTTTTATAGGAGTATTCCCAATCAATAATCCTAGATATGTCGTATATACTGCAATAAAATATCCAAAAAAACCTAATAATTCAAACCAAAGAATGACTGGAGCAGTTGTGAATGCTCCTCTTGTAAAAAATATCATATTTGAAATGATTAAAATATTAAACTTGCCTTCATATAGACATGATAACTTTATAAAAGCTAACGTAAAACGAATATATAAATCTAGTTATGCTTTTCTCTGATCTAAAATATATTATCAATAATCCAAAAATTGTAGGCAAATTACCTAAAAAAAAAATAAAATACTTAAGTGATCATTCTAAAAATGTAAATAGCAATACTCTTTTAGTTATAAACAAAAAAAAACATTTCAAATTATCATATTTAAAAGAAGCAATTTCAAAAAATTTGAATACTATAATTACTGATAGTTTTTTAAATAATTGTTCTCTTAATCAAATTATTGTCAAGGATCTTGATAGAGAAATTGGAAGATTAATTAAGATTAGGCAACCTTTTTTGCCTAAAACATCTATTGCTATTACAGGAACAAATGGCAAAACTTCTACCTCATGGTACCTTGCCCAAATATGTAAAATAAATAGAATTCCTTCAAAATTAACGGGCACTCTTGGCTATTTCATTGATTTAAAAAAGTATAAGGACTCAGCATTAACTACTCCAAGTAATTTAGATATGTATCAATTTGCTTATGAAAGTAAAAAAAATAAATTTTGCTTTATAACTGAAGCCTCTAGTCATGGACTACACCAAGGGCGTTTCAGAAATTTAAATATTGATATAGCAGCGATTACTAATCTATCACATGATCATTTAGATTATCATAAAAATTTTAGATCTTACGTAAATAGTAAATTCTTATTATTCACAAAAATTTTACATACCAAAGGAGTGGCAATAATTAATTCACGTTTAAAAAATTATGTGACTTTAGAAAAAAAATTAAAAGAAAAAAAAATTAGAATTATTACCTTTGGAGCAAAAGATGTATATTTTTATAAAAATAATCATTTAAATTTATATGTTTTTGGAAAAAAATATAATTTAACAAAATTTAAATTAATAAATAATATTCAAAAAGAAAATTTAGAATGTGCGATAGCCTGTGCCTTAGCTATGAATATTAGCATAAAAAAAATAATTAATTGTTTGCATAAATTAAAATCTGCACCAGGTAGATTTGAAATTATTAACTTTAGGAAAAAAAATTCAAAAATTATAATTGACTATGCTCATACTCCTGATGCTCTTGAAAATATTTTAAAAACTTTTTCATATGATAATTTTAAACCATCTCTTGTTTTTGGTTGTGGAGGCAATAGAGATAAACAAAAAAGAAAAAAAATGGCAATTGTGGCCAAAAAATATTCAAACAGAGTCTATATAACTAATGATAACCCAAGATATGAAAATGCAAAAAATATTAGAGAAAGCATAAAAAAGCATTGCCCAAAAGGAGTGGATATTTCTGATAGAAGAAAAGCAATACATGAAGCAATTTTAAAATTAGAATTAAATGATGTTCTTATTATCGCTGGAAAAGGTCATGAAAAATATCAATTAATTAACAATAAGAAAATTGAATTTGATGATTATCAAATAGCAAAAAATTTTATTAAATAAATATGAAATCTATAGAAGTTCTTCAAAAATATATAATTAATTCATCAAACAAAATAAAAATAAATAGTAAAGAAGTAAAAGAAAATGACATTTTTTTAGCATTAAAAGGATCAAAATATCATGGTAATAAATATATAAATAATGCTCTGAAGGCAGGGGCAAAATATTGCATAACTGATAAAGATTTCAAAAGTTTAAAAAGTAGTAAAAAAATATTATTAGTTAAGAATATTCAAAATTTTTTAATTGATTTATCTGAAAAAAAAAGATCATCTTATAATGGCCAAGTAATTGGTATAACAGGAAGTGCTGGAAAAACCTCTTTAAAAGAATACTTAAAATTCTTTTTAAGAAAAAAATTTAAAGTCTCTGCATCTATTAAAAGTTATAATAATAAATTGGGAGTTTTGATTTCAATTTTAAATATGGATTTAAAATCTGATTATGCAATATTTGAAATTGGAACAAACAAATTCCATGAAATTAGGGAATTAACAAAATTAGTTAAGCCAAATCAAATTTTTATAACAAATATACTTTCTACTCATCTTGAAAATTTTAAAAATAGACGCAATATTGCAATAGAAAAATCTGATATATTCAGAAAAAAATATAATCCGTTAGCTGAAATTTTATATTTTCAAAATCAATCTAAAGAAGAAAATTTAATTTATAAAATTGCTCAAAAACAAAAATTAAAAAAATTAATTAAAATAGGAAACAAGGAAGACGGATGTTGTATTAAAAAAATAAAAAAATTAGAATCTAAATATTATATAACTTTAAACATTTTAAATAAAAATTATAAAATCATATTAACTGAATTTGAAGAAAAGCCTATTTTGAATTTAATTTTTGTTTTAGCTTTTTTTATTTTAAATAAAATTAATACAAATATAATTATTAATAATATTTATAAAATGCCTAAAGTAGAAGGAAGAGGAAGCATACATAATATTTTGCTAAATAATTTTAAAATTAGATTAATTGATCAATCATATAATGCAAACCCTGAAACAATGTCTGAAAGCATAAAAAATTTTTCGAATATTCATAATAACCAAAGAGATAAATTTTTAATTTTAGGTAATATGAATGAACTAGGTTTGAAGTCACATGATTTTCATATTAAAGTTATAAAAGAAATTGAAAAATATCAATTTGATCAAGTTATTTTATCTGGCGACTTTTTTAAAAAAGCTCTAAGTATATTTTCTAAATTGAAAAATAATTATGTTTATAAAAACAGTAGCCAGAATATAATGAGCTATTTAAAAAAGAAGCTTCAAAAAAATGCCATTATAATGACTAAATGTTCAAATAAAACTGAAGTAAATAAGTTTGTAAAATTAATAAAGTTAAAAAAGGAAGGATAATTTTGTTTAAATTCATAGCTCAAAATTTTGTTGAACAATATAGTTTTTTGAACTTATTTAATTTTATAACTTTTAGAGTTGGTGCTTCAATATTAACATCACTATTTTTTTCTTTAATTTTTGGTCAGTATATAATTAATAGAATTTCAAAAATTCAACCAATTGGTCAACCAATAAGAAATGATGGGCCAGCAAATCATATAATTCAAAAAGCAGGAACACCTACAATGGGAGGTGTTTTAATCATTTTAAGTGTTATAATGTCATTAGCTTTGTGGTCAGATTTACAAAATATTTTTGTTTGGATTGGCTTTCTAACTTTATTTATATTTGGATTGATAGGATTCATTGATGATTATAATAAAATAAAATCAAATTCTAGCAATGGATTAAAGGCAACAACTAGAATAGTATTACAATTATTTTCTGCCCTAATAATCTCTATAATAATTATAAACAATATTAACGATCAGATTGATACTACAGTGGCGTTTCCTTTTTTTAAAAATTTAATTGTAAATTTTGGATATTTTTATTTTGTGATTTCATTATTTATAATTGTTGGTTCAGCCAATGCTGTAAATTTGACAGATGGTTTAGATGGTTTAGCTATAGTCCCAGTAATGATAGTTGCTATGACTTTCGCTTTTATCGCTTATGTTACCGGTAATATTGTATTTTCTGATTATTTACTTATTACTTATATTCCAGGAACAGGTGAATTATCTGTTTTATGCGGTTCATTAATAGGTGCGGCTTTAGGCTTCCTTTGGTTTAATGCGCCACCTGCAAAGGTATTTATGGGTGACACAGGCTCATTAGCTTTAGGCGCAACAATTGGATCAATTGCAATCATGGTTAAGCATGAGATTGTTTTGGCAATTGCTGGCGGCTTATTTGTTTTAGAGACTTTTTCAGTAATTATTCAGGTAATTAGTTTTAAATTAACTGGGAAAAGAGTTTTTATGATGGCTCCATTGCATCATCACTTCGAAAAAAAAGGATGGGCAGAGTCCACTATTGTAATTAGATTTTGGATTATAACCATAGTACTTGCTTTGTTAAGTTTAGCCACTTTAAAAATTCGTTAAATGACAGAATACGTATACGGTTTAAGAAAAAGTGGACAATCTGTTATTAAATTATTAAAATTTCAAAAAAAAACTTTTGATTGTTGGGATGATAGTAAAAAAATAAGAGATTCATTAAAAAA
>CACJTT010000011.1 GCA_902596365.1 uncultured Alphaproteobacteria bacterium
TGAATATTTATATCACCGAGCTTTGCCAAATTGTTTTTTTTATCAAAACCACTAAAAGTAATAAGAGGAATATCATTTTCATTACAATATTTTGCAGCATTAATTATATTATTTGAATTTCCACTACTACTTATAAGAATTAATATATCGTTTTTTTGAGTATATGCTTTTATAGCTTCTTTAATCCAGTTTTCGTGACCATAGTCATTAGCAAAACAAGTAATTAAATTAGCATTATTAAATGTATTAGATGGTACATTTGCTACTTTAGCAAAATCGACACTTACATGACTTGCAATTGAAGAACTTCCTCCATTGCCAATAATAAAAACTTTACCGCCGCTTATTTTGCATTTTAATATTAATTCAACTGATCTATCAATTAATGAAGTATCTAAATCAATTAATAAATCATAAATTGATTTGTTATAATTTTTAAAATACTTTTCAAATTTCATTACTTTAAAGTAAACTATAGAATTAGTAATTATGAATAAAGAAGATTTTTCTTAATTAGACAAATATTATCTTTAAAATCTTATAAAGATAGCTTAATTTATAAATGAATATATTTTAACAGATAAATTAATTTTTAATAATACATATGTTTATTTTTCAAGGTATAATTTCAGGTTTGATAGCTACAATAATATTTGATTTGTTTAATTATTCATTAAATTTTGCATATGGTATTGATAAGCCGAAATGGAATTTATTAGGTAGGTATTTTTTAGGTTACAAAGAAGGAATGATCATTAGAAAATCTTTGTCAGAAGATGAGGAATTAGATAATGAATTAATATGGGGATATTTTTTTCATTATTTGATTGGTGTAATATATGGATTATTATTTGTAATACTTAACTACTTATTATTTGATTATCCTTCTATATTGCTTGCATATGTTTTTGGCTTTACTACTGTTTTAGGAGGCTGGTGTTTTTTAATGCCTTTTGCTTATAATTTAGGTTTTTTTGCATCAAAAAATGAAAATAGAATTAATATTTTAGTTCAAAATCTAATAGCTCATTTTGTATTTGGTACTGGTTTGTTTATAGGATTTTACATAACTTTTTAATTTATATATTTCAATAATTTATCGAAATTAATTAATCTATGACATCAATTTTAGATGCTAATATAAAATCATTTATTGATAGCCCTTTGATGGCGTGTGTGTGTAACATAATTAATACATAACCCCAACCAAGAGAAATATCAGGATGATGACCCTCTTCATCAGCTAATTTTCCGACTTTATTTGTAAATTTAAGAGATTGATTGAAAGTTTTAAATTTAAATTTCTTAAAAATCATTTTTTGCTCTTCATTTACTGACCAATTATTTAATTCTGATAAGTGCTTACTAATTTGTTTTTCATCAAATTTAGGAGTATTTCCTGAACAAGCTTGACATTTTTGATCCTTCAAATCCATATGCATTAAAATTTTGCACCTACTTGATTTAATTCCATTTTATATAGTGAGCTTGTTGCTGTAACGTATAAAATATTACCCTCTTTCCCACCAAACTCTAAATTTGATACTAATTCAGGAACTAATATTTGACCTATCAATTCATTATCAGCATTAAAGCATTTTATAGCCTTACCTGCACTTGTCCAAATGTTACCATCTTTATCACTTCTAAAACCATCAGAAAAAAAAGGTTTAAAATCATAGACTAATTTTTGATTTTTTATTTCATTATCTATAACATCAAAAACATATAAGCACTTTATATTTTCAGCTGTATCGGCAACATAAAGTTTTTTTTCATCATGTGAAAATGCTATTCCGTTTGGCCTATCAAGATCTTTTGTCATAACATCTAATTTTTTAGTATTAGGGTTAAATCTAAATACATAGCATCCTCCATACTCTTGTTCACCAGGATAACCTTCGTAATCTGACAAAATTCCATAAGGTGGGTCTGTAAACCATATCGTATCATCAGATTTAACGCATATATCATTTGGTGAATTTAATTTTTTTCCTTCATATGAATCTACAACTATAGAAACGTTTAAATCATCATCAGTTTTATAAACACAACGACCTCCATGAGAGCAAGAAATTAGATTTTCCTGATTATCAATAGTATTACCATTGCAGAAATTAGAGGGATTTCTGTATTCAGAAACTTCCCCATTCAGCAACTTCATCATTCTATTATTTGGATTATCGCTCCATACAAGCATGTCTTTATGTGGAATATAACATGGACCTTCAGCCCATAGAGTGCCATCATAGACTTGTGTAAAATTAGTAGTTTTAAGATAACTTTTAAATAAATCTGTGTTTTCGACATATTCCATTACGGAGTCTTTATACTTATAAACTGTGGGACTAAAATCTTTTTTGATCATTTAATATCTCTATACCTTTTTTCTTTTTGTTTATATCAACTAGTACTGAAGGAAAACCTTTATATCTTAAATTTTCACTACAAGAATCTTCAAGTAATTTTACAATACTTGTACTTAAAGATCTTTTACCTAATTTTTTTTGACCAGTTTTAAATATTCTTAACATTAAATTGCTAATTTTAGCGGGAATTTTAAATTTTTTAGTTAGCTTATTAAAAAGTCCTACGTCCTTACAAACTAAATCCATTGTAAAACCAACATCATATGAGCCGTTTAATATTACTTGACTCTCTGTTTCATGTACAAAACTGTTGCCTGAACTTATTTTTATTCCATTGTATGCTGTTTTAAGATCCAATCCATATTTTTTACAAACCATCAGAGCTTCACCTATAGCTAGGAGATTAATAGAAGCTAAATAATTTGTTACTACTTTAAGGGTTGAAGCGTTTCCAATTTTACCACAGTGCAAAATTTGATGCCCAACACAACTTAAGATTGGTAATGCTCTATTAAATGTTTTTTTGCTTCCAGCAACTAATATAGATATATTACCACTTTCAGCTCTATGTTGACCTCCCGTTATAGGCGCTTCAAGTGCAGCAGCTTTTTTTTTAAAAACTAAATTTGATAACATTTTCATATCTTCTTCATCAGTAGTACTCATTTCTATCCAGAGATGATCTTTATTTAAAAGAGGGATAGCATTAAATAAAACATTTTTAACTGCATTGGGTGAAGGTAAACATGTTATGAAAACAGTTACACTAGTAATTAATTCTTCAATTGAAGAACTTAATATAGCACCTTGAGAAACTAATCTTTTAGATTTTTTTTTATTTAAGTCAAAAACATACAGACTATAGTTTTTGTTCTTTAGAATATTATAAGCAATTTTATTACCTACATTTCCTAAACCAATGAAACCAATTTTTTTATCTTTCATAGCTCAATAGTCATGCCATCGTAAGCTGGTTCAATATTTTCAGAACATTTTGAAAGTAATTCTTCATAATCTAAAAGGGCTGTCATATGGGTGAATAAAGTCCTTTTTGGCTTTAAATAATTAATATATTCATTAATTTTATCAAATCCTGCATGAGAAGGATGCGGATCATATCTAAGTAAACCAACAATCCATAAATCTAAATTTTTTAACTTATCAATATCATTTTCATAGAAATTTTTTAAATCAGTTGAATATGCAAAATTTCCAATTCTGTATGTTTGAACATCTATAGATCCATGATTATGTTTGAAAGTTTTAATTTTTGTATCCCCTATACTAAAACTATTATCAATTGTTTTAACTGACATGAATGGCGAATAATCTTTATGTCCTTCAAAGATATATTTATAATTTCTAATCATAGACTCTTTAATGTCATTTGATATAAATGCTGGTATTATTGATTGATTTATTAAGGACATAGCTCTCATATCTGGCAACCCGGAAGTATGGTCTGAATGTTCATGAGTAAATAGTACTGCATCAATTTTTGTACATTTTGCATTATATAATTGAGCACGTAAATCAGGACTAGTATCAATCAACAAATTTTGATCATTGATATTGATTAAAACAGATGATCTAGTTCTGTGATTTTTCGGATTGTTTACATCAATATTGCCATTTCTATTCCATGCTAGAGGCGAACCAAATGAGCCTCCACAACCCAAAATTCTAACTTTCATTTGATTTAATTATCCCTTTTTGCTCGAGAAAACAATTTGTAAAAATTATTATCTGTTAATTCAAAAAAACTATCTTTCGTCATTGAGTAAAATTCTGCAAGATATTCTCCTGTATATTTAACGTATGAAGGTTCATTAGATTTGCCTCTCATTGGTACAGGAGCTAAATATGGACTATCAGTTTCTATTAATAAATGATCTAAGGAAACATTACGTATAATCTCTCTAAGAGTATTAGCATTTTTAAAAGTTATAATTCCTGAAAGAGAGATATAAAATTGATTTTCAATACAGTAATTTAATAATTTTTTTGATCCAGTAAAGCAGTGAAAAACTAATTTTAAATTATCATTTTTAAACTTATTAATTACTTTAACAATTTCCTCTTCAGAATTTCTTTGATGAATAATAAGTGGTAAATTATAAATTTTTGACGCCTCAATATGAGCTTCAAATATATCAATTTGTTTCTGTTTATATTTAATAGAATGATAAAAATCTAAGCCAGTTTCTCCAAATGCTATTAATTTAGGATTCTCAATTATCTTTTCTATTTCTAAAAATGAAAGTTTTGATTCATTATCAATATATTCAGGATGAATGCCATAAGAAATATAAATATTATTATAGTCTTTGATCAATTCCAAATGACTCTCAAAATCTTTTGGTCTTGTATTAATTGAAAGTAAATGTGTTACCCCGTTTTTTTTACATCTTTTAATTATATTTGAAATATCTTTGCTCAGACTTTCAAAATTTAAGTGACAATGTGAGTCTATCACAATTCAATTCGAGGAAAAAGTGGTTTGGTTTTATTTAAAAGAATTGAGTCAGGTAAAAAATTATTAAAATTAATTAAATTTAAATTATTAATTGTTAGATTGTAAATATTTAAAGCCTTATCAATACTTGAAGGGATTACTGGATATAAAAGAATTGATGTCTTAATTGTCATTAGTGTTATAATATACAAAACATCATTCATTCTTTTATTATCTGTATTTTTTAAAGACCAAGGCGCCTGACTATCTACATAAGCATTAATTTCAGATAAATAGTCAAAAATATTTTTTAAAGCTTTATCAATTTGAAAAGATTTCATGTTTTTTAAATAAGAATCTAAAGTTGTATCAAAAGATTTAATTAAAGTTGTATCTATTTCATTATAATTTGTTGGCTTAAATATTTTTGAGTCAGAATTTTTTATTATAAATGAAGTAATTCTTTGAATTAAATTTCCATAATTATTAGATAGATCAGCATTAACTCTTTGGGCAATAGCACTTTTTGAAAAATCACCATCGTTTCCAAAAGGAACTTCTCTAAAAAGAAAAAATCTAATTTGATCAAGCCCATATGTGTCAATAATTTCATAAGGATTAATAATATTTCCAACTGATTTAGATATTTTTTGACCTTCATTAGTCCACCAACCATGTGCAAATATTTGTTTGGGAGGATCTATCTCAGCAGCCATTAGGAATGCTGGCCAATAGACAGCATGAAATCTTAATATGTCTTTTCCAACTACATGAATACCAGGCCAATATTTTTTGAATGAATCATTTTCAGTATTTGGGTAATTTAATGCTGTAATATAATTGCAAAGAGCATCTATCCAAACATACATTACATGTTTTTCAGTTTCAGGAACTTGAATCCCCCAATTAAAAGTAGTTCTTGAAATTGATAAATCTTTCAAACCACCTTTAATAAAACTTAAAACTTCATTGTATCTTGATTTAGGGAGAATAGAATCAGGATTTTTTTCATAATATTTAATAAGTTCATCTTCCCATTTCGATAACTTAAAAAAATAACTTTCTTCTTTTACCCAATCTACTGGCGCTCCTGAAGGAGCAAGAAAACCTTTATCAGTTTTTGTTAACTCTGATTCTAAATAAAAAGCTTCATCTCTTATAGAATACCAACCTTCATAATTTGACAAATATATTTGATCATTATTTTTTAATTTATTCCATAAAAATTGCGCTGATATTTTATGTCTTTTTTCAGTAGTCCTTATGAAATCATCAATTTCACATCCAAGATAAGGTATTAAATCTCGAAAATTTTTAGACATTTCATCAACAAAATCCTGAGTGTCTTTTTTATTAGATAAAGCAGCTTTTTCTACTTTTTGACCATGTTCATCTGTCCCAGTTAGAAAGTAAGTTTCATCACCTTTTAATTTACTAAATCGTGATAAAATATCACAAGCTATTGTTGTATAAGCATGACCAATATGAGGAACATCATTTACATAATATATTGGTGTAGTAATAAAGTATGACATCAGTATTATTTAATAGCAAAAAAGTTAATTATAAAGATTTTTTTATCTAGATTAAAAGTGAATAAATCATTTTCATTATTTATCAAGTAGTCTAATTTATTATTAATAGTATCAATTGTAATTTTTTCTGATAAATTTTCTATTTTTAATAAATTTTTAGATAAGTAACTTTCTCCAATATTTAACCCTATTTTAACCTTTTTAAAAACAATTAGAATAAATTTAATTAGTGATAAATATATTTTAAATTTTTCATTTTCAAAGTTACTTAAAAGATTGGTTATAGTAGTATTTATTTCTGAAAATGCGTTTGTCTCAATTATTGAATTAATTAAATCATCAAAAATTTTTTCAATTATATCAATATTAAAATCTAAAGATAAACCTGGGGATCCGTTAGAGATATCAAATAATAATTTCAAAATTTCGTTATCATCAGATGTAACATTTTGAGAAATTAAAATTTTTTTGAAATTCTCAAAATTATGTGAAGATAAATTAATTTTCAAACATCTAGATTTAATTGTAGGTAATAATGAAGACGGTTGATGAGATATTAAAAAAAAATAAGTATTATTTTTAGGTTCTTCTAATATTTTTAATAAAGCATTTGATGAGCTTAAGTTTAAATCATCTGCACTATCAATTAATATAAATTTTGGTAAATTATCTACTATATTAGTTTCTCGAGAAAAATTATTTAATTCCCTTATTTGATCAATAACGATATTATTTTTAATTTTATCAGTTTTTTCATCAAATTTTTTCCTTAATATTTTAATATTTGGATGCGAATTATTATTTAATAAGGATAAATGATGATTTATTTGTTCTGGATTGATTTTTAGATTTATGTAATCTTCAATAATTTTAGTAATAAGAAATAATTTACCTATTCCTTTAATACCACTAATTAAGATTGAATTATTTAATTTATTTTCTGTTAGGTTTTTCTTAATTATTACAAATTCTTTTTCAAAACCTATTACTTTGTTCATATGAATGAATTTATATGTGAAATAATTTTTTTATGAATCTGATTAATTGGTTTTGATGCATCAATATTTATGAATCTTTTTTTGTTGTAAATTATTTTGTATCCTTGATTAACTTGATCATGGAATTTTTTGTTTAATTTGTCATATTTATTTTTTAATTTCCTTTTTTTTAATCTTGAAATAATTAATTTTGTCGACAATCTAAATAAAAAGGTTTTTTGTGGTAAAAAATTGTTTAAAATATTTTTATGTAATTTTTTTGCATTTTGAATGCCATATTTATTAACATATCCTTGATAGACAAAAGTTGAGTCTGCAAACCTATCTGAAATAACCAATTTATTTTGATTAAGAGCTGGAATTATTATGTTATTTATATGGTGAGATCTAGCTGCCATCAGCATTAATATTTCTTCTTCAATACTAATATCAGATTTAACTTTTAAAATAAGATTGCGAAGTGACTCTGCTATTTTTGTTCCACCTGGCTCTCTAGTAGTAATAAAAGAAATCTTATTTTTTTTTAGATACTTTTTTAGAAGTAAAATTTGTGAAGATTTTCCACTGGCTTCTGGTCCTTCAAAAGTTAAAAACAATCCTTTTCTTTTATTCATCTAAACTAGTACCAAAAATAAGATATTTTATTGCAGCAAATACTTTAAAAATAGGATTTATAGCACCAACATCATCTTCAGCAACTAAGTCAACTTCAATATTTGGTTTACCGGAAATTTCAATTAACAGTTTACCGTATTTTTTTCCTTTGAAAATTGGTGCTTTGATTGGCTTAATATATTCAACTGAAGATTTTATTAATTGCAACTGATCAAATGATAAAGTTGAAATAACTTTCATTGAAGATACTAAATTAACTCTTGGTTTATTTCCAAGCCATACATCTGCTTGCACAATGATTTGACCTTGACTCACAAGTTCTTTTTGACTTGTTTGGGAAAATGCCCAATTAATAAGATTTGAAGACTCATTCATTCTTTTTCTGGAACTATTTGTTCCATTAATCACAACAGTAATTCTTCTATCATTTCTTTTTGCAGTAGCAGCAATTCCCCATCCAGATGCTTTTGTAAAACCAGTTTTTAATCCATCAGCTCCTTGAACAGAGTTTAATAACTTATTTCTATTAGGTTGTTTTATTTCATTATATGTGAATTCTTTATCTGAAAAATAGAGGTATAAATTAGGAAACTCTCTTATAATAGCATTTGATAAGATGGCTAAATCAAGGACTGTAGAATAATGGTTTTTTTCAGGCCAACCTGAGGAATTTACAAAGTTAGTATTATTCATTCCAAGTCTTTTTGCGTAAAAATTCATTAATTTTGCAAAATCCTCTTCAGTTCCAGCTAAACATTCTGCTAATGCAACTGAAGCATCATTACCAGATTGAATAATAATTCCTTTCAAAAGTTCATCAATTGAAACTTTATCATCTATTTCAAGAAAAGTTCTTGATCCACCCATCTTGTAGGCTTTTGCTGATATAGTACATTCATTATTTATAGAAAGTTCAGTATTTTTTAATCTATCAAATGCAGCATAAACTGTCATAATTTTTGTCATTGATGCGGGTGGTGTTTTTACATCAGAATTTTTTTCAAATAATATTTCATTTGTATCAAAATCTACTACTATAGCTTGCTCAGCTTTTGTATCTATAGCAAATAACTTTGTTGAAATTAAAAGAATAATTAATATGTAAGGAATAAATTTTATTTTCATAATGTTATTTATAGTTTTTAAATATGTTGTAAGTAAGATTATTCCAAAATTATTTCATTCTCTTTATAGCCTTTACGAATAAATGTCGAAACTAATTTATTAGCAATATCATTTTCAATTGGACCAATTATTAATTTATAATATGTTCCCATATTTTCAGAAGTGTATTTTTCAGTTAATTGAATTTCATTAATTGTTTTCTGAATTTCTTGATAGTTTTTAAATTTATTAACATGTAAATATAAAGATAAATTTTCAACTTCTTCAAACCCAATTTCGATTGGCTGTTCAAGAATAGTATTTTTGTTATCTTCAACTACATCATTATTTATATTTGAAATTGAAACTATTTCTGTTGGGGCGGAATCAACAGTTGAGTCAAAATTTTCATCATTAATAGACATAGTAACATTTTTCCATTGTTTTGATGGATCAGATAAAATTTCAACTTTAACTTTTGCAATTTTATTCTTATAAAATCTTAAAAGTTGAGCTACTTTTCTTGAAACTTGTATAATTGAACCATTGTCTTCATGCCTATCAACAATTTTAATTGTTAATGATAAACCATTTTCTAAATTAGTGATTTTTACGATACTAGGTAAAGGCAAAGTTTTGTGCCTTCCAAGCAATTCAGTAACTTTATTTAAATCATTATTTAAAGTTTTTTGATTATGCAATTCTTTATCATAATAAGTTGCAAGACCAACTTCTTCGTATGTATAATTTTCTTTTGGAGTATATTTTACTCCTTCTATATAATAAGGATCACCTATTAAAAAGAAAATTTTATTTTTTGAAAGTTTTTCTTTTTTGAAATCATCTGATTTCTGAATACTTTTTTTTGCCTTTTCTTCAATAACTTCTTTAGTGATTTCTAGTTTATCTAAAACTTTATCTGTTGAAATGTTATCACAAGAAATCAAAATAAAAAAAAATAAACTAATTATTAATTTCATCACTAAGTAATCCAATTGAAATAGCATAATAAGAGGAACAATTGTAATATAAAATATTTTTATAATTAGGATAAACTAAAAACATTCTACCTTTAACTCCATCTGGTGCTATCAAGCGAGCTTCTAGATCTAATCTTTGAGGTAATTCTGATTTTGTAATAGTTTTAAAACCCAAATTAGACCATTCTGGTAATGATTTCGCAATAGACCTTCTTTTGACAGCGCCACAACCTTTAGGATTAGATTGTTGTAACGATGAGTATATTTGTTCAATATTTTCTGGAGGAATAACTTCTCTTCCCCAAGTACTATCGTTTGACCAAGGATTATTATCAATGGAAGTTAGATAATTTGCTGTACTTGCAAAACCATCAGCATAACTATTCCAAATATCAATACCATCTCCATCCCAATCATAAGCACTTTCTAAGAAAGTTGTTGGTATCATTTGTGTCATTCCAACTGCACCACCCCAACTTCCAATTAATTTACCTGATGGCACTAAACCATCATCAAGTATTTTTAGTGCAGCAAATAACTGTTTTCTGTAAAAATCACTTCGTCTTCTATCATAAGCCAGAGTTGTGACAGCTGTAATTGTATCAATTTTACCTTGATTACGACCATAAAAACTTTCCATTCCCAAAACGGCAACAATAAATCTAGGTTGAATGCCAAAATGATTTGATATTTCATTTAAAAGATCTTCATGTTCTTTTAAAACATTTTTACCTGCAATTATTCTTGATTTATCAACTCTATAATACAAATATTCTTTTAATGTAATTGTTGATTCAGGCTGACATCTATCCCTTAAAATTATTTTTTTTTGAGGTTTTACATTTGATAAATATAAATTAATTGTTTTATCACTTATATTTTTTTCCTTAGCCTCTATACGAACATCATTTAACCAATTATTCCATTCAGAAATAGTTGGCATTTTTGGTTTTTCACAAGCGTTTAGTGAAGATGTTAAGAATATAATGAAAATAAAAAGATATTTAAAAAACATTATAATGAGATAACAAATTTTTCTAAATTCGTATATTTTTATATCCTTTATATTTTGACATTAATTTAATTAAAAGTATAACAAATCGCACAAAACGGAGAGATGGCTGAGCGGTTGAAAGCACCGGTCTTGAAAACCGGCAAGGTGGCAACACCTTCCAGAGTTCGAATCTCTGTCTCTCCGCCACACATAAAATTTAATAAATTATTTTATTTGATCTAAAATTTGCTTAGATAACTTAAATCTATTAGTATCTAAATGCCCCTGAAAATCATAAAATATTTTTTGATCTGGCCTTAAATTGAACTGACTATGTCTATTCATAGATAAATCTAATAGTTTTTGAGGATTTTTTGGATTGTTTTTATAAAAACCAATTACAATACCTTTTCTACTAAATTCAAATTTATCAACATTATAATCGATACACAGAATTTTAATTTCTATTAAGCTAAACAAATTATTTAATTGCTTAGGTATTTTTCCAAATCTATCTCTAAGTTCAATTATTAAGTTAGATAATTCATCATTATTATTTACACTAGATATTCTTTTATAGATTGAAAGTCTTAAATCCAAATCATCAATATAATCATCAGGTATAAAAATTTCTTCAGGTATTTTAATTGTTGGTTGAAAGATATTTTTAAGATGATTTTCATTTGTTATTTTTTGTTTTTGAAATAAAATTTCTTCTTCTAACATCTGATGATAAAGTTCAGTTCCAATTTCTCTAATAAAACCGCTTTGTTCTTCACCTATTATCGACCCTCCACCTCTTATTTCAAGATCTTGTGATGCTATATTAAATCCAGATCCTAGAGACTCTGCTGAATTAATTATTGAGAGTCTTTTTTTGCCATTATCTTTAAGTTCATTTTCTTTATACGTAATATAAGCATAACCTCTTTTTGATGAACGACCAACTCTACCCTTTAGTTGATAAAGAGCAGCTAGAGAAAATAAATTAGATCTATAAACAATAATGGTATTAACGTGTGGTAAGTCTAAACCATTTTCAATGATATTAGTACTTACCATTAGAGGAACTTCTTGGTTATAAAACTTAGTTACTCTACTTTCTAATAATGAAGGAGCTAATTGACCATGTGTTACAACATAATTAATTTCGGGAAGATTTTCTTTTAAGAAATTTTCAATAAATGGAATATCTTTTTTTCTTGGTGTCACAAAATAAACACCATTTTTCCTTCCATAAACTTCTCTTTTAATAGCCTCTTTGATTGTTATTTCATCAAATTTTGCAACATAACTTCTAACTGCTAATCTTTCAAAAGGTGCAGTTAAAATTAAGCTTAAATCTTTTACCCCAGATAAAGACATAGAGAGAGTTCTTGGTATGGGAGTGGCAGATAATGCTAAGACATGGGCATTTGGTGCAATCTCTTTAAATTTTTCCTTTTGTAAAGTGCCTAGTTTTTGCTCTTCATCATAAATAATTAATCCTAAATTGTTAAATGATAACTTATCACTTAATAAAGCATGTGTTCCAATAAGAATGTCAATTTTTCCTTCAGCACAATCATTAAAAATTTGTTTTTTATCTTTTTGTGTTACTAAACGTGAAACTTCAGCAATATTAATATTAAATATGCTAAACCTTTTTAAAAAATTATTATAATGTTGTCGTGATAAAAGAGTAGTTGGTACAAAAACAATTGATTGAATATTTGATTTTGCAGCAAGAAATAAAGCTCTAATTATTACTTCCGTCTTACCAAAAGCAACATCCCCTACTATAAGCCTATCACTGGGAGTGCCTCTTTCAAAATCATCTATTACATCATTAATAGCACTTAATTGATCATCAGTTTCAACATAAGGAAATGTACTACAAAACTTATCATATTCTGTATTGCCAGTATTAATAGGAAGAGATTTAGATTGAAGTCTTTTTGAAGCAATCTTAATTAATTTTTTTGCAGCATCTCTTATTTTCTTTTTAGCTTCTGATTTTCTTTTTTGCCAACTTGAAGCTCCCAATCTATCTAAATTAATAGAATTTTCATCTTCGTCTCCATACTTTGTAATATAATTAATATTTTCAACTGGTAAAAAAAGTTTTTGAGTATCTGCAAACTCAAGCTCTAAACAATCGTGAATAGAGTCATTTAATTCTATTTTTTTAATATTATTAAATCTACAAATACCATATTCAGAATGTACTAATAATGAACCTTGTGACAACTTATTTAACTCCTCAAAGAGAATTTTCTTTTTTTGATCTTTTTTTCTCGATTTAACAGCTAATGAGTATCCAAAAATAGTTTTTTCATTAATAAAAATTATATTATTTAATTCAAATGACTCCTCTAACTCTAAAACTGTTATATGTATTTTTTCCTTAGATAAATATGAAAAATTTTCAATTTCTATAGGGGAAATTAAAATGTTATCATTTAATATTTTATAAACTTTTTCTAGTGATCCTTCGGAATTACAACATATAATAATTTTTTTACTAGCTGAGTTGATATCAAAAAAAGATTTTATAAAATCAAAATCAATACTCTCTCTAATTGAAGAAATATTATTTATTTTTTTTAAATTTGTTTGAGTGATACCTTCGCTATTAAATAGCGATAATTTTGTAATAGGAAAATTAATTA
Organism: uncultured Alphaproteobacteria bacterium; assembly: GCA_902596365.1. Lineage (GTDB taxonomy): Bacteria > Pseudomonadota > Alphaproteobacteria > HIMB59 > CACPNW01. The sequence continues at coordinate 13,702 of CACJTT010000011.1, forward strand.
AAATTTGATGAAAATAATCTTTGTTTATAAATAGATTGTGTGGCTCTAGAAAAAAAGAATCTTTAGTGTTCTTTCTTGCTTCAAAGTAATCGTATAAATTCTCAGTTCTTTCATCAAATAACTCAATAATGTCATTATGAATTAATATTTGACTATCCTTACAATAATCAAATAATGTTTCTAAATTGTCATAAAATAAAGGGAGAAATTGCTCACCCCCAGAAGGAATCATTCCTGAGGAAAACATTTCATAAGTTTGACTTTTTCTAAAATTTTGAAATTCAGATCTAAATTCAGATCTAAATTTTTCTAAATTTTTATTATCTATAATTAATTCACTACTTGGGTTAAGTTTAAATGACTTTATATTCGATTTGTTGAGTCTTTTTTGTGAAATAGGATCAAATTCAAAAATCGATTCAATTTTATCATCAAATAAATCTATTCTAATTGGCTTCTCAAATTGAGGAAGAAAAATATCAATTATTGAACCTCTTATTGCAAATTCTGATTTATCTCTTACTAAAGCAGTTCTTTCATATCCTAATTTAATTAGTAAAAGTAAAAGCTCATCTAATTTTATTTTAGATTTTATTGAAATTGTAATAAAATTTTTTGTAATTTCATTTTTAGGTAAAGTTTTCTGAATTATTGCATTTAAAGTTGTTAAAATAATTTTTTTTTCATTACTGGAACTAAGATGAAATAGTGTTTCTAATCTAGATGTTTGAATTTCTTTAGAGGGTGAAATATTATCGTATGGAATTTGATCCCAAGCTTTATATAGAAGGACCAATTGATCTGGAAGTAACCAAGTTAATTTATTTTTTATATTAATTATTTCTCTATCATCTTTTCCTATATAAACCAAAGATGTTTTGCTTTTATTAAATATCTCTGAAATTATAAAAGCTTCAGTTTTGTCAATGACAGGACCTATAGATTTCATTTAAATTTAAATATTTTTTCAAAAAGATTTTTGAATTCTATATTCACTTCAATTTTATTTGTAAGAATCTCGTAAATTTCGCTATCTGAATAAATATCAAAGACTGATTTTAATAGCTTTAATTCATTTTCACTAAACCTATTTAAATTGTTAATAAAATATTTTTTATACAATATATCAGTCTCTTTAGTACCTGAGTAATTTGACCTGTATTTTATAATCTTTTTTAGTGAATTTAATGTCATATAATTAATAATAGAATATAGTCAAAATATTATAATATTCTATGAGACCTGCACATTTAGACTTATTACTCTCTCCAATCAATAAATTAAAGGGCGTTGGACCAAAATTAGAAAACATTATAAATAAATTAGGCATAAAACTTAATGTCCATTTCTTATGGCATTTTCCTTACAGGATAATTGAAAAAAAATATTATGAAAATATTCATGACGCACCTATAAATCAATTAGTTACTTTAAAAATAGAAGTTGTAAAACATTATCCATCCAAATTCAGAAGACAGCCATATAGAGTAACTTGCTTAGCAAATGAAACACCAATAGATATTGTTTATTTTAATGCTAGACACCCTTTTGTAAGATCAGTTTTACCTGTAAAAAGTATTAAAATGATTTCTGGTAAATTAGAGTTTTTTAAAAATAAATTTCAAATTACTCATCCCTCAAGTATAGAAAATATAACCGACATTCAATTATTAAGAGAAAAAGAGCCTGTTTATAGTTTGACAGCGGGACTGAATATGAAAAGCTTTATCAAATTATCCAATCAAGTTTTGCAATCGGTGCCTGATTTAGATGAGTGGATTGATAAAATATTAATTAAAAAATATAAATTCACTTCATGGAAAGATGCAGTTGAAAAATTACATAATCCAAACATAGATGACACATACAGTGAAAAAAATTTTTATAGAAGAAGGTTAGCTTTTGATGAATTATTTGCTCATCAGTTAGCAATTTGTATTATTAGAACAATTGATAATAGGAAAAAATCAATTTCTTTTAAAAGTAATGATAAATTTAGAAATAATTTAATTCAAAATTTAGAATTCAAATTAACTAATTCACAACTAACAGTTCTTAATGAAATACAAAGTGATCTTCTTTCTAACAAACAAATGATTAGATTACTTCAAGGAGATGTTGGTTCTGGCAAAACTATAGTAGCCCTAATTTCAATGCTTACAGTAATAGAGGCTGGGTATCAAGTAACATTAATGGCACCTACTAGTATCTTAGCATACCAGCACTTCGAAAATATTTCTAAATTAATTAATAAACTTCCAATAAAAATAGATATACTTACAGGAAAAGATAAAGGGAGAGGGAAATTAGATAAATTAAAAAAAATTAAAAATGGTGATACTAAAATAATAATTGGAACCCACGCTCTAATACAAGAAGGTGTAGATTTTAATAAATTAGGTTTATCAGTCATCGATGAGCAGCATAGATTTGGTGTTTATCAAAGAATGGCTTTTAATTATAAAGGATTTCGACCATCTATTTTAGTAATGAGTGCAACTCCAATTCCTAGAACTTTAACTTTAGCAGCTTACGGTGATATGAATGAAAGTAGGTTAATTGAAAAACCTATTGGCAGGAAACCTATAAAAACATCAGTACTAACATTAAAGAAGGAAAAAAATTTATTAGAAAGGGTTGGAAATAAGATAAAAAATTCAAATGATAAATTTTTTTGGATTTGCCCTCTTATAGAGGAGTCACAAGAACTTGATTTAAAAGCAGCGACTGATCGGTATAATTCATTAAACAAATTATTTAAAAATAAAGTCTTGCTTATTCATGGTCAATTAAACGAAAAAGATAAAGAAGCGACAATGGAAAAGTTTAAAAACGAGGATTATCGTATTTTAGTTGCAACTACGGTAATAGAGGTTGGTATTGATATTAAATCTGCAACAACAATTATTATTGAACACGCTGAGAGGTTTGGATTAGCTCAGCTACATCAATTAAGAGGACGTGTAGGAAGAAATAATGAAGAATCTTATTGTATTTTATTACATAAAGAAAATATTAATGGCACTGCAAAGAAAAGATTAAATATTATGACAGAAACGAATGATGGTTTCGTCATAGCTGAAGAAGATTTAAAAATAAGAGGACCTGGAGAAATTCTTGGGAAAAGACAATCAGGATTACCATCTTTTAGTGTAGCTGACTTAAGTTATGATGGAGATTTATTAGAGGAAGCTAAATTAAATGCAGAAAAAATAATTAATAACGATCCAAAATTAGAAAATAATAAAAACCTAAGAGATTTATTATACATACATGAGAGAGACACAGCTATAAGGACGTTAAATGCAGGATGATTTAATTAATTATAAAAATGGTATAAGGTTTGAATGTCAGGGTTCTGGCAAATGTTGCGTTTCAAGAGACTCTTATGGTTTTGTCTATTTGAGTAATATTGATTTAAAAAGATTTTCAAAATACTTTAAAATATCCTTAAAAGCCTTTAAAAAAAAATATTGTCAAGTAACTGATGGATTTACTCATTTAGCTGAAAAAGATAAACTAAAAGGAAATTGTATATTTTTAAAAGATAAAATGTGCACTGTCTATAAAAGTAGACCTTCTCAGTGTAGAACGTGGCCTTTTTGGAATGATAATATGAATACAAAAGTTTGGAATAAAGACATATCTGTTAATTGCCCTGGAGTTGGGAAAGGAAAGTTAATAAGTCAAAAAAAAATTAATCAATTATTAAAAGAAGATTTAGATACTGAAAAATCAATTATACAAAACAGGATTACCCCTCTGAAGTAAACTCCATATTTTTATATGAGCCTATATAAATACCTGATTTCTTTTTTAATATTATTTTGATAGTGGTATTAACTAACACAACTTCTAAAAAATTATCATTTTTAGACAAAATATCACATTTTTTGGTAATTCCAGTTGCTATATTTTTAATTATTGTTTGCCTCATGAAGTAATGGTGAGCCCTGCAGGATTCGAACCTGCGACCCATTCCTTAAAAGGGAATTGCTCTACCGACTGAGCTAAGGGCCCCACTCAAAATGTCTATATAGTTCAAAATTAATGAAGGCAAGTGCTATGATGAAGAGTTTTTATTATTTAAAATCTTTATCGTATTTTCAGAAACAAATTTTGATACATCTCCACCAAGCTTATGAACTTCTTTAACTAAATTTGAAGAAATAAAAGAATTATTATCCGCTGACATTAAAAATATAGTCTCAATTTCAGGACTTAATTGGTAATTCATTCCTGTCATTTGAAACTCATATTCAAAATCTGAGACCGCTCTTAATCCTCTAATAATACAATCTGCATTAGATTTTTTTGCAAACTCAGTTAAAAGTCCATTAACTGTATGAATTTCTATTTTTTTATTATTTTGCTGCAAAGAGTAAATATCATTTGCAATAATATTTTTTCTTTCATCAATACTAAGAAGGGGTTTTTTATTTAAATTATCGGCTACTCCAATTATTAACTTATCCACTACCCTTAGTGATCGTTGAATTATATTTAGATGTCCATTTGTCATTGGGTCAAAAGTTCCTGGGTATATTCCAATTTTTGACATTTTAAGTATCTATATCTGGAATTCTAGAAACTGAAACAATTGAATCCCCCTCAGGTATTTTAAATACACTAACTCCTTTAGTAGATCTTCCAGCTATTCTAATTTGATTAACATTGATACGTATTATCTGTCCTTTATCTGTTACTAATATAATTTGATCATCTTCATTAATAACAAAACAATCTAAAACTTTTCCATTTTTTTCAGAAGTAAGAATTCCTGTAATTCCTTTACCGCCCCTATTAGAAATTCTATATTCATATGCCGATGATCTTTTTCCATAACCATTTGTAGTTAAGGCTAAAAGAAATTCTTCATTCTTATTTAATTCTTCAAATTCAGAGTTTAGAACACTTGTATTCTTCCTATTTTCAGATGCTGCTCTTAAATAATCTTGCCTTATACTCATGTCAATTTTGGAATGTTTAAGTATTGCTTGAGAAATTACGTAATTATTTTTTTCTAGCTTTATACCCTTTACTCCAGAAGAATTCAATCCTGAGAAAAGTCTAAGTTTTTCAAGCGGGAACCTTAAACATTTACCATTTTTAGAAGAAAGAAGAATGTCATCTTCTTTGTTTGCTAATTTTATTCCTATCAACTGATCACTAGGATCAAGCTTAATAGCAAGCTTACCACTTTCCCTAAGTTCTCGTTTACCACTTTTAGCAACATCAATGAGTTTATTTTTTCTAATCATCCCATTTTTAGTTGCAAAAATTATAAGGCTTTCATGCCAAGTTTCTTCTTCTATTGGAAGAGGTAAAAAAGTAGCAATTTTTTCATCTTTAGAAAAAGGAAGTAGATTTACAATCGGCTTACCTCTTGCTTTAAGAGATGCCTCTGGAATATCATGAGATTTTAAAGCATAAACTTTTCCCAAAGATGTAAATACTAATAACTTAGTATGAGTGTCTGCAAGATGAATTTCTTTTACAAAATCCTCTTCCCTGGTAGACATTCCTGTTTTTCCTTTTCCTCCTCTATTTTGTGCTCGATAGTTTTCAAGTAAAGATCTTTTGATATAGCCATTATTAGATATTGTTATTACAATATCTTCTTTTTGAATGTATTTTAAATCATCAACCTCTTCATACTCCCTATCAATAATTTCACTTTTTCTAGGAGTTGCAAATTCTTTTTTAATTTCAATTAATTCTTGTTTAATCTCATCTAATAGTTTTGAACGTGATTGTAAAACTTCCAAATAACCTTTAATTTCTATTATTAATTGCTCTAAATCTTTTTGAATATCATCCCTCTCTAGTGAGGTTAAACGATGAAGTCTTAATTCTAATATTGCTCTTGCTTGAGTCTCAGTTAATGTGAATATATTTTGATTTAATTGTGTAGTTCCTTCATCTACTAAATTTATAAAATTTATATTTTGCTCACTTAACTTCCATTTTTTATTTATTAATTTTTGTCTAGCTTCTTTAGAATCTTTGGATAATTTAATTAATTCAATTATTTCATCAATATTAGCATTAGCAACAACTAAACCTAGCAAAACATGTGCTTTATCTCTTGCCTTATTTAAATCAAAGATTGTTCTCTTAGTTATAACCTCTTCTCTAAAATCAATAAAAGCAACTAATATTTCCTTTAGATTCATTTGCTCTGGTTTACCTTTGTTCAAGGCTAACATATTGGAATTAAAAGTAGTCTGAAGAAGTGTATTTTTATAAAGTTGGTTTAATATTATATTTGCATCAAAATCTTTTTTCAGCTCAATAACAACACGGACACCATTACGATCAGACTCGTCTCTAAGATCAGATATTCCTTCAATAATATTATTTTTTACTGTCTCAGCAATTCTTTCTATTAGTTTAGATTTATTAACCTGATAAGGGATCTCATGAATTATTATTGCCTCTCTATCTTTTTTAAAATTTTCAATAGAAGTTTTTGATCTAAGCACAACACCACCCTTGCCAGTTTGAAAAGCATCCATAATACCTTTTTTTCCAATTATCTGACCTCCAGTTGGAAAGTCTGGACCAAATATATATTTAGTCAAATCTTCTAATTCAGTATTTGGATTTTCAATTAAATGTAGAGTTGCCTCAATTACTTCACCAAGATTATGAGGAGCTATATTAGTCGCCATTCCAACAGCAATTCCTGACGCGCCATTTACAAGTAAATTTGGATATTGTGCAGGTAAAACAGATGGTTCTAAGGTGCTGTCATCGTAGTTTGTTTGAAAAGTTATTGTTTCTTTTTCTAAATCAGCAACAATCTTTTCAGCCACTTTAGCAAGCCTAGCTTCAGTATATCTCATTGCTGCAGGAGGATCACCATCTAATGAGCCAAAATTACCTTGACCATCAATCAGCTCTAATCTCATTGAAAAATCTTGAGCCATTCTTACCATTGATTGGTAAATTGCACTGTCACCATGGGGGTGGTATTTACCCATAACATCTCCAACGATTCTTGCAGATTTTTTGTATGGTTTATTAAAATTGTATCCTGATTCATTCATTGAATACAATATTCTTCTATGAACTGGTTTTAATCCATCTCTACAGTCAGGAAGGGCTCTACTAACTATTACAGACATAGCATAGTCAAGATAGGATTTTTTCATCTCCTCAACTAACGAGATATTTGTAATATTATTCGGTGAACTACCTTCTGAATTTATACTATGATCTGACACTAATTTTTATGAGTTTTCTGCGAAAATTTATATTTTTTATACCAAATTAGATATATTAATACAATGTTATAAAATACAAATATTAATATAAAATATTATTAGTTATCATATAGTTATAAAATTTTTTTAAGTTACAAATTTAAAAAGGAATGTCTTCATCTAAATTTGAAGAATCGGTTGTTGTATCGCCAAATGAGTCATCTGAAATAGAATTATTATCCATTGATGATGTTTGATTTTCTATGCTCTCTGACTGATTTCTAGAACCTAGGAGTGTTAAATTACTATTATATCCTTGAAGAACAACCTCTGTTGTATATCTGTCCTTACCTTCTTGATCTTGCCATTTACGAGTTTGTAATTCACCTTCAATATATATTTGTGAACCCTTTTTTACATACTGTTCAACTATACCAACAAGACCTTCATTAAAAACAACAATGTTATGCCATGAAGTTTTTTCTTTTTTTTCTTGAGTATCTCTATCAGTCCAACGTTTGGAAGTTGCAATACCGAAATTAGCGACTTTTTTTCCGTTTTGCATTGATCTTATATCAGGATCTTTACCTAATCTTCCTAATAAAATTACTTTATTAACACTACCAACCATAATTTTTCTATATATATCTTTATAACAATTTATTTAAATAAACTATCAGTAATTCAATGAATCAAGACAAAATTGTTATTAAAGGTGCAAGAGAGCACAATTTAAAAAATATAAGTCTTGAAATTCCAAAAAATAAATTTGTAGTTATAACTGGGGTAAGTGGTTCAGGTAAATCTACATTAGCGTTTGATACTATCTATTCAGAAGGACAGCGTAAATATGTAGAGAGCTTATCAGCTTATGCAAGACAGTTTTTGCAAATGATGAATAAACCCGATGTTGACTCAATCGACGGTTTATCACCTGCTATCTCTATAGAACAAAAAACTACTCAAAAAAATCCTAGAAGTACAGTCGGTACCGTAACCGAAATCTATGATTATCTTAGAGTTTTATTTGCAAGAGTGGGTACGCCCTATTCACCTACCACAGGAAAACCAATTAAATCTCAATCAGTTAGTGAAATATGTGATAATATTATAAATAAAAATAAAGGCAGCAAATCATATATTTTATCACCAATTGTTAGAGATAGAAAAGGTGAGTATAGAAAAGAAATCGAAGAATTTAAAAAAAAAGGATTTCAAAGACTTAAAGTTGATGGAATTGTTTATGAGATTGATGAAGCGCCAAAATTAAAGAAAAATTTTAAACACAATATTGATATATTAGTTGATAGACTAGTTATAAAAAAAGATATTCAACAAAGATTGGCTGAAAGTATTGAAGTTTCACTTATGCATTCAGATGGATTAGTTTACTTAGAAAACTTAGACACTAAGAAAATCACTACATATTCTTCAAAATTTGCTTGCCCAGTTTCAGGTTTTTCAATTGAGGAAATAGAACCTAGATTATTTAGTTTTAATGCACCAATGGGTGCATGCGAAGAATGTGATGGAATAGGAGTTGAAAAATATTTTGATGATAAAAAAATCATTCCTGATGACTCAAGATCAATTTTAAAAGGAGCAATTAAACCATGGGAAACTAAAGTTTTTGGTTATCAAAAAAAATTTTTTGTTGAAACGGTTTCAAAAATCTTAAAAGTTTATAAGATAGATATTAATACACCATGGTACAAAATTCCTCCACATATTCAAAACATAATTTTATATGGAGATGAAGATAATAGTGTTAAATTTATTACTGATTTTGAAGGGATTATAAATTTTATTGATAGGAAATATTCGGAAACTGAGAGATGGTGGGTGCAGTATGAATTAGAAAAATATCTCTCTGAAAGAAATTGTGAAGTTTGTAATGGATTTAGATTAAATAAAAAGGCTTTAGCAGTAAAAATAGCTGGAAATCATATAGGTGAAATCACTGTAAAATCTATTGATGATTGTTTAAATTGGTTCAACAAATTAAAGAAAAATTTATCAGATAATGAAAATAAAATTGCAGAAGGTGTAATAAAAGAAATTAAAGATAGGTTAGAATTTTTAAACAAAGTAGGTTTAGATTATTTATCACTATCAAGGGCTAGTAAGAGCTTATCAGGTGGAGAAAGTCAAAGAATTAGACTTGCAAGTCAAATTGGTTCTGGATTAACTGGAGTTTTATATGTTCTTGATGAGCCATCAATTGGATTACATCAAAAAGATAATCAACAATTAATCAACACTCTATTTAAACTTAGAGACTTAGGTAATACTGTAATTGTTGTAGAGCACGATGAAGAAGCAATAAGACAAGCAGATCATATAATTGATATAGGGATAAAAGCTGGAATTCATGGAGGTAAAGTAGTAGCTGATGGAAATTTAAAAAAAATTCTTAAAAATAATAAAAGTTTAACAGTGCAATATTTGAAAAAGACAAAAAATATAGAAATACCGAAAAAAAGAAGAAAAATTAACAAAAATAAAATTTTTACTTTACAAAAAATAAAAACAAACAATCTTAATAATTTGGAAGTAAAATTTCCTCTAAGTAACTTTATATGTGTCACTGGAGTGTCTGGAAGTGGTAAATCATCACTAATTATTGATACGCTTTATAAAAGATTGGATGAATATTTTAATAAATCACTTAACAAAGATGAAACTTATTTTAACTTTAGAGGAATTAAAAATATTGATAAAGTTATTGATATAGATCAATCCCCTATCGGAAGAACGCCAAGATCAAATCCAGCAACTTATACAGGATGTTTTACTCCTATCAGAGATTGGTATTCAAGTCTTAATGAATCTGCAGCCAGAGGATATAAGCCGGGTAGATTTTCTTTTAATGTCAAAGGTGGAAGATGTGAATCATGTGAAGGTGATGGAGTTAAAAAAATAGAAATGCATTTTCTAGCAGATGTTTATGTTGAATGTGATGTTTGTAAAGGCAAACGCTATAATAGAGAAACACTTGATGTAAAATATAATAATAAGTCAATTGCTGATGTTTTAGATATGACAGTTGAAGAAGGGTATAATTTTTTTTCAAAAATTCCTTCAATAAAACAAAAATTAAAAACATTAATGGAAGTAGGTTTGGATTATATAAAGATAGGTCAATCAGCAACTACATTGTCAGGTGGTGAAGCACAAAGAATAAAACTATCAAAAGAACTATCTAAAAGATCTACAGGAAAAACATTATATATATTAGACGAGCCAACAACTGGCTTACATTTTGATGATGTAAATAAATTATTAAAAATTCTGCACACTTTAGTAGATGAAGGCAATACAGTTATTGTTATTGAGCATAATTTAGATGTTATTAAAACAGCCGATTACGTAATAGATTTAGGGCCTCTCGGAGGTGTTAAAGGTGGTAAAATTATTGGAAATGGATCACCTGAAGATATTGCAAATATTAAAAAAAGCTTTACAGGTGGATTTCTTAAACTAATTTTATAATTGAAGGAATGTAAAATGATAAATTTAGAATTACCTGAATTACCATATAGTAAAGATGCACTTGCACCTTATATGTCTGCTGAAACTTTAGAGTTACATCATGATAAACATCATATGGCATACGTAACTAATGGTAATAAATTTATTAAAGAAAATAACTTAAATGAAGAATCAATAGAAGAGATTGTTAAAAATTCTCATAACAATATGGCGCCTGTTTTTAATAATGTTTCGCAACATTTAAATCATATTCATTTTTGGGAAATAATGCAAAATAATCCTAATGGGAAAATACCATCTGAATTAGAAAAAAAAATAAATGAAGATTTCGAATCAGTTGATGTGATGAAGCAAGAATTTATAAATGCTGGAATAGCTCAATTTGGTTCTGGATGGTGTTGGTTAGTTCTAAATAAGGGCAAATTAGAAATTACAAAAACACCAAATGCTGAAAACCCAATTGTTCATGGTCATATTCCACTATTAGGGTGTGATGTTTGGGAACATTCATATTACGTAGATTATAGAAACAGAAGACCAGATTACTTGAGAGCCTTTATAGATAATCTAGTTAATTGGGAAAAAGTATCAGAATTATATTCAAAAGAAGTATAAATTAATTTTCATCTTCATCTTGCGGTCTAAACTTAAATACAAGTAATGTTGGGACCGCAATAAAGACAGAAGAATAAGTACCAATTAAAACTCCAATTATCATCGTTAATGCAAAAGGTTTAATTACTTCACCACCAAATAGATACAAAGATAAAAGTGCTAAAAGTGTTGTAATACTTGTCATAACTGTGCGTGATAAAGTATTATTTATAGACATATTAAATAGATCTAAAAGCTCTAGTTTTTTGTATTTTCTTAAATTTTCTCTAACTCTGTCAAATATTACTACTGTGTCATTTATTGAATAACCAGCAATAGTTAAAACAGCTGCGATAGTAGAAAGAGAAAATTCAATATTTAATAAAGATAACAATCCCAATGTAAAAAATACATCATGAGTTAAAGCGACAACAGCCCCAAAACCAAACTGCCATTCAAATCTCAACCAAATATAAATCAATATAGCAAGCAAGGCAAAAGAAACAGCCTGAAATCCTTTCCATAACAATTCAGAACTTATAGTAGGTCCAACAAATTCAGACCTTCTAAATTCTTCTACTTTATCATTAATAAGTTGCTTAACTTTATTAACAGTTTCAATGCTTTCTTGATTATTTTCATTTTGTAATCGAATAATAATAGTATTTTCATCTCCAAATTCTTGAAGAGACACTTCATTAAAATTTGGTGACAAAATATCTCGTAATTCCGCAATATCAGTATTTTTTGTACTAACTTCAATCAAAGTTCCACCTTTAAAATCAATACCTAAATTTAATCCTTTGAAAAACAGAAGTGATAAGGATAAAAAAATAGCAATGCTTGAAACTATATAAAATTTTTTCCTGTAATTTAAAAATCTATAATCTGAGTCTATAGGAATTAGTTTATTTAAACCAAACATTATAAATTAATCTCCTTTTTAGAATTAAAAGAAATATAAATATGAACTAGTAAATTAGTAAGCATTAAAGCTGTAAACATAGAAGCAATAACACCTAAAGATAAAGTAATTGAGAAACCTTTAATTGGACCAGAGCCAAAAACGAATAATAATAATGATGCAATTAAAGTTGTTATATTAGCATCCAATATAGTTGAAAGAGCTTTATCAAATCCTTTTTTTATAGTTTCATAAATATTTTTATTTTTTGTATTTTCTTCTTTTATTCTTTCAAAAATTAAAACATTTGCATCAACCGCCATTCCTATAGTCAATACAATACCTGCTATACCAGGTAGAGTTAAAGTTGCTCCAATAGTACCTAGTAAAGCTATTATTATGAATAAATTTGCGATGAGTGATATATTTGCAATAAATCCAAATGATCCATAAATAAGAATCATAAAAAAACAAACAAGGATCATTCCAATTATAGAGGCAATTTGACCTGCTGCAATTGAATCAGCTCCCAATCCAGGACCTACGGAGCGTTCCTCTACTATTTCTAATGGAGCAGGTAATGCCCCAGCTCGAAGTAGAACTGCCAGATCAGTTGCTTCTTGAGAAGTAAAATTTCCAGTTATGATTCCTGATCCGCCAGTTATAGCAGAATTAATTACAGGTGCTGTGATTACTACATTGTCTAAAACTACAGCAAATCTTTTCCCAATATTTTCTGATGTTGCTTTGCCAAATTTTTGTGCTCCAGTTGTATCAAACCTAAAAGAAACTGCATGTCCTTCTGTTGGGTCAAAAGAAGCATTTGCATCAATTAAATTCTCACCACCTACTCTTGATTTTTTTTCTAATAAATATTTTATTTCTTCATTATCTATATCAGACACAATCATTCTTCCAAAAGGGGCAATATTTAAAGATAAAGACTTAGTGTCATCATCATCAACCATATGAAAATTTAATTTAGCAGTTTTACCTAATAAATCCTTTATTCTTTCAGGATCTTTAACCCCAGGCAATTGAAGGAGGATCCTATCTCTACCAGATCTTTGAATGAGTGGTTCCTTAGTTCCTGTTTCGTCTATTCTTTTTCTAACAATTTCTAGTGATTGTTTAATTGCTGAGTCTTGAATAGTTTTTTTGTATAATTCATCAATAGTTATAGAAACAATATTGTTAGTAATATTAAATTTTACAGATCGATAATTTTGTAAAAACTCTTTTCTTATATCATTTATTTTATCAGAATCTTCAAACCGAACTTTTAGAGACCCATCAATTTTTTCAATATTATTAATTTTAACTCTTTTTTCCCTTGCTATAATTCTAATCGTATCACTAAAATTTTCAAACTCTTCTTCAATTAATACATCTGTTTGAACCTCAAGAAGTAAATATGATCCACCTTGTAAATCTAAGCCAAGATTAAGACGATTATCAAGATACCAACTACCAGTATCTTCTTTGTATAGAAGAGATGGAATGGCAAATATTATGCCTAAAGACAATAGTACAAAAACTATAAAAATTTTCCATAGAGGATAATTTTTCATATAAATTTATTTTTTCTTACCTAATAAACCTGATAGTAATCCACCTTTTGATTCACTTTTTGATTCACTTTTAATATCTTTTACTGGTTGTTTTTTTTCTGTTTCAGAAGAAGTATATAAATCAGAAACCATTCCAGGTGCAATTTTAATTTCTACATTTTCAGATACCTGTACTTGTAATTCTTTATTATCAGATACTTTATTAACCGTTCCTATTATTCCGCCTGAAGTTATTATCTTATCACCTCTACGTAGATTACTTAACATTTCTCGATGCTGCTTAACTTTTTTTTGCTGAGGTCTAATTAATAAGATATAAAAAACACCAAAAATAAGAATTAATGGTAGAAAAGCGCCAATTGTGTCCATAATTTACCTTGATTATTAATTTGAGAGATTTCTTATACTGTGTAAAAGAAAAAAGCAATTAAAGTAACAAAAATTAGATGTTTTTTAAAAACTATTTATTAAAAGTAAAAATAAAGAATAATTCCTATTTTATTTGGAAAAGCGAAAATAAAAGCATAAATGGTATTAAAAATTTTAAGCCATTAAATTTAGATTTGATCATTGGTGTAGATAGTCAAAAAGAAATTTTATTTAAAAATACAATTAATTTTTCCAAGGGAAATTTTACTAATAACGCCTTGTTATGGGGAGCAAGAGGAAATGGCAAAAGCTCTTTAATAAAATCCGTTTTTCACAACATAATTACTAAATATAAAAATTTAAAACTAGTACAATTAAATAAAAATAATATTTTTGATATTGAATATATATATTCGATATTGGAAAATTATGATCAATTCAGATTCATCATATTTATTGATGATTTATCTTTTGAAAAGATTGATAGTGATTATAAAATTATTAAATCAACATTAGATGGAAGTATTCAACACCAGCCAAAAAATATCTTATTGTACGTCACATCTAATAGACGGCATCTAATGCCAAGAGATATGATAGATAATGAAAGATCATCAGCTATTCATACAGATGAAAGTGTTGAAGAAAAAATTAGTCTAAGTGATAGATTTGGTTTGTGGATTGGTTTTCATAAAATATCACAAGAAGATTATTTAAAAATTATTAGAGCTTATTGTGATTATTATAAAATTAATTATGATGATAAAATTAGAAAAAAAGCTATTCAGTGGAGTCTTCAAAGAGGTAATAGAACAGGAAGAACTGCTTGGCAGTATATTTTAAATATTGCGTCTAGTGAAAATTTAAAAATTAAAATTTAATTCAGCAAATTATTTTTTATAAAGATCATAATTTTCGTATATTAGTTGTTGAATACCACCTTTTAAAGCATTCATGTTTTTAGCGCCTAATTGTTCAGCAAAACCATTTGCCAAAATCGCAGCTATCTCACCCTCATTACTAATAAACACAATATTATCATTTAAATCTACAAGATCCTGAAAGGTTTTCATAAATTCTGGAACAAATTTTCCATAAATATCAAATGCAGTTATTTCTAATGAACCAGGTATAATTCCTGTAAAATCTCTTTCTGTTTTTGTGCGAATATCAATAAATTTATAATTATTGTTTAGTAAATTTTGAATTTCATTAGTAGTAATTATATTGTATGCGGGAGGTTGAGCATCGATTATTTCAATATCAAAAAATAAAGTTGAATTTGGAGGAATAAGTTCGCCCGCCCCTCTCTCTCCATACCCAAGTTCAGGTGGAATAATTAGTGTCCTTTTACCTCCAACTTTCATACCGATAATACCTTTTTCCCAACCTTCAATAACCTGCCTTAATCCTATTTGAAAAGTAAATGGCTCTCCTCTGTCATAACTGCTGTCAAATTTTGTACCATCTTCAAGTGTACCTATATAGTGAACTTTAATTTTAGAATGGTTTAAAATTTCAACACCATATCCTTCTACATTGTTTTTTATTTCCAAATCTGCTGACAGTGTTATTTTTGATATAAAAATCAAAATAAATATAAATTTTTTCATATATGCCTTTGATTAATTTTCAGTGTATTAATTTTTTTACCTAATTTTGTTTCTCTGTAAATAATATAATAAGTTGAAATAACAATAACTATACTTCCAATTATGACATATCTATCAGGATAATCATTAAAGAATATTATGCCAAAAGTTATAGCCCAAATAATTGCTGTATAATCAAATGGTTGTAATAAGTTTACAGTAGTCAGTCTATATGCGCTAGTTAATAAAATTTGTGCGATACCACCACAAAAGCCCATTCCTATTAACATAATCCATGAATTAAATGATGGTTGTTGCCAATTAGTGATTAAAAAAGGTAAATATATTAATGCAACAAATACATGAAGATAAAAACTACATGTTGGTGGTGCATCATAACTTAATAATTTTTTCATAATAATAATTGCAAATGACAAAGCTACTGCTCCGAAAAGAGGTAGGAGTGAATAATAACTAAATAAAGATGTCCCAGGTCTGAATACGATTAATACACCTATAAAACCAAAAAATATTGCTATCCATCTTCTTATACCAACTTTTTCACTTAATATAAAAATTGCTAAAATAGTAATAATCATAATACTTGCAAAACTGATAGATGAGACATCAGCAAGTGGAAGAATTCCAAATGCTTTAAAAAAACTAAACATTGCCAAACACGCAATTATAGCTCTTAATAAATGTAAATTTATTTTATTTGTTTTTAAAGATGATTTTGTAATATACATCATTGTTAAAACTGGGAATAAACCAAAAAAACATCTAAAAAATACAATTTGAAAAGTATTAAAATCAGAAGAAAGTTTTTTTATTAAAACATCCATTAATACAAAAAAAATTACAGAAAAAATTTTTAAACTAATTGCAATATAATTATTTGTCATCAGCTTGCTTTATTTGACCAGGTACAGAAATAATGCCACTTAAAACTATAAGGGAAGCACCTATTAAAGCGTATTTATTGAGATATTCATTAAAAAAATAAAAACCTATAAAAGATGACCAGACTATTTGAAGATACACTAAACAAAAAATTGCAGAGTAGTGTCTTTGTGCTTTTTTAAAAGCAAATGTAGCTAAAAATAATGCAATATTAATAAAAATTGAAGCAATAGTAATAAGAAAAAATTCATTATAACTAATCTTAATAGGGTCCCATATAAATAATAAAAATGAAATAATATGTATAATTAAACCACCATATAAAAAATAACCAAGAGTAGTTGTTACAGTATTAAATTTGTTAACTATCGTTGTTGTCGTTGTAATTAAGAGAACGCCAAACAAAGTAACTAAAAAATAAATATTAAAATTATCAAAACCTGGTTGAATTACAAAAATTACACCTAAAAAACCTATAGCTAGTGATATATAAACAAATGAATTTAATTTTTCTTTTAAAAACAAATAAGCATAAATTGCTCCTATTAATGGAGAAGACATATTCAGAGTTGTAAATTCAGGCAAAGTTATATTTTTAAGTGAAATAAAAGTTATAAAAGGCATAGGGGCAAAAATTAATCCTCTAATTAGAGGAATCCAATAGTTATTACATATTAAATTTTTTTTAAGAGTCCCTTTTATTAAAAGGAATATAGGCACTGCTATAAAAGCTGGTGATCCATAAAAAATAAAATGATAAAATTGAATATTTTGAGAGGATAAATAATTAATAATTCCATCATTAATTACAAAACAAATACTGGATAATAGCAAAGCTGATGAAGCTATAATAATATTTTTTTTCATTATTTTTTCTAAATGATTGTATCTAAAGATTTAATTACTATATTAATTAACATTACATCATTTATGGAAAATAAAGAAATTAAAACTTATAGATTAATAATAAAAGGCAAAGTGCAAAATGTTGGCTTTAGACATTGGTTTAGTGATTTAGCAATCTCTTTAGGTTTAAATGGTTATGTTCAAAACAAAGAAAGTAAAGATGAAGTAGAGGCTATCATTCAAGGAGATATGCAATCAATATTATCAATTACTGAAAAATCTAAAATAGGTCCGGAATTAGCACTTGTAGAAGGTGTAATACCTAACAGTATTATTAGCAATGTTACTTATTCAGGATTTATTGTTAAGTACGAAATTAATTAATTAAAAGCTTTCTTCAATGTATTGTGAAGACTATCAAACATTTCATCAATTTGATTTTTTGTAATTATAAATTGTGGACATAAAACTATAGCAGGACCTAAGGGTCTGCAAATTAAACCATTATCAATAGACATATTAGCAACTTTATCTCCCATATTTAAATGACCTTCAAATGGTTCTTTTGTTTTTTTATCTTTAACCATTTCTAAAGCAGCCATAAGACCAACACCTCTTGTTTCACCTATGTGTTCATATTGATTAAATTCTTGTAATCTTTCATGAAAATAAGGAGATACTTTTTTAACATTTTCAAGTAAACCTTCATTAATAATAACATCAATAGCTTTTAGTGCTATTGCACAGCCAACAGGATGTCCTCCTGCGGTAAATCCATGAGGAAATTCTTCTGCATCCTCAGAAATTGAAGTAAATTCATCTGCAAATTCTTTTTTAACAATGACCGCACCCATTGGAAAATATCCAGCGGTTAAACACTTTGAAGAAATAATTATATCTGGTTTAATGTCATAAGTTTCGCAGCCCCATAAATTCCCAGTTCTACCAAATCCACATATAACTTCATCTGCTATCAGAGGTATCTTATATTTTTTTAGTATAGGTTGAATTAAATCAAAGTAACCTTTTGAAGGAGGGATAACACCCCCTGCTCCCTGAACAGGTTCAGCAACAAAACCAGCAATCGTATCTGGATCTTCTTTTAAAATAAGATCTTCTAAATTTTTTGCCATTCTATTTGTAAAATCTTCCTCAGTTTCATTTTCTTTTGCAAATTTCCAATAATGGGGGCAATCAGCATGAATAAAGCCATCTAATGGTAGTTGAAAAACTTGATTATATGGTTTGCCAGTCATGGAAGTAGCACCAAGTGTAACTCCATGATATCCATTTATTCGTGTTATAATTTTTCTTTTTTGAGGATTACCTTTCATCTTATTTAACATCCACAACATTTTAACCATTGTGTCATTAGCTTCTGATCCTGAATTACAAAAAAAGACTCTGCCATCATCAAATGGAGAGACTTCAATTATTTTATCAGATAATTCTAAAGTTTCTTCAGATAGCCTACCAAACAAGGAATGATATCCAGCAAACTTTGCATATTGTTTCTGAGCTACCTCTATTAAACCTGGATGGTCAAAACCTGCACAAGCATTCCATAAACCAGAATTGGCATCTAGATATTTTTTTTCATGAATATCATACACATAAATGCCCTTACCATGGGTTATTATTACAGGGCCTCTTTCATTAAGAGTTTTTAAATCAGTAAATCCATATAGATGATGTGTTTGGTTTGATTTTAACATAATAGAGACTAATTATTTTTTTTTAATATGAAACGCAAGTATATTCTTTCAGCTGGAGCAATAGGTATCATATTTATGATGCTTGGTCAGTTATCCTTTTCCATAAATGACACTCTAGTGAAAGAGATTGTAATTGATAACAAAAATAATTTATCAATAATAAATATCCTTTTTTTAAGAGGTATACTAACCACTTCATTTATTTTTTTGTATTTAAAATTTTATGAAAAAAAAAATATATTAAATATATTCAAAATGAAGAAATATCATCTAAGGGGTATTTATGAAGTTTTAACAGCAGTTTGTTTTTTTACTGGACTTATTTTACTGCCTGTTGCTGAAGTTTATACTCTATTAATGACTAATCCATTTTTTGTAACTATTTTTGCTTTTATATTTTTAAAAGAAAAAGTAGGGATAAGAAGATGGTCTGCTGTTATATTTGGATTTATTGGTGTTATATTTGTAATCAATCCTCAAAATATAAATTTTAATTTTTTATTTATTTTTCCAATTATTGCTGCAGTTTTTTTAACAATTAGAGATATAGCTACTAAGGGTATAGCAACTAAAAACAATAGCTTTGAAATTATATTTATAACTTCTGTTCTAATCACATTATTTTCAGGAATAGGATCATTATTTTTTGAGTTTACATTTAGGATTGAGTATTTAACAAATCTCTTTATCTCGAGTATATTCTTAACAGCTGCATACATCTTTTCTGTTTTAACAATATTTTATGCACCATTATCACTAACAGCTTCGTCTAGATATTCAGTTATAGTTTTTGGTATTATATTTGGTTATATTATATTGAATGAAATACCATCAACAAATATGATAATTGGTGCCTCAATAATAAGTCTAAGTGGATTATTTGTAATAAATAGAGAAAAAAAACTTGGAAAAATTGAATAAATAAAAAGATAACTTTTAAAATTATTTTTTGGCAGATGTTGCTAGAAGTAATGGAACAATCATTACTAATGTCATTAAAACTGAAGGGTTAAAAAGCCAATATAAAAGACCTATTGAGAAAAC
>CACJTT010000012.1 GCA_902596365.1 uncultured Alphaproteobacteria bacterium
TTTATCATGTATCAATATTAAATCCAGATGATGAAATGGTTAAAATTATTTTAACCAAATTATTACATGAAAAGCAATTTATTATAAAAAATCCAGAAATATTTGATTTTCTAGTTAATAGAATTGAAAGATCATACCAAAGTATTTATAATATTGTTACAACTCTTGATAATCTTTCACTTCAGAAAAAACGCCAATTAACAATACCATTGATTAAAGAAATACTATAAATACCAAAAAAATGAACATTTACAGATCCCACTATTGCTCTGAACTTAATATTTCAAATCTGAATCAAGAAGTTGTTTTAAGTGGCTGGGTTGACACTATAAGAGATCATGGTAATTTAATCTTTATTGATTTAAGAGATAATTATGGAATCACTCAATGTGTTGTTGATGCTAAACACAAACTTTTCAAAGAAATAACAAAATTAAGTAATGAAAGTGTTATTACAGTCAAAGGTGTAGTCTTACAAAGATCAAATGAGACTGTTAATAAAAATATTTCAACTGGAGAAATTGAAATAAAAATTGATTCATATAATCTATTATCTATTTCAGAAGTACTACCATTACCGGTAAACTCAGATATTGAATATGGAGAAGAAGTAAGACTAAAAAATCGTTTTCTTGATTTAAGAAGAAATAAACTCCATAAAAATATTTTATTGAGAAGTAAAATCATTTCTTCAATTAGAGAAAAGATGATTTCAGCAGGATTCACTGAATTTCAAACTCCAATTTTAACTTCTACTTCTCCTGAAGGTGCAAGAGATTATTTAGTTCCTTCTAGAATTCATCATGGTCAATTTTACGCACTTCCTCAAGCACCACAACAATTTAAACAATTACTAATGATGGCTGGTTTTGATAAATATTTTCAAATTGCTCCATGTTTTAGAGATGAGGACAGTAGAGCAGACAGATCACCTGGAGAATTTTATCAATTGGACTTTGAAATGAGTTTTGTTACGCAAGATGATGTGTTTAATGCAATTGAACCAGTATTATATGAAGTTTTTGATGAAAACAAAAATTATCATACTGATGAAAATGTAACAGTAAGTAGTTATCCTTTTAAAAGAATACCTTATGATGAATCTCTTGAAATCTATGGTACTGATAAACCCGATTTAAGAAATCCCTTATTAATAAAAGATTGCACAGATATTTTTAAAGATTCAGACTTCAAAATTTTTAGCAGCTTAATTAAAAAAAATTATAAAGTTAAAGGTATTATAGTAAGTAATACATCTGATAAACCACGAAGCTTTTTTGATAAATTAAATAATTGGGCAAGAGAAGAGGGTGCTGCGGGATTGGGATATATTAGCTATGCTGATAATGAACACAAAGGGCCAATAGCAAAAAATTTAGATACTGAGAGATTAAATCGACTTAAATTAAAAGAAAGTGAATCTATCTTTTTTGTTTGTGATAATCAAAAAAATTCTCAATTATTTGCTGGTAAGGTTCGTGATAAATTGTGTTTAGATTTAAATTTGCTTAATAAAAATGCTTTTGAATTTTGTTGGATTGTAGATTTTCCAATGTATGAAATTGATGAAAAAACTAACAAGATTGAATTTAGTCATAATCCTTTTTCTATGCCCCAAGGTGAAATGGATTCATTGTTAAATAAAGATCCATTAGAGATAAAAGCTTATCAATATGATATTGTCTGTAATGGTGTTGAGTTATCTTCAGGCGCTATAAGAAATCATAGGCCTGATATAATGTATAAAGCTTTTCAAATAGCAGGATACAAAAAAGAAGAACTAGAAATTAAATTTTCTGGAATGTTAAATGCAATGAAATATGGGGCACCTCCTCATGGTGGTAGTGCCCCTGGCATTGATAGAATAGTAATGTTGCTAGCAAATGAACCTAATATTAGAGAAGTAATTGCCTTTCCAATGAATCAACAAGCAATGGATCTTATGATGAATGCACCCGCTAATATTGATAAAGAGAGATTAGAAGAATTGGGTTTGAAATTAGTAGATAAAAATTAAACCAGACCCAATTATTGCTAATATTGTACCTATCCAAGCACCCATAGTAGGCATCTTTTTTGTTATAAGCCATATTAATAATAAAATCATAATAGGACTTGTTGAGGAAAGAGTAGCTACTATACCTGCATCTGCTTTCTGAAGAGCTATAAGCAAAAGGCTCATACCTAAAGCCATTCCTAAAAAACCACTTATTATAGATTGGCCTATAATTTTTATAGTTAGTGAACCTTTTTGATTAAAGATATTGAAATTTAAGAAAAAAGTTAAAGATAAAAATATAAATGAAATAGCGGTTCTTAATGAAGCGGAAGCTATAGGATCTGCTCCCATGGATAAAATTGGTTTCATCATAATTAATCCAATCGCTTGACATAACGCAGCCATTATACCAAACAAAATCCCTAAATATAATTTACCTTCAACAACTTCCCATCTATGATTTTTATCTCTGCTATTGCCATAAGCAATTGCCATTACAACTCCAAAGAAAACCACAAAACAACCAATTAAATTAATTAGTGACATTACTTGATGTAAAAATATTATGTTTAATATAACTGTAAATGGTGCTGCTAAAGAAAAAAGAATGTTATTTCGCCTTGGACCAATTTTTTGAAGAGCTATAAATAGTAATGTATCTCCTAAAAATACGCCTATTATTCCTGATAACAAAATAGTAAATAAAAATTCTTGATTTAATGTGTCCCAAGTATCTAAGTAAAATGTACAACTAATTAACATTATAGAGACAAAAAATAGTCTAATTCTATTAAATGCTAATCCACCAATTATTCTTGTTACGTCTGCTGAAATAAGAGAGGCAATTGCCCAACATAACGCAGCCAAAATAGCAATTAAATAATATAGAAGCATATTATAATATTAAAAGATGCTTAAAATAAATTTTATAGGTAGTGATAAGTATTCACCTAGAAGATGTTCTTGTAAAAAAACTCTTTTTATTAAGCCAGTCCATCTAAGAAAAGCATAAATAATTAAAACCCACAAATAAATTCCAAATATATAATTTAAGTAAGATATTATTTTTTTAAATTGATTATAATAACTCATATTATGCAACCTAAATATTGGAATAAAGGTAAGATTCACTTATCAAACAAAGATAAAGTTTTGAAGAAAATTATTGATCAATTTTCTAATCAATCTTTACAATTGAATGATAATAGCTTTCACGCTCTTATAAATTCAATTATTGGACAACAAATATCAGTATCAGCTGCTAATTCTATGAAGAAGAAATTATTCGTTCTTAAAAGAAATATTACACCAAGAACAATTAAAAATATAAAAAAAAATGACTTAAAAAAATGCGGCCTCTCCAAACAAAAAATTTTATACATTAATAATATTGCTGATTTTTTTTTACAAAATAAAGAATTTGTAAATCAATTGAATAAAGTTAATGATCTAGAAATAAGAGAAAAATTAATTGAAATTAAAGGAATTGGTAATTGGACAGTTGATATGTTTTTAATATTCACTCATGGAAGTTCTAATATTTTTCCATCTGGTGATCTGGGATTTGTAAAAGCTATAAGTAAACATTACAAAAAAGATTTGCCCTTAAACGATAAATTCTTATCAACACTTTTTAAGAGATGGAGTCCATATTCTTCTATGGCAACATGGTATCTTTGGAGATCATTAGATCCAATTCCAGTTAGTTATTAGTATTTGCACCTTGCTCAATCCAAATTCTTAAAGTTTCTCTTTCCTGATTTGTTATTCCTGTTAAATTATTAGGTGGCATAATTTCAGAGTCAACTGCTTGAGCTTTGATTAATTTAATGTTTTTAATTATATCATTAGCAGTGTCATAAATTACTCCTTTTGGAGCAACTTCAATACCTTCAAATGTAGGATTTTTTGCATGACAAGTGCCACATCTATATTTGATTATATTTTGAACTTCGTTAAAGCTTACAACCTGTAGAGAAGAAGACATGTGTTTTTTATCACTATCAAAAATTGATAAACTGCTGAATATCATTAAAAAAAACATAATAAGAGCAGCACTTGGAAGTATCCAAACTTTGTATTGTTTTTTATTTCGTAAATTAAAATAATGTCGTGTTAGAATACCTGCTAAAGATAATACAATTAGTATTAGCCAATTATTTACAGCCCCATACGTAAAAGAGAAGTGGGAACTAATCATTATAAATAAAACAGGAAGAGTAAAATAGTTATTATGAATTGATCTATTTTTTGCATCAATTGAAAGTTGTAAATTTGGTGTTTGTTTATTTTCAGCTGATGATACTAAATTTTTTTGAGCTGGAATAATTACCCTAAATACATTTGCCGCCATGATAGTTCCTATTATTGCGCCTACATGAATATAAGCAGCTCTGGAGCCAAATATTTCAGTTAAAAAATAACTTAAAAGTACAAAGAGGGCAAAACCAATAGAAACTAACAATTCTTGTTTATTATCTTCTATATTTTTGCAAATAAAATCGTAAACAAACCACGATCCTATTAGTAATGAAATTGAAATTATAATTGCTAAAGTAGGAGTCAAAGCAAATCCATCATTTTTCAACATCATCGAGCTTGCATTAAAATAGTAAACTAATATCAATAAAACAAAGCCACTTATCCAAGTTGCATAAGCTTCCCACTTAAACCAATGCAGTGTTTTAGGTAATTTTTCTGGTGGGCCCTTTAATTTTTCAATTCTGTAAAAGCCTCCAGAATGAACTGACCACAAATATCCATCTAAGTGTTTAAAATCAGGATCATCCCTTTCTAATCTGCTATCTAGCCAGTTGAAATAAAAAGAAGTACCTATCCAAGCAACTCCGAAAATTATATGGGTCCACCTCACAATTAAATGGAGCCATTCAGTATATACAGCAAACAGAGTACCGGTTTTAACACCTATATTGTACAGACTGGATGTTACAGCAATTACTAAAATAAAAGCTATAGATATGTATAAGCGATATTCTCTTGATTGAAGTTTTTTAAATGCGAGTAACAGAAAGAAAATTACCACTCCAGCTAAGACAGATGCAGGAAGTGCCAAAACAAGATTGTGCAAAAAGTTTGAAAAATCGTAATTTTCTAGTGGGGCTATTAATTCTAAAAAAAAATTCATTTGTTTCAATATTTTGTTTTATTTTCAGTTTGAGCCCATAAATTAAAGGCTTTTATTGCCTCATCTTTTAGAATTCTTTTGAGAGGTATTTTTCTTGCATTAATATCCTTTTTCATTTCATCATAAATAAATTTATCATCAAATTCTATTTCAGCAGCATTTTCTCTGGAGTTACCATAATAAACTATATCAATATGAGACCAATAAATTGCACTTAAACACATAGGACATGGCTCACAACTTGTATACATTTCGCAACCACTTAAATCAAAAGTATTAAGTTTTGTACATGCATTTCTAATAGCTACTATTTCTGCATGCGCAGTAGGATCATTATTTTGTGTAACACCATTTACTCCCTCAGAAATTATTTTATTATTTTTTACAATCACACAGCCAAATGGACCACCGTTATTATTTATATTTTTAATAGAGAGCTCTATTGCTTTTTGCATAAAAAAATCAGAATTCATTAACTTGCTTTTCTGTATTTTTTATATCTTCTTTATATGAATTCTTAAATTCAATTATTCTTGCTAAAATAGAAAATGATATTTCTTCTGGATCTTTTGATTTGCCAATTGTTGAGCCGATGGGACACTCCAGTTGATTGATTAGTTGTTTTTTATGACCTAAATGCTCTAGCCTTTTGTAAAATTTTTTTCTTTTAGTATTAGAGCCAATAAGTCCTAAGTAACTAAAATTATTAATTTTAAGTATTTCATTTACTATTTTAAAATCAAAATCATGACTATGTGTTACTATAACATACATAGATTTTTTATTTAAATGGTTAACTATCTCCCAAGGTTTAGTTGAAAGTAAATAATTTATATGGCTCAAATTGTTTTGTTTAAGAAAGCTTTCTCTAGAGTCAATTAAAAATGTATTAAAATTTAAAAATTTTGTTTTGGTAATCAAAGATTGCCCAATATGTCCTGCACCAAATATATACAAATCTAATTTATCGCTTTCATCAAATATTTCATTTTTTATAGCGTTCTTGAAATTAGAATGTTTAGTTAATTTTATTTCAACAAATCCTCCACAGCATTGACCTATACCAGGTCCAAGAGGTATTTTTAGAATATTTTGTTTTTTATTATTTATTAATAATTTTTTGGATTCATTTATAACTTGAAATTCTAATGTTCCTCCACCAATAGTTCCAAAAATTTCATTGTCTGCAATTAACATAAAATCATCAATTTTATTTGGTGTTGAACCTAGAGCATTCATCACTTTTGCTTTTATTAAAGTAGAATTAAAATTGATATTTTTATGTAATTTTTTAAATTTCATTATTTATACTTTTTAAAATATTTTCAGGTGTGGCGGGGGCTATTAAATTAATAATTTTTGAATTCTGGTTTTTATTTATTACTGCATTTTTAATTGCTGAAAAAACTGATATTGCTAACATAAATGGAGGTTCTCCAACTGCTTTAGACCTATTAACAACTTTTTCTATGTTAAAACCTTTTTTATATATCTCAACATTAAATTTTTCTGGAATTTCTGCAGCTGTTGGAATTTTATAAGTTGAAGGGCTGTGAGATAAAATATTACCATCTTTATTCCAGCTGATTTCTTCAGTTGTTAACCAGCCAAGACCTTGAACAAATCCTCCTTCGATTTGACCAATATCTATTCTTTGATTTATTGATTTTCCTACATCATGAATTATGTCAACTTGTAATACTTTATTCTCACCTGTTAATGTATCAATTATTACTTCACTTACAGCTGCTCCATAAGCAAAATATAAAAACGGTCTGCCAGATAAATCTTTAACATTAACATTTATTTTAGGAGTTTTATAAAAACCTGAAGAGTAAAGTTTTATTCTGTTTAAATAAGCATTTGCTATAACTTCTTTAAATTTTAAAATTTTATTATCACAAATAATTTTTCCATTTTTGTAAGTAATTTTTTTAGTTTTGTATTTTTTTTTGATAAATTGATTTAGATCTAATTTTATATTGTAAATAGCATTAAGTATCGCACCTCCATTTAGATCTGTTGTGGCTGAGGCTGCACTGGCAGATGTATTTGCTACTTTCTCAGTATCTGTTGATGATAATTTTATATCTTTAATATCTAAGCCAAATTCATTAGCTGCAACTAAGGCTAATTTAGTCATTAGTCCCTGACCCATTTCTATCCCACCATGATTTAAATGAATTGACCCATCAGTATAAATATGAACTAAAGCTCCAGCTTGATTTAAATGAGTAGTTGTGAATGATATTCCAAATTTAACAGGGGTAATAGAGATGCCTTTTTTTAAAATTTCGTTGGAATTATTAAATTTTTCAATTTCTTTTTTTCTCCTAGTGTAATTAGATTTTTTCTTTAAATCATTAAAGATTTCTTCAATAATATTATCTTCAATTTTCATTCCATAGTGAGTAATATTGTTATGGTTTTTTTTATAAAAATTTTGAATTCTAATATTAGATGGCTCTTTTTTTAAATGATGAGCTATGTGATCAATTATATTTTCAATACAAAACATACCTTGTGGACCACCAAATCCTCTAAAAGCTGTATTCGATACTGTATTTGTTTTACAACGATGTGATGTGAGCTCTAGATTTGGAATAAAGTAAGCATTGTCTATATGATAGATTGCTCTATCATTTATTGCTCCTGATAAATCTGCTGAGATACCACAATTTGATGCCATTAAAATTTTTAGTCCATTTATTTTTCCATTATCAGTAAACCCAACTTCATAATCAAATATAAACTGATGTCTTTTACCAGTCATTATCATATCGTCATCTCTATCAATACGAAGCTTAACTGGTCTATTTAACTTTTTTGCAGCAATACTGCTAATAGCTGCGAATAGAAAAGATTGAGTTTCTTTTCCTCCAAACCCACCACCAATTCTTCTTACCTTAACATTTATACTATTAAATTTTTGATTGAGTACTTTTGCAACAATTTGCTGAGTTTCAGAAGGATGTTGTGTTGACGAATATATCAAAAAATTATTATCCTCTTGTGGAATAGTCATTGCTATTTGACCTTCTAAATAGAAGTGGTCTTGACCTCCACATTCTAATTTTCCACTCAAGTGATGTTTTGAATTCGCAATAGCTAATGAGCTTTTACCTCTTTTGATCGTTTTTGATTTTAATACAAAACTTTTTTTCTTAATTGCATCTTCAATAGTTATAATTGGTGTTTGTTTTTTTATTTTAAGTTTTACTTTTAATAATGCTTGTCTCGCTAATTTTGTTGATGAGGCAATAACAGCAAATATTGGTTGCCCATGATATTCTATCTTTTTCGAAGTAAATATTTTGTCACCTTTAAAAATTGGACCTACATCATTTTGACCATCTATATCTCCCTCAGTTATTATGTCTACTACTCCATCAGATTTTAAAACTTCCGAAAAATCTATTTTTTCTATAATACCTTTACTTACAGGGCTAAAACCAATAGCAGCATGCAAAAGGTTTCTAGGTTCAGAAATATCATCCGTATATATGGCTCTGCCAGTTACATGCTTTATAGCACTTTCATGCTCAACATTTTTTACAAAAGTATTAGAAGTCATAAACCGTAACTTTTTTATTATTATATTCATTCCAAAATCTATCTAAAAGATTAGAAACAATTTTTGTGCGATAATTTTTTGATCCTCTTACATCGCTTAATGGTGAAAATTCTTTAGAAATAATCAATTTTGCTTTACTTATATTTTCGTAAGTAATTTTTTTATTTTTAAGATATTTTTCAGTTGCTTTAGCAATTTTTGGAGTAGCTGACATTCCTCCACAAACTATTTTAATAGATTTGATTGTGCTATTTTTTATCCCAGTATTGATAGCCATAAAAACAGAACTAATATCATCATCAATTCTCTTGGAAATTTTGTAACATTTGTGAATATTATTTTTGCTTTTTAAAGGGATAATTATTTCTTTGATGAATTCATTTTTTCTTAATTTAGTTTGTCGATAACCAACAAAATAATCACTCATTTCAATTTTTCGACTTTTTAATCCATCCAAAACTAACGTAGCATCAAGAGATATTAATACAGGTAGGCTATCACCTATAGGTGAGGCACTTCCAATATTACCTCCTAAAGAAGCAACATTTCGAATTTGCTCTGAACCATAGCGTTCAAACATCTTATAAAATGCAGGATAGTATTTCTTTAAAGTTCCAAGAATATCATTGATAGGAGTCGCTGCTCCAATGTGTATATTATTATTTTTAACTCTTACGTAGTTTAAGTCCTTGTTTTGGCCAAGATAAAATATTTCGTTTAAGTTCATTCTTTTTTTAGTAATATCTAATGATATGTCTGTTCCTCCAACTAAAAGTGAAGGGTTCTTACTTTTAAGAAAATCTTTTTTGAAACTTTTTAAGTTTTGATGAATATAAAATTTTGACCCATCATTATATAAGACTACATCTTTTAATTTAATTTTTTTTAATTTTTTAAATACCTTTGATGTATCAGAATCTAAATTTTTATATTTTTTTAAATTTTTTAATGACTCTTTTATTGGTCTATAACCTGTACACCTACATAAATTTCCTGAAAGGTATCTATTTATATTAGAATCTGTAGGTCTAATTTTATTTTTGTGCATTGCGTACATTGACATTATAAAACCAGGAGTACAAAAACCACATTGCGCACCATCATTATCAACCATACTTTGTTGGACAGGATGTAAATATTTTGACTCTATATACTCAACAGTCAATAGTTGTTTTGAATGAAGTGAGTACAATAAAGTTATACAGGTATTAATACTTTTATATTTTAATTTATTATTTTTCATTTCAGCTATCACCGCTGTGCAAGCACCACAATCTCCTGAGGCACAACCTTCTTTTGTGCCTTTTAAGTTTTTATAATTTCTAAGATATTCTAAAACAGTTGTGTTTGTATTTGCATCGTTGATAGTAATGAGTTCGTTATTCAATAAGAATTCAATTGAAGAACTAAGCATTAACTACCTCTATACGTTGTATAGCTCCAAGGTGAGATCAAGAGAGGGACATGATAGTGCTCATTGTTGTCACTTATTCCAAATCTAATTACAACATCATCTAAAAATGGATTATCACTAAGTTTTGTAAATTTTTTAAAATATTCTCCACAGAAAAATTTAATTTCATATTTTCCAGCCTTAAAATTATCATTTTCCAAAATTGGTCCATCGCATCTTCCATCTTCATTTAGTGTAAATTCTTTAATTTTTTTCTTATTTCCTTCCTCAAAAATATAAATACTACCTTTTATTCCAGATCCAGGTTTGCCATTATATGTGTCAAGCACATGAGTAGTTAAATATCCTTTAGACATAATCTGTTTTTGTTTATACAGTATTTGCTTAAATATTAAATTAGCTTTTTAAATGCCTGAAATTAGAAATTTTATTGGATACGGAAATAATTCGCCTAAATTCACATGGGAGAATAATTCTAAATTAGCTATACAATTTGTATTAAATTACGAGGAGGGTGGTGAAAATACTGTTTTAAATGGTGACGAACATTCTGAAATATTTCTATCGGAAATTATTGGGGCGCAACCAGTTATTGGAGAGCGTCATATGAATATGGAGTCAATATATGAATATGGTTCTAGAGCAGGTTTTTGGAGAATACATAATGAATTTACTGAAAGAGGATTACCATTAACTATTTTTGGTGTTGGTCTTGCTCTAGAAAAAAACAATGAAGTATGTGAAGCTATTAAGAAAGCACAATTTGAAGTGGCTAGTCATGGATATCGTTGGATTGATTATCAGCATGTTGATCCAAAAATTGAAGAGCAACATATTATTAAATGCAATGAAACAATAAAAAATATTTTTGGTTATTATCCATCAGGTTGGTATACCGGTCGAACAAGTCCTAATACTCGTAATTTAGTTTTAAAAAATACTCAAGTTTTATATGATAGTGATGCCTATAATGATGATTTGCCATATTGGATTGAGCATAAAAATAAAAAACATTTAATAATTCCTTATACTCTAGATAACAATGATATGCGATTTGCTACAGCGCAAGGTTTTAACACTGGAGATGATTTTTATAATTATTTAAAAGACTCATTTGATACTTTGTACAAGGAGAGTTCATTGACTGGATCATCAAAAATGATGTCAATTGGTTTGCATTGTAGACTAATTGGAAGACCAGGAAGATTTCAATCTTTAATAAAATTTTTAAATTATTTAAATAAATTTAATGATGTTTGGATATGCCAACGAAAAGATATTGCAGATTTTTGGTATAAAAATTTTAATGATCGTTGAAAATATTAATAAGTTAAAAAATGCAGAGTTTATAAATATTTTTAAAAATATTTTTGAACACTCTGATTTTATTACTCATGAGGTTGAGGGTTTGAGACCTTTTCAAAACAAATTAGATGTGATTAATAGTTTTATTAAAGTTTTTGATGCTCTTGCAATGGACGTAAAAATTAAAATAGTAAAATCTCATCCTGATCTTGGTGATAAAATTAAAATTGTAGAAGGTCTTACAGAATTTTCTAAACAAGAACAATCAGGTGCAGGATTAGCTAACTGCAATGATGAAGAATATAGAAAATTTCATAAACTCAATGATGAATTTAAAGAAAAATTTGGCATCCCTTTTATTTTTGCTATTAGAGGAAAATCTAAAAGTGATATTTTAAAAGAATTTGAAACCCGATTAAAATCAGATAATATTGAACAAGAACTTGACAAATCTATAAATCAAGTAAAGAAAATTGCTACCTTAAGATTAAATGAAATAATACATGAATAAATTTAAAGTTAAAAATTATATTAATTTAGCTAGCCCCACACTTGGAACTAAAATTTATAGTTATAGTGATCAATTTTTTGGAGCTGCTTCAAGAATGTTAAATGAAAACTCACCTATATTTAAGGAAAATGTTTATGATAAACATGGAAAATGGATGGACGGGTGGGAAACGAGAAGAAAGCGAATAGAAGGTAATGATTTTTGTATTATTAAACTAGGAAAAGCTGGAAAAGTTTCTCTTGTTGAAATTGATACAAGTTTTTTTAATGGTAACCAACCAGAATATGCTTCATTAGATGTTTGTTTTTCTAATAATAATAAATTTAATTGGAAAAATATTTTAAAAAAGAAAAAACTTAAACCGAATGCAATTCATAAATTCAAAATTACAAAATCTTTTCCAATAAATTTTGCTAAATTGAATATTTTTCCTGATGGTGGTATCGCTAGATTTAAATTATTAGGTGATTTAAGTTTAAATCTAAAAAAAACAAATAAAAGTATAGATTTGGGTAGTGTTTTAAATGGTGCAAAAATAGTAGCTTGCAGTGATGAGCATTTTGGAAAAGCTGAAAATATTATAGCACCAGGCAAATCAATTAACATGGGTAATGGTTGGGAAACCAAAAGAAGAAGAGGTAAAGGGTATGACTGGATAATTATAAAATTAGCAAAAACAGGAACAATTGAGAAATTTAATATTCAGACTCATCATTTTAAAGGCAATTATCCAGCTTCGTTTTCTATTCAAGGTTCTAATTTAAAAAATAATATAAGTACGAATTCTATTGTCAAATTAAGTACAAAATGGAGTACAGTTATACCAAAGACTTATTTAAAACCACATCATCAACTAATTATTCCAAATAAAAACAATAAACAAAAATTTAATTTTATTAAATTGAATATTTTTCCAGATGGTGGAATATCGCGTTTAAGAATTATGGGAAAGATATAATAATTCTATGAGTCTTAAGATAGAAGAGGTTACAAAAGAAAAGTTTTCAACATTCGGTGATTTTATTAATCCCTACTCCGTAGAGTCTACAGATATTAATATGAATACTACAAAAAGTTATTTTGATCTTGCTAAAATAGAAATTGATGGAGAAGACAAAAGAGTTCGTTTAAATTTATTTGAAGCAAAAAAAAGAAATTTTCCTTTAAAAATTGATATGTTAGAAAATCATCCATTCAGTTCTCAAGTTTTTCTGCCCCTTGGTAATCATCCATTTATTGTTGTTGTTTGTCCTGCAAGTGAAAAACCTAATTTAAATGATCTTAATATATTCAGAGTAAACAGTGGTTTTGGTATAAACTTTAAACCAAGAGTTTGGCATTTTCCATTAATCTCAATTGAAGATGCAAAATTTATAACTATTGATAAAAAAAATGATGAAGGTAATTTAGAAATTTATAAATTTGATGAAGATGAGGTTTTTTCTATAGATGTCTGAGAATATTTTAACAATTAAGAATATATCAAAATCTTTTCCTAAAGTAATTGCAAATAAAAATGTTTCTTTCAATATTAAAAGAAATACTGTTCATGCACTTTTAGGTGAAAATGGTGCTGGTAAATCTACATTAGTCAAAATTTTATATGGATTATTGAAATCGGATGCAGGAGAAATAATATTTAACAATAACCCTTTAAAAGTTCAGTCACCATCTGAGGCTAGAAAAAATAAAATTGGAATGGTTTTTCAGCATTTTTCTTTATTTGACTCACTCACAGTGAGAGAAAATTTAATTTTGGGCATTGATCAAAATATGTCATTTTCTAACTTACAAGATAAAGTAAATGAAATTTCAAATAGATATAAGCTACCCTTAGATCTCGATGCTCCAATAAATACTCTTTCTGCAGGACAAAAACAAAGAGTTGAAATTGTTAGAATTCTTTTACAAGATCCTGAATTATTAATAATGGATGAACCAACATCTGTTTTAACCCCTCAGGAAGTTGAAAGTTTATTTGAAACTCTTAATACTCTTCTAAAAGAAGGCAGAACTATTTTATATATTACTCATAAATTAGAAGAAGTTATAAATTTATGTCATGAAGTAACCATTTTAAGAAACGGAGAAGTTATAGAGTCCAGTAAACTTGAAAATGAAACTGCTGAAACTTTGGCAACAAAAATGTTGGGAAAAAAATTAACTGAAATTAAGACAGATTATTCAAAGATTACTCCAAAAATAAATTTATCTTCTAAAAATTTATCAATAGAATTTAATGATCCTTTT
This sequence comes from uncultured Alphaproteobacteria bacterium, assembly GCA_902596365.1. Lineage (GTDB taxonomy): Bacteria > Pseudomonadota > Alphaproteobacteria > HIMB59 > CACPNW01. Next base: position 14,199 of record CACJTT010000012.1, read on the forward strand.
CTTGTTGATTTAAAAAATATTTCCTTTGATATTAAAGAAGGAGAAATTTTTGGAATAGCAGGTGTTGCAGGTAATGGACAATCTGAATTAATGAATTTGCTTACAGGAGAAGCTATTGATGGAGTAAGTGGAGAGCTAGATTTTAATAATATTGATATAAAAAATTTTTCTCCAAAAAAGCGAAGAGATATGTCGATAGCATTTGTTCCAGAAAACAGACTCGGTCATAGTGCAGTTCCTGAACTTACATTAAGTGAAAATATTTTATTAAGTCAATTTCCTGATAGTGATTTTCAAAATAATGGAATGATCAGTTTTAAAAATATAGAAGTTCAAGCAAAAAAAGTAATTGAAAAATTTAATGTAGTCACACCTGGCCCTGAAGCAAAGGCATCCAGTTTATCTGGAGGTAATTTGCAAAAATTTGTTATTGGTAGAGAAATATTATCCAAACCTAAACTCTTGATTATTTCACACCCAACATGGGGAATAGATGCGGGAGCAGAACATGCTATCAGACAATCTTTAATTGAATTAGCTAAAAACGGAACTTCAATTATTGTAATTTCACAAGACTTAGACGAACTTATTGAAATTACTCATCGTTTATCAGTTATATTTAATGGTAAATTATCTAAAAGTTATGACACAAGAGAAATTTCGATTTCTAAAATTGGATTATTGATGGGCGGACAACAAGATGATTAATATACTTCCTGAATTTAAAGCGCGTGGCAATCCCTCTACCTTGATGAATTTTCTTGTTCCTATTATCGCTGTTATTTTAACTATTTTTACAGGTTCAGTAATTTTTGTATTGATGGGTTTTAAACCCACTTTTGCTTTATATACCTTTTTTATTTCACCAATTTCTAACTCATACGGAATTTCAGAACTTTTAGTAAAAGCAACTCCTTTAGCTTTAATAGCTGTAGGATTAGCATTTTGTTTTAAAAATAATCTTTACAATATTGGTGCTGAGGGACAACTAACCATGGGTGCAGTTTTTGGAGGAGGAATAGGAATATTTTTTCATGATACTTCTGGCGTTTGGGTTCTGCCCTTGATGATAGTTGGTGGAGCTATTGGAGGAGCTCTTTGGGGTATGATACCAGCAATACTAAAAGTAAAGTTTAACACAAATGAAATTTTAACTAGTTTAATGCTAGTCTATATTGCATTATTAATTTTAGATTATCTTGTTGTTGGACCTTGGAAAGATCCTTACGGTTATAGTTTTCCTAAAACAAGATCTTTTGGTGAATCCGGAAGAATGCCATTACTCTTTCAAGGTTTAAGAGTTCATTTTGGTATAATAATTGCTCTTGCTGCAGTTTTTGCATCTTGGTTTATTTTTTCAAAAACTATGCTGGGTTATCAACTTAAAGTTACTGGTTTTAGTCCGACAGCTTCAAAGTATGCGGGTTTTAACCAAAATAATTTAATTTATATTGCTTTTATATTTTCAGGGGCTTTTGCTGGTATTGCAGGATTAGGAGAGGTTTCAGGTCCAATTGGTTTATTGTATAGAGACATATCTCCTAATTATGGTTTCACAGCAATTATAGTAGCCTTTCTTGGAAGGCTTAATCCGATTGGAATAATATTTGCATCTCTTGTAATAGCTTTAACATACTTAGGCGCTGAAGATGCACAATTATTTATGCAAATCCCTGCAGCTGTAGGATTTGTCTTTCAAGGTTTGGTTTTATTTTTTTTATTGGGAACTGAACTATTAGTAAACTATAAGATCTCTTTCAGGTCAAAAATATGAATATAGATATTTTATTTGGTGTTATTCAAATTATTTTAATTGCTACAACACCTTTAGTATTTGCAGCAATAGGGGAGTTAGTAACAGAAAAAACTGGAGTTTTAAATCTTGGTGTTGAAGGCATGATGTTAGTCGGAGCTGTATCTGCTTTTGTAACGCTTGTTATTACAGGTAGTTATATTTTAGCTTTTTTAGTCTCTATTTTATCGGGAATACTTATGTCGGGACTTTTTGCATATCTTGTTTTAATTTTAATGTCCAATCAAGTAGCAACAGGATTAGCTCTGACTATTTTTGGCATAGGTTTAAGCTCAATGATTGGTAAAAAATATATAGGAACACCTATCACAGGACTGAATCCATATTTTTTTGTTATTCTATCATTTATTATAGTTTTTCTTGTAAGTTATTTTTTTTACAAAACTAAATTAGGTTTGATTTTTAGAGCTGTAGGAGAGTCACATGACTCATCTCATGCACTTGGTTATAGTGTTATAAAAATTAGATTGCTTGGCATTTTATTTGGTGGAAGTATGTGTGCTTTAGCAGGTTCTTATATGTCAATATGTTATGCACCAATGTGGCAAGAAAACATGACTGCAGGAAGAGGGTGGATTGCTCTGGCTTTAGTTGTTTTTGCTACTTGGAAACCCGGAAGAATTTTGATTGGAGCCTATATTTTTGGTGGTGTTTCAATTTTACAAATGAATTTGCAAGCTTGGGGTTTGAACTTTCCTGGCCAATTCTTTAATATGGCTCCATATTTAGCCACTATGATAGTTTTGATTATAATTTCTAGTAATCGCTTAAGAATAAAATTAAGCGCTCCAGCATCTCTTACAATCCCTTTTTTCAAGGGTAGATAGATATCCACTTTTTTTTTAATATTTGTATTAAGAATCGTTGAGTGATCTTTAAGAAAGATATTGAATAAACAATTATTTTTAGCAGGTGAGGTTAAAATGATTAGACTAATTACATTAATTATTTCTATTTTAGGTGTTTCTATTGGATCAGCCAATGCAGACCCTAAAAAAGTTGGCTTTATTTATATAGGCCCTCCAGGTGATCATGGCTGGACATACATGCATGATGTAGGAAGACAATATATGGAAAGTCAGCTTGGTGATGCTGTTACTTCTACTTATATTGAAAATGTTCCAGAAAATGCTGATGCTGTAAGAGCAATTCGTAAATTAGCTGCCTCTGGTCATGACTTAATTTTTACGACTTCTTTTAACTATATGGATCAGACATTAGAAGTTGCAAATGAATTCCCTGATGTAAAATTTGAACATGCAACTGGATACAAAAGAGCATCTAATGTTTCTACTTATTCAGCAAGATTTTATGAAGGAAGAACCATTTCTGGTCATATTGCTGGACATTTAACTAAAACAAATACAATTGGTTATATTGCATCATTTCCAATTCCTGAAGTTGTTAGAGGAATCAATGCTTTCTATTTAGCTGCTTCTAAAGTTAATCCAGATATTAAAATTAAAATTATTTGGGCATTCACATGGTATGATCCTGGTAAAGAAGCTGATGCAGCAAATACTTTAATTAATCAAGGCGCAGATATTTTAGTTCAACACACAGATACTTATGCGCCATGTCAAGCAGCTGAAAAAGCAGGTGTTCTTGCTTTTGGTCAAGCTTCAAACCAAGAAGAATTTTGTCCTAATGCTCATTTAACTGCAATTGAAGACATCTGGGGACCATACTATGCACAAAGAGCTAAAGCTGTAGTTGATGGAACTTGGGCTGAGAAAGATACATGGGATGGAATGGCTGAAGGAATGGTTGTAATGTCTCCATATAATGCCAAGCTTATGCCAACTGACTTGATTCAAGAGGCTGTAGCTATGGAAGTTGCAATTAAAGATGGAACACTGCATCCTTTTACTGGACCAATTTATGATCAATCAGGTGAATTAAGAGTCGCTGAGGGAGAAGTTGCTGATGATTTTATGATGGCAACAATGGATTGGTATGTTCAAGGTATTGACGGCGAACTTCCACAATAATATTATATAAAAAAATACAACCTCTCTTTAAAATTTATAAAGAGAGGTTATTTTTAAAAAAGGATTTCAATGGCGGATATACATATTTCATGGGAAGAATATAATAAAAAAATAGAACAACTTGCGGTTCAAGTTCATAAAGATGGGTGGGATTTTAATCAAGTTGTGTGTATTGCAAAAGGTGGAATGAGAGTAGGAGATATAATGGCAAGAATTTTTGATGTCCCCTTAGCAGTTCTATCTGTAGAATCCTACAGAGGAGATGGTATAAAAAATAAAAGAGGCTCAATAACCTTTTCAAGAGATTTAGCTAAAACCAGTCCTAATATTGGCTCTAAAGTATTGATAGTAGATGATTTGGCTGACTCAGGAATTACTTTAAAGAAAAGTATTGATTGGATGGAGCATTTCTATGGGTTTTATCTTGATGAACCGATCAGAACTGGTGTGCTTTTTTATAAATCAGTATCAAGCTTTAAGCCTAATTATTATATAGATTATTTAGAAGATTCTCCCTGGATTCATATGCCATATGAAAAATATGAAACTATGAAACCTGAAGATATTGTCTAAAAAATTGTTACTATTTTGTTAAATGATTTTTTCTTTTCTGCAAATACAGGTATTTCACAATTATCTTTAGGTTTACCAATCACTAATAAGACAAAAGGTTTTTCATTATTTGGTCTTTTAAGTATTTGATTTAAAAAACTCATTGGGCTAGGTGTATGTGTTAACATTGATAACCCTGAAAAGTGTAAACAGGTAATTAATATACCAGTAGCAATCCCTACTGATTCCTTCACGTAGTAGTTTTTAACTTTCTTTTTATTTTTAAATGAATATTTTTTTTCAAAAATTGCTATCAAGTAAGGAGCTTCTTCAAGAAATAATTTATTTTTATCAGTTCCTAATGGTTTTAGCGCATCCAACCATTCTTTTGGCGCTTTGTTTTCATAAAAATCAACTTCTTCAATTTCAGCAGCAAGTCTTATTTTTTTCTTTATTGATTTATTTTTAATTATTACGAAATGCCATGGCTGAAGATTTGCACCATTAGGTGCTGTACCAGCTGCTAAAACTGCATTTTTTATAATATCAAAATTTATATTTGATTTTTTGAAATCACGAACACTCCTTCTTTTTTTTATCAGATTATAGAAATTTTTTGAATTTAATTTCATTTCTTTAATTGTTTGATTTGAAAAATCTAATTTTTTAGTTATGAAATCCATAATAATGCATTGGTTATTAATTATTTTAGGTACATTTATACTTTCTATATCTCTTAGTAACCCTTTTTATAAATTACTAATTGAAAAAAAATTAAAACTAAAAATTTTTTTCAAAATTATTTTAAGATCATTATTGTTTATTTTAGGCTTAATTGTGATTGTTCTAGGTCTGGTTTTGGAGAGTCTTTAATTAATATCTTCTTATGTTTCTGTCAATTAGGGCTGCCCATGCATCAATACCACCTAAAACATTAACACAATTCATGAAACCTTTTGATTTAAGCCACTTGCATACAGCCTGACTTCTTGTACCTGTGTGGCACATAACAAATATATTCTTCTCACTATCTAGCTCATTATATCTGTTAGCAATTTCAGATAATTTGATATGAATTGTGCCTTTAATATGCGCGTGATCTCTTTCTGTGTCTTCTCTTACATCTAGTATCTGTATTCTTTTATTTTCTTCCCTTAATTCATTAAGTTTATTAACAGTAATTTCGGTACTTTTATATAAATCCATTATAGTTATAATATATATATACACCCCAAATTTCTAGTATTTTTATTTATTAATTAAAATTTAATTTGTTTAATTAATAAAAATAAGTATAAAGATTTTTTTCAAGGAAATTTAAATATGTCAAAAAAAATTACTTTTTCTGCCTTTGGTAGAGATTCTTATTATCATAGAGAATGGTTCAAAAAAAATGGTTTCAAGTTTGATAGAAGTTCAAGAAAATGGGTTGTAGAAAATTTGCCAATTGATTATGCAGAAGATTTTGCTAGTTATTGCAGAAAGTACGGTCTTACTTTTGAAAGATCGGATAGAATAATAACTGCTTTTGATTATGCTGATTATTTATGGGATGGCCAAAGAGATGATTATATGAAACCACTAGAGTCTATAGAAATACCATCTCCAAAAAATAAGATCTAGTTTCTGCTTAAATTTAAGCCAGTAAATAATCTTTTATTGCTCTTAATTTTATCTGCAATTTGGGGATCAGCCTTTATTGCGATTAAATTAAGTCTCACATATTTTGCGCCAGTAAGTGTTGCATCATATAGGCTTATAGTAGCATCTTTTTTTTTATTAATTTTTTATATAATTGGTCAATATAAACCATTGCTATCAAAAAAAGATTTAGTGATGTTAATATTTATAGGGATTGTAGGTAATTTTCTTCCATTTTATTTAATAAGTTGGTCAGAACAACATATTCAATCATCAACAGCAGGAATACTAATGGGCATAGGTCCAATATTAACTTTAGTATTATCACATTTTTTTACTAGAGATGATAAAATTAATTCTATAAAATTAATATCAATTATTGTTGGTTTTATTGGTGTTTTGTTCATTTTTGAAATTGATTCCTTATTCCTTATTCATTCACAAAATTCAATTCAATTAATATCAAAATTTTTAATTATTATAGCTGCATTAGGTTATATGATATCAAATATTGTAGCTTATAATACGCTTAAACATATTGACTCCTTTTCAATAACTTTTTTTGCAACAATTTTTGGAGCCTTGGCATCAATTCCCTTTTTAATTTTTAGTGAAATGAGCCAACCTTCTTATTTTAATGTTAAATCTATTTTGCCAATTTTATATTTAGGTATTTTTCCTACAGCTCTTGCTTTTCAACTCAGATATCATATTACAAAAACATCCGGCCCAGTTTTTTTGTCATATGTGGCATATTTAATACCTATATTTGCTCTAATATGGGGATTTATATTTTTATCAGAAAAAATTTACTTATCTTCAATAATAGGAATTTCTCTAATATTAGTTGGAGTCTATTTAGGTCGTAAAAATTAGTGAGAAAAATAGCTGTAGAAAGCATAAGCAATCATTAATAAGCCTATAATTATAGTTATATTCCCAGCATTAAAAAATTTCATACGATTATTCATTCTATTATATTTTAATTGTTAACTTTTCTATTGATTTTTTATTAATTTTTCTCCAAAATGACATGTATTATGACAGACTCTATAAAATATATACTCGAAGAATCAAAAGCACCTAAAACTTGGTATAATATTAATTCAGATTTACCAAGTCCACCACCACCACCATTGCATCCAGGTACAAAACAACCAGCTGGCCCAGATGACTTTGCTCCTTTATTCCCTATGGGTTTAATTATGCAAGAGGTTTCTACAGAGCGTGAAATTGAAATTCCAGAACCCGTGAGAGAAATTTATAAACAATGGAGGCCGTCACCATTATTTAGAGCTCGAAGGTTAGAAAAGTATTTAGATACGCCGGCAAAAATTTATTACAAATATGAAGGAGTAAGTCCAACAGGTAGTCACAAACCAAACACTGCTGTCCCTCAAGCCTTTTTCAATAAAGAAGAAGGTGTAAAAAAAATATTTACAGAAACTGGAGCAGGTCAATGGGGGAGTTCATTAGCTTTTGCAGGTCAAATGTTTGGAATAGATATTGAAGTATTTATGGTTAAAGTTAGCTTTGATCAAAAACCATATAGAAAACTTATGATGCAGTCTTTTGGAGGAACTTGTCACCCTAGTCCATCAAACATAACAGATTTTGGAAAAAAACTTTTATCAGAAGATCCAAATAATCCAGGTAGTTTAGGTATAGCAATATCAGAAGCTATCGAAGCTGTAGTTAAAAGTGAAGGCAAAGCAAAATATGCTCTTGGAAGTGTGCTTGGTCATGTGTTGATGCATCAAACTATAAATGGTAATGAAGCTATTCTTCAAATGGAGCAAGCTGGTGATTATCCAGATATAATTGTTGGATGCACAGGAGGAGGAAGTAATCTTGCAGGATTAATGTTTCCTTTCCTAGGTCAACAATTAAGAGGAGGTCAAAAAATTGATATTATTGGTTGTGAACCTGTTTCATGCCCATCTTTTACTAAAGGCAAATATGCCTATGATCATGGTGATATGGCAAGAATGACACCATTAATTAAAATGCATACTTTAGGCTCAGATTTCCTACCACCTGCTAACCATTCTGGAGGATTAAGATACCATGGAATGTCTTACCATCTTAGTCATTTGTATGATCTTGGATTGATGAGAGCAAAAGCTTATGGTCAAAAGGATTGTTTCGAGGCTGGAGTAACATTTGGTAAACAGGAAGGTATTATCCCTGCTCCTGAAGGAAATCATGCTGTTAAAGGCGCTATAGACGCAGCTCTTGAATGCAAAGAAAAAGGTGAGTCAAAAACTATATTGTTTAATTTGTGTGGTCATGGACATTTTGATATGACTGCATATGATGATTATTTTAGTGGCAAATTAGCTGATGACTTCTATGATGAAGCTTCAGCAAATAAATCACTATCTCAGTTACCTGAAATTGCATAAATTGTTTTAATATTTGAAATTTTTGTTTTTTTTTAGCATAAAATAAAATATTGACTAGAATACAAAGGGAGAGATTAATTTAATTAACGCCGAAGGAGCAACGTCCCGGAAACTCTCAGGCAAAAGGACTTTTGTAATTAATATCTGAAGATCAATAATGATCAACAGAAGGGTTTAAAAGATCGTGAATGGTAGATATTTGGCCTTTCTTTGGTACTAGACCTTATAATCAAGATGCTAAAACTCTGATTGCTCCTTCTACTGATCATTTAAGTATAGAAAATATCGAGATATTTAGAAAAAACAATTATTGGAATTATCTTAAAATATTAAATCCTGTTGGGCAATTGAAAGAAAAGGATTCTTTATTAGAGGCAAAATCTCACTTTAATGAAATGAAAAATAATGATGTAATAAAAAAAGATAATTTATTACATTTTTATATTTATCAAATTGAACTAGACAACCATATTCAATTAGGTTTTTTATGTTTAGCTTCTATAAAAGATTTTGAAAAAAAAATTATAAAACCTCATGAAAAAATTTATGAAAGTAGAAAAATTGAAAGAGCAGATCAAATGATGAATTTAAGTACTCAAATAGGTCCTATATATGTTTCATATCCTAAAGAAAGCAATATACACGATCTACTTTCATCTCAAATCTTAAAGTCTCCATCATATGATTTTGAAAGTTTTGATCATTCTATCCATAGATTATGGTGTGTAAATGATGTTAAATTTATTGAGGAACTAAAAAGTTTAATGAAAAATGTTAATGCAATTTATATTGCTGATGGTCATCATAGAATGGGCGCCATGGAATATATTAATAAAAAAGACCCATCTAATGATAAATTTATGATAGCTGCTTTTCCATCAAATGAGTCTAAAATTTTTGATTATAATAGAGTAATAAAAGATCTAAATGGTCTTTCAAAAGATGAATTCATTGAAACCTTATCAAATAATTTTAAAATTGAGAAAAAAAAATATTCATACAAACCAACTAAAAAAAATGAATTTGGAATGTATCATGAAAGTCAATGGTATGCCCTCGAATTTATCGGATCTACTGATAGTTCCAATTTTGTTGATAATTTGGATATTAATATTTTAAATAATTTTTGTTTAAAAAAAATACTCAACATAAAAGATGTTAATAACGATGAAAGAATTAGATTTATTGCTGGTTGCCATGGTCTAAGTGCTTTAGAAAAAAAAGTTAATGAAAATCTTGATAGTGTAGCATTTTCTATCTTTCCATCTGAAATAACAGATGTTATTAGAGTTGCTGATAACAATTTAACTATGCCACCTAAATCTACATGGTTTGATCCAAAACCACTTGATGGATTAGTAGTATATGAATTTGAATAATTTTGGAAAAGCCTAATAAAAAACCTAATAATCCAAATTTTTCTAGTGGTCCTTGCGCAAAAAGACCTGGATGGAAAATTGAAAATTTAATTAATGCTAACACAGGTAGATCTCATAGATCAGGTGAGGCAAAATTAAAACTTAAACTTGTTATTGATAAATCTAAAGAGTTATTAAATCTACCGAATGATTATGTTGTAGGCATTATGCCAGGCTCAGATACAGGAGCTTTAGAGGCTTCAATCTGGTCTTTGTTAGGTGAAAGAGGTGTAGACATTCTTGCATGGGAAAACTTTGGTAAAGATTGGATACAAGATGTTGTAAAACAACTTCAAATATCAAATTTAAACGTGCATGATGTGGATTATGGACAATTTCCTGATGTAACAAAAGTTAATTTCCAAAATGATGTAATTTTTACTTGGAATGGAACTACTTCAGGAGTTAAAGTCCCTAATGCTGACTGGATCCCTGACACTAGAGAAGGATTAACTATTTGTGATGCTACTTCAGCAATTTTTGCTATGCCTATTGATTATAAAAAATGTGATGTTCTTACCTGGTCCTGGCAGAAAGTCCTAGGTGGTGAGGCCGCACACGGAATGATAGCAATGTCACCAAGAGCCCTAAATAGATTAGAAAATTTCAAGCCTTTATGGCCGATACCTAAAGTTTTTAGAATTGCAAATAATAATAAAATTATCAAAGGTATTTTTGAAGGTAGTACTATTAATACACCTTCTATGATTTGTGTTGAAGATGCTTTAGATGGACTTAATTGGGCAGAAAAAAATGGTGGATTAAATTTTCTATTCGATACTTCAATGAATTCATTTGATCTAATACACGAATGGATTCAAAACAATGATTGGGTAACTTTTTTATCTGAAAATAAAAATACAGAATACTTATCAAATACTGGTATTACATTTAAAATTTGTGAAAACTGGTACTTAGCTAAAAGTGCAGATGATCAAAGATTAATTGTAAAAGAAATTTGTAAATTATTATCTGATGAAAATGTTGCCTTTGATATTAATGGTTATGCAAAAGCCCCACCTTCCTTTAGGGTATGGGCTGGAGGAACTGTTGAAACAAATAATATTAAGCTATTATTACCTTGGTTAGAATGGGCCTATTTTGTTGTGAAGGAATCTCATGCCTAAAGTTCTAATTTCTGATGCAATGGATAATGTTGCTGAAAAAATACTTGCATCAAATAATATTGAAGTTGATGTTAAAACTGATTTTACACCAGAAGAGCTTATTAAAAATATTCAAAATTATGAGGGATTAATTGTTCGATCTGCAACAAAAGTAACAAAAGAGGTAATAGATAATGCCAAAAATTTAAAAATTATTGGAAGAGCAGGAGCTGGTGTAGATAATATTGACTTAAACGCAGCTAAAGCAAAAAATGTTATTGTAATGAATACACCTGGTGGCAATACAAATGCGACAGCAGAACACACTTTAGCTCTACTTTTATCTCTATCTAGAAAAATTTCTAAAGCTGATTTAACTACTCACAAAGGAGAATGGGCTAAGAAAAAGTTAAAGGGTAACGAAATCAGAGGAAAAAAAATAGGAATTATTGGGTTTGGTAATGTTGGTAGAAGATTTGCTGAGATGTGTCATTTATTGGGACTTAAAATTATGATTTTTTCAAAAACATTTGATCAAGTTAAGGAACAATTTCCAAAATATCTGTCATGTGATCTTAATGAAATTTTGAAAGAATCAGATATAGTTAGCTTTCACTGTAAACCTAACCCTGATGGATCTTCAATAATTAATGCTAACGAAATTAGTAAAATGAAAAATAATGTTTTAATTATTAACACAGCAAGAGGTAATCTTGTATCTGAAATAGATTTATGTGATGCGATTAAAAACAATAATATTGGTGGAGTTGCATTAGATGTTTTTGCAGAAGAACCTGCTAATAACAATATACTGTTTGGTTTAGAAAATGTATTGCTAACTCCTCATATAGCAGCATCAACTGTTGAAGCTCAAATTATTGTGGCTGAAATGATTGCAAATCAGTTTGTTGATTATTTTTTAGATAATAAAATTAATAATTCTGTTATTTAATAAAAAGCTCAGTGAGACTTTCCATATAGTTTGAAGGATTAGACAATACATTGCCATCTAATATGTTTGCTTGATCTAATATAATCTGTGAAATTTTTTTATGATCAAAATTGCTTAAATTTTGAGATATTTTTACAATCATTGGGTGTTTGGCATTGATTTCTAAAATTTTTTTTGAATCAGGGGTTTTTTGATTGTGCATTTTCATTAATTTTTCCATATTGATATCCATACCTGACTCTTCAGCAACCAATAATACTGGACTTTTAGTTAATCTACTTGAGATAATGACATCTGATATTTTATCTTTAAGCTCTTCCTTTAATAGTATAGATAAATCATTGATTTTACTATCTATTTTTTTATCAGACTCTTTATCATTATTTTTTTTCTCTCCAACTTTAGTTAAGTCAACTTTTCCTTTAGAGATAGATTTAAATTCATAATCCTTGTATTTACCAATATTTTGAAGCCAAAATTCGTCTACTGCGTCAATCATAAATAAAACAGGGACTTTTTTATCTGTAAATGCCTCTAATTGTGGTGAATTTTTAATATGATCTTTGTCTGTATTTGCAAAATAATAAATATCTTTCTGGTCTTTAACCATTTTTTCTACATATTTATCTAATGATATGAACTCACTGTTTATTGAGTTCTCAAATCTTAATAAATTTAATATTTTTTCATGATGATCATTAAACTCATAAAGACCCTCTTTTATGACAGCTCCAAAATTTTTCCAAAAATCTAGAAATTTATCATTATCTTTTTTTGCTAAAGCACCTATTTCATTTAATACTTTATTAGTTATTCCTTTTTTAATTTTTTCAATTACCGGATTATTTTGCAACATTTCTCTACTAATATTTAGAGAAATATCTTGTGAATCAACAACTCCAGGAACAAATCGTAGCCAATTAGGCATGATTTCGTCACACTCATCTGAAATAAAAACTTTTTGAACATATAATTTGATTTTATTTTTTCTTTCTGAATTAAATAAATCCATAGGCTGATTTGTCGGAATATATAAAAGTGCTTTATAATTTATGACGCCTTCAGCATTATAATGAATAGTTTTAAGAGGTTGATCGAAGTTAAAAGATATATTGTTATAGAATTGCTGATAATCTGCATCCTTTATATCTTTTTTATCTTTAAGCCAAAGAGGGTCACCTTCATTAATTTTTTCTTCTTTTTCTTTTGAATTATCAAGATCATCTAAAATAATGGGAAAAGGAATATAGTTTGAATATTTTGTAATTATTGATCTTAATCGAAAAGAATCTAAAAATTCATCAGCATCCTTTTTTAATAATAGTTTTATTGTAGTTCCACGATTTTCATTTTCAATTTTTTCTATTGAATAATTTTCTTTACCGTTTGACTTCCACAAATAACTATCTTTTTCTTCTGCTCCTTTTGAAATAACTTCTACAGTATCGGCAATCATATAGGATGAATAAAAGCCAACACCAAATTGACCAATTGCCGAAACATCAGTTTCTTTTTTATTTTTCATGGCTTCCATAAATTTAGAAGTTCCTGATCTTGCAATTGTACCTAGATTATCAATTAATTCTTGTTCCGACATGCCTATGCCGTTATCTTGAATTTCTATAAATTTTTTCTTTTTTGAAACACGAACATTAATCTTTAAATCTTTGTCATTACCTAAAATATTTTTTTTTGATAAAGATTGATATCTTAATTTCTCACATGCATCAGCAGAATTAGAAATTAACTCCCTTAAAAAAATTTCCCTTTCACTATAAAGAGAATTAGCGACTAAATCTAAGAGCTTACTGACTTCTGCTTGAAAACTGTGATTTTTTGCCATTTTTTCTGTCATCTAAAATGATTTAAGCACTCATAATTATTATTCAATAGGTTGCAATAAATTTTTGCCATAATTAACGTTAATAAGCATAAATTATGTTATTAAACAAATTTATGTCATTTGATAATTTTCTTAAATTTTTATGTATTTTATTTATATTTATCGTAGCCTGTACTTCAAATCAGCAGATCAATACTGCAGACTCATGTATAATTTTTGATCAAAAGAAAAATTGGTACAAGTCTACTAAAAAATCTTATGACAATTGGAACACGCCCATTGCTTTACAACTAGCAATAATCAATCAAGAATCATCATTCAGGCAATTTGCAAAACCTGAGAGAAAAAAAATATTTGGTATTATTCCTACATCAAGACCTTCTACAGCTTTTGGATATGCTCAGGTAACCAACCCTACATGGGATTGGTATAAAACAAAAACTGGAAATAAAAATGCCTCAAGAGCAAATTTTGCAGATGTTACAGATTTTATAGGATGGTACACAACACAAAGTGAAAAATTAGTAGGTATATCTAAAAATGATTTTTATAATCAATATTTAGCTTATCATGAAGGTCAAGGTGGTTGGAAAAAAGAAACATACTTAGATAAAAAATGGTTAATTGAAGTTGCTAAAACTGTTGAAAGAAATGCAAAAATGTATAACAATCAATTAAAAGAGTGTGAAGGAAAATTAAATAAGAAAGGTATTTTTGGAATTTTCTAATGGTTGTTTCAAATAGCATTAATCAAATGTATGAAGAAATGAAGACTTGGAGACAAGATCTGCATCGTATTCCAGAAATTGGTTTAGAAGAATATAAAACATCTAAATATATAAAATCCAAACTATCTGAATTTAATATAGAATATAAAGATGGTTATGCAAATACTGGCATTGTTGCTTATATAAAAGGCTCTAGAGGAAATAGTGATAAATCAATAGGTCTCAGAGCTGATTTTGATGCTTTACCAATGCCTGAAAAAAATAACTTTGATCATAAATCTACAAATGAAGGAATGATGCATGCTTGTGGACATGATGGTCATACATCTATGCTTTTAGGGGCAGCTAAATATTTAAGTGAAAACAATGATTTTGATGGAAATGTATATTTCATTTTTCAACCTGGTGAAGAGGGTTTTGCTGGTGGTCAAAAAATGATTCAAGACGGAATGTTTGATGATTTTAAAATTGATGAAGTGTATGCATTGCATAATTGGCCTGAATTACCTATTGGTTCAATTGGTGTAAATAATGGTCCAATGATGGCAGCAGTTGATGAATTTGATATTATTGTAAATGGCAAAGGAGGACATGCAGCAATTCCTCAACTTGCTATAGACCCTGTAGTTATAGCATCTCAAATTGTCTTAGCTGTTCAAACAATTATTAGCAGATCCACTGATCCCGTCGATAAGGCTTTAATAAGCATTACTAAAATTAATGGCGGAACTGCCTATAATGTTATTGATGATAGTGTAAAATTGGGCGGCACTATTAGAACCTTTAAACCTGATACAAGATCTTTCTTTGAAAAAAAAATAAATGAAATTGCCTCTGGTATAGCTAAGGCAAACGGTGCAGAAGCTAAAATTGAATTTCATTTAACTAATAAATATCCTCCAACTATAAACTCCAAAAAAGAAAGTGAGTTTGCAGCTAATGTAGCAAAAAAAATATTTGGCGACAAAAATGTAAACACGGAAATTGATCCCTCTATGGGAGGTGAAGATTTCTCCTATTTACTAGAAAAAAAACCTGGTTCTTATCTTTATATTGGCCAAGGTGATGAAAATCATAAAGCCCATCTTCATACAACTAAATATGATTTTAATGATAACTTATTACCAATAGGAGTTAATTATTGGGTTGAGCTTGTAAAAGAATATTTTTCTAAATAAAGCCAAGCAAAATGATAAATTATTTTGCGATTTTTACGATAGTAAAATTTCGTATTAAAGAGTTTACAAATGAATATCATTATTCAATATTAGCACCACTTATATCTAATTTACTTTTTGTTATTATTTTTTCTACAATTGATAGATTTTACTCTTTATCAAATGAAAATATATCTTTTATTGAATTTTTAATACCTGGGTTAATCATTATGGTTGTGGCACAGGAAAGTTTTGATAATCCATCTGTATCGATGATAAATAGTAAACAGATCGGTTCATTTGATGATTTTCTTATAGCTCCTCTTTCTCGTGTAGAAATATTTTTAGCATATTTAATTTCTCAAATTTTTATTGGATTATTCATTGCGATTATAAATTTTTTAATTTTATCATATTTTATCTCATATAATTATTTTTCAATATTTAATTTCATTTATTATCTTTTATTAGTAATTATTTTTTTTACATCTATTGGCTCTATAGTTGGATTTTTAGCATATAGATGGGATACACAAAGTACTGTTTCTAATTTTTTTATAAGTCCTATAAACTTTCTATCTGGAACGTTTTTTTCTATTAACGCTTTACCTGAAGATATTAAATATATTCTTTTATATAATCCTTATTATTATGTAATAACTTATTTTAGAAATTCATTTTATATTAAATCTGACGTAAATTTATATATTAATACATTAGTTTTTATTTTTGTTTTTAGCACTTTTTTATTTACTGCTTACGTATTTTACAGGGGCTATAGAGTTATTAAATAATAAATAATTAATTTTTTTTTACCTGTTGCCAAATTTTATTGTATTCATCAATTGTAATTTTATTTAAATTAAAATTTTCTTTTTTTATATATTCTTCAAGTTTTTTCCATCTTGTTTTAAATTTCTTATTTGATTTTTTTAAAATAGTCTCTGGCTCTAATTTTAATTTTCGTGCAACATCTAAGGTTGCAAAAATTAAATCACCTAATTCTTCTTTTATTCTTTTTTTATTATTATTTTTAATTTCAATTTTTAATTCATCAATTTCTTCATAAACTTTATTTAAAGCCTCTTTATTGTTTTTGTATTCAAATCCTACAGATGCAACTTTTTTTTGAATTTTATTTGCTTCTTGAAGTGCTGGCATATTTGTAGGTATGCTGTCAAGAATAGATAAATCTTCTTTCTTTTTTGAACTTTCCCACCATAACTTAAATTCTTTCATATTTTTAAATTTTTTATTTTTAAACACATGAGGATGTCGTGCAATCATTTTTGATGTTATTGTTTTCACAACATCATTAAAGTTAAATTTCTTCTTTTCAGATGCGATTTGAGAGATATAAATTACTTGAAATAGTAAATCCCCAAGCTCTTCCTTTAGTTTATCAAAGTTTTTATTATATACTTGTTCTGCTACTTCATAAACTTCCTCAATTGTATGAGGAATTATTGTCTCTATTGTCTGTTTTTTATCCCAAGGGCAACCTTTGTGAGGATCCCTTAGCCTTTTCATTACATTAAGTAATTTTTGAATTTCTGGTTTTTCCATAAAAAAAGCCCCCTTATATAAGAGGGCTAATTATTTATATTTAATAAAATTATCTTCTAGCTAACCAGTATAAAATACCAAGTACGATAATTCCAGTTAAACCATTTCCTCCAAGAGAAGAAACTAGACTTGAAATATTATCTACTACAGCAGTACCTATAAATGGAACCGCAGGGCCAAAAATGATGCCTAGAACTACACTTAGTGGTATTATCACTAGTGCAACATCCATTACACCTCTTAGAAAACTTTTAGCTGAATCCATCATTGCTTAACTCCTTTTTTTAAAGAAATTCTATCTACTACGATTATATAGCCAAATTATTACAGCTATTGAGATTAACCCAACTAACCCTTGGCTACCTAATTCAGCAGATAGTGCCGTGATGTTTCCTAGGATTGAAACTCCTAAAAAAGGAACCCCAGCTCCAAAGATAATTTCGAGAACTACAGCTGCGGCAATTACCATCAAACCTAATTCAGCTATTTGCCTCAACCAATTCTTTACAGTATCAAACATACCCATAATTAACTCCTCGAACTTTTAGTTCATCACGTTACT
>CACJTT010000013.1 GCA_902596365.1 uncultured Alphaproteobacteria bacterium
GTTTCCCCGTAACCTGAACTTACCCAATCAAGTGAATGATTCCAAGTAGGTCCAAAATACAAAAGCCCTTTATTAATAAAATATTCTAAATTTTCTATCTTATTTTCTAACGCTTCTCCTCCTTCCATTCCAATAGGAAGAGAAAGCTCATTCTTTTCTTTTGCAGATTTAATATCTTCAAGTGTAACAGGAACAGTGACTCCATTAATTGCATTTAATGCTTTTAGCTTGTCATACATTTTAGATGCAAAATCAAAATAACTTGTATTAGCTTCTTTTTCTGAAGCCCAGACAATCATCACTTCTAAATCAATAGAGGATAATTTTAATCTCTCTATATCTGTGTGGCCTGAGGATGTGTTTATGGTCACATCCTCACCAATCATAATTCTTTGCACAAGATCATTATGCAAATCTGCAACAAACATAATTATTCTGAAATAATTTCCATTTTAATAATTTTATCAGGATCTTGAGGCGGCTCCCCTCTAGTAATATTATCAACTAGCTCCATACCCTCAGTTACTTGTGCCCAAACAGTATATTGACCATCTAAGAAGCTAGCATCATTAAAGACTATAAAAAACTGACTGTTTGCACTATTAGGATTTTGTGCTCTTGCCATTGAAACAGCACCTCTTCCATGATTTGCATCAGAAAATTCAGCAGGAATATCTGGTAAGTTAGATCCTCCTGTTCCTGCTCTGGACATATTGAATTTATCATTGGTAGAATTTCCAAATTCAACATCACCCGTTTGAGCCATAAAGCCATCAATTACTCTATGAAAAACAACTCCATCGTATTGCCCCTCACTTATTAGTTGTTTTATTTGCGCAACATGTTTTGGCGCTAAATCAGGTCGTGTTTCCATTTTTACAACACCATCTTTAAGTGTCATATGTATTATATCTTTTGCTTCTGCCATAACTGATCCTCCGTAAATTAAAGTTGAGATTGCTAGGCTTAGAAATAAAGATTTTAAATTTTTAATCATATTTGTTCCCTTTACCTTCACTCAAAAAGTTTTATATAGTGTCTAATGCATTTGTTTGATGAAAATATCAAGAACTTAGGTCTAAATATTCCAGATCTTCCCAAAGCTCTGGCAAATTATGTTCCCTATAAATTAATTGGCAAAACTATATATATATCTGGGCAGGCACCTGTTCAGAACGGAGAGCTCATTTATAAAGGAAAAGTGGGATCAGATATTTCTATCGAAGAAGGTATAGAGGCTGCTAAACTGTGTGTCATTAATATAATTGCTGCTCTAAAAACTGGACTTGAGGGTGATTGGGATAAACTGGATTGTTTTGTTAAATTAACTGGCTTTGTAAACTGCAAAGACAATTTTACTGATCAACCAAAGATCATTAATGGCGCATCTGATATGTTAGTTGAAATATTTGGCGATCAAGGTCGTCATGCTAGAGTTGCTGTTGGCTCTAACGCTTTACCGTTAGGTATTGCAGTAGAAATAGATGCTATAGTTCAATTAAAATAAATGATTTCACCAATGAGTGAATTTATTTTTATAGATAGCTTAAAAAAAATTAAAAAAGAGGATTGGAATTCGTGTGTTGGTAGTGATCATCCCTTCATTCAATATGAATTTTTATTTGCCTTAGAAAAAAGTGGGAGCGCTTGCTCACAAACTGGCTGGAAACCTCATCATTATATTGAGTATAATGATAATGCTGAAATAATTGCCATTTGTCCACTCTACTTAAAAAGTCATTCTTATGGAGAGTATATTTTTGATCATGCATGGGCAGATGCTTATCACAGACATGGATTAAATTATTACCCTAAACTGCAATCAGCGATACCATTTACTCCTGTAACTGGTGAAAGAATATTTATAAATAAAAAAATAAGTAAAAGAAAAGATAAGATTAAGGACATTATAAATAATATTATACGAGAGGCTAAAAAACTAAATGTTTCATCCGCACATTTTAATTTTATAAAAAATCCAAATGAGTGGGATGGTGAAGAGCCAATTATGATAAGAGAAGGTATTCAATTTCATTGGGAGAATAACGACTATAAATCTTTTGATGATTTTTTATCAACTCTTTCTTCTAGAAAAAGAAAACAAATTAAAAAAGAAAGACAATGCATAGAAATCAATAACCTCGATGTAAAATTATTACACGGGGATGATCTTCAAAAACAGGATTTGGATTTTTTTTATGAATGTTACCTTGATACCACTGGCAGAAAATGGGGATCAACATATTTAAAAAAAGAATTTTTTATGGATATTTTAAAAAACTTTAAAAACAAAATTTTATTAATGATTGCTTATCAAAATAATACCAAAGTTGCTTCAGCGCTTAATTTTCTAAGTAAAACGCATTTATATGGGCGACTTTGGGGATCAAAATTTGAAGTTCCTTATTTGCATTTCGAATTATGTTACTATCAAGCAATAGATTATGCGATTAAAAATAAAATTAAATATGTCGAGGCAGGCGCTCAAGGAGAGCATAAATTAAGTAGAGGTTATTTACCGCAAAAAACATGGAGTGCTCATTGGATAAGAGAAAAAGAATTTTCAAAAGCGATAAATAAATTCCTTAATGAAGAAACTAAGATGATTAATTATCACAAAAAAGATTTGGAAACTCTTGGTCCTTATAAGAATTAAACTAACTCTTTCTTTTTATCTTGATTAGATGAGTATTTGAGAAATATTTGATTTTTTTCAATTGTTATATCTACATGACCACCTTTTGATAATGCTCCAAAAATTAGCTCCTCTGCCATTGGTTTTTTAACTTTTTCTTGTATAACTCGTCCAAGTTCTCTTGCTCCGTAAACCTCATCATGCCCAATTTCAGCAAGAAATTCTTTTGCTTTATTATCAATTGATAAAGAAACGCCTTTATCTTCCAATTGAGCCTCAACTTGAATAATAAATTTATCAACTATTGATAAGACAATATCTTTATTCAAATGATTAAAGTGTATGACTGAATCTATCCTATTTCTAAATTCTGGAGAGAAAATTTTGTTTATTGCATCATTATTATCATCTTTTGATCTCGCTGAATTAAAACCTATTCTTTTTTTAGATAAATCTGTAGCACCAGCGTTAGATGTCATTATTAATATAACGTTTCTAAAATCTACAGATTTACCATTATGATCAGTTAACTTACCATAATCCATTACTTGGAGTAAAATGTTAAATAAATCATAGTGAGCTTTTTCGATTTCATCCAAAAGCAACACACAATGAGGATTTTGATCTACGCCATCTGTAAGTAAGCCTCCTTGATCAAAACCAACATATCCTGGAGGAGCTCCAATTAAACGACTAACTGTATGTCTCTCCATATATTCTGACATATCAAATCTTAAAAGTTTTATACCCATTGTTTTGCTTAATTGTCTTGCAACTTCTGTTTTTCCAACTCCAGTTGGTCCTGAAAACAAATATGAACCTATAGGCTTTCCATCTTCACGAAGTCCAGCTCTTGCAAGTTTTATGGAAGAAGACAATTCTTCAATAGCTTTATCTTGACCAAAAACAAAGTTCTTAAGATCCCTATCAAGATTTTTTAAATTTTCTTTATCATTTTTATTTACTGACTTAGCTGGTATTCTTGCCATGATTGAAACAACTGACTCTATATCCTTTGATGTTATTGTTTTCTTTCTTTTAGATTTAGGCAAAAGGTATTGGGATGCGCCAGCTTCATCTAAAACATCTATAGCTTTATCCGGCAGCTTTCTATCACCAATATATTTATTAGATAGTTCAACCGCACTTATAATTGCATCTGATGAATATTTTATTTGATGATGATCTTCATAATAATTTTTTAGGCCATTTAAGATTTTAATTGTCTCTTCTTTTGTTGGTTCTTTAATGTCGATTTTTTGAAATCTTCTTACAAGTGCCCTATCCTTTTCAAAATAATTATTGAACTCTTTGTAAGTAGTTGAACCAATACATCTAAGTGAGCCATTACTTAAGGATGGCTTTAAAAGATTACTTGCATCCATTGATCCTCCACTTGTTGCCCCAGCACCAATTACAGTGTGTATTTCATCAATAAATAAAATTGATTTTTTTTCTTTTTGTAAATCTTTTAAAACTTCCTTTAATCTTTCTTCAAAATCTCCTCTATATCGCGTACCTGCAAGAAGAGCACCCATATCAAGAGAATAAATTACAGCATCAAGTATGATATCTGGTACATCTTTCTCAACAATCCTCTTAGCAAGACCTTCTGCAATTGCAGTTTTACCAACACCAGGATCGCCAACAAATATTGGATTATTTTTTTGTCGTCTGCATAAAATTTGGATAGTTCTTTCTACCTCAAGTTTTCTACCTATAAGAGGATCTATTTTACCTTCTAGAGATCTCTTATTTAGATTGATGCAAAACTGATCTAAAGCTTTTTTAGATGCTTTTTTTTGCTGTTGACCATCAGTAGTTTCTTCAACAATTTCCTCACCATCCTGATCCTCTTGTATCTTAGATATTCCGTGTGAGATATATTGAACAGCATCTAGTCTGGTCATATTTTGCTGATGTAAAAAATATACTGCATGGCTCTCTTTTTCTGAAAAAAGAGCAACTATCATATTAGCACCAGTAACACTTTCTCTTCCACTTGACTGCACATGAATTGCCGCACGTTGAAGCACTCTTTGAAAACTATTTGTAAGTTTTGGCTCTCCAGAAAAATTTTCTGTTAAATTTGATAATTCATTTTTGATAAAATCTTCTAAATTTTCTTTTAAATTATCTATTTCTACACCGCAGGCTTTTAATACACTTAATGCATCTTTATCATCAGTTAAGGATTTAAGTAAATGCTCAAGTGTTACAAATTCATGCTTGCTTTCTGCAGCAAACTGATATGCATTTCTGAGAGTTTTTTCTAAATTAGATGATAACATTTAATTTTTTTCCATTGTACATTGAAGAGGATGTTCATGCTTTTTTGCAAGATCCATAACAGTTTTGCATTTTACTTCTGCAACTTCATAAGTAAAAGTCCCACATACTCCAATACCATTTTTATGAACATGAAGCATAATTTGAGTTGCCTCTTCTTCTTTTTTATTAAATACACTTTCTAATACCAAAACAACAAATTCCATTGGGGTGTAATCGTCATTAAGCAACAAAACATTATACATTGAGGGCTTTTTTGTTTTTGGTTTTTCTTCTAGTAAAACACCTCTATCCAAATCATTATTTGAATTAATATTATTTTCATCACTTAATTTCATTATTTATTAAATAAGCACTTTTTGATGAATTTAAAGATGTTTTTTCGATTGTTAAGAGCGAATTCCATATGCTAAGTGTGAATATAATGTCTTTGATCAGATGCCTTTTAATTCCAATATTTGTAACATTTATACTTATAACCACAGAAACATTTGCAAAAAAAGCTGCTATAGTAATAGATTTTGACTCACAAGAGGTATTGTTTGAAGTAAATGCTGATACTAAGAATTATCCTGCTTCATTAACAAAAATAATGACGTTATATATTTTGTTTGATCAATTAGAAAAAGGACAGTTAAAAAATCAGACTAAATTAAAGGTATCAAAAATTGCCGCCTCACGTTCACCTAGTAAATTATACTTAGAAGAAGGATCGAGCATTAAAGTAGAGGACGCAGTTATGGCTTTGATAATTAAATCTGCAAATGATGTCGCTACTGTTGTTGCAGAAAATATTTCTGGTTCTGAACAAGAGTTTGCAAAATTAATGACTAGCTATGCAAAAAATTTAGGTATGACTAATACAAACTTTAAAAATGCTTCAGGCTTACCAAATAGAGCGCAACTTACAACCGCAAGAGATATCTCAATACTTTCATATTCACTTATTTCTAATTTTCCTGAAAAATACAAATTATTTAGTAATCAAAAATTTACTTATAATGGGAAGACTTATAAAACGCACAATAAACTAATGCTTAATTATGAAGGAGCTGATGGTATTAAAACTGGTTATATAAGTGCATCTGGATTTCAATTAGCATTTTCAGCAGTAAGAAATAATAAAAGATTAATTGGTGTAATATTTGGAGGTGATACTGGCAAGCAACGTGATAGGTCTCTAAAAATTATAATGGATAAAGAATTTTCTGAATTGGGAATAAATAAAAATGAAACAAAAACTAAAGTAGCAAAACAAGAAACAAAAATAATTGAAAAAAATTCCTACTCTATTGTTGTCGGAACTTTTAAATATCGAAATAATGCAAAAAAACAAATTAAGTTAATTAAGAGCAAATACCCTAAAACAACAAATAATAAAAAATCAAATATCGTTCTAATAAAAGTAAGTGGTAAACAACTTTATGAATCTAGATTTGAAAACTTTTCAAAAAAAGATGCTTATGCTGCCTGCAAAAGATTAAAAAAATATAAAAGAGACTGTTTTGTTAGATTGTAAATTTATAACTTATTCCACTTAAAGATAATTGATCTTCAATAATGCCAATAAGTTTATGCAGACCTTTTTCAGAAATTGACTCAGCTCTGCAAGTAAGTTGATTTTGTGTATTACTAGCTCTCATCAAAAACCATCCATCTTTATTTTCTACCCTAACACCATCTATATCTATTATTTTCTTATCTTCTTTTTTAAGCCTTTCTTTTACCTCTTCTATAATAATAAATTTTCTAGACTCATCGACATCAAATCTTGTTTCTGGTGTTGAAAATGTTTTAGGATAAATATTAATTAAATCATTAAGTGGCTTACTCTCGTTTGATAAAATACGTAGTAACCTTAAACCAACATACATAGCATCATCATATCCATAAAAATCATCACCATAACAAATATGTCCACTCATTTCCCCTGATAGAGGTGAATTTAACTCTTTCATTTTTTCTTTTATAGGAGAGTGGCCTGTTCTTGACATTACAGGATCACAATTAATTTTTTTTGCTTCATCAAAAAAAACCTTGCTGCACTTAACATCCATTATAATTTTTGGATTGTCATACAAGTGGGCAATTTCTGAACATAGCAAAAGCATATATTGATCAGCCCAAACTATATTACCGAGATTATCTATTACACCTAATCTGTCACCATCACCATCAAATGCAAGACCTACATCGCAATCATTTTCTATCACAGTCTTGATTAATTGTGCCATGTTTTTCGGTACTGTAGGATCAGGATGATGATTAGGAAAATTTCCATCAACTTCTTCATTAATAATAATGTTTTCAGAGTTATGTAAATTTTCAGTTATTGCTCGAGTAACTTTTCCCATAGCGCCATTACCGGGATCCCAAGCAATTTTTAGTTTCTTTTTTAAACTAATATTTAAAAGGTTTCTTTTTATATATTCAGTAGTTATATTTTGCTTAATTATCTGACCTTCTTCCAATTCAATTTTGTTATAATCAATTAATTTTTGAAGACTTTGAATATCTTCTGCAAAAAATGACGTCTTATTTAAAACCATTTTAAAACCATTATATTCAGATGGATTATGTGAGCCGGTAACCATTATTACTGCATCAGTATTTAAATGATAGTGAGCAAAGTAAGTCATAGGAGTTGGCCCCATTCCAATATTTAATACTTTTGAACCAGAATCTTTTAAACCTTCACAAAGTGCGTTATGAAGTTTTGGTGATGTTAGTCTTCCATCATAACCAGTGGCAATAGTATTTGATTCTAATTTTGATTTAACAATATAGCCAAAGGTTCTCCCTATGGTATAAGCTGTATTCTCATTTATATTATCACCTACAACTCCTCTGATATCATATTCACGAAGAACTTCTTTATCAAAATTTTGTATTGTATACTTATGTTCCTGTTCCAAAATACTGAAATCCTATTTCTTTTAATTCTTTGGCGTTATATATATTTCTCAAATCAAAGATCACCATATTTCTGTTAATACTTTTGATTTTTAAAAAATCGAGGGCACGAAATTCATTCCACTCTGTGCCAATTATAATAGCTTTAGTATCTTTACATGCCTCATAGGCATTACTACATAAAATTAATTCAATATTTTCTTTTTTAGCATTATCCATTGCTTCTGGATCATAGGATTTAATATTTATACCTTTATTTTGTAATAATTTCGCAATTTTAAGAGAAGTTGAATCCCGAATATCATCTGTATTAGGTTTAAAGCTCAACCCAAGCAGGCTTACTTGGTCTCCTTTTACTAAATTAGCTTTAGAGATAAGGTTATTTGTTATTTCAATTATCCTTTCTTCATTAAACTTATCTACTGCAGATAAAATAGAGAAATTAATATTATTTTTTTCAGCAGTTCTAACAAATGCTTTGACATCTTTTGGGAAACAAGACCCTCCATAACCTGGTCCGGCATGTAGAAATTTATTTCCTATGCGTTTATCAATCCCCATGCCTTTTGCAACATCCTGAACATCAGCTCCTACCTTTTCGCACAGATCAGCAACTTGATTTATAAAACTGATTTTTGTTGCTAGAAAGCTATTTGAAGCGTATTTAATTATTTCAGAAGACTCTATAGTTGTTGAAATTATAGGCGTTTCAATAAGATTTAAAGGTCTGTATAACTCTTTCATTATATCTTCTGATTTTTTATTTTCACAACCAATTATAACTCTGTCAGGGCGCATAAAATCATTTATTGCTGAGCCTTCTCGTAAAAATTCAGGGTTAGACACTACATCAAAATTTTTTTCATTTATCTTTTTTGAAATAATATTCTTCACTTCCATGGTTGTTCCAACTGGAACAGTTGATTTAGTTACAACTATGCAATATTTATTTATATTTTTACTTATTTCTTCAGCAGCATTCCATACATATGATAAATCTGCCTCATTTTCTATTCTTTTTGTTGGCGTCCCTACAGTTATAAAAATAATATCTGCATCATTTACAGATTGAGACAATGAACTGGAAAAACTTAGAAGTTTTGTTTTATTTAGATGTTTTTCTAATAAATTATCAATACCAGGCTCATAAAAAGGGCATTTAGAATTATTTAAATCATTAACTCTTATTTCATCTTTATCTATACAAACTGTTTTATAACCAAATTCAGAAAAACATGCACCTGTAATCAAACCGACATAACCTGTACCAATAATTGCTAATTTCATATTTAACTTATTACAATTTTTAATTATTAACTATTACCTTTATATCAAATTAATTTATTTTGAAACTTTATGTATTGTTCCTCGGTCTATTAATCTAGGTTTGGCCATAAAATTCTGGTGCTTATAATTAATGTCACCCATTGATAATAGCATTTCAACTGCTTTTATTCCCAGCTGTTCTCTTGGATGTACAATTGCAGATAAAGCAGGTGTGGTTATTCTTTCAACCACAGGGCCATCAAAAGTAACAATAGAAATATCTTTTCCAATTTTTATATTTAATTCATTGCAAGCCTTAATCGCACCAACAGCTGTATACTCAGTAGAGCAAATTATCGCAGTTATTTTTTTATTTTTAATTAGCAAATTTTTTATTAAATTTGCACTTTTTGTAGGTTCTTCATTTTTGATAGTAATGTAATATTTATTATTATATTTTATATTAAATTTTTTTAATGATTTTAGATAACCTTGCTTTCTTTGATATGCAAAGTTATAATTTTCAGCAATATTTATATAACAAATATTTTTATGATTTTTTTCTATTAAATTTTGCATTATTAATTCAATGCTACCCTGATTGTCTAAATCAACCCAAGAATAGTTTTTTAAATCTTTTGTTCTTCCCCATGTAACAAAATTGATTTTATTCTTTGTCAAAAGTTTAATCCTATCATCATTAGTTTTGAGATTGTGAAGTATAATTTTAGTAACTTTTTCGACAAAAATTAATTTATTATATGCCTGTTTTTCTTCTTCGGCATTATTTGCAAAAAACATAAAAAAATGAATATTTTCATTATTTAATTTTTTAGACATGCCGGCTATAAATTCAAAAAAAGAACTTTGATTAAGTTGGTTAGCATTAAGACCATAAAGAGGTAGTACAAAACCTACTGTGTTTGACTTATTTGATGCAAGTCTACTGGCATTTAAATTTGGTGAATATTTATATTTTTTTGCAAATTTCTTTACTCTTTC
This sequence comes from uncultured Alphaproteobacteria bacterium, assembly GCA_902596365.1. GTDB lineage: Bacteria > Pseudomonadota > Alphaproteobacteria > HIMB59 > CACPNW01. Next base: position 10,106 of record CACJTT010000013.1, read on the forward strand.
TTTTGTTTTTTGGCTTACATCAGAATATCCACCTAAAGCTCTCGAGACAGTAGTAATTGATAGACCCAATTTCTTAGAAAGTTGCTTGATATTCATTTAATCAACCTAGTTCAGTAAATTTAAAAAAAGCATTTATTAACAAATTATCAATAAATCAATATATTTTTATTGACACCCAAAACGTTTTGGTAAAATATAACTTATTTATATCAATATGGAGGAATTAATGAATAAATTAATTAAAATTTTATTAGCTTCTTTCACTTCTTTATTTTTTAGCTTTTCGGCTTTTGCTGGAGGACATTATACTGGACCAGATCTAAGTGGACAAAAGGTTGTTATGTTTGGCCCTTGGCTTTCTCCAGAGCAAGAAATAATGAGAGAAGTAGGTGCAATATTTGAAAAAGCAACTGGTGCTACTTTTGAATATGGTGGATCAGATAGTTTTGAGCAGCAAGTAATGATAGATCTTAAGGCAGGAAGTGCTGCAGATTTAGTTGTATTTCCGCAACCAGGACTTGCCGCAAATGCTGCTGCAATGGGTGGTTTAGTTCCACTTGGTAATGATATCCGACAAATGGTTTTAGATAATTATGCTGCTGGTCAATCATGGATTGATCTTTCAACATATAAAGATGCAAATGGTTATGATCAGTTCAATGCTATTTTCTTTAGAACTAATGTAAAAAGTTTAGTTTGGTATTCACCAGATAACTTCGAAGATAATGGTTATGAAGTCCCTACTACAATGGAAGACTTAATTGCTTTATCCGATCAAATGGTTGCAGACGGAAATACTCCTTGGTGTATCGGTCTCGGATCAGGCGCGGCTACAGGTTGGCCTGCTACTGACTGGATGGAAGATATTATGCTAAGAACTCATACTCCAGATGTATATGATAAATGGGTATCAAATGAAATGCCTTTCAATGACCCTAAAGTTCTTGAAGCTATGGAAGTATTTGGATCTTTTGCATTGAATGACAGTTATGTAAATGGCGGATCAAAAGCAGTTGCAACAACTGATTTTAGAGATGCTCCTAACGGATTATTTACTTCACCTGCAGAGTGCATGATGCACCGTCAAGCTAGTTTTATTCCTGCTTTCTTCCCTGAAGGAGTAGAGGCTGGTGTAGATTATGACTTCTTTTACTTTCCAGCTTTTTCTACAAAAGATCTTGGAACTCCAGTTCTTGGAGCTGGTACTTTAGTAGGTGCTACTAATAACAACCCTGCTACATTAGAATTCATAAGATTCTTAATGCATCCTGAACCACATGAGTACTGGATGGCTAAGGGTGGATTCTTAACTCCTCATAAAGGTGTTGATGGCAGTAAATATGCTAGTGATACTTTTAGAAAACTAGGAGAAATTTTAACTGGTGCTACAACCTTTAGATTTGATGCTTCAGATCTAATGCCTGGTGCAATTGGTGCTGGTAGCTTCTGGACAGGTATGGTTGATTATACCAATGGAAAATCTGCTAAAGAAGTAGCTGACAGCATTCAAGCAAGTTGGGACGCTATTAAATAATTTACCTCCATATAAACAGGCGAACAAATTACTTGTTCGCCTGTTTTTTTTATATATCTAACTTTTAATGAGCTTATTAAATTTAACTTTTATTGTTTTTTTGGGAGTTTTATTTTTTATATCATATTTCCACATTTCAAATTTTGTATTAGATAAATATGGTGCACGATCTAATAAAAGATATCAATTTGAAAATTCATTAAGAGTAATAATTTTTATTCTACCTGCATTTATTGTTTTATTTATTTTTATTTTATATCCAGTTTTTGAAACAGTAAGACTAAGTTTTTATGATAAATTTGGTAGAGAATTTGTGGGATTATATAATTATAAGTGGGCTGTAAATGATCCTGAATTCAAAAGAAGCATATTAAATAATTTAGGTTGGTTACTTATTGTGCCAACTTTAAGTACTTTTTTTGGATTAGTGATTGCAAATCTAGCTGATCGTATTTGGTGGGGGTCAATTGCAAAATCTATTATCTTTATGCCTATGGCAATCTCTTTTGTGGGAGCTGGAGTAATATGGAAATTTATTTATGAGTATAGAGGTCCAGGTGATACTCAGATTGGGCTATTAAATGCAATAATTGTTTCTTTTGGTTATGAACCACAAGCTTGGCTAACAATTCCTTTGTGGAATAATGTTTTCTTAATGGCTATTATGATTTGGATTCAAACTGGCTTAGCTTTAGTAATTTTTAGTGCTGCTCTTAGAAGTATACCTAAAGAAATGATTGAGGCATCAAGAATTGACGGAGCAAGTGAATTAAAAATTTTTTTTTCAATAATTATTCCATATCTTGAGCAAACAATTTTAGTAATCTGGACCTTGATTACAATTATTGTTCTAAGAATTTTTGATATCATTTTTGCAATGACAAATGGTGAGTGGCAAACAGGAGTTTTAGCAAACTTGATGTATGATTGGATGTTTAGAGGTGGTGGTGACTCAGGTAGAGGAAGTGTCTTAGCTATCGTTATAATGATTGGTGTAATTCCAATCTTAGCATGGAATTTATATAAACATAGACAGGAACAAAAAATTTAATGAAAAAATTTACTTACTCTTCTATTTTATCTCAATTATTATTATTGATCTTTGTAATTATTTGGATAATTCCAACTTTTGGTCTTTTTATAAGCTCCTTAAGAGACAAAGATCTTTTAGCTATTAGTGGATGGTGGACCTCATTAACCACCACAGAAGTAAACGAAATTTACAGAATGTCTGGAATGGCATCACAAATTCAAGAAGAAGATTATTTTATAATTAAAGGAAAATTATTTGAAAATAACCCAGGAAAAAAAATTCAAAGTTTTGGAATAACATCAAAAAAAATAAATGAATTTAAAATTGGTGAAGTAGCTATTTTTAAAGACGAAAGTAAAGTTACGATTGATGAAAATGGGAATTATTTATGGAAATCATTAACTGAATTTACAAAAAAGAAAGGGAAGAGGATCTTTACGACATCATTGAGCCCGCCTTCTTTTACTTTTGATAATTATAAAGAAGTTTTGTTTAAAGAAGGTATTGGCAGAGCTTTTATAAATACATTAGCTGTTGCACTACCATCAACCTTGATACCTTTAATAATTTGTTCATTTTTTGCATACGCGCTCACTTGGATGAAATTTTTTGGAAGAGATACCTTGCTGGCAATAATTATTGCTTCACTTGTTGTTCCCTTACAAATGTCTTTAATACCTATTCTTACTATTTATAATGATTTTGGAGCTCTATTTGGAGTTGCAGCCAAATCATATCCTGGAGTTTGGATGGCTCATACAGGATTTGGCTTAGCTTCAACAACATTTTTATTAAGAAATTTTCTTAAATCTTTACCTAATGAGATGATGGAGGCAGCAAAAGTTGATGGCGCATCACATTATGATATTTTTTTAAAAATAATTTTGCCTTTATCTATTCCAGCATTTGCCTCCATTTTTATTTTGCAATTTCTGTGGTGTTGGAATGATTTGTTAGTTGGGTTGGTATTTTTAGATCAAGTACCAAGTGAAATTATTTTGACAGCTAAACTAAAAGAGCTTTTAGGATCAAGAGGTGAGAATTGGGAAATATTAACAACGGGCGCATTTGTATCAATGACAATCCCATTATTTATATTTTTTGCTTTACAAAGATACTTTATAAGGGGCCTCGTTGCAGGTTCAGTGAAAGGATAGGAATGAATAAAATAGTTTTAATTGGTGCTGGAAGTACGAATTTTGGCCTAGGTACCATAAGTGATATTTTTAAATCAAAATTTCTAGAAGGTTCAACAATCGTTTTACATGACATTAATCCAAAAGCTTTAATTAACACTGCAGAAATTGCTAACAAGTATAAAGAAAAACTAGGAGTTAATTTCAGCATTGTTGCAACAACAAACAGAAAAGAAGCTTTAAAAGATGCTAATTTTTGCATAATATCTATTGAGATAGGTAAAAGATTTGACCTATGGGATCAAGATTGGAAGCTGCCACTTCAGTATGGTATTAAACAAATATATGGAGAAAACGGTGGTCCAGGTGGATTATTTCATTCTCTAAGGATAGCGCCAGTTATTATCGAAATCTGTGATGATATTATTCAAATTTGTCCTGATGCATTTGTATTTAATTATTCAAATCCTATGCAAAGAATTTGTCATGCAGTTACAACAAAGTATCCAGATTTAAAATTCACAGGGCTGTGTCATGAGATTGCTTCTATGGAACGCCAATTACCAACGATCATGGAGACTGATTTTTCTAACATAGAAATCAAAGCTGGTGGTTTAAATCATTTTAGTATTCTTCTTGAAGCTAAATATAAAGATACTGGAAAGGATGGTTATCCTATTATTAAACAAAAATTTTATGATTATTATTCCAATCTTGTAAATGAGCATGAAGGTTACCCTTCAAAACCAGGTGCAGAAAGAGGTGTGTTCTTTGAGTTATATAAACAATATGGATATTTACCAATAACAACAGATAGTCACCTTGGAGAATACTTACAATGGGCTTACAGTGTTGCCGATCATGAAGCTATCATTGATTTTTATGATAACTATAAAAAAAGGTGTCTTTCATTTTATGAAGATGACTCTTCATATAATCAGTTTTTTGATGAAGAAGAATCAAAAAACCAAGAAAGGATAGTGCCTATTATAGAAGCGATATTAAATGACAGTAATATCGAAGAGTCCGCTGTTAATGTTCCTAATAAAAATTATATTTCACAGGTCCCAAATGGGATTGTTGTTGAGGTTCCAGGTATATTAAATAAAAACGGAGTATCAGGAATTGAACTTAAAAATTATCCATCTACGTTTGGGACACTACTTAACAATCAGACAGGTACTATACAATTAACAACTGATGCAGTTCTAAATAAATCTAAACATAGCGCATATTTAGCAATGTTAGCTGATCCAGTTGTAGATAATACTAAATCAGCAGCAAAACTATTAAATTCAATGCTAGAGTTTCAAAATGAATATCTTGGGTATCTAAAATAGCTCTTGCAATTAATCTTATATTCCCCTAAAAAATACCTTTAACACTTGAAAAATCGCTCAAAGGAGGATGAAGTGGCAGATATAAATATTAATACAGTTAATAAGTACTATGGAGATGTGCACGTTATTAAGGACGTATCTCTTGATATAAAAAGTCAATCTTTTACAGTTTTAGTGGGGCCATCAGGTTGTGGTAAATCAACTATGCTTAGAATGATTGCAGGATTAGAAGATATAAATTCTGGAACTATTTCAATTGATGGTCAGGTAGTTAATGATCTACCTCCAAAACAAAGAAACATTGCAATGGTTTTCCAATCATATGCCTTATACCCACACATGACAGTTTTCGATAACATGGCATTTGGTCTAAAGTTAGAGAAAAGATCAAAAGATGAAATCAATGAACGCGTTCAAGAAGCCGCAAGAATACTTCAAATTGAAGATTACTTGCATAGAAAACCTAAACAATTATCAGGTGGCCAAAGACAAAGGGTTGCTATTGGAAGAGCTATAACTCGTAAACCAAAAGTATTCTTATTTGATGAACCTTTATCAAACTTAGATGCTGCACTTCGTGTTCAAATGCGTGTTGAATTAGCTAAACTGCATGATCAACTAAATGCTACAATGATTTATGTAACACATGATCAGACAGAAGCAATGACACTAGCTAATGATATTGTCGTTCTTGATGAAGGTATCGTTTCACAAAAAGGATCACCTATGGATCTATATAATGACCCAAATAATCTTTTTGTAGGAGGGTTTATTGGATCTCCTAAAATGAATTTTATTTCTACTAAAATTACAAGTAAAAGTAATGATAAAACAGAAGTAGATTTGATGGGATCTTCTAAAATCAGTATTCCAAAAACTTCAGCTTCAGCCTCTGAAGGTGATGCAGTACAACTAGGTATCCGTCCTGAACATCTAATCGTCAATCAGGATGGTGATGGAAGTTGGGAGAGTAAAGTTTTTGTTGTTGAAAAATTAGGATCAGGAACGTTCCTATATCTTGAAAAAGAAGGTGAGCCTCTTGTTGTTGAAACTGAGGGTGACTCAAATATTAAAGTTGGCGACACGGTTAAAGTTGGTTTTTCAGCTTCTCGTTGCCATTTATTTGATAGCTCACAGCAAGCTTTTAAATAGTAGAATCGAAAATAATTAATGCCTCATAAAATGAGGCATTTTCCAAAGCGTTTTGGGCTAAACTAGTGAATAATTAATAATAATTTATAATAATAATTGAGCAGAGAGTTTCATATTATTTCCTCCTATAAGAAGTATTCCTCTTGTAAACTTCTCTGCTCTTGTAAAAGAGAAGGTTGTGCATGAGGAATGCTTGTTATAGTTTTTTAGAAGCCGTCCAATTTTTTTTTGTTATATTAGGCAGGTAAGGAGATAATTCCTCCATCACTTTTTCTGATAATTTTCTATACGTTGTAAGTTTACCCCCATATATATTAAGCAAGGGAGATTTTTGATTCTCAAGATTTAAATCAAAAACATAATCTCTTGTTACTCTCGTAGCTTCCTTAAAATCTTCAATTAAAGGTCTGATACCAGAATAAGTATCCAAAATATCATCCTGGGAAATTTGTTTAACAAAATGATTATTTATAGTATTTATCAAGTATATTTTTTCTTCATTAGATATTTTTGGGTTATCAGGAGTATTAACGTCTACTTCCGTAGTTCCAATAAGAGAATATTCATTTCTATAAGGGATTACAAAAACTATTCTGCTGTCATCATTCTGTAAAGTAAATGCTACTTCTTCTTTATACAATTTTTTTATAATTATATGACTGCCTCTTACTAATCTAATTGATTTATTTGAATTAACTTTTATTACATTATTTACAATTTCATTTATCCAAGGTCCAGCTGCATTTATTAATATTTTAGATTTTACTACTTCACTATTATCAAGAGTAATTTCCCAACCTTCATTTAATCTGTTTGCATTTATAACTTTTCTATTTTCTATAACGGTTGCACCTAATTTTTTTGCATCGTTTATATTTATCTCAACAAGTTTTTTATCATCAACTTGCACATCATAATATTGAAAGCCAACTTTATAATGAGATTGTAAAATATTTGTGAATTTTTTATTGAAATCTATTTTTGATGACTTAGGTATTTTGGTTTTACCTCCAAGATTATCGTATAAAAACAAACCTATCCTAATTAGCAACTTTGATCTTAATTTTTTTGTATGTGGAATTATAAATGGTAATGGTTTGGTAATTTTTGGTGCAATTTTTGTAATAACTTCTCGTTCTTTCAAAGACTCTCTAACAAGTTTAAATTCATAATTTTCTAGATATCTTAATCCACCGTGTATTAATTTTGAAGACCATGAAGAAGTAGCAGATCCGACTTTATTTTTTTCAGCTAAAAAAACTTTTAATCCTCTACCTGCAGCATCTCTAGCTATACCTGCCCCATTAATACCGCCACCAATAATAAAAATATCATATATTTGTTTATCCACATTCATAAATTAAATTAAAAATTTATTTATCTCATATTCTATTTTATTTGGATCGGTGAGGTGAATAGTAAGTATTTTTAAATTTTTTGCTGCTTGAATATTTTCCAGTTTATCATCAATAAATACAGTATCATTAGGAATTAAATTAAAGCGATTGATTGCTAACTCATAAATAGCTGAATCTGGTTTCATTAATTTATCTTCACCAGAAATAAGCATTCCATCAAATAATTTTAAAAAAGGATAATCGTCAGTCATCCCAACAAAAGTTTCTGCTGACCAATTAGATAAAACAAAACATTCATAATTTTGTTTTTTTAGTTTTTTTAATACCTTTATAGATTCATCAAATGTGCCTTTAAGCATTTTACGATGATACTTGTAATACATTTTAATTTGTTTCTCATAATGAGGAAAGTTAGGGATTAATTCAGACTCCGCTTCTTCTATAGTTCTTCCTGCATCTTGTTTAACATTCCATTCATCATTACATACTTCAGTTAAAAAGTATTTTCTTTCATCAGATGTATCAAAAATATCCTTAAAAAAATGATTTGGATCCCAATCAAAAAATACACCACCTAGATCAAAAAGAAATTTCATATAACTAAAATTGTTGTATAAATTAATAATTACGAAAATTCATTATATTTATGAAGATTAATATCGATATATTTATTCAAAAAGAGTTAAAGAAACTAACGAATAAAAATTTTTCAAAAAAATATATATCACAATATATTATTCCAATAATCAACAATCTTTATCACTCAAAGAATAATAAATTTATCCTCTCTGGATCTCAAGGTTCTGGTAAATCTACCTTGGGCAAATTATTAAAATCAGTTATTGAAAAATTTTATAAAAAAAAAGTAATGTTGCTAAGTATTGATGATTATTATTTAAGTAAAAAACAAAGATTAAAGTTATCAAAAAAAATACATCCACTTCTTCTGACACGTGGTTTACCAGGCACACATGATATTAAAGCGCTAAAATATCATATAAATCAATTTCAAAATCAGAATTTTCCAATTATCACCCCTTTATTCAATAAACTAAAAGATGATATTTCAAAAAAAAGAAAAGTTATTAATAATGCTAAGATATTATTATTAGAGGGCTGGTGCTGTGGTTCTAAACCTATTGCCAATCAATACCTTTTTAAAAATATTAATAGTTTAGAAAATACCTATGATACAAATACAAATTGGAGAAAATACTATAACTCTCTTTTAAGAAATGAATATAAAAGTGTTTTTTCTTTATTTGATAAAAAAATATATATTAAAGCACCTTCTTTTAAATTTGTTCTTCATTGGAGGTATGCACAAGAAAAAAGCAATGCATCTAAATCTAATAATAAAAATATTATGAACAAAGCAGAATTAAAAGAATTTATTCAACATTATGAAAAGTTAACCAAATGGATGATGCTAACAATGCCAAATCAAGCAGATATATTGATAAAGATAGATAGTAATCAAAAAATAAAAAAATTATTATTTAAAATTAGTAAATTTCATTAGATTAAAAAAACATCCATTTTTTTACAGCTAGAAGGTACCTGTCATATTCATCTCCAAATTTTTCCTGCAAATAGTTCTCTTCAATAGGAATAACATAATGATTAATCCAAATAAATAGACCTATAGCACTTAAAAAATTTGCTACATTTTCAAAAGTTAAAAACATACTAAAATGAAAAGAAATGAAAGCTAAGTACATAGGATTCCTACAGTACGCGAATATACCTGTCTTTATTACACGTTTTGTATTGGCCTGAGGTATAGGGTTTTCTTTATATGAATTAAATAAATTTAAAGAAGTAAAAAACATAGCTAAGCTTATAATTAATCCTATTATTCCAACTAAATTAAATAAATTTAATAATACATACTTTGGTATAATAAATTCTCCAATGACATAAGAAACAACCACTAATATAACAAATACAATAAGAGGATTTCCTTTAACTGCTGGTCCCATATTAGTTGCTTTCTATTATTTCTTGTACCTTTATATAATCATTTGTAACAGTAAATGCGCCAGCATCAAGCAATTCTTGCTCATCCCTACCATGATACCAATGACCTCCTGCTGTAAGACCAATTACTTTAACATCTGCGTTAGCAGCTGCCTTAACCCCTACTACACTGTCTTCAATAATTATAGTTTCATTTTTATTAAGATTATTATCTACAATGGCTTTTAAATAAATAGCAGGATCAGGTTTAGCTTTTCCCACAAGATCAAATGAATATATTTTCTCAGGATTAAAATACTTATTTAATTTTACTTTATGCAATCCAGATAATATTCTATCTTTAGTGCTATTAGATCCGATATATAAGCTAAGCTTTATGTTATGTAAAAAGTTACGAGCTCCTTCAATAGCTGTTAATTCGTTTTTATAAATATTTGAAGCTATTCCCATAATATCAGTAAAAAATTTTTCTTGATCTTTAATTGAATATTTTTGTGATAAAATGTCTATTACTTGAACAGTTTTTTTACCTGCAAAATTTGCAAATTCATTTTCATCTATTTCAATGGCATATTTTTGCATATATTTAGCGAAAGCTTTCGCTACTAAAATCTCACTATCTACAAGCACTCCATCAAAATCAAAAATGATATTTTTAATCATAAATGAGTATAGTTTTTATAGTTTTTTTTTAGATTTGGACGTTTTTTATTGAAATTTTATAAATTTATAATACGAATTATACTGCGATACATAACTCGTCGTCATCATACGGAAGTGGGATAGGTCGCCTTCATATTGGGAGGTATTATGAAAATTGGCTATTTCTGCAACTCAACTAACTGGGGAAATAAAAAAACATATAATCAAATTTTAGAAGAGATCAGAGAAATAGCAACGTACTGTGATCAAAATGACTGGGACTCCATCTGGTTTTCTGAACATCATTTTAGTCACGAAGGTATGGAGATTTGTCCAAATCCAATTTTATTGAGTTCAGACATTGCAGCTAGAACAAAAAATATTCGAATTGGCCAAGCTGCTTCCATAATCACTTTTTGGAATCCAATTAGAGCTGCTGAAGATATAGCTTTATTAGATCAATTATCTAACGGCAGAGTTGAGGCAGGTGTTGGGCGAGGCATTTATGGAAGAGAAGCATTAAATATGAATGCTGATGCAGACATGAAAGATCAAGCTAAGAATTTTAGATTATTTGAAGAAACTCTTACTATTATAAAAAAAGCTTGGACTGAAAAATTTTTTCAACATGAAGGAGAATTTTATACTTATCCCGCACCTAATTTTGAATGGGAGCACGATATGAGCCCACCTAGTTCTGAATTTATGAATTTAGATACAAAAATTTTAGAAAAAATAAATATTGTTCCGCAACCAGTTCAAAAACCTCATCCTCCCTTATGGCAAGTAGTTGATAGTCCAAGTTCTATTGAATGGGCGGCAAAGAACGACATAAGTATTATAATGTGGATACCTCCAGTTCAATCTCTAAAAAAACGTTTCGAAATTTATAAAAATGCTAAATCAGAAAAGGAAAAGCGGCACGTTGAACTAGGAGAAGGTATTAGTGTTGTAAGAGACATGTTTGTTGCTGATAGTATGGAAGAAGCAAAAGAAAAAGCTGGAGAGCAAATGGTGAATTATATGCGTTGGGTTTGTCACTGGAGAGGTCTTGGAACTCATATGAATCCTGGTGAAGAACTACCTAAAACAGATCATAAATTAGATTTACTTTCATATGATTTTTTACATGAAAGAAATATGTTGTTTGGAACTGTTGATTATGTCATCAATAAAATTGAAGAGATGCAAACAGAATTAAATTTGCAAAATTTAAAAGTTTGGTCAAATTTTCCTGGTGTTAAACATGAAGATTGTATGAAGAGTATAGAATTGTTTACTAAGAAAATAATTCCTCATTTTAAAAGTAAAGCAAAAAGTAAGATTAAAGCTGCATCATAATGAGTGAAAAAAATCACCTCCCTATTTCGGGCGGTAAGGCTGTTGTTGAATGCCTCAAAGCACATAATATTAAGTATGTTTTTGGCTTGATTGGGTCTGCTACAATGGAGCTCTTTGATGCCCTTTATGATGAGCAAGATTTAACTTTTATTGATGTAAGAGATGAGCGCACCGGAACACATATGGCTGATGCATTTGCAAGAGCATCAGGGAGCCCTGGTGTTATCATAGCAGGTCAAAATGGTCCTGGTGCAACGAATCTTGTAACAGGTGTTGCTCAAGCAAAAGCTGCTTTCTCACCTTTATTATCTATAGCTGGAGCAATAGCCTCTGAGCATCAAGGTAAAGATTCATTTCAAGAAGTTGATCAACAAAAATTATTTGAACCCATTACAAAAAAAACATTTTCTATTAAAGATACTAAATCCATAAGCAGAGATTTAAATAAAGCATTAAATCTAACAACTCATGGAAAATGGGGGCCTGTTCATGTGAACATACCTCGTGATGTACTCGCAGGAACAGAAAAATTTGAATCTTTTAAAATTGAGGATAAAATTGAGAATTCAGAAATAAATCAAAATGATTTAGAAAGAATTATTTCTTTAATTAAAGTTTCATCAAAACCTGTTATTGTTTGTGGTGCCGGGATTAAAAATTCCCAAACTCAAGATCAGGTAATTTTACTTTCAAAAAAATTAAATATACCTGTTGTTTCTTCTGCTGGTCACGGAGATGTTATTTCTTTTGAATATCCTCTGTATAGTGGGCAAATGGGACCAAGAGGTAATAAAATATCTACTTCCCTTGTAAAAAATGCAGATTTGATTCTAGCTATGGGGACAAGGCTTGGATTTAATTCAACCTTTTATTCCTATGACAATATTTCTAAATCTGCAAAAATTGTGCAAATTGATATAGATCCTATTGCAATAGGTCGTTATTTTCCAGTTGAAGTAGGAATTGCAAATGATGTAAAAATATTTTTAGACAACTTAATTTATTTTATAAAAGATAAGGATTTAAAAATTAATAATAAAAATTGGACTCAAAAATTTTTAAAAGAAAAAATAAATTATTTCGAAGAAAGAGATGAAAAAGCTGATGTAAATTCAAAAATTATTCAACCATCAGGATTATTTAAGGAATTAAGAAACTTAATACCAAAAAATTCTTCAATAACACTAGATGCAGGTACTTTATGTCTTCAAGCGACTGATGAGTTTAATTTTTATGAACCTAAATCACTTTTTACACCTTTAGATTTTGGATTAGTTGGTTTCTCATTTGCAGCTGGCCTAGGTATCAAGTTAGCAAAACCAAATTCACCTGTATTTAGTTTAATGGGAGACGGTGGATTTGGAATGACTGTATCTGAATTATCAACTGCCGTTCATCATAAAATTAATACCATTACAATTATTATGAATAACAAATCATGGGGCGCAGAAAAAGCCTACCAAAGAGATTTTTTTAATGAAAGATATATTGGTGCTGATATTAAAAGCCCCCCTTTCCATAAACTTGCCGAAATCTATGGTGCTAAAGGTTATCATGTTAGTCAACTGCAGGATTTAAAACAAGCAGTATCTGATGCTTTGATTTGTAATAAACCTGCTATTATTAATATCGATGTTGATCCAAAAGCTCTTTATAGTTTTCGCAGAGATTCTTTTAAACATCGATCTAAATGAACTTAAGAAAACACACAGACTCTCATGGAAATTATTATGAGCTTAATGAAATAAAGAATTCTTTAACCACTATCTTTATTCACGGAGTAGGTTTGGACAATACGATGTGGTATCCTCAGAAAAAATACTTTGTTGATCAATCAGCTTTATTTTATGATCTTCTTAATCACGGTCAATCAAGTGGTGGTTTCACAGATTTGAGTTTTGATATTTATAGTAATCAGCTATTACATTTAATTAATGAATTACAATTAGATAAAATTAATATTGTTGGATTTTCAATTGGAGCACTTATTGCACAACATTTTACAGAAAAATTTTATTATAAAGTAAATAAATTAGTTTTAATTGGAAGTGTTTACAAAAGATCAGATAAACAAATTGAAACAGTTCAAAAAAGATATTCCGAAGCACTTAATGGCAAAAGTATAATTAATGATTCAATAAATAGATGGTTTTCAGAAAGTTATTTAAATAATAACCCTCAAGTCTATAAGTTTTTTTACAATCTTTTAGAGAAAAAAAAAGATAAAGATTTTTTGCCTGCATACAAGATATTTGTAAATTCTGATCAATACTCCATTAATTATAGTAATTTTAAAATGCCAACTTTAATCATGACAGGGGAAAATGAAGTTGGCTCTACGCCTTTAATGAGTGAGGGAATTAGTAAAGAAATCAAAAATAGTGATTTATATATTATTAAAGATGCAAAGCATGGTGCAACAATTGAAAAATCAAAAGTTGTAAATGAAAAAATTAATAAATTCTTATTCTAGCTTATTGAACAAGTCATGTCTGAGCCACAACACATTGGTGACTTAATTTTTCCGTGTCCAGTTGGACATTTTGAAATTTGTACCTCGGACCCATCATCTTTGATTAATATATCATTCATAAGTGGTTCATTACATTTAGCGCATGTTGCATTAACTGACATACCACAAGATTGACATTCATAAGTTGCCATAATTACTCCTTTATAAAATTATATTTTTAGTTTTGGTTAAAGTAAATACTTAATTAATTTCTGACACTTGATAATCGGCACTATTGAGCCATTCTGGGTTAAGATTTATTCCCCATCCAGGCTGATCTGTAACAGTTACACAGCCATTTTCTACTGCAAATGGCTCATTCAAAAATAGATCCTGTTGCCATGGATAATAATCCTCACCTTCAATAGAAAGTTCTAAATATGGACCAGCATTAGGTATGGCTTTTAATAAATGCATCGTACACATAGTGACTAATGATAAATTTGCAGCATGAGGAGTACATATAAAACCTCCCTCTTCAATTATTTTTGCAACTTTAAGAGTTCTTGTTAATCCACCAAGATACATTACGTCAGGTTGAAAAATATTCACAATTTTTCTCTCTACCATATCTCTCCATATTCGAATGTCACAATCTTGCTCACCTCCAGTAACATCAATTGAAAGTGCATTTGTGACTTCTTTTGTTTGTTCCGGTTCCCAATACGGGCATGGCTCTTCAAAATGTGCTACATTGTTATCTTCAAGAAGTTTACCAACTTCAATTGCTTGAGTGGATGAAAAACAACTATTTGCATCAACTAATTTTTTTACAGAACTATCAAGTAATTTATTAATTGTTTTAACAATGTCTTCTGTTCTGCCTTCCCATTCATCCAGTCCTCTTCCACACTCAGCACCTATTCTAAATTTAAAGGCATCTATTCCTTTTTCTTGAAATAATTTTTTAAAACGCTCAGCTTCATCTTTAGCACTAATATCTCTTTTCATTGATGAGCCATATACCTTTAGACTACCAGTGCTGCCTCCAATCAAAGTTGTAACAGGTTTATTTTCTAATTTACCTCTTAAATCCCATAGCGCAGTATCCAGACCAGCAATTGCTCTTAATAGATATGAGCCTGGAAATTTATGTTCTTTTTCTAAAACTAAATTTTCTAGATCATTAAAATCAGTCCATAATTTGCCTAAAACCCAAGGTGCAACTTGTTTATGAAATATTTGTGCTGTGATATCTGCATGATATGTAGACATTTGACCATATCCTTCAGAGCCATCTTCTAAAGTTGTTTTAACAAAACTAACAAATGGTTTAGTAAAAGTTTCTAATTTTTTAATTTTCATCAATATTGTTGTTTTAATTCTTCTAAAATAATTTTGCTAGATAAATGTGATAACATCATAACAGGAGCATTAATATTTCCCGAGGTAATATTTGGCATAATTGAAGCATCAACTATCCATAAATTATCTAAACCGTGAACTTTCAATTTATCAGATACTACACCCGTACCAATATCTTTGCTCATTCTGCATGTTCCGCACGGGTGGTAAATCGTTGCCGCATTAGACTTAAAGTGCTCAAGTAATTCATAATCTGTTGCAATTAGAGGATCAATGTTAACTGGAGATTTAATTATATTACTTATGTTTTTATTTGCAGAAAATTTTCTAATAAAATCAAATGTTGCATACAAATCGTGAATATCTCTTTCATCACTTAAATAATTTGGATTAATACTTGGCAGATAACCGTTTTTAAATGATTTTAGTTTTACTTCACCCAAACTTTTAGGTCTGCATGAATTAAAGCCAATAATAAAACCATTAAATTTATCAGTATTAAGTAAAGGTCTTCTATTTTTATATGAGACTGAATACGTTAATGGATTAAAATATAGTTGAATATTAGGATGTGGATCTAGAGAATTCCAATTAACATATCCTCCACCTTGGTTTAAACTTAAGGAAAGTGGTCCACTCCTATTATAGAGATATTTTAAAACTGATTTTATTCTTCCACCCCAAGTGCCTAAATCTTTATTTAAGGTCGCAGCGAATGTTTTATACAAATAATCTAAACCCAAATGATCTTGAAAATTTTTACCAACATGAGAGCTATGTAAATTAACTGGTAAATTCAATTCTTTTAAATCACTTGCATTTCCTATCCCTGATTTTAATAACAAATAGGGTGTCATAATTGAGCCACTACAAAGTATTGTTCCAATCTTAGGTTTCACAGAAATTATTTTACTTTTATGCTTAATATCTAAGCTTATTATTTTTTTATTTTTGTAATTTAGTTTTAGAACTTCTGTTTTAGTAAAAATAGTTAAATTAGGATGATTTTTTATTGGTTTTAAAAATACTTTAGATGATGAAGTTCTAAAACCTTTGAATATATTAACATTATAATTACCTACTTGATTTTCAATTGAGCTTTTAAGTTGTTTATTAAAAGTAAAATTAAAATCATTAGATGCATCAAAAAAATTCTTTAAAATTGGATGATGTTGTTTGCTAATATCATTTACAGGAATTTTATTAGAAGGTAATCTTTTTGTCTTATTATTAACAGCAAATTCTATTTTATCATATGTTGTTTTAATATTTTCCCATGACCAATTTTTACTTAAATTCCAATTTTCAAAATCAGAGCGCAAGCCTCTTGCATAGATCATGGCATTAATAGAACCTGAGCCTCCTAAAACCTTACCACGTGGATAATAAATTTCTCGATTATGTAAATTTTTTTGAATTTCTGAATAAAAATTCCAATTCATTTTTTTATGATAAAAAGTCATTCCATAACCAAGAGGTACTTGGATAGTTAGGTTATTATCACTTGGTCCAGCCTCTATTAACAATACTTTATAATTAGTACTATTAATTATCTGATTAGCTACAATACACCCCGCTGAACCAGCACCAACTAGGACTATGTCAAAATTTTCCAAAATATTAAAAAGTTTGAGTAACTTTAGTTAGATAACGAGGCTTATCTGGATCAAGTCCTTTATTTTGAGTATAGCGAACAATCCATGGATAAAATTTTGACATTATAACTATCGAGTCAAATTCTGTAATTTGATTTGGAGGAAAGTAAAAATTTTCACTTTGGTCTTTAGTTGAAGAAATATTATAGACCAGTTTTGTATATTTTGTAATTTCATTACTGTCATTTTGAACAGTTAAACCACTTTTGTCATTCATACTTAAAGTAAAAAGTTTAAATGTATCTTGAATAAGACTTTTTGGTCCATGCATCACTTCTGCACTACTAAAAGGCTCTATCATTTCTTGACATAATTCTTTGAATTTTAGAGACATTTCGTTAGAAAGTGCGAAACCAACGCCTCTTCCAAGTATAAAACCTGAATTAATACTTTTATCTACTAGATCAGTACTCCATTGATTATTTGCATCCTTCAAAAGCGTATCACTCAATAGTTTTATATTATCATTAATTCTTTGTTTTCCTTGGCAAATAAAAACTAGTTTTTTTAATATTAGTAAAGTTTGTACAAATGATTTAGTAGCAGCAACACTTTCTTCTACACCTGCAAACATATTAAAGAAATAATTAGCAGAATTAATAATAGGGCTGTTTTCATTATTAGATATTAACATAGTAATGGCTCCAAATTCTTGTGATTTTTTTTCACACTCAATTAAATCATTACTTTTACCTGATTGACTAATAACAATAACTAAAGCTTCAGAAAAATTAAATTTTGATTTTTCCAAAGTAATAATTGATGGTGGCATACTATAAGATGGCAATCCTAGATATTTTGCAAAAATATAAGAGCTATATAATGCGGCACAATCTGAAGTTCCTCTTGCAATAGTAACAATATATTTTATTTTTTTTTGATTAATCAAATCAGTTATTTCCTGATATGGATTTTTATCACTAAAAGCAAATTTACCTATAACACTTGGTATGCTGAGTGCTTCATTTAAAACTAAAGAATTAGTCATTAACTAAATTTCCATTTAAAAAAATTTTTTCAATATTTAAATCTTGATCTAAAACTATAAAATTTGATCTATAACCCTCTTTTATATAACCGATAGTATAATCATTTAAATATTTTGCTGCTGAAAAACTTGTCATTTTTACAACATCTTCCATAGGTAAATTTATTTTTAATAAATTTAAAAAAGTTTCATACATATTAACTATACTTCCAGCCAAAGTGCCTGATTCTTTAATCACAACTTTTTTATCAGTCTTAGTAATATCTGCTTCAGCAAATTTATAGTCTCCATTGCTTAATCCACATGCGCTTATTGAGTCCGTTATTGCATACAAATCTGGAATACATTTTTTTGCTATTAGAATAGACTCTTTACTTACATGATTCATATCACAAATAATTTCAGCAAATTTACCTTTTAATAGGGCTGCAGATAGAACTCCTGGCTTTCTATGATCATTAGCTGACATAGCATTATATAAGTGTGTAAAACTTACTTTGTATTTATTCATATATTTTACACAACAATCAATGTCTGCAAGTGAATGACCAAATTGAATATTGATATTTTTTTCAATTAAAAAAGCTATAAAATCACTCATTCCATCTAATTCTGGCGCTAATGTGATTGTTTTAATTGTTGCTAATTTTGAAATTCCTTCAATAAATTCTTTAGATGGCAATAAGGCTCTAGGTGGTTGAGCACCAAGTTTATTAGGATTTATAAAGGGACCTTCTAAATGTACACCTAAGATATTTGAATTTTCATTAATCAATGAATTAAATTCAGTAAGTGATTTTAAAGTATGGTCATAAGTACTTGTCCAAGTTGTAGGTAACAAAGAAGTTGTTCCTTTTGATAAATGATATTTAGACATCCGCTCTATTGCATCTTTGCCATCCATTGTATCAAACCCACCACCCCCATGACAATGAAGGTCAATAAAACCAGGTATAATAATATTTTTATTATTGAATTGACTGGTTTTATTTATTTTATTTATTGATTTATCAAACTCAATTTCAGCTTGAAAAGTTGAATCATAGTTAACTATAGTGCCTGAAATTTTACTCATGTTATTCCTTATAATTAATCCTAAATATTGATTAAAATTTTTTTTTAAACTAACATATTATAAATGCGGGTTTTGTTTTCTAAATTTGTTTTCAAGTTTAGTATTATTTTTAGTTGCGTTAGGCATATTTGAACTAATATAAAAAGGAAAAATTTTTTCAGTTTTTAACATTGATGCTACTTCAATCAATATGGCATTTAAAATGAAAGATCCTGTTATTGTAGATACTGGACCAACACTAAATTTGTTAACACTTATAACTGTATCGCCAGGTGGAATTTTATTATCTATAAAAATATCTACTATTTCATATAATTTCTTATTAAGTTTTGAAAGTGGAGCCTTTTTTGAATATTTAACAGATGTTAGAGCAATAGTTTTAATGTTCTTTTCTTTAGCTATTATTGCAGCTTCTACTGGCGCGTGATTAACTCCAGAGTTTGACACAATCATTAAAATATCTTTTTTTGTAATATTATATTTATTAAGAGCTTTTCTAGCAACATTTGGGGTTCTTTCTAATGAAGTTGCTTTTTTTGCACCTTTTTTAAAAGTAAGATTATCATCTCTTATAGGACAAGCTGCAGCAAAGCCACCTGCTCTATGAAAAGCTTCTTCGCCTAAAAGTCGAGAATGTCCAGTTCCAAAAATATACAACTGACCTCCTTTTTTATATGAGTCTGCAATGATCTTTGCACAATCTGTAATTTTCTTTTCTTCTTCATCTGAGATTTTGTCTAAAATTTTACTAATTATAGATAAATATTTTTTACTTAGACTGCTCATACTTTTGTGAGATATTTGCTGGGGTTAAAAACCCCAGCATAATTAAAAGATTTTACTTATATTCTTCCAATTCTTCAGCTGCTTCAGCAACTAAATCTGCTGGATCTCCTTCTTCAAGAATTGCTCCTTGAATCATTGAGTTCATAACAGATTGGAATGCTTTGTAATCAACAAATAGTGGCTCAGGCCCTCCATCACCGATTGCATCAATAAACATCATCCAATAATCTTCATTGTATGGTGCTACTGCTCCAATTTGAGGATACTGCATAATTGGAGTTAAACCCCAATCAGTATCTAAGCTGTATTGAGAATCACCTGATGAAATTATACTTGCTAATGCCATTGCATGATCTTCAACGCCAGTATTGTTGAAAACAGCAATACTATCTGTGATTAGTAGAGTACCTTGACTACCTTGTGGTCCAGCAGGAATTCTAACTGTGCTTACATTTAATCCTTCCTTATGCTGACCTCTTCCCCAAGGGCCATTAATGTACATTGCAATTTTTTCATCATTGAAAAGTTCAGTAAGTTGAGATCTCTCCCAAGCTAATGGACCTTCTTGAGCAACGTTGGCAAGTTTTCCATAAAATTCTAGAGCTTGAACTGTATTAGATGAATCAAGAGTTATCTCATTAGTTAAAGGATCAATAACTTGCCCTCCATTACTATAGAGATAGTTTAAGAATTGGTGCATTGTATTATCAAAATCTTTACCTGCTAAACCAATACCAGCAACTCCAGCAACATTATTTGTCACAGCTTCTGCCATTGAATACAATTCATCCCATGTTTGAGGTCCTTTACAAGCAACACCTGCTTGCTCTAATAAACCACAATTCATGAAAAGAGCTTTAGTTGAAAACGCGTGAGGGAAACCCCAAGTTTTGCCCATATGCGTAACTGTATTCAAAATACCTGGTTGATACATCGCTTGTTGAGAAGCAGGAATATTTGTTTCTAAAATATGTCCATTCTCTGCAAGACCTTTTAAAGTTCTTGAACCTACATAAGAAAATGCAACTGGATCTCCTGCAATTGCAAGATTTATTACTTTATCCTGACAAGTACCCCAAGGAACAGCCTCTAATGTAACATTAACACCAGGATTGTTTTTCATATACTCATCAGCTATTTCTACGTAATTAGGTCTAAGATCACTACCACAAAAAACCCCATGCACATCAGCTGCAAAAGATTTAAAACCAGTAAGTGAAAATATTGAAATTATAAGAAATGAAGATAGTTTTTTTAAATTCATATTTCCTCCATTATTTACAAAACACATAACATTAAGTAGTAATATGGATCAAGGTTGTTTTACTGTTTAAGGCTAGTTTTTTACCGCTCCTGAGGTTAATCCTTCCACAATGTATTTTTGAAGAAATAAAAAGACAATTAAAACAGGAGCTATTCCTACAAGTGATGCTGCCATCATTTCATTCCATTTTACCGTAGTATAACCAATAAATTCATACAATCCGGATGGGATTGGCATATATTCTTTCTTTTGGTTAAAAGTAATAGCAAATAAGAATTGTTGAGCATAGGCACCTATAAATGCATAAATACCCACAACAACTAATCCTGGTGTACTCAAAGGAGCTATAATATGTCTTAAAATTTGCACTCTTGAAGCGCCATCAACAAAAGCTGCCTCTTCAAGGTCTACAGGTATTTTTTCAAAATATGATTTTAGTAGCCAAATAGCAGTAGGAATTAGAAAAGCTACACCAGGCACAATCATTGCCTGATATGTATTTAGTAAT
>CACJTT010000014.1 GCA_902596365.1 uncultured Alphaproteobacteria bacterium
TAATTTAGCTTTTATAGAACAAGATCAGGGAAATACAGAAGATGCAAAAAAAAGTTATCTTGATTTAATAAGTAAATTTAACAACTTTAATTCAAAAATAAATCTTTATAATATTTATTTAAAGGAAAAAAATTATCTTAAATCATTAGATTTAATTGAAGATATTTTAAAAATAAAAAGTGATTTGATCGCTGTATGGATAGACAAAGCATATATAAATTTTAAAATTAAAAATTATAAGCTATCAAAAGATATCTGCCATTCAATATTAAGCAAAATAAAAAATGATACTAAAGCATTAAATCTAATTGGATTGTGTTTATTCAAAGAAAAAAAATATGATGAGTCGCTAAATTATTTATTTAAAGGTTTAGAGATAGATGAAAAAGATCTTTCATTGTTAAATTCAATAGGAGAGGTTTACTATGAGTTAAGAAAGTTAAAAAAATCAGAAGAATATTATTTAAAAGCCCTGGGATTAAAACCTGACTCGTATCAAACATTAAATAATATTGCTGGTTTTTATCTTGAAACTAATAATTCAGAAAAAGCTTTATCACTTTATGAAAGAGCGCTTAAGTGTTTTCCAGATGAGCCAACAATATTAGCCAATATATCAAAAACTTATTTTAGCCTAAATAAAAATGAATTAGCAAAAAAATTTTCCAAAAAATCTCTTAGTATAAAAAGTTCAGCTACTGCACATAAATTATTATCAAATGTTTATTTAAAAGAAGAAAATTTTATAAAAGCATGGGAGCATTTTGAAGGCCGTTTAGATGAAGATAATTTTATATATAGGAATGATTCCTATAATTTAATAAAGAATAAGCTTTTACATAAAAGAAAAATAGACCCAAAAAAACAATTATTAATTGTTCGTGAACAGGGTGTAGGTGATGAGATACTATACGGAACTATGTATAAAGATGTTTTAGAAAATTTTTCAAATACTTATATTGAAGCTGATGAGAGATTAATAGATTTATTCACAAATTCATTTGGCCAAAAACACGCTAATAAGTTAAAAAAATTTGGATTTTTTTCTAAAAATGAAAACAATTTAAAAAATATTGATCAAATCTTATATGCTGGCAGTTTAGGATATTATTTTAGAAATCACCTCAATGACTTTCCTCAGAAGGGTTATGCTAAAATTGATCAAACCTTAATAGAAAAAACCAAAAAAGATTTAGTCAGTTTTAATAAAAAATTTAAGGTTGGCATTTCTTGGAAAAGTATAAACAATAAATATGCTGAACAAAAATCTTTATCGCTTGAAAATTTTCTAGATCTATTAAGATTGCCTGATATTGATTTTTTTAATTTACAATATGGAGATGTATTAAAAGAAATTCAAGATTTTAATGATTGTTATAATTTAAAATTAATAAATTTAAAAAACATAGATTTATTTAATGATTTTTTAAAAGTAGCAAGTGTGTTAAAAAATTTAGACCTTTTTATTACAGTTAGTAATAGTACGGCACATCTTGCAGGCGCTTTAGGTGTTAAAACACTGCTGATAAAACCATTTAATCAAGCAACTTTTTTTTACTGGAATCAAAGCACAAATATAACACCGTGGTACCCAACTATAGAATTAGTTGATGGAGATTTAATTCATAATAAAAAACTACTAATAAAATTAGTATATTCTAAACTTCAGTAAATTTATTTTTTAAATACTCATCTCTTTCGCTAATCCATTCGTTAGCAAATTCAACATCTTGCCACTCATCAAACCATGGGCCGCCTCTTGTATAGTGAACAGCAAAAGGTTTTTTATTATTATGATTTGAGGTCCAGCCCTCAAGCCAATTCCATCTTTCATCCAATGATCCAATTTCACTATCTTTTAACCATTTGAATTGATGAAGAAATGATCCAGTTTCTGAATTAACTAGATCTATACTTAATTTTTTATTACTTGGGTGAGAGCAGTTAAATAATATAAAACTGGACCAGTTTTTTCTTGGATAAATAGTTTGTTTTTGACCATCCATCTTATGTTTTTCTTTTGGGGTATAATCGTGCTGCACACAATAAACGGCTTTAGAATTATCTAAATTTTCAAGAATTTTAGAAACATCTTCAAAAAAAATGAAGTCACAATCACAAAATATAGCCCAACCTTTATATTTGTTTAGAACCGGCACTAAAAAACGAGAATAAGTAAATTCTGTTGATGCAAGAGGATCAATAGATCTGGAATACATTTTATTTGTAACTAATTCATAAAGCTTTAGAGAGGTAACTTTTAAGTTTGCACTTGATCTTTTCAAAATAGAATATTTACATACCCTGTAAGCAATATCTTCTTTAGAATCATAGCCAATATAAATGTTTAAATTACTCATTATTTAATATAGCTGTTCCTAACATTTTTGGCCTTATCCATTCAAGTGAATTAAAGTGTCCTGAGTCAGAAACTGAGCTCCAATTATTTTGTGAAATATTAGTAATTTGACAAATCCAAACTTCATCTAAATTCGAATTTTCTGCCCTTAGCATCCATGCATCTCGTTTTTGTATATCATTAAATTCACCCATTTCTAAAGAGGCCATTAATATACAAACTTCGCGATCTGGATTAAATTTAATAAGACCGTTTAAATTATCTCTTGCAAGAGACCATTCTCCATTATGAATAGCAAAATCAACTAATAATTTTTTTGATTCTTTATCATCCCGACTTCCTTTTATAATAGATCTTATATTGTTGAGATTTCCCATTTTATTTTTTTTTAGAAATTCTGTAATTATCTTTCTTAAAGATGAGCTTGGATCACTATTCCAATATTTTTTGATTACTTTATTTATTTTGGAAATTTCATTCATAATAAATAAAATTTCTAAATACAATTTAATAAATGGGGGGAAAGGGCCATGAATTTTTATTGCTTTTAAAATTAAATTTAAAGATTCTTTTGGATCACTTTGTTTTTTAATTTTACTTATTTCATAATAAGCAATACCAGTATTTTGATTACATAATCTTTGATCAATTATTTTTTTATTATAAGCTTCTTTAGAGATATAAATAAGCTGATTCCAATTTCTGGTTTTACCAATTATTGAGACCAATGTTAAATAGAGCTTATCTATGAAGGGATTTAATTGAAATAGTTTTTCTCCATAAATAAAAGCATGGTGAAAATCTTGTCTGTTTATATTTTCTTCCATTAAGCCTTTGTACCCTAAACTTTCTGTATTTTTATTTTTAATCATTTCTTCATGCAACAAAGAAAGTTCTTGATATTTTTTTTCTATTTTAAATATTTCTGAATTTAATAATAAAGATAAGCCCTGATCATCTTTAATTAATTTTTTCATTTTATTATTAGCAATTACAGCATTTTTTTTATCCTTATTGGCCAAAGCAATCATTGCCTCAACAAAATAACTGTAACCTTTTTTTAATTTTTTATTATTTTTTAAAAGAAAATATTTTTGTAAATTGTAACGTGATTTAAAATAAAAGAATTGGATAATAAAAGCAGTTAAAATTATTAAGATAATTAAAAATAAAAGTAAGTTTGAAGAAAAAGTATATTGTAACTCGTTAATGTCAAACGTAACGATAAAAGAATTTGTTGTGAAATAAGCAGTTAAAAAAATTAAAATAAAAAGCTGAAATAATAAAAATAAAAATTTAACCACGTTCTAAAAGATCTCCAATTATCTGATTAAATTCAGCAGCAATAGTAAGTTGTTCTATTGTTGATTTAAAATAATTTTTATCTTTATCAATTGAATTTAATAAATTTAATGATTTTTTATAATTCTTATTTTTCATTTGAATAAAAACATTATCTATAGCGATAAGTCTACTATCTGATAATTTTTGTTTTTTTGATGGTTCAATTTTTATGAATGGCAGAATAACATTAATAATTTTATTACCTCCTAATAAATTATTAGAAATATATAAATCTGTCTCTTTTTTGAAATTTGATATTAAGCTTTTATTTCCTACAAACCGATAATTACTAAGCAAATATAACTTTTCAACTATTTGGTTGTTATTAGAACCTAAGGTTTTACCAAGCAATTCTAATTCCATAGAAAAATCTTGTCCATTTTCAAATTTATATTTTATTAGCTCCACTGAATTATTTTGAATTATATTATTATTTGTTTGATCAGGTTGATTTTTTTCAACCTCTTTTTTTTCTAAATTATTTTGTAATTTTTTTAACTCTAATTTAATATTATTAAAATCACTCTGCATCCCTTTTAGATCAAGTGTTGATTGATTATTTGCATTAGATGATTTTAATGCATCCATGATATCAATAAGTTTTAAGTTATTTTCATTTAGAAGAAGTTCAATTTTTTCTATTCTTGATGAGTTTAAATTAATAGAGCTTAAAACCTCATTGTCCTTTGTGACCTCAGAAGAGTCTTCAGCAGATATGAAAGAATAGCTTCTATAAAACAAATACCCTAGTGCAATTAATATCAATAAAAGTGAGATGCTTAGAGATAGTTTTGAAAAAAGATAGAAATTTTGCAATATTGTTTTCACATCAACTTTTTATCATTATTCCCTTGTTGTTTAACAGAAGAATTTGATATACGAAAAAAATATGCTTGTTTTTGCAGTAGAAACCTCATGTGACGAAACCTCAGTTTGTATTATGGACAAGGATAAAAACATATATAGTCATATTATTTTTTCACAAGAAATCCACAAACGTTATGGTGGCGTTGTTCCAGAATTAGCATCAAGAGCACACCTAGAAATTTTACAAAAGATTACAAAAGAGGCTTTTGAAGAATCTAAAAAAAAAATTTCTGATATTGATATTTTTTCCGCAACATGTGGGCCCGGATTAATTGGGCCCTTATTAATTGGATCAACATTTGCAAAATCTCTTGCAATAGGTTCAAATAAACCCTTTGTTCCCATAAATCATATTGAAAGCCATATTCTATCTCCAACATTTAATAATGAAATCCACTATCCAAATATATGTTTGTTGTTAACAGGTGGTCACACCGAAATTTATTATTTAGATTCAAAAAAAAAAATAACATTATTGGGTGAAACAGTTGATGATGCGCTTGGTGAAACTTTTGATAAAGTTGGTAAATTACTAGATCTTAAGTATCCTGGAGGACCTGAAATTGAAAAAAAAGCAATAAATGGTAATGAAACAACTTATGACCTTCCAACACCCTTGTTAAATGAAAATAATTTAAATTTTTCTTTTTCAGGCCTTAAAACAGCTGTAAGCCAAATTGTAAAAAAAAATGATTTAAGCAATGACTTTATTGCTAATCTTAGTGCATCTTTTCAGTTTTGTGTCTCAAAAATACTTTTAGAAAAAACAAGAAAAGCTATAAAAAAATTAGAAGACGAATCAAAAAAAATTAATTCTCTTTCAGTAGTTGGCGGGGTATCAAATAATAAATATATTTCGAAAAAAATAATAGATTTTTTTAAAAATAAAAATATTGAAATTTTATTTCCAGTTAAAAATATGATGAGTGATAATGCTGCTATGATAGCATGGAATTGTATAAATAAGGATTTAAATTGTAGTAAGAATATTTACTTTAAGCCTGACCCAAGATTAAATATAAAATAATTTTATATATTTAATAAATAAAATATTTTATAAATTAAAATATGAGCAAAAATTACTGGTTATTAAAATCTGAGCCAAATACTTGGTCATGGGATGATCAGGTAAAAAGCAAAATTGATATGTGGGATGGTGTAAGAAATTATCAGGCTAGAAATAATTTAATGAAAATGAAAAAAAAAGATTTATGCTTCTTCTATCATTCAGTTTCTGAAAAATCCATAGTAGGAATAGTTGAGGTTATAAAAGAATATTATCCTGACCCGACTGATAGTAAAAATAAATTTGTTGCAGTAGATGTAAAAGCAGTTATAAAACTTAAAAACCCTGTTACTCTTGAGCTTATAAAGAATAATAAAAAACTCAAAGATGTCGCTTTACTTAAGCAAAGCAGGCTATCAGTTATGCCTTTAAAAAAAACAGAGTGGGATGAAATAATAAAAATTAGCAAATAGTATTACCAACTAATGAAAAAACTGAATTATAAAGAAATTAATATAATAAATAATTTATATAACTATACAAATGTCAAAACATATATTTTGGATTTCATCTTATCCTAAGAGTGGCAACACATTAGTTAGGGCTATAATTTGTGCACTATTTTTTTCTAAAAATGGAAAGTTTCAACTCGATCAATTAAAACACACTGGCCAATTTGAAAGAAGAGATAGACTAAACTTAATAAAAAAAATCAATAAAGAAGAATTTCTTAATCTTGATAAATTAAAAATATTATCAAAATATTGGTTAACTTTACAGAATAAAGAAAATATGAAAATTGAAAAAGGTTTTGGTTTTATGAAATCTCATTCTAGTTATGTTTCTATTTTTAATAACTGGTTTACTAGCCTTAATAACACTGCTGGATACATATATGTTATAAGAGACCCAAGAGATGTCGCTATTTCATGGTCAAATCATGCTAATTTAAGTTATGATGACTCAATTAGTTTTATGTTAAATTTTAACTCTTGTATCGAGTGGGCTCAAACAAACTCAGAATTACCTAATAATATAAAACCAAAAACCTTTCTATCTTCTTGGGATGAACATGTTTTATCATGGACTGAAAATAATTTAGATGTTCCAAAATTAGTACTTAAATATGAAGATCTAATATATAAAAAAGCAGAAGTTATAAAAATTATAGTCAAATTTTTTGAAAAAAGTTTTTGTATTAAGCTAAATCCAAGTGATGAAAAAATTTTAAATATTCTCGAGTCAACCAGCTTTGAACAATTAAAATATCAAGAGAGGAAATTTGGGTTTGCAGAAGCTTCTTCAGGAGCTTTTTTTCGAATAGGAGAAAAAAATCAATGGAAAAGTGAATTAAATACGAAACAAATTGCCAGATTAGAAAATAAATTTAGAGATTTTATAATTAAATTTAGTTATGATTAATTTATAATATAATGAATGATATTTATAAAACTAAAGATAGTTGGCTAAAAAGGGCAAAAGTTAATAAAGCTCAATATGAAAAGATGTATGAGGAGTCTATCTCTGATAATGAAAATTTTTGGTCAGAACAAGGGAAAAGAATAGATTGGTTTAAGCCATATAATAAGATTAAAGATATTTTATATAGTAAGAATGAAGTAAAAATTAAATGGTACTTTGATGGGACGACAAATGTATCTTATAATTGTGTAGATAGACATGCAAAAAATACGCCCGATAAAACTGCAATAATTTGGGAGGGTGACGATCAATCAAAGATAAAAAAAATAAGTTATAGAGAGCTACAGTCTGAGGTTTGTAAAATTGCTAATGTTCTAAAAAAAATTGGTGTAAAAAAGGGTGATAGAGTAACTATTTATCTAACAATGATACCTGAGCTGGCTTACGTAATGCTTGCTTGTGCTAGAATTGGAGCAATACATTCAATTATATTTGGTGGATTTTCATCTGACTCAATAGCTGGAAGAATTAAAGACTGTAATTCTGAGTATATTGTAACAGCAGACGAAGGAATTAGAGGGGGTAAAAATATCCCACTTAAAGAAATAGTGGATAGGGCTCTAGACAATTGTCCGAATGTAAAAAAATGTTTAGTTGTTAAATATACAGAAAATAAAGTTAATATGGCTGTTAATAGAGATGTGTATCTTGATGAATTAATTTCTGATGTTAAAAATTATTGTGAGCCTGAGGAAATGGGTGCTGAAGATCCTCTTTTTATTTTATATACTTCTGGCTCAACAGGAAAGCCTAAGGGAGTTTTACACACAACAGGAGGTTACCTGGTTTATGCATCAATGACTCATGAGTATATTTTTAATTATGAGAAAGATGATGTTTATTGGTGTACAGCAGATATTGGATGGATTACTGGACATAGTTATATAATTTATGGACCACTTGCAAACGGTGCAACTACATTAATGTTTGAAGGTGTTCCAAATTATCCAAATTTCTCAAGATTCTGGGAAGTAATAGATAAGCATAAAGTAAATATTTTTTACACAGCACCAACAGCAATTAGAGCATTAATGAGAGAGGGTGATGAGCATGTTCACAAAACATCAAGGTCTTCTCTAAAATTACTTGGAACAGTTGGTGAACCCATAAATCCTGAAGCTTGGAAATGGTATTATGAGATTCCAGGAAGCTCAAAATGTCCTATAGTTGATACGTGGTGGCAAACTGAAACTGGAGGAATATTAATATCTCCTCAAAGCGGTGCTATCGATCTAAAACCAGGGTCAGCATCAAAGCCTTTTTACGGTATTGAGCCATGCATAGTAAATAAAGATGGGGAAGAGCAAAGTGGTGAAGCAGAGGGAATGTTATGTCTTCAAAATTCTTGGCCAGGCCAAATGCGAAGTGTTTATGGTGATCACAAAAGATTTATCTCAACTTATTTTTCACAATTTGATGGAAAGTATTTTACTGGAGATGGGTGTAGGAGAGACAAAGATGGATATTACTGGATTACTGGAAGGGTTGATGATGTTATAATAGTATCAGGTCACAACTTAGGAACTGCAGAAATTGAAAGTGCATTCGTTTCTCACCCAAAAGTATCTGAAGCTGCAGTTGTTGGCTATCCACATGATATAAAGGGAAGTGGATTATATTGCTATGTTTCTCTTAAGGTTGGAACTGAAAGTAATGAAATTTTAAAGAAAGAATTAATTCAAACAATTAGGTCTAAAATCGGTCCTATTGCTACCCCTGATTTTATACATTTTACTGATGGCCTACCTAAAACTCGTTCCGGAAAAATAATGAGAAGAATATTAAGAAAAATTGCAGCAAATGAAGAGGACCAACTAGGGGATATTACAACTTTAGCAGACCCAAGTGTAGTTGAAAAGTTAATAGAAAATAAGCTAAATAATTAGCTATCTTGCTTCCCAATGTTTTAGGCATCTTGGCTCATAAATATCTGCTGCACCCACTTGTGTTCTGTCACCACCTTCAGTTTTTCTGTAAGTTTTAGTTGCTTCCATTCCACACACATTACAAAATCCATAAATTTTTATAATTTTATCAGATAAACCAAGAAGCATTGAGGATGTTTCCCACGGCCTACCTCTAGAATCTTGATCCAAGCCTGCAGCAACAACATCAATACCACTATTTAATATTTTCTCAACACTCTCTAATGTTTCATCTGATTTCATAAACTGTATTTCGTCTAAAAAAACCACATCAACAAAATCTTTATGAAAATTAAATTTATCATTAACATGTTTCCAATCTTTCATCGAAAAACACTCATGACTTAAATCATTGTGTGTAATTATTTTTTCTTTAGAGTAGCGGTTATCAATAATAGGTTTAATTACAATAATTTTTTTGCTTTGATGCTTTGCCCATAATATTCTTTTTAATAGTTCACTAGTTTTACCAGCAAACATAGCGCCAACAATTGTTTCTAGTTGTCCTCTCATAATGAAAGGTCTTTCTTTATAACATTAAGTATGTGTTGTACATTTAAAGAAGATAAGCAGCCTACTGGTTTTTTAATATTTTCTAAATAGTAATTTTTAACACCTCTATTAATCATATTTTTAAAATTATTATTTTTGAAATATGAGCTTTTAATTTTTAAACTATCATAACATCCAAAGTTATTCTTATAATTGAAAATATCGGTCAGTCCACATGGTGCTTTACAAAAAACAGATGAAAATTTATTTTCTAAACCTTTGATTAAATTGTAGTTTTTTAATAAAATTTTAGTTGAAACACTGCTTTCTAATAACACCCCTCTTTTATTAAACATTTTAGCTATATGTAAGGGGCCAGAATCCATAAATAAGCCATATTGAATATCCTTAATTGAAGAAATAAGATCGTATTTATCTTTGGGGTTAACTATAACCACGTTTTGATCAATTATTTTGTTTTGCAAAAAATTAGATATTTCTAAATTATTATCTAAATATACTTCTATAGAGTAATCTGTTTTTAAAATATCAATTATTTTATTTAAAATATTTATAGGCATAGTTCTTATTGGAGAGGTAGATAAGGGAAATATTGAAATTTTTTTTATCATATGATTTCTCTTAGCTTGAATTTTTTTACTTTTAGTTGTTTTAATATTAAAAAAATTTATCACTTCTTCAAATATATTTGATCGGGAGTACTTTTGGTTAATTAAAGTTTTTATTTCAAGTGTTAGTTGAAAAACAGTATCAAATTTATCAATTTCAGTTTTTCTAATTGCAAATGGATAAAGGTTTTTTATTTTAAAGAAGCCCTCAAATAAAAAAGTATAGTCTCCTGAAAAGGCAACAGCAACTTTATCAAAAGCAATATTTTCATTTATTTTTTTTATAGCCATAGCGTATTCAATCGCATCTCCCAAACCTATGTTAGGTGGAAGGCAAAATAATATAGTTTTACCAATTTTTTTAACCGGCAATCTTTTTTCTTGCTTCATAAAATTAATAATTGAACTATGCTCCTTATTTAATATTTTCCATAATTGAGTGTTTTTACTGAAATAAACATCATTTGCTGTAATATTAAATTTTCTTAAAGGTGGTTTAAGCTCATTTATAGAAAAACTAAAAAAAGGCATTATTATATTATATACTTTGATGAACAGAAGCACAAAAACAAGATATGCAATATTTCAAATTTTAATTGAAATATTTAAAAAAAATAAAAGTTTTGACGTAGTTTTTAATCAAAAGATTGCTGAGTTTAATTTTAATAAAAATGAGATATCTTTTATTAATAATGTTTGTTTAAACTCAATGAGAAAAAGTATTCACTGTAAAATAATTTTAAATAAATTCATTAAAACTAAGCTTAAAGCAAATGAATTTATACTTTTATCTTCTGCAATAGTACAAATTCTTTATTTAAATATTAAGCCCTATGCCGTTGTGAACGAAACAGTAAATGTTTCAAAACAAATAAAAGTTTTTCCTGGATTTGTTAATGCCATTTTAAAAAATATTCTAAAAAATATAGAAAATTTAAAAAAAATAGAGCTTAAGTTAACTGATTTTCCAGCATGGTTTGTTGATGAGATAAGTAAATGTGAAAATGTTGATCCTTATTCTTTTATTGATACTTTTCATAAACAGCCCAGTCTGCATTTAGTATTTAAATCAGAGAATTGTTTAGATAATTTTGAAGAAAAACATACTAGAAGCTCAAAAAAATCTGCTTTTTTGGATATTAAAAAAAAAATAAGTGATATCAAAAATTTTAATGAGGGTGATTGGTGGGTACAAGATTTTTCATCAATGATACCACTTGCAATAAGTAATAAAATAAAAAATTATAATATTCTTGATATATGTGCTGCCCCTGGTGGAAAAGCTTTTCAAATCTTATCAAATAACAAAGTTGTTTTAAATGATATAAATAATAAAAGAATTCTAAAGCTTAAGGAAAATTTATTAAGACTAAGGTTTGATGCAGAAATTAAAAATCTAAATGCTTTAGATTTTGTTGAAGACAAGAAATATGATATAGTGCTCGTCGACTCACCTTGCTCATCAATTGGAACAATTAGAAGACACCCTGAAATATTATTTAAAACAGAAAAACCAAATTTTGTAAAATTAAATGAAATTCAAAAAAACCTTTTAAAAAAATCATCTAGACTAGTAAAAAGGAAAGGTAAAATTATTTATATGGTATGCTCATTTTTTCATTCTGAAACAACAAAAATTATAAAACAATTTTTAGAAGAAAACAAAAATTTTAGTATAAGAAAGTACAATCAAAATACAAAATTATTAAATATTAAAAATTTAATTTCGAAAGAAGGTTATTTTTTAACACTTCCAACAAAGTTTAAGAATTACTATATTGATGGTTTTTTTTCAGTAGAATTAATTAGAAATGATTAAAAACAAATTATATTTGATAGTTAGAAAATTAGTATTAGTTTATCTATCTGTCTTTACTGGAAAATTAAAATTTCAAATTTTATCAGGATTAAATTTTAAAATTATAGACTTTAATAATTATGAAAAAAATAAAAATCTAATTTTTAAAAAAAATTTTTTCAAAACAGAAAAAAATCCAATGATTTATAATTTTGATTTTATAAATTTGTGCAATAAGCTTGGTGGCAAAAGAGGTATAGAAATTGCAAAACTTGGTATTTTTAGATGGTATGAAATAAATAAATTTAAAACAAATATAATTTGGGACACTGAGCACACTGCTAATAGGATTTTGAATTTAGTTTATAATTTTGATTTTATAAACTCAATATCAACAAAAGCAGATGAGAATAAACTAAAACAAATATTAAAAATTAATATTAATGCATTTTATAGATTTGTTTTTCCAAAAAATATTAGCGAATATTCTCTACTTGAATTTAAAGCATATATTTTAATAAAAAATATTCTGGGTGAGGAACATGGAAGTATTAAAAATAAATTTAAATTAATTTTAGACAATCAAATTGATAGTTTTTCGATGCATAAATCTTATAATATTTTAGAACAAGCCAAAGCCATCAATGATATAAATGAAATTATTTCTATGTTGCTTAATTTTAAAAATGAAGTTCCTGAAATATTATATTTAACAAAAATTAAAATGGAAGTTGTATTAGCTCAGTATTTTCATAAAGATGGCACAGTTGCTTTGTTTAATGGAACAAACAATTATAATCTTGAAAAGATAAAGCTAGCATTCAAGAAAAAACAAAATATACGAAAAATTAAGTTTCCTGATAATACAAATGGAATATTTTATTATGAAGATAGGCATAAAAAGATTTTTTTAGATTGTGTACAGCCAACACGCACTTTCCATTCAAAAAAATTAAGTGCTGGAACTTTATCAATTGAGTTTAGTTCTGATACAGAAAAAATAATTACTAATTGTGGCACTCTTGAAAAAAATACCGGCAAAGCTGCATACTTAAGATATTCAGCGGCTCATTCTACAATAGTTTTAGAAAACACAAACATAAGTGAAATAAGGGAAAATCAACCTCAAATTAAATTTCCTCAATCAGTATCTTTAAAAAAACATGAGGAGAGATCCAAACACATAATTGAAGCATCTCATAATGGGTATATTAAAAATTATAAAAAAATTATTAAAAGAAAAATTCATTTTCTTGAAGACAAAAATTATTTGAAAGGAGAAGATTCAATAATTTCATCAATTTCAAAAAATAGAGAGGTCATCTTTCATATTAGGTTTCACATTTTACCTAATATAAATATTACGCAAACGAATAGTAAGAAAAGTATTATATTAAAAACCAAAAATAATGCGATATGGTTATTCAAAGCGAATAAGGATTTAGCGTTAGAAGAAAGTGTGTTTATGGATAAAAATGATGTTAAAGAAACAAAACAAATTGTAATAAAGGGCATAACAAAACAAAACAGGGAAAAAATACAGTGGTCTCTTTCAAAAAAATAAAAAGCTTTGCACTAGTATCTGTTTATGACAAAAAAAATATCAGCCTTTTGTGCAATATTTTAAAAAAAAATAAAATTGGAATAATTTCAACAGGTACTACATCAAAAAAAATAAAATCTTTAGGGTTTGATTGCTTTGAAATTTCCAGCCTAACTAAATTCAAAGAGGTTCTTGATGGTAGGGTTAAAACCCTTCATCCAAAAATATATATTTCAATCTTACATAACAGAAATAATGAAACTCATAAAAAAACTTTTAACAAAACAAATTTTCCTAAAATTGACTATGTTATAGCTAACCTTTATCCATTTGATAAATTTGCAAATAAACACCATAAAGATTCAATTGAAATGATTGATATTGGGGGACCAACACTACTTAGAGCATCAGCAAAAAACTATGATAATGTAACAACAATTAGCTCACCAAACGACTACAAATTACTAAAAAACAATATTGAAAAAAATTACGGAAGCACTGATTTAAATTTTAGAAAAAAAATGGCAAAAAAATGTTTTAAAGTAACATTTAAATATGATCAAAATATATATAATTGGTTTTCAAATATCAAAAATAATAAAAAATTAAAATTGAGATATGGAGAAAATCCAAATCAGAGCGCTGTCCTGCAAAAAAACAAAAGCGCGA
This sequence comes from uncultured Alphaproteobacteria bacterium, assembly GCA_902596365.1. Classification (GTDB taxonomy): domain Bacteria; phylum Pseudomonadota; class Alphaproteobacteria; order HIMB59; genus CACPNW01. The sequence continues at coordinate 14,115 of CACJTT010000014.1, forward strand.
GTATTGTTAATTATCAAATTCAGGGCAAAAAAATTAGCTACAATAATATTTTAGATATTGATAGTGGACTAGACTATTTAAGTGAGTTTACTGAACCAACAACAGTTATTATAAAACATAACAATTCTTGTGGTGTTGCATCATGTAAAACAATTAAGAATTCTTTTGTGAAGGCTTTTAGTAGTGATAAGCAAAGCTCTTTTGGTGGAGTTGTTTTAATAAATAAAAAAATAAACAGAGACTTAGCAAACTTAATTATAAAAAATTTTTTTGAAGTTTTGGTGTCTCCAGGGTTTACAGAGGAAGCACTTCAGATTTTAAATAAAAGAAGAAATCTGATATTAATTAATTCTGTAAAAATTCCAAAATCAAAAAAAGAAACAACCAAAACTGTAAGATTTGGCTCTTTAATACAGCAAAATAATAACATTAAGTTATCAAAAAATAATTTTAAAATTGTATCTAAGAATAATAAAATATCACAAAAAGAGTATGAAAATATTTTGTTCGCTTTTAAGGTTGTTAAACATGTAAAATCGAACGCTATTGTTTTGGTAAAAAATAAACAAACATTAGGAGTTGGTGCAGGTCAAATGAATAGGTATGATGCAACAAAATTAGCCATAATGAAATATAAAGAAAATTTTTCCTCCAAAAATTTAGTGTGTGCCTCTGATGCATTTTTTCCATTTACCGATAGTTTAAAATTATTATTAAAAAATAATTGCACTTGCATAGTTGCGCCAAGTGGATCAAAAAATGACAAAATGATAATTGATTTTGCTAACAAAAATAAACTAAAACTTATTTTTTCTTCAACAAGAGTCTTTAAACATTAATGAAATCAAAAATTCCAATATATTTATCTAAACTTATTAGTAAATATCCATCGATATTAAGTGGAAGAAAAAATTTTAAAGAAAATCATGAAAGAATTATTAAAACTAAAAAATTAATAAGGGCATTTAATTTAAAAAAAAAATAATTTAATTATGTTATTTTAATAGGAAAATTGATTAATCCAACGCTGTATATCAATTTTAATGTTTTTGATTTCATCAAAGTTTTTATATCTGTTTATTGAGCTAGAATAAATGGGTTGTACAACTTGATCATAGCTCGGGGTATTGATTTTTTCTCTTTGCATAGCTGTTTGATTGAAAGTATAGAGATTTTCTTCAAATTTTAAATTTAAAAAATTTAATAATTTATTTATTTCTTCTTCAAAGTTTGTAATAACGTTTTCATACCTAACTTGATGATAATCTACGTCATAGTAATAGAAATATTTAAATAGTAGTTCAAAACACTCATTATAAAAAAAAGATGTTGTGTGTATATTCTCAAAATTCACCATGCCATCATTCATTTTAAAAGCAGTTAAAACACCACTAATTATACAATCTAATGGGTGTCGAATTGCCAAAATTATTTTTGAGTTAGGAAACAATGTTTTAATAAAGCCTAGCTCAATTAAGTTAAGTGGATACTTATCAATTATTAACTTATCAGATTTATAATTGAATGATTTAAAATACTGTTCTTGCATTTTAATTTTTTCTTTTTCATTAATTTGAAGAATGTCAGCTAATTTGTGATTTTTATAAAATTCATGCCTAATATCTAGTAAGTGAGGCTTTTCTTCTAGCACTAAAGTTTTTGAATGAGATCTCAATATAGTATCTAAAAGAGTCGTGCCTGATCTTGGAAATCCAATGAGAAACGCTAAGTTTGAATGATTTATTCCAGAAGTAATAATATTTGATTTTAATTTATTTTTTTTATCAAAAAAATTTTTATAAGCTGAAATTGTGTTCAAAACTAATTCTTTATTAAATTTTTTATTTTCTTCAAGGTTAAGAGTGATTTTGTTTCTTTTTATAGCAAAATTGTAGCTAGCATTATAAGAGCCTAATTTTTCATAAACCCTGCTAAGAAGGTTGAAATAGTCTGCTAAAAAAACCTCATTATTTTGTGTTATTATTTTTTTTTCTATTTCTTTATCCAAAAGAATATTTAATGACTGCGTGTAATTTTTTACTCTAAAAAAATACAATGATTCATAATAAGAGATTGTTACTTTATTTTTAAATATTTTTTTTGCTCTTTCTATTAATTTTTTAAAATCTTTTAACCTGGACTGTTTTTCATATTGTTTGAAAAGAAAATCATAATTGTTCCAAAAATTAACATTTAAATCAATTGATTTTTGAAAAAATTTTTCAGATTCAGAAATTTTATTTGCTTCTACAAAAATATATCCCTTAAGATAATAAAGGATGTAACTCTCATGTTTATCAATATATCTGTTTATGTGTATTTCTAAGTCATTTAATTTTTTACAATTTAGCAAATTTATTGCAATAGCATTTATAATTTCTAAATTTTCTTCAATATTATTTAAAAAATCATTTAGTAGATTGTTGGCTTTAAGCACATCACCCTCAAAAGAATAAATATTTGAAAGATTAAGATACCCTTCATATTTTTTTTTATTGATTTTAATAAGTTTTTTGAATTTTTCTTTTGCAGATATTAAATTTTTTTCTTTTACATCAATTAATCCTAGTTTTAATATATCACCATAATCGCTAGCATTTGTATTTATGTTTTTTTCTTTCATTTAAATGACTATTTAAATTAAAAAAAGCATTTTAAAACAACATATTTTTATCGTATGCCAAATTTAACTTTTCAGGTTATGATTTTTGCTTTATTTAATGGTCTATGCATCTTTTTTTTTCAACACCTGTGTGGATCAATGAAATAAATAATTATGAAAGCATAAACACAGAATTAAAAAATTACATTTATAAAGAAAAAGAAAAGAACCCAGAAGGTACAAAAAAAAGCAATGTTAATGGCTGGCACTCTGATGAGTTAGATTTAAAAAATGAAAACTTAAAAAATTTTATTTCAGAAATTTCTAAAAATATTGGGAGCGCTATTAAAGATATGAATTGGGACTTAGATACACAAATAGTAAAAATAACAAGCATGTGGTCAATTATAAATAATAAAGGCGCATTTAATGAAAAACACCATCATGGAAACAGCGCATTAAGTGCTGCTTACTATGTCAAAGCTGAGCAGAATGCTGGTAATATTGTTTTTTATGATCCAAGACAGGCTAATGTCTTTCACCACCCAACTTCTAAAGATGTAAACACTGTAAATGCTCAAGTACAATCAGTAACTCCAAAGGCTGGTACTTTAGTTTTATTTCCTAGCTATCTAGAGCACAAGGTTAACGCTAATCTATCAAATGAAGAACGGATAGTAATAAGTTTTAATGTTGGATTAATTAGAAAGAAAGATCTTTTGTAATTATTTTATTTCTCTACTCCAGGTTAGAAAATTTTCAATATTAACATTTTTATCAATAAGGCTGTTAATGATTCCCTTTCCTGTCACTCCGACAAAATGAAAAAAGTTGGGTTTTTTTATTTTTTTTACATTTGGCAAGAAAGGCATATAATTCCATTCACTACCCATTTCTTCAAAAATGTCTTTGTTTTCGATGATAAACTCATTTAACATCATGTTGTCTGTGTTTTTTGCTTTAGGTCTATTTTTTTTATCCAGTCTACTTATCATATAGTTAGATAATTTTTTAGCAGTTGGGTTATCACAAAATGTAACCCCAGAGTTATAGTAACCATATGAACTATCAAGATTGTTAACCTCTCTAAATTTTTTTGCCGAATTGCCCTCTGGCTCTCGGACATTTCTCAAGCCTTTAAATTCTGGCAATGGTTGGGCATCAGGAAAAACATAAACATCATTATCTATATAGATTGTATAATCATATCCTTTATTAAAATGAAAATATCTTTCAAACGAATAGTGTTTTTCTTTTGTATCTAAAAAATCAAAATTTCCATATCTAGCTTCATTGTTAATTTCTTTTATTAAAGAGTAATCATACTTATATTTTTTACAATACTCCTTAACAGAAGGAATAAAAATATTTCTAATTGGATTAATTGTTTTTGCATTACCCCATTGGGTTCCTGACTCAATATCGAGTTGTAATATAAGATATTTAGATTTTTTATTCATTTCACATATTGCCTAAAATATTTTTAAATTCTATAGTTAGTTATTATATCTTTTTTAACAATAAATTCCTAAATATGTCTAAAGAAGCAATTAAATTTAAGGACTCACATAAAAATTTAGACTTCAAAATATGAGCTTGGGTGAACTAAATAAATTACCACCTTTAAAATATATAATGTAAAAGACATTAATAATGAATTTTGTGTTGAGAAAAACACAATTAAAAATGTAATGAATTTATATGCAACATTTTAATTGGGTTAAAAACAACCTAAATATTATATTATTAAATTTTATTTTATGCTAATTTTCTAATAAAAAAATTGAATAGTATTTATTTTTATCTATCCAATATTTTTTTACTTTCCATCCGGCTGAGTTTGCTAATATTTTAAAACTATTTAATGTAAATTTTTTTGATACCTCAGTTTGAATTTTTTCATTTTTTTTAAAAAAGAATTTTTTACTATCAATAATTAATTCTTGATCTTTTTTACTAATCAAGAAGCTTTGAACAGAATTAATTTTTTTATTAAAATAAGAAAAATATTTAAAATCTTTTTGTTTTAAATTTGCATTAAAGACTTTATTAATTCTATTTAACAGGTTTAGGTTAAATTTTGCAGAAACTCCTTTAGAGTCATTGTACGCCTTCTCAATAATTGTTTTATTTTTAATCAAATCTACTCCTACAAATAAAGATCCATTTTTGCCCAAAGTCATTCTTGCATTTTGAAGAAAGATTTTTTCTTTTTTGTTATAAAAATTACCAATTGATGAGCCTAAAAAAAAACCGATTCTTTTCTTTGAAATTTTTTTAGGTAATGTGAACTTTTTTATATAATCACAATAAGCTGGTATAATAGATAATCGAGGAAAAGATTTTGCTAATTTAATAGATGATTTTAGCAAAAAATCATATGAAATATCTAATGGCATACAAAATTTTACTTGATCATTAATTAAAATACCAATTTTATCTGTCGCTCCACTTCCGAATTCAACGAATGTTAAATTATTGCCGAAAATATTTTTCATTTCATTTGATATTTGTTTTAAAATTTTTTTTTCAGTTCTAGTAACATAATACTCTTTTAGCTTAGTAATTTTTTCAAAATATATGCTTCCATTTAAATCATAATGAAATTTAGAAGGAATTTTTTTATTTTTTTTTGATAATTCTATTTTTAGTTCTTTGCTAAAAGCAATATTGTCTATTTCATCAAATTTTTTATAGTTTTCTATATAATCTGTATTTAAGTTTGATAATGATTTAATCATTTTGGTTTGTTATCATTTTTTTATAATATAGGAAGTAATTTGGAGCCGGCGAAGGAATTCGAATTCCAGGACAGCTAGGTGTATGTTGTATTATTCCTAAACAAATGAAAAACTCTTTTGCAATTTTATAGAAAAGGTTGAAAATAAAACAGTTTAGAACTATGCTAAAAATAATGATTTTTAAAATACTTAAAATTTTTATTTTTGCTATTATTGCCTTTTCCTCCCAAGGTGTATTTGGAGAAAAAAGGATAGGTAGCAAAGGACATCTAGATTGTGGGCAGTTTTTAAGTTCATGTGACAATGATTTGCTGGATATAGATTGCCAGACTCAAACTTTTTTTGTTGAGGGGTATTTATCGGGCGTTAGTTGGGAAAAAGACATACCTTTAAGAGAATATAATCAAGATAGTATTAAGTATGCGTTGATAAAATTTTGTAGAGCAAATCCTTTACAGCTAACTCACGATGGGGCAAGATCTATTTTACAAGAATTGAAATAATTAAAAAAATTAATTACTTCTTAATTGCAATGGTTAGAGTGATGGGTCTGATCTAGAATTATTTTGAATTTGATTAACTTTTTTTTCAATATTAGAAATTTTAGACAGCATCTTTCTAATATTCTGATTTGTTTCAAGTGAAACAAACAAAGTTCCAAATAATATTACATCTATGAATAGACCTATTATGAAACCAACAAATCCTAAAGTAATTGGGTTTGGATTTAAACCAAGGCTTGATAGAAAATTCCAAACAAATATATTGTCTGCGCTTGCAGAAAATCCAATTGTAAAAAACAAAACAATTAAAAGAGCAATAATACTTGATAGTAAATGAAATAAAAAAACTATTAATCTTGTCATAATTATTTAGTTAATACGACATTAAATAATATTGCAACTATATTGCGAATAGATTTTAAAATTTTAAGGTGGAGTTAGAATTTGGAGCGGGCCACGGGCTTAGACTCTTTATCTATTTGTTCTATGAATTCTCCATTATTAAAAAGACCATCCCAAATTTCTCCATCGTTAAAAGTATAAGTTCCTTTACCATGAAAATCTCCATTCTTAAATTCCCCTATATAAATATCTCCACCTTCGAAGAAATAGGTACCAAACCCATGCTTGACTCCGTTTTTAAATTCACCTTTGTATATGTCTCCCTCCCATTCTCCAGGACCATAAATATAAATTCCTTTTCCATTTTTTTCATGATTTAAATATTCTCCAACGTAAACATCGCCTTCAGAATGTACATAGGTGCCTATGCCATGTCTCGAGTCATTTAACCAGTCACCAACATATATGTCATCTTCCCACTCGCCAGTACCAAAAATTACTGTACCTCTTCCACTTGCAAGATTATCTTTATTTTGCCCAATATAAACAGTACCACTATTGAACTCATAAATACCATAACCATTAACACAATTACCCTTTAGACATTCATCAGCAATCACAGATGATGAAAAAGACAAAACGAAAATAGTCAGAAGAATTTTCATAATTATTTGTAATACTAAAGTATATTGAAAGTAAATTGCAAATGAATTTTAAAATTTAAGGGTAGAGTTAATGTTTGGATCGGGCAAAGGCATTCGAATTCCCGACCTACCTAAGATGTTCTTTATGGAGTCTCAAAAATTAGTAAAACTATTTTTCTAATATATAGAGGAAATTTATAATAATAAATCTTAATTAATTTTCTATAAATGGAAGCTCAACGAAGTATTTAATTACTCCATCAACAATTTGATTGTTAGGATTTTTTTCACAATAATTCAGTAGATAAGAATATGCATAATCAATAGAATTATAATTTAAGTGTTTAAACATTCCAAATTTTTCATATGTCCAATTATTTATTCCGCTCATATATGATTGCATAACTCCTCGGTAGATTTTATTTGTTAAATCATGCTCAAAATCTCCAATTTCTTTAGAAAGACTGATTATTTTAAGTGAGTTCTCACATGTATCTGTAATTATCCCCCAGTTTGCAGCTTCTTCTGCAGTCAAAGAAGATGTAAAAAACAAAACTAAGATTGTGAATAGTGTTTTCATAATTACTTGTAATACTAAAGTACATTGAGAGTACATTGCAAATGAATTTTAAAATTTAAAGGTGGGATTGGGATTTGGAGCGGGCGAAGGGATTCAAATTCATCACGCTCATATTATACCAACTAATTCAACAAATTCTAATCAAACAATAATTTAATTGAAAATAGAAAAATATTTAAATGACAATTTATGATTTATAAGCCTTAAGCTATATTTTTTGTTTCTACTAAAGATAAATATAGTTTACACTTGTGAAGTGGTAAAAGATTTAAAAATTAATTTTGTTTTTTTCTATATAAAAAAAAATCAACACAAAAATAGTTTAACTAACGTTTTATATGGTCAAAATGAAAATGAAATTAACCTTTTTGTATCTTCTATAAAAAAACACTACCCAAATTGTAATATAATACAATGCTCAGATCTAGACACCCCGAAAATTAAAGGAACTAATTCAATTTTTAGAGAAAAAATTCATATAAATAAAATTATGGAAGGGAGAATGTTCTCTTATTCTAAATTGAATTTAAAAAACACTTCTATTTTTCTTGACACTGACATGCTACTAGTTCGAAAAATCCCATTTGAACTTTTTATTGATAAAGCTGATGTTTTTTTACTTAAAAGATCTTTTTATTTAGACAGTAGATTGCCAAAATTATTTAGAGGTCAAATTTATGAAAATCATTTACATGGAACATTAGAAGATATTTATCCATACATAGGTTGTTTTGTAATTTCTAAAAACAATAAATTTTGGAAAGACTGTTATAAAATCTATAAAAGATTTGATAATAATTATAAATTTTGGTTTGGTGACCAAAAAGTATTGAGAGAAATTGTAGAAAAGAATCTTTATAATTTTACTTTTCTTAATGAGTCAGATTTTGCTTGTCCACCTCAGTGTGTTCTTGAAAATAAACCACCATTTTTGCTTCATTTTAAAGGCAAACAACAAAAGAGTTTAATTAAGGAATATTATGATCATATGTATACAAAAAAAAATATATGAGTTTTAAATTATTTAAACCCATCTTTTTAAAGCCCAAGTCTTTGTGATAAAGTTTAAATTTTATTGCTTCTTTAGACATATTTACAAAAAAAATACTTGTTATTGACTGGTAATTTTTAAGAGCTTTATGGGAAGGATTACTGCGCTTGTAGATCTTTCAACTAAATTATATTTTTCACCAATATAATTTTCTAATGGATATATAACACAATGGGTATTTCTTGAGATTACATTATTATTTAGTAAACTAAACAGATTAACAACACCTTTTTCGTTTCCCTCAAAATCATCTAATATAAAAATAGTATCTTCACAAATTTTGTCTTTAAGCAAAATACAATCTTCATTTTCTAGTCTTCCATCTAAATGAATCAAATCAATAATCATATTCATTTCCAATTTTTTAATCATTTCTGTACTGCTGGTTTTGTGAAACTGTTTTATTTTGGTTTGGGTCAACTCTGGAAATTTTATTTCATTTGAAGAATCACAACAAAAAATTTTACAATCACCTTCTGACAAATAACTATCAGCGGCAAAGGCCATACTAAAAGTTGATTTCCCAATGAATGATCCTACCTCCATTATTATCTTGGGTCTAAAAAATAAAGTTGTGGAAAAAAGAAGCCATGCTGTTGTCGATGATATAGAGCCAGTATTATATGAACTTTGGCTTCTTAAACCATCTAAAGAATCTATTTTTTCAAAGAAATATTTTTGTGTAGGTTTTATTTTTAAAAAAGAATTATCTAAAATTTTTCTCCAAAATATAAGGCTCAAATCAAAAGAATTTATATTTATAGTTTTTTTAATCACTAAATATTTATACCATAAAATAAAATGATTATGTAAATTAATCCAGAAATCTGGAGCCACCCGATGTCAATTTTTTTTATGAAGCTATAGAAAAAGTTTGCGAATTAAAAAAATAAAGTTGATAATTTTTAATAGATGTGTCGATGTAATGTTGATAAACGCTATTCTCTAACTCTGCAAGATCAAATATTTAGCGGATCTATTGGAGCGGGCGAAGGGATTCGAATACTCGACCCGCTTAAAGCATGCCTTATGGGGTCCCAAAAATTGAAAAAGTACATTGAGAGTACATTGCAAATAGATTTTAAAATAACTTTTCAGCAACCTCACATGAGTAGTGATTTTTATAAATTTTATAATCAACAAAACCTTGCTCATTATTAGGTCCAAAAGAGTTAATTGCTCCTGCAGTTGACCTGTTAATGCTCATTGTTATAATTGCCTCCTTCTCTGCAAGACTCCATTCTAAAACTTTATTATCTAAACTTTCAATCTTTGATCTATGAAGTGTTACTCCTATTATTTCATTTTCAGTAACTTTAAATATCTCGTAATGAGAAGACTTATCTTCATTCCAATAAGTATCAAAATATTTATGGGTTATTTTATTTTCATCAATGTTAATTATAATAGTATTGTTTAAATCTTTCCTTATTAAAGAACAATCAACCGACCAAGGGTTGGGATAGTTGATTTTCTTCTTTGTCATTGTTGAAGGTATTAAAATTAATTTTCCTTCATCTTGCTCAACAAACTGCCCATCTGTGTTTTTGTAAAATTTGTCTCTCTCAGTTTCATAAAAATAAGTTTCTGATATTTCACATTCACAACTTAAAACCACTTCTTCCGAATATAAATTAAAACTGAAAAATAAAAGTAAGACAAAGATAAGAATTTTCATAGTTATTTATAAACCTACAATACATTGAAAGTACATTGCAAATGAATTGTAAAATTTAAAGGTAGGGTTAGGATTTGGAGCGGGCGAAGGGATTCGAATACTCGACCCGCTTAAAGCATGCCTTATGAGGTCCCAAAAATTGAAAAAGTACATTGAGAGTACATTGAACTTTAATATTAATTATAATTTTTCTCTAAAATTATTCTATATTTTTTATTTGTATGAATTTTTAGTGTTTCACTAAGTAAGAAAATATTTAATAACTCTTCAAGCATATCTTCTGAAAGTTGAGTTTTTTCTCTTCTTTTTACAGACTGTTGCAAAGCGTCTTTTAGATTCTCAAGACTAACCAACTGACAATAAATATGTTCTTTTAAAATTTTAATATCTAGTTTTGATTGAAAAATAGACATATCACCAATGCGCTTTAGAATAGAAAGTAATTGTTTTTTTGATATGTACTGAAGGTTAAAGATTTCTTTTTTTATTATACTCTTAAGTTCATCAATTTTAAAATTATGATAAATGTGTATCAGCAGTTGATCATATGATTCATCTACCCATTCAAGATAATTATAATATTCTTTCAAAAATTTAACACTTTTATTTTTCTAAAAAATACCTGTTAGTAAAATTAAAATAATTTTAAATACCTAAAAGATTGATTAAAAATAAATTAAAATTATATGATGTAAATAGATGTAATAAAAACAATATCCAAACAACTATAGATGAATAAAGAATAAATCTTATATATTTATTTTTTGTTACCAGTCTTAACGCTTTGTAAAATTCAACTTCTTTTTCAATATTATTATTCATTGATTGATTTTATATTATTTTTAAAATCTATTCTAGTTACAGTTTTGTGCTTTTTTAAAAGATTATTTTTTATTCTTGTCTAATGTGATTTGACAAGTAGTTCTTGTCATATGTGGATAATCTCTCATACATGAGGCAACAGGCGAAAAATAATAGTAGTATGCAAGTGCGCCAACAACAACAACTCCTATAATAATTTTCATAATTCCTTATAACCTTAAAGTACATTGAAAGTACATTGCAAATGGATTTTAAATTATAAGGATGGAGTTAGGATTTGGAGCGGGCGAAGGGATTCGAACCCTCGACTTCAACCTTGGCAAGGTTGCGCTCTACCCCTGAGCTACGCCCGCAATTATTTTTTTCTACTACCATGATAGTTTCATAAAGTATAATAAAAAGATCTTAATTTATGTTAGGTCCAAAAGATTTTATAAAGTTATTTAATCGTAAAGATTATGACTATGCTCTTCATGAACATCAAGCACTTTTTACTGTAGAAGACTCCAATAAATTCCGGGGGCAAATAAAAGGTTCACATAGTAAAAATTTATTTTTAAAAAATAAAAAAAATAAATTTTTTTTAATTTCATGTGAAGAGTTTACAGATATCAATCTTAAAAAAGTTTCAAAATTTTTATGTTTGGGCAATGTGTCTTTTGCAAAGGAAGAATATTTAATAAATTTATTAGGGGTAAAACCAGGTTCAGTTTCCCCTTTTGCTTTATTAAATGATAGTGAAAATAGTACAGATTTTTATTTAGAGGAAAAACTTTATAAATCAGAATTTGTTAATTTCCACCCACTGACAAATACAGCAACAATTACAATAAGGTGCAGCACATTTATTGAGTTTATGATTGAAAATAATAAAAAAATACATATTTTCTCAACAGAAAAAGAAGCAATAATTAAAACATATGGATAATAGCAATATAATAAATGCGAATGAAAGTGATTTCGAAAACATAGTCATAAACGGAAGTGATAATAAGTTAGTAATTGTTGATTTTTGGGCCCCTTGGTGTGGGCCTTGCAAACAACTAACACCAATAATGGAAAAGGTTGCAAAAGAAAATCCAGATAGTTTTGATTTGGTTAAAGTTAATATAGATGATAATCAACAAATTGCAGCTCAACTTAGAATTCAATCAATTCCTGCTGTCTTTGCTTTTAAAGATAAAAAGGCTGTTAATGCTTTTCAGGGAGTGATTTCTGAAAAAGATTTTATTGATTTTATTGAAAAATCAGGTGGAAAAAAACTAAAAGAGGATTTAAACAACTTTTACAGTGAAATAAAAAACCTCATAGAAAATAATAAATTTAATGAAGCTAAAGATAAGATATTAAATTTTTTTACTGAAAATACAGGTGATCCAATAGCTATAAGCCTATATTTGGAATGTTTGTTAGCGCAAAAAGAATTCAAAGAAATAGATAGTTTTGTCTCTGCTCTTGATGAAGAGATGAAAAAAAATCAAGAAATAGATAAAATTATTAAAAAAATAAAAATAGTCAAAGACTCAAAGGGCTCAGACTCTATAGAAATACTGCTTGAAAAACACAACACCGACCCAAAGAGTATTAAAATATTACTTAAAATAGCTGAATATTATTTTTCATCAGGAGAATATGAAAAAGCCTTTCCTTTTTTACTAAATAATTATTCTGTAGATAGAGAAAAAATTAAAAAAAAATTAGTAGATTTTTTTGAGGCCCTTGGAAATGATCATGAGGCTACAAAAACCTACAGAAAACAACTTTCAAGTTTGCTTTTTATCTAAATGAAAATTCCAATTTTTCCATTAAATGGAGCCATACTGTTTCCAAAAACAAACTTACCCCTAAATATTTTTGAAGAAAGATATCTTGATATGGTAGATTACTCTTTATCAAACAACAGACTTATAGGTATGGTTCAGCAGAAAAAAGACAACGAGCTCTATAATGTAGGATGTTATGGAAAAATTACTGTCTTTAATGAAATGCCAGATAAAAGATATTTAATAAATCTTGAGGGCATAAGCTGTTTTAAAATTATTAAAGAAGTAGACACTAGGAGCAAATTCCGAATTTGTGAAATTGAAGCTTTTAATAACTTTAATAACCCCAGCCTAGAAGATGGGTTTAAATCAAAAATACTTGATAGTTTTAAAAAATATAACAAAGCTAAAAATATAAATATAAACTTTGATGATGTTTCTAAATTAGATACAGTTGATTTGCTTAAGTTTATAGTAATGATTTCACCTTTTGATGTTAGTGTTAAACAAATGTTTTTAGAGTTAAAATCAAGCAAAGAGCTATATGAAAATATTTTATCAACACTGGAAATAGAATTAGCTTCAAATCAAGAGTCAGGTTTGGTTAATTAAGCCCCATAGCAAATTTAACAATTTGTTCTTTAAAAATTTTATTTTTGTTTATTATATTAAATCCAAATTTTTTTAAAAATTTAAAATAAGGTTGGTCTTTTTTAAATATCCAGTCTAGCTTGTCTGTTATTTCAAAAAGTCTAAATGCATCATAATAACATGCATCATTATACATTTTACAAAAACTTTTTGTCCCTATTTCTAAGTTGTTCTCTTTAGTCTCTCTAAGTAATTTTGTTATTGAATTAACATCTCTAAGGCCCAAATTCCATCCTTGACCAGCTATAGGGTGAATAGAGTGAGCAGCATCGCCCACATAAACAGTTTTATTATCGTAAAATTTCTCATTAATATGAGCTGAAAGAGGGAAGGATTGAACTGAATTAATGTTTGTGACGCTTCCTAGTTGCTGATAAATTTTTTCATTAAGAATTTCTTCTAAATATTTATTATGTAAATCTAAAGATGTTATTTTGTCAATAATTTCTGGTTTGTTAGACCAAATCAAAGCGCTTTGATTTCTCTTTCTTTCTTTTTGCATTGGAAGAATAGCTAAAGGTCCGGTTTTAAAAAAAATCTCATAAGCTATGTTGTTGTGAGGTCTTTCATGAAAAAAGTTTATTACAAGTGCTTTTTCATTATATTTTTTTTTGAAAAAATTAGTTCCTAATATTTTCCTAACAGTGCTGTTTTTTCCATCTGCAGCAATTATTAATTTTGAGTTTATTCTTTTATTATTTGAAACACTAATAATTTTTGAATTGTGGTAGGAGATTGAATTAAGATTTGATCCTGTTATAAACTTTACATTATTTTTTTTTTTTAACTCATTAGTTAAGATGCTGATTAGTTTTGAGTTTTTTACTATGTAGCCAAGACTGGTTTTTGTTATAGAATTGTTGAACTCTAAATTAGAATTAGCAGTCTTATCAACAACTTTAATGTTTTTTATTGGCTCGGCAAATCCTTTAATAAATTTCCAGAGTCCTTGAGATTCTAAAAAAACCTTTGAGCCCTCAGCTATTGCGGTGGTTCTTGTGTCATTTATTGGTTGTTTGTTGTCCTGCATAATATTTTTTCTTTCAGAAACAATAATCTTATAACCTAAGCTTGAAACACAATATGCTGTTAAAAGACCGGTTAGTGCCCCTCCCACAATATGTAAATCACAACTCAATTCTTTCATAATTTTTCTTCGAATTACCTTATTCTAAAGGTATTAAAAACAATTAATATGTTTAAATATGGCGGATTTAAATTATTTCTAATTAAAACTTGTTTGGGTTTAGTGTTGACTGGTTGTGGATTGTTTTTCATTATTAGTTTGGGAACACACAGCCCTGAGGATCCTGGTATAGGAAAACTTCGGTCATTTGGTGAGACAGCAAATTTTTTTGGGTATTTTGGTGCTTTAGTCTCAAGTGTGTTTTTATTTTTATTTGGGACGTACTCTTATGTAATTGGTTTATTTGTTTCGTTTGTAGGTATAATATTGTTTTTTGGATTCTTGGTTAAAAATATTTTTCTTAAATTTTTCTTAGTTCTTTTTGCGTCGATTTTATTTAATCATTTGTTTGCTG
>CACJTT010000015.1 GCA_902596365.1 uncultured Alphaproteobacteria bacterium
GAAAAACCTGAGGATCTTTCAGTCTTTAGTGCTAAGAATTTTGCAAGATCTATACTAAATTTGGAAGAGTAAAATGAATTCGTTTATCAAACTATTTATTGATATTGGGCCACTGGCAGTATTCTTTATATATTATAAAATTAGTGGTGATTTAATTGAGGCAATATTACCTCTGATGTTAGCAACTGTTATCTCTGTTGTGATTTCATATATTTTAGAGAAAAAAATTCCTATCATGCCTACTCTTGGAGCTGGCATAGTTGTGATTTTTGGAGGATTAACAATACTATTTGATAACAAAATCTTTATTTTTATGAAACCTACAATTATTAATATTATCTTTGCTGCTATTCTATACGGAGGAATAATCGTAAAAAAACCTCTTTTAAAATATTTACTTGGAAGTGCTCTTAAACTTGAAGAAGAAGGTTGGGCTATATTAACTCAAAGATGGATAGCTTTTTTTATTGCTCTTGCAGTTCTAAATGAAATTGTTTGGAGAAATATGAGTGAAGATTTTTGGGTAAGTTTTAAGGTTTTTGGAATATTACCAATAACTTTTATTTTTACGATGACCCAATTTCCTTTAATCAAAAAATATCAAGTGGAGGATTAAATAAAATTATTTTCTTTTATTGCAATAATTCCTGGAGACTGATTGCCCTCTAGCCATTCTAAAAAAGCACCTCCTGCATTAGATATATAATCAAAGCCATCCTCTGCATTTGCATTTTTAATTGAAGAAATAGTATCACCACCACCAGCAAGAGTGCTAATATTTAATTTTTTTGCATTCTCTTTAATATATATTGCAATTGCTGAAGTGGCCTTATCATATGGCTTATATTCAAATGCACCAACAGGACCGTTCCATAAAACCATTCTTGATTTTTTAATTTCCTGATTGATTATTTCAGTTGTTTTTTTTCCCAAATCTAAAATCATAAAATCTGTTGTAATTTTATTTATACTAAGTTCAAAAGGGTTTTTGTCTTCTATACTTTTTCCACAAACTACATCTATTGGTAAAACAATTGTGCAATTATATTGATTGGCTTTTTTTTGTATATTTTTTGCTTCTTCAACTAAATCTTTTTCTACAAGAGATTTGCCTACATCTATATTATTTGATAATAAAAATGTATTAGCCATAGCCCCACCGATCACAATACAATTGAACTGCTTAACTAAATTATTTAAGAGTTTAATTTTCGTAGATATTTTAGATCCTCCAATTATTGCCATATTTGGTTTTTTTGAATTTTTTAAAAACAAATCTATTTTTTCTATTTCTTGAATTAGATGGTTTCCAGCAACAGCTGGAATATATTTTGCAAAAGCTGTAATTGATGTATGATTTCTGTGAGACGCAGAAAATGCATCATTTACATAAACATCAAACAAGCTACTTAAATTTTTTGCAAAATTTAAATCAATTTTTTCCTCACTTTTTTGAAATCTAATATTTTCAATAAGACAAACTTCACCATATTCCATTTCATTAATTTTTTTGTTAATCTGATCTTTTTGTAAATTTTGTAAAAAATAAATTTTCTTAATTTCTAGTATTTCTTTAAGAGATGAAAGAATAAACTTTAAAGAATATTTTTCCAAAACCTCACCTTTTGGTCTTCCAAAATGAGCTAAAATAAAAATCTTATTTTTACTTGAAATAAGGTTATTTATTGAAGATTTAATAGCTACAATCCTAGAAGTATCAGTTATAACCTCATTAAATACTGGAACATTTAAATCAGCTCTAAATAATACTTTTTTATTAATTATTTCGAAATTCTTTAGAGTTTTCATTATTTTATTTAATTATATTAAGAAATACATGTTTTTTATTGGTTTTTTATAAAAAATCCCAGTTTTTTCTTTTTGTCGTTATACATTTAGTATAATAATATTATATAGTACCACTATATATAGATAAATTAAAAAGGATTGAATATGCCTTGGGATGATAGCAATGTTTCAAAATTAAGAGAACTATGGGATCAGGGCTTACCTACTGCGCAAATTGGTAAATTACTTGGTTTTACAAAAAATGCTGTTGTTGGTAAAGCTCATAGAATCGGTCTTGAAAGAAGACCGTCGCCTATTAGGCGTACTGCTGTAAAGCCAGATAGAAAAAAAGCTAGATCGCCAATTATTCCAAAACTAAAATTTGAAATTGCAAAGGAAGAATTAAAAGAAATCCCAGAAGTTCAAAAAAATTTCCAGCCTGTAATTAAAAGTCATTTTACTAAAAATGTTAAAAGAGGGTGTGAGTGGCCTGAAGGACACCCTGATGAAGCTGATTTTAAATTTTGTGGAAAAGAAAGATTTGAAGATAAACCATATTGTATTGACCACTGTGCTGTTGCATATGTAATTCCTGAAAAAGAAGAATCAGAAAAACAACCACTTGTTCAAAGAACTTAGTTTCTAATAGATTAGTTTTTTATAAACTGTTACCTTCTTTAAATAATTTTTATGAAACAAAAAAATAGTACGAATATTTTTACACCTGTACTAATAGGTGGCAGTTTAATATTATTAATAAGTTTTGCAATACGGTCAACTTTTGGTCTTTTTCAAATACCAATAGCTGATGAATTTATGTGGGCTAGATCAGAGTTTTCAATGGCGATAGCTATTCAAAATTTAGCTTGGGGTATTGGAACTCCAATTTTTAGTGCTTTTGCAGAAAAATTTGGAGATAGAAAAGCAATAACGTTAGGATTAATTTTATATGCGATAGGAATTTTTATAAGCAGTTCAGCATCTTCTCCTGAGGCTCATCAATTTCTAAATATTCTAATAGGTTTTGGAATTGCTGGTAGTGGTTTCGGTCCTATACTAGCAGTAGTGGGAAGAACTGCTGCACCTGAGAAAAGATCTTTGGCCTTAGGTATAACAACTGCAGCTGGATCAGCTGGACAAGTTATAGGACCTCCATTCGCTGCGGGACTTCTTGATATAATGCCATGGTCATCAGTTTTTATTATTTTTGCAATAGTTAGTATTTTAACAATTATATTAGTACCTCTTCTAAAATCAAAATCAAAAATTTCAAAAAAAGAAGTTGGGGAGAATTTAAGTGATGCTCTTAAAGAAGCGCTTAAGGACCCAACTTACATTATGCTTTTTCTTGGTTTTTTTTCTTGTGGGTTTCAACTCGCATTTATTACTGCTCATTTTCCTGCTTTCATAGCAGAAGCTAGCAGTCCAATTATTCAGGGTAGTTTAATTAGTATAGTTTGTAATTCTGTTGCTTCTTTAGGCGCATTATCAATTGCCTTAATTGGACTTTTTAATATTATTGGCTCAATAACTGCAGGTGCAATGGGAAAATATTATACAAAAAAATATTTGTTATCCATAATATATACTGGAAGAACAATTGCAGCAATTGCATTCATTATGTTACCAATTACACCAACTTCAGTTGTTATATTCTCGATTGTTATGGGTTCATTGTGGTTAGCAACTGTACCTCTTACTTCTGGTATAATCGGATATATTTATGGTCTTAAATTTATGGGAACTTTATATGGAATTGTATTTTTATCTCATCAAATTGGTTCTTTTGTAGGTGTGTGGCTTGGTGGTTTGTTTTATGATGTTTATGGAAGTTATGACATTGTTTGGTGGGTTGGTATTGGGGTTGGTGCTTTTTCTGCAATAATACATTTACCAATAAAAGAGACACCTCTATCTGAAAGAAAATTAATTCCAGCTTAAAATTTAATTTATTTTTTGTTAGTGGATATTTTAACCTTTAATATGTTATTAGTATCTTATGAAAAAAACAGCTGTATTTATTGCTTGTGGTACTGGAATGGGTGCAGATGCTGCTAAACACCTTTCATCAAAAGGTTATGATATTGCAATAATGTCTTCTTCTGGAAAAGGTGAGAAGTTGGCAAATGATTTAGGTGGATTAGGTTACACTGGCTCAAACTTAGTTACAAATAATATTGAGAATTTTATTGAAAAGGTTTTGACAAAGTATGGAAAAATAGATGTTCTTATTAATAGTGCAGGACATGGCCCTAAAGGTGATATTTTGCAAATCAGTGATAAGGAATGGGTTGAAGGAATGGAAGTTTATTTTTTAAATGTAGTAAGAGCATCAAGAATAATTACACCAATCATGCAAAATCAAAAAAACGGATCTATAATAAATATTTCAACATTTGCTATTTTTGAGCCAGACTCTAGCTTTCCAACTTCAGGAGTATTTAGATCAGGCTTGGCATCGTTTACAAAAATATACTCAGATAAGTATGCAAAAGACAACATAAGAATGAACAATATATTACCTGGTTTTATAGATAGCTTGCCTGCTAAAGAAGAATTTTTAAATCGAATACCTTTGAAACGTTATGGAAAGGTTAGTGAGATTTCTGCAGTTGTTGAACTGTTAGCATCAGATGGTGGTGCATATATAACTGGCCAGAATATCCGTGTTGATGGTGGCTTAACACGTTCTGTTTAAAAATTTTAAAAATGCTAAAATTAAATTATAAAAAATTATTAAATAAAAAAAATAAAATTCCCATTACTTGTTTAACAGCTTATTCAAAACCTATAGCAAATATATTGGATGGAAAAGTTGATTTAATACTAATAGGTGACTCTCTTGGCACAACTTTGTATGGAATGCAAAATACTAGAGGTGTTACAATTGAAATGATGAAAAATCATGGAAAAGCTGTTGTGTTAAATAGTAAATATTCAATGACAATTATTGACATGCCATACAATACTTATCGTAATAAAAATGAAGCATTAAAAAATGCTTTAGATATTTTAGCTTTTACAAAAGCAGATTTTATCAAAATTGAAACAGATAAAAATAATATTAATATAGTTGAGCATTTAACAAAAAATAAAATCAAAGTTGTTTCCCACATAGGGGTAACTCCTCAAAAATTTTCAAATTTTAGTAAAATTAAAAGTGTAGGTAAAAATATAAAAGATACAAAAAATTTAATAAATCTTGCAAAAAAACTTGAAAATGCTGGTTCTAAAATGATTGTACTAGAATGTATAAGTTTAGATACATCAAAAAAAATTACAAATAACTTATCAATACCAACTATTGGGATAGGCTCTTCAAAATATTGTGATGGCCAAGTCTTAGTTATCGATGATATTTTAAACTTAAATTCAAATGGCAAAAAACCAAAATTTATAAAAAATTATATTAACATAGAAAAAAATATAGATAACGCTGTACAAAGGTTTGCTAAAGAAGTTATAAATAAGAATTTTCCATCAAAAAAATATTCTTATTAATACTTAAATATTTTCGAAATCTTCAGTAATTGGATTTAAGAACTTTAATCCACCAGATCCAATATTGTGTATTAATCCATGAATTGATAAATTTTTATTTTTAACTGCTTTTTTTATATATGGAAAACTAAATAAATTAATTATTGAGTTTTTTATACTTTCTTCCTCAAGTTGTTCTACTTGTTTTACTTTAGAAACATCTTTTGCAATCTTATTAAATGCAGGCAAAAGTATTGCTAACCACTTATTTATAAATTCATAATCTGGATTTAAGTTTTTTGAATGTAGGCTGTGCCCACTTTTAATACCTCCACAATCTGTATGGCCTAATATAATTAAATGTTTAATTTTTAATTCTTTTAGAGCATATTCAATTGCTGCTGAAGTTCCATGATTTTCACCATCAGGGTTATATGGTGGCACAAGATTTGCAATGTTTCTATGAATAAAAAACTCTCCAGCATCTGCTCCAAAAATAGAAGTTGCATGAACTCTAGAGTCACAGCAGGAAATTACCATTGATGAGGGATTCTGACCTGAAGATGCGAGATTTTTAAAATGATCTTGACTACTTAAATATAAGCTAGATTTCCAATTTCTGTAACGACTAACTAAAAAATCTGGCAGTGGCTCAAGTTGGTTAATCATAATATACTTTTATTTTTAATTTATATTAACTAGTTATTGTAGGCAAGGAATTACAAGTTTATTTAGATATAATATTTTTAAAATATGTTTTAGTGATGAAAAAAGTTATTGATAGGAAATTTTGTGTAGCTCCAATGATGGGTTATACAACACCATACGCAAGAAATCTCTATAGAATCTTATCAAAAAAAACATTTTTGTTTTCTGAAATGATTGCTACAAAAACACTTATCCATTCAAAAGATGTTAGCTCAATAATAGCAAATGAATTTCAAAACCCAATTGCACTTCAGGTTGGTGGTTCTGAATATAATGATTTAAAATTAAGTTCTAAATTAGCCTATGAACTAAATTATGACGAAGTAAATTTAAATGTTGGGTGTCCAAGTAAGGCTGTTCAAAAAGGAAGTTTTGGCGCATGCTTAATGAGAGATAAAGTGCTTGTTAAAAATTGCCTGGATGCAATGCAAATTAATAAAGATATTGAAGTTTCAATTAAATGTAGAATAGGTCTTGGAAAAGAGTTTAATTACGAATTTTTTGAAGAATTTATTGATGAAATTTTAAAAAGTGGAATCAGATTAGTTTATGTTCATGCTAGAAATGCAATTTTAAATGGAATTAGCCCAAAAGGAAACAGGAATATACCACCTCTAAATTATAGCTTTTTATCAAAAATTAAATCCAAATACCCAAAAACTTCTTTTATTTTAAATGGTGGAATTGATAGTATGGATAAAGCATTAAAATTATCTAAAGTACATGATGGTGTTATGTTAGGAAGATTAATACAAAATAATCCTTTTTGCCTTAAAGATGTTGATAGGCAATTTTATAACCAAAAAAATAATTATATTGTTTCTGAAAAAACAATAAACGATTACTTTAATTTCATAAGACCTAAATTTGGTAAAGACTCCATCTATAGGCTATTAAGCCCTTTATTAAGTATTTTTTTTGGAATTCCTAATGCAAAAGAATTTAAAATTAACATTCACTCGAAGATGAAAGAGGACAATTTTGAAATACTTGAAAAAATCTTTCTTAATTTTATAAAAGAAAAGAAAATATTAATTAACTAAAAAGGTTTTTGATAAGACAAACTAATTATTTCTACACCTGGATTTTTATTACCAATGTTCGCATTAGATATATGTCCAAGAGAAAAACCAATTCTATCATCATTATTTAACTGATAACTTAGTTCAAAAGTGGTTCTAAACTCTAATTTATTTCCTAACTTTTTGCCATTTCCTTCATCGTAATAACCAAAACCAAAGCTAGGGGTAAAATTCCATTTATTTTCTTTTCCACTTAAAAGTTTGCCTAAATTGTCTTCTAAGTATATGCCTCCTAAAAAGTAAATAGCAGAGTCTGTTGTTGTTTCAATTCCAACAAATGGCTTTAGGTAAAAAAAATTATCTTTCTCTGGTCCTATGTCAATTAATGTATTATCAAATCGCCTTTCATATCTAATGTCGGTGGCATGGTTAGATGATGATCCATCAAACTTAACATCATAAACTCCTAAACCAAACACTTCATAACCTTGAGCAAACAATATGGAAGTTTTAAATAATAGAATTATAATAAATAAGACAGAGCGAATCATAAATGAACTTTATTTTATAGAATCAAAAGTATCAAATAAAAAATTCCTTATTTTGTTGAGAAATATTAAGAATTATAGTTTTTAATTTTTCTAGTGCTTTTGTCTCAATTTGTCTCACTCGTTCTTTGCTTATTTTAAGCATTTGCCCTAATTCATCTAATGTAATGCTTTTTTCTCTAAGCTTTCTTAACTTAATAATTGTTCTTTCTCTTTCATTAAGTTTCAAAATAGCTTTCTCTATATAATCTTTTTTAATTTTACTATCATTGAAATCTTGATATGACTGTTCAGGGTTAGCTGTATCATCTTCTAATAGACTCATAAGATCATTCTCTGAGTCATTATCAATTTTTTGATTAAGAAATACATCTCCTCCACTTAGTCTAGACTCCATATTCTGAACCTCAAAATTTTTTACATTTAGCATTTCTGAAACTGTATTAATTTCTTTTTGACCCATAAATTCAGAAGATACATCAGAAATTTGTTGTTTTATTTTTCTTAAATTAAAAAAAAGTGCTTTTTGAGATGCAGTTGAGCCAGTTTTGACTACAGACCAATTTTTTAAAATATAATCTTGTATTGATGCTCTAATCCACCATGATGCATAAGTAGATAATCTAAAATCTTTGGAAATATCAAACTTTTCTAAGGCATGCATTATTCCTAAAACACCCTCGTGGATAAGATCATCAAGGGGTAAACCGTAACTTTTGTATTTTCTTGCATAAGAAACAGCCAGTCTTAAATAAGCATTTAAAATAACCTGCAAGGACTCTGAATCTCTTTTTTTTACCCAGTTTTCTATGTGATAAAATTCTTCTTGCTTATCAAGTATCTTAGATTTCCTGGAAAATTCAACTAAATTATTTGATAGTAGAGCTTTTTTATTCATATATATATTTATACGTAAGATTTATTAACTTAGATCAGTGAGATTCAAATAATTCTAAAATATCTCCATTTTTACTAAAAATACCTGCTAAGATTTTTTTGTTGGAGAGTGGCTGCTTAAAAAGTGTACAAAGAACTCTAGTTTTAGAACTTTCTATATCATTATGATGGTTTGATTGATAACCCCTTACTATTCTTTTAAATGAAAGATAGGGTTTATTAATCTGAGAAAAATTTTGATAACCCCACCAAAAACAATCATTTTGTGCAGATAATGGCCTTGATAGATCGACTCCCCTGTTTACAAATAATACATCTTTTGTGTCAGTATATGCAGCATGCTTCAAGTTAGAAAAATATTCTTTGTGCCCTGGGTTTGATGATATTTCATAATTTAACTTAGTAGTTAGTTTATTTATTTGGATTGTTCCTCGTGATGAAATTTGTCTAAATTCATCAGGAGTAAAATTATATGAAATTACTGTTTGATCAACACCATGACTAAACACCCAGTCTAGAATTTCTGTTGGATTAGGGGCAATATGTAATTGAAGAAGCTTACTAAGCATTTCTTCTTGGGCCCCTCTAAGAAAAACTATGTCTTCATTTTTTAATTTATATTTTGCCATAAGTTTAAATCTTAACTTTAAAACTTCAGTTATAATTTCTTTAGATTTACTACCAAATCCTATTACATTGCCTAGAAAAATTAATTTATCTCCTGATTCAAAATTAGATAAAATATATTTTTTAATAGAGTAAAATGAATCCAAACTTGAATGCAGAGAGCCAATTGCCCAAACTTTGTTTGCTTTTTTTAATTCTAAAAACTTATTAGCGTTGTCCAACTACTTACTTCTTAATATTGATTCAATTTTTTCAGTTGTTTGAAAATAATCTGTCTTTTCAACAGCAGCTACCTCTCTAGCCAATCGTTCAATTGCAACCTGAAACATTTGTCTTTCACTGTAAGATTGTTCAGCTTGGCTTGTTTTTCTAAATAGGTCTCTGACTACTTCAGCAATTTTAATTGGATCTCCAGAAAAAATTTTTGCATCATATTCTTGAGCTCTTCTACTCCACATAATCCGTCTTATTTTTGGTTTTAATTTTAAAACTTCAAATACTTCTTCAATTATTTTTTTAGAAGATATTTTTCTTAAACCTACCTGTTCAAGCTTATCTGTTGGAACTCTAATTGTTAATTTTGATTGTTCCATTTTAACTACATAAAAATTTGTTTTAATACTTGCTATTTCCATTGTTTCGATGTTCGTAACTTCGCCTACACCATGCTTTGGGTATACAACAATTTCACCTTCTTTAAATTGTGGATTTTTTTTTACCATATTTATATTCCTGGTTTTTCACTAAAGTGGTCTTGAAATTTATTTTCAACACCATCCCATTTTTTAGCATCAATTGGTGGTTCTTTTTTTTCAGTAATAACTGGCCATACTTCTGAATACTTTCGATTAATTTCTGCCCATTTTTCCATTCCATCTTCTGTATCAGAGTGAATTGCATCAATAGGACACTCTGGTTCACATACTCCACAATCAATACATTCATCTGGATGTATAACTAACATATTTTCACCTTCATAAAAGCAGTCTACAGGACAAACATCAACACAATCCATATGTTTGCATTTTATACAATTTTCATCAACAACATATGTCATAATTTATTTACTCTATCATTAGCTCTTTTTTTTGCATTTCCACATTCAATATCTGATATATATAATAATCCAGCAAGTCTTCTTAAAAGGTTTGATTCAAAATCATGAATTTCATTATCTGAAAGTATAACTTCCCACAAAACCTCAATTAACAATATTTTTTTTTCATGAGACAAAGATTTATTTAATTTTGAAGTGTAAAAATGTAATGAGTGAGAGTTGTCTTTATCACCAAGTGCTCTAGAAAGAGCAAGCTCAACCTCTTTTGGGTGCTCTTTAAAAACATTAATAAGGCTAAAAGAAATCTGATTTATCTCATCTTGTGACACATTGCCGTCAGTATTCGCTGCTTCTATCATCAACCCTGCGAGAATATCAATATCTTTGTGATCATTTTCTGAGCTTTGATAGATATTATTTGAAAATATATTTCTTAGAGATTGTAACAACTTGATACCTTATAAATTTCTATTATTAAATTTGTTTAAAGTAGTTTTTCCAAAACTGCAAAAGGAGAATTTGGATCTGCTAGTTTTTTATTTTTATTTGAAACTTTGGTCGTTTTGGTATTTTTTTTAATATTTATTTTTTTTGTATTCTTTTTTGTGAATTTTTTAGGATATTTTTTTGTATCACTATAATATAAATCCCTATCATTATTCAATTTTAAGGCACTAAAACCGCAAAATTTAAGTATTTCTCTTAATTGATTTCTGTCACATCCAGCTGGGTTCATTAGATCAGAAGAATCTAAAAAAGGACCATTTTTAATTTTCTGTCTAGCTATGAAAAATATTCTTTCAAAAACATCTACCCGCAATGCAAAATTTTTAAGTTTTATATAGCCAATAGCAGGCCAATATTCTTTTTTCATTTCATTATGAGTCTCAAAAGATACCCTGCCATCTTTTGGTAATGATGTTGAGCCTTCAAAATTATAATCATTAAATAAGCACCACAAAACAGCAGATAGCTCCATTGGTGCTTTTTTTAAAAAATTAGGAACAAAAAAATACTTTGCACCTATTCGAATACCTAATTTAGATATTATGTTTTTATCTTCCAGAGATATATTTTTTAAAAAGGTACTAAATTGCTGTAAAGGTAATGTGCCTAAATTTTCAAAAACATTAAATTTAATAGCCCTTATATTAGCAGATATATTATCATTATCTTCTTCTTTAATAGGCCATAATAACACTTTTATTAATTCATCTATCCACTTTTGCAACTTTACTGAAATCAACAACCTGTTTTCACTACTAATATATTCAGTATTTAAAGCCTCAGCAATAGGAGTAGACATAGTAGATCCTTTTGTAAGATACCCTATAATTTCTTCTCCCCAATAAATGTCTATACTTTTATTAAAATTAATTTCATTAATCTTACCAAAACTTATCGACTCATGAGGAGCATTTAAAAAATTGCTTATTTTTTCTTCAATCATTATTCTAGCTAATTTTTTTACATGAGTTAGAGAGAAAAGAGAATGAGAAATTGCATCTTTATTTAATTTTAAATTAAAACCGTGTAGCGAGCCATACTCTATATGGTTAATAGTTATAATTTTATCATTATTTACAGTTAGTTCTTGATTTAAATCATTTTTATTTGATTTAATGAAATATTTTGAAGTTGAGTCAACAAATCTTTTAGTTAGCCCATCATGCAAATTATCTGATAAATCATTTTCAATTTTGTGAGTAATTTCCTGCCAATACTTTTCATTATCAATCCAGTTTTGATGATTTGATATATATGTCCATGTTCTTACTTGAGAAATTTTTAATGAAAGCTCTTCTATCCCACCATTAAAATTTTGAAGTCCTAAAATATTTTTCTCCAGCCATAATTTTGGTATTTTTTCATTTTTTATTAAAAGTAAAAAAATTGTCTTAAGAAATTGCAGGTAAGTATCATTAAATAATTTTTGAAAATCTGGAATTCTGCATACATCCCACAATAATTTGATCCTATCTTTGTTTGTCAATAATTTCTTAATATTTTTATCATCTATTAAAAACCTAAAATTAAGCTCATCAGCTGCATTTTTTTTGTGAATAAAAAAATTATGAACAGGAAATTGTTTTAAGCTTCCAAGAAGGTTTTCAACAGTTGAAAAATCAAGGAGGCTATTTCTCCAATAAATCTTAGTAATTGAATCAAAATTACTTTCTTCAATATTTTTTATAGATTTTAAGTCTAATTGACCGGCATTTTTTAATAATGAAAAAGTTCCATTATTTTGATATCTTCCTGCTCTTCCTGCTATTTGACCCATTTCTGTTGGATATAAATTTCTTTTAAATTTTCCATCAAATTTTTCGATTGAAGAAAAGGCCACATGATCAATGCTTAAATTCAAACCCATACCAATTGCATCAGTAGCAACTAAGTAATCTACCTTTTTTTCTTCATACATTTCTACCTGAGAATTTCTAGTTCTTGGGCTTAGAGACCCTAAAACAACTGCTGCACCACCTCTATGAGATCTAAGTGTTTCAGCCAATTCATAAGCGCTATTTATATTGAATGCAATAATAGCTGTTCTAGGTTTTAGTTTTGAAAAATTTTTATTAGATATAAAGCTTAGTTTTGAAAATCTCTCTCTTGTCTCTATTTTTATATTAGAAAAAATTTTTAACAATAAAAACTTTATTGTTAATGAACCTAAAAATATTGTTTCAAAATCACCTCTAGTATTTAGTAAATGCTCAGTAAATATGTGGCCTCTCTCATAATCTGATGCCAATTGAATTTCATCAATAGCTACGCATTCTACATTTAAGTTTTTAGGGATAGATTCTACTGTGCAAAAAAAATACTTAGCCTCTTTTGGTACAAATTTTTCTTCACCAGTTATTAATGCTACATTATTTATTCCAACTCTTTTAACCGCTTTGTCATAGTTCTCTCTAGCTAATAAACGTAATGGAAAACCAAATATACCTGATTTATAGGCCATCAGTCTTTCAAACGCCAAGTAGGTTTTTCCAGTATTGGTCGGACCTAATATGGCTACTAAGTTACCATTAACTTCGCTCACTAATTTTAAGATGCTTTTTTGATAATTGAATTTAACACGTATTGTAGAATACCTCCGTGAACGTAATAATCCAGTTCTTTAACTGTATCTATTCTACAAAGAAGTTTTATAATTCTTTTTTGATTTGCCTGAATCTCACAATTAAGTTCTGAGTTTGGACTAATATTAGCTAATCCTCTGATCGAAATTATCTCACTTCCATCAAGCTCAAGTGATTTTTTGTTTAGCTTCCCTATAAACTGTAAAGGCAAAACTCCCATGCCAATTAGGTTTGACCGATGTATTCTTTCAAAGCTTTCAGCAATTACAGCCTTTATACCTAATAATTTAGTTCCTTTTGCAGCCCAGTCTCTAGAAGAGCCAGTTCCGTATTCTTTACCTGCAAAAACAACAAGAGGCGTATCACTTTCCTGATATTTGATTGCAGCATCATAAATGGACATTTGCTTGTCTTGATCAAAAAACTTAGTAACTCCGCCTTCAGTTCCAGGAATAATTTCATTTTTAATGCGTATATTAGCGAAAGTACCCCTTATCATTATTTCGTGATTACCTCTTCTTGAGCCATAAGAATTAAAGTCATTTCTGTTTATTTGTCTTTCATTTAAATATTTACCTGCAGGACTATCCGATTTTATTGCACCAGCTGGTGATATATGATCGGTAGTGACACTATCACCAAGTATAGCAAGAATTCTTGCATTAATTATATCTTTGATCTGATTTTTTTCATCATTAAAAAAAGGTGGGTGCTTTATATAAGTGCTTGATGCACTCCAAGCATAAGTCTTATCTGGAATACTTTCAATTGATTGCCAATTTTTATCACCATTATAAATCTCTTTATATCTTTTTTTAAACATATCGGTAGATATTGAATAATCTACAATTTCATTTATTTCAGCTGAAGATGGCCATAAGTCCTTAAGAAAAACCTCTTTTCCTAATTTGTTAATTCCAATGGGCTGATTAAAAACATCAATATTCATATTACCTGCAATAGCAAAAGCTACAACCAGTGGAGGTGAGGCTAAAAAATTTGCTTTTACTTCTTGATGAACTCTCCCCTCAAAGTTTCTATTACCTGATAAAACTGAACATACTGTTAAATTGTTTTTTTTTATTTCATTAGAAACCCATTCCTTGAGCGGTCCTGAATTGCCTATGCAAGTAGTGCAACCATATCCAACCAAATTAAAACCAATTTGGTCAAGATATTCGGTCAGATTTGATTTATCTAAATAATCACTGACTACTTTACTTCCAGGTGCTAAGCTTGTTTTAACCCATGGTTTTACATTTAATCCAAATTCTACAGCTTTTTTAGCAACTAAGCCTGCTGCAATCATTACATTAGGGTTAGAAGTGTTTGTGCAACTGGTTATTGCTGCAATAACAACATCTCCAGATTGAAGTTTCTTATTAGCAATAGATTTATCATAATGAGCAGTATCTATTGTTTTAAAAACTTCAGGAATGTCTCTAACAAGTATCTTGTCTTGTGGTCTTTTTGGGCCTGCAACTGACGGTTCAATTTGTTTCAAATCTAAACTTACCTTTTCATCAAAGTTGGGTTCATAAGTATTATCAATCCACAACTTTTGTGTTGATGTATATTTTTTTACAATATTAATTTGATGATCATCTTTTCCAGATAACTTCAAATACTTTAATGTTTCTCTATCTGTAGAAAAAAAACCGCATGTTGCACCATACTCGGGTGCCATATTTGAAATTGTTGATCTATCAGAAAGCGATAAATTACTTACTCCATCACCATAAAACTCTACAAATTTTCCTACTACGCCATGTTTCCTTAATATTTCAGTCACAGTTAAAACTAAATCTGTAGCTGTAATACCTTCTTGAAGCTTGCCATCTAACTTGAAGCCTACGACTTGTGGAATATTCATTGATATTGGTTGACCTAACATTGCGGCTTCAGCCTCTATCCCACCAACGCCCCAACCTAAAACTGAGAGTGAATTAACCATTGTTGTATGACTATCAGTTCCTACAACTGAGTCTGGATAAAGATAATTATATTTTCCATCACTACTTGACCAAACAGTAGTTGCTATATTTTCGAGGTTTACTTGATGACATATTCCTCCGCCAGGTGGTGCTAAGTAAAAATTATCAAAAGCGCGTTGACCCCATTTTAAAAATTCATATCTTTCTTTGTTCCTTTCAAACTCTTTTTTTACATTTTCTTCATAAGCTTTGTTGTTTCCAAAATGATCAACCATTACTGAATGATCTATTATTAGGTCTACCCTTGATATTGGATTAATTTTATTAGGGTCGATTCCTCTCTTTTTTAATGCATCTCGCATTGCAGCTAAATCAGCTACTGCTGGTACACCTGTAAAATCTTGCATAAGAACTCGGGTGGGTGAAAATGAAATTTCGAAATCGTCATTTTTACTATTAATTTTATTGCATAAATTGGCAATCATCTCTTTAGTGACTGACTTCCCGTCCTCATTTCTAATTAAGTTTTCAAGGATAACTTTTATTGAATTAGGAATTTTGGATAAATCAAAACTATGTAAAGAGGCAAGTATATTTAGGTCAAAATACTTATAATTTTTATTATCAATAGTTATGCTTTGAAGAGCGTTAAATGAATTTAGTGATTCCATATTAAATATATAGTTTTTTAAAAAAATACTTACACATAATTGACAATATTTTAAAAAATAAAAAATTATTTAGTTTTGTAATAAGTAATTACTTAATAATACTAAAAAAAAAAATGTATACCGGTTTTGTAAATTTTTAATTAGAATTCTGCGAAAAAAACGAATATAAATAAAAAGATTTTTGTAAAAAAATACTAAAAAAATTTCATCTTTATTTGATTTTCTTAAATTGTTGACTTTGTCCGTAAGTTTTGGGAAAAAAAGAAAGCCTTTTATGTTTGTCACTTATTTTAAGTGATGATGGAGGGGGGTTCCTCCACTTTAACCCAATACAAGGAGCATTAAATGGCAAAGAAGAAAAAGAAAGCAGCACCTAAGAGAAAGAAAGCTGCACCTAAGAGAAAGAAAGCTGCACCTAAGAGAAAGAAAGCAGCACCTAAGAAGAAGAAGAGAGCGGCACCTAAGAAGAAGAAGAGAGCTGCTCCTAAGAGAAAGAAAGCAGCACCTAAGAAGAAAAAGAAGGCAGCACCTAAGAAGAAGAAGAGAGCTGCTCCTAAGAAAAAGAAAAAAGCTGCAAAGAAAAGAAGAAGATAGTCTATTTTCTAGATTTAGAAAAAAAAATATAATTTTTTTCTTTTTCTTAATTTTTCTAAAAATTACAAAAAACGGGGGTAACCCCGTTTTTTTATTGTTTAACGAATAAAATACTTTTAATCAGTCAATATGCTTCTCATTAACAATTTATCTTTTTCAAGAAATGATAACATAATATTCCAGAATTTAAATTTATCATTAAGTGATCGAAGCATAACGCAAATTAGAGGTAAAAATGGTTCTGGTAAAACAACCTTACTTCAAGTAATTTTAAATTTTTTAGAATGTAAAACAGGAGAAATATTTTGGGAAGGTAAAAATATAAAAAAAAACATTTTCAGTTTTTATAATCAAACAACTTTTATAATGGATCATAATACATGTACAAGAAAAATGACAATTCTGGATAACATAAATTTTTGGAGTGGATTATCTTCTTCTAAATTAACTAAAAATGAAATTTTATTATTGTTGGAAACTTTTAACATTCAAAAATATCAAAATACCAAAACTATGTATTTATCCGCGGGAGAGATAAAAAAACTAGAATTGCTAAGACTTGTTTTAGAGCAGAAAAAATTATGGATTTTGGATGAGCCCTATAATCATCTAGATGATTTATCTATACAGATATTGAATCAAACTTTTATAGATCATATAAACAAAGATGGTATTGTTTTATTTACATCACATTTAAATCCAAGTATCTCTAATTTAGAGGTTGTAGAATTATAATATGTTCTTGATTAAAAAAATATTCTTATTTTTTAAAAGGGAATTAAATTTATTCTATAACAATATTGCAGATCTTTTTTCAAATATTTTATTTTTTTTCTTGTCTATTTTTATTTTTGTCTTTGCTTTAGGTGCTGAAGAACAGCTGCTAAGAAGTATAGGTTTGGGAATAATTTGGAGCCTATTACTTTTAAGCTCTACTCTCAGTTTAAGAAAATTCTATGAAGATGATTTTAATAATGGTGTTATAAAAATAATTCATATGAGTGGTATAAGCTATGAGTTGTTTGTGTTTTTAAAAATACTCTCACATTTTTTCTTTGTACAAATACCTTTTTTGATCTCTATACCAATAGCTTGTATTTTTTTTAATCTTCCGATTAATGAGGTTTATAATTTAATGATAACATTTATTATTGGCTCTTTAATTTTATCCTGTTTAGGATCCATTTCAGCATCAATGAATTTATTAAACAAAACTAACTTTTCAATTGGAAGTATAATTGTTCTTTTATTTTCTATACCAGTAATTATTTTTTCTGTCGGAATAAATAATTCTGAAGATAGCTTTAGATCTTTAATTAATTTACTTATAGGTATAACATTGATTTTTTTAGGTGTTTCTCCTTGGTCTAGCGCAGCTTTTATAAAATTAGCTTTAAGGAATAAGTAATGTTTAATTTTTTAATAAATCCTAATCAGTTTAATAAATTTGTAGACATTATATTTAAACCACTTGTAATTATTGCCTTAATAACTCTATCAGCGGGGTTAATGTTAGTTTATTTATCACCGTTAGATTATCAGCAAGGCTTAACAGTTAAAATTATGTATATACACGTTCCATCAGCTTGGTTAGCTCTTATCACCTATGCTATTATGACTATCTATAGCATTGTAGGCCTTGCTTTTAAAATATCATTTAGTTTTATAATTAACAAAGCAATAGCTCCAATTGGTGCAGTATTTACGATTTTATGTTTATTATCTGGATCAATGTGGGGAAAACCAATGTGGGGAACTTGGTGGGTGTGGGACGCAAGACTAACATCTGTTGCTATTTTATTAATTATATATTTATTGATAATTTTTTTAAACCAAACTTTTGAAAATAGAGAGGTTAGAGAGAAAACTATAGCAATATTTATTCTTATAGGTTCAGTTAATCTTCCTATTATTAAATTTTCTGTAGATTGGTGGAATACTTTGCATCAACCAGCAAGTGTAAGCAAATTATCTTCTCCCTCCATAGATATATCTATGCTTCAACCCCTTTTAACTATGACTCTAGCTTTTAGCATGATAGGTCTAATTATCGCAATATTGAGAATAAAAGCAGAAATTCTATTAAGAAAGAAATATCTATAGCTCTTTGTGACCTTTAGTCATCGCTTTAATTTAAATTAAGTTTTATATAAGAAATTATAAAT
Organism: uncultured Alphaproteobacteria bacterium; assembly: GCA_902596365.1. GTDB lineage: Bacteria > Pseudomonadota > Alphaproteobacteria > HIMB59 > CACPNW01. Next base: position 18,581 of record CACJTT010000015.1, read on the forward strand.
TATGTATTTTTGGTTTGTTTTTATTACTTATTTTGCAGCGTTTTTATTGATTTTTGGATTGATGCTTTTATCTTACTTTAAGCTAAAAAAACTTAAAAAAAGACAATGAGCCTAAGGTTTCAAAGACTGATATTAATATTGATTACATTAGTTATCTTGGGTGTGGCAATAATATTAATACTTTTTAACACTAAACAAAATATAGTTTTTTTTTACACACCAACTGAATTAATAGAAAATAATTTTGCTATAGACAAAAAAGTTAGAATTGGAGGTTATGTGAAAAAGTCTTCATTTATTAAGAAGTCATTAAATACTTATGAATTCAAAATAACTGATAATGTGAATGAACTGTTAGTTTTTTATAACGGTATTTTACCTGATCTATTCAGAGAGGGGCAAGGCACAGTAATTGAGGGGTTTTTAAATAATAAAAAAAATATTGTTGCTTCTAAAGTTTATGCGAAACATGATGAAAACTATATGCCTGAATCAATAAAAAAAGAGTTAGAAAAAAATAATCAGTGGAAAAAAAAATTATAAATGATTTCATTGATAGGTTTTTTTTCATTATGCTTATCTACTATTTTTTGTATAATAGTTTTAATTCCATATTCAATTTTAAAGATTAATATAAAATACTTACTGTTTATCTTTAGGTCTTCAACATTTTTAGTATGTATCTCGTTTGTTTCTCTTATTTTTGCATATGTTACTTCAGATTTTTCTAACTTTAATGTGTTTCAAAATTCTCATTCAGACAAACCGTTAATCTATAAAATTACTGGATCTTGGGGAAATCACGAAGGCTCTATTCTTCTGTGGGTTTGTATGATTTCAATATATGGTTTTTTATATTCTATATTTAGCAAATCTTTAAATAATTTTAAAATAACAGTTCTTAAAATTCAAAGTGCTTTATTTCTAATTTTTGCTTTTTTTATTATTTTTACTTCTAATCCATTCCTTGTAAACTCTGTGTTAGTTGAAGAGGGGTTAGGTTTAAATCCAATTTTACAAGATCCTGCTTTAGCAATTCATCCTCCTATGTTGTACTTAGGTTATGTTGGTTTTTCTTTAGTTTTTAGTTTAGCAATAGCAAGTTTGTTAAAAAAAAATTCACATCAAATTTGGATAATTGAAATAAGAAAATGGTCAATGATTAGTTGGGGCTTCCTAACAGCTGGAATAGCTCTGGGTTCATATTGGGCATATTATGAACTTGGTTGGGGAGGATGGTGGTTTTGGGATCCAGTTGAAAACATTTCCTTAATGCCATGGATAGCTGGCTTAGCATTGGTTCACTCACTACTTATGATTAGAGGAGAACAAGCAATTGAAAAATGGATTGTTTTTTTAGCAATACTATGTTTTTCTCTATGTATACTTGGAACATTTTTAGTCAGATCTGGAATTTTAACAAGTGTTCATTCTTTTGCTTCAGATGCTTCAAGGGGTCTTTTTATTCTTTTAATTTTTTTTGTAACTACAGGTTTTGGTTTCCTCGTTTTTTTAATAAAATCACCATCAAAAAAAAATGATTTACATTTACTTTTGATTAACAAAACATCAGCTCTAATAATTAACAACATACTTATGATAATAGCTGTTTTAACAATATTGCTTGGGACTATTTACCCAATAATTGTAGAAGTCTTAACTAATACAAGAGTTTCTGTTGGTGGCCCTTATTTTAATTCAACTGTTTTACCAATTTTACTTCCAGGTTTTTTATTAATGAGTATTGCTCCTGCACTATCCTGGCAAACAAATAAAATTAAAAAATTTAAACTTTATGTAATGTGTTTTTTAATCTTAAGTGCTGTTGTTTTATTGCAATCCTATCTTACAGATTTTAACCCTTGGGGATTTATTGGTTTAATACTTGGTTTATGGATAATATTTGCCTCAATATTGTCTATTGTTTTGAGATACAAATTTTCGATTACAATAAAATATATTAAGACAATAAATAGTTTTATTGCCCACATTGGTGTCGGTGTAATGATTATAGGAATTACCGTTTCAAGTATTTATCAAAAAGAATTTAATTTTAATATTACAGTTGGTGAAGAGGTGATTATAGATAATGAAATACTAAAATTCAAAGAAATAAAATTAATTGATGAAAAAAATTACCAATCCTTGAGGGCTGTCTTTTCTCTAGAAAAAAAAGACACTATACTTAGTTATATTGAAGCTGGTAAAAATTATTACCCAGTATCAAAAACAATAACTACAGAGGCGGGAATATATCATGACTGGTTTAAAGATGTTTACATAACTCTAGGTAGTGAAAATAATAATGTTTGGTTTATTAGAGTATACTTAAACCCATTAGTAAGTTTTATATGGATTGGAGTTATTATAATGCTATTTTCAAGCATAATAGCAGTGATAAAAAAATGAAAAAAATATTTTTAATTTTACCTTTATTTTTACTAACAACAATGTGCTTATTTTTTCTTTTATTTATTTTACTTAACAAGGATCCTAATGACCCCCCAAGTGCGCTACTAAATAAGGATATGCCAATTTTTTCTTCAACCAATCTATATAATGATGATGAAAATTTAATATCAAACAAACTAAAAGGTAAATACACTCTTGTTAACTTTTTTGCTTCATGGTGCACACCATGTAGGGCTGAACATCATCTGTTTTTTGAAATAAAAAAACTACAACCTCAATTATATATTCTAGGATTTTCACACAAAGACGATCCTAGTGACTCAAAAAAATACCTTGAAGAAGAAGGTAATCCTTATTCTTTTGTTGGCCTTGATCAAGATGGAAAAATAGCTTTTGAATTTGGGGTTTTTGGATTGCCTGAAACCTTTATCATTAATGATAAAGGTAAAATAATCTTCAAACATACTGGGCCATTAACCAAAGAAATTATAGATAATGAAATTTCAAAACTCTTTTAAATTTTTATTTTTTTTATTTTTTTCCTGCAACGCTTTTGCAAGTGACAATATTGGTGAACAAGTAAAAAAACTAACATTAGAGCTAAGGTGTATGACATGTCAAAATCAAAGTGTTTATGACTCTGACTCTGATTACGCGAAAGATATAAAGAAGTTAGTAGAAGAAAAATTTAATGAGGGATTAGAAGAAAAAGAAATTAAAGACTTTTTAACTGAACGATATGGCGAATATATTTTATTCAGGCCATATTTTAGTTCAAAAAATCTACTTTTATGGCTTTTCCCATTTATTTTAATTATTGCCTCAATGCTAATTTTCATAAAAAATGTAAAAAAAAAGTAGGGGGGAGGAGTATTTAAATTGTATTTTTTTATTTAGGATATATGGATTCTTTATAAATATATTTAAAATTACTTTCCTAAAGTAATACACAAGGAGGAAGTGTGAAAAAAATTTTATTAATCTTATTTTCATTAAGCTTACTTAGTTTGAACACTATTAGTAATGCAAAATCTATTAGAATTGGTACCGAGGGGGCTTACCCTCCTTGGAACAATCTTAATTCAGCAGGAGACCTTGAAGGTGCAGAAATTGACTTTGGTAATGAAGCATGTGCAAGAATGGGTGTTGACTGTGAGTGGGTAACTCAAGATTGGGATGGAATTATACCAGCTCTACTTCAAGGAAAATATGACATCATCATTGCTGGTATGTCAATTACTGAAGAGAGAAAAGAAAAGGTGAATTTTACCAATGGTTACATGACTGATGGCGCTAGGTTTGCAGTCTTAAAAGGAAGTGGACTTGAAGGTTTATCAGTTGCTAAATTTACAGGCGGAGTTAACAAAGTTAACTTAAACAATGCAGGTGGAAAAGAACAAGCTGCTATTGGTCAACTAATTGCAGCAATGAATGGATCTACAGTTTGTGTTCAATCATCAACTATTCATCAAAACTTTTTAGAAAAACATATGTCTGGAGCTGTTAAAGTTAAATTGTATCAAGCAGTTGATGATCACAATTTAGACTTAGCTGCAGGTAGATGTGACGCTATACTCGCTGATGTTGGATCTATAATTGACTTTATGGAATCTGATGGTGGTGTTGATGTGGCTTTCACTGGACCGACATTTTCAGGAGGAGTTTTTGGAGATGGTGTTGGTGGTGCAGTTAGAAAAGAAGACACTGACATACTAGATATGTGGAATAAAGCTATTGCTGAAATGTCAGCTGATGGCACAACTGCTGAAATCACTAAAAAATGGTTTGGCAGAGACATTTCTATGTAAAAAAATTTTATAAATATACAATAGCGGTCTTTTTGTAGGCCGCTTTTTTTATGGTAAATAAAAAACCTTCAAAAGAATATATCAAAAATATTAATTACTACAAAAAAATGCATTTAGAGGGTTACGCTCTAATTGATGGAAGAAAAAGAAACCCTGTTGATGCTTATAACGGTAAAAGTACTTTAATATATGCAAAATTAATAAAAGAAATTATTGGAAAGGCAAAAAAATACGTTTTTATAAATATTGCCTGTCATCCAGCAATAGCATTGCTTACTAATAAAAAAAATGCCCATATAAACGTTAACACGCCTCAATGGTGGCATCAAAAAATTTTAAATTCTAAAAAAAATCTCAATAAAATTAAGATAATTTGTATTTGCAGTATTAAAGAAAATGATATGATTAAATATTTCCCTTTGCAATATGATGATAAATTAACTAATTACGAAACCAAATGAATTCACTTTTAGGATTAATAATACAAATTATCAATTTATATCAATTTATATTGTTGGTTTATATCATCGCAACTTGGTTGTTAAATTTTAATATAATCAACGCATCTAATCGTTTTGTTTACAGTGTTATGGAGGCTATGTACCGCCTATGTGAGCCAAGCTTAAGGTTAGTAAGAAAATATATACCAAACTTTGGAACTATAGATATATCACCAATAATTGTATATTTAGGATTGTGGTTTATAAAAAGTTTACTAATTGAATATTGGCCTAGATAGTATGACAAAATTAATAAATGGCAAAGAAATTGCTCAGAATCTTAGAAATGAACTTAAAAAAGAAATTGATAATTTAAGATCTAAAACAGGAAAAGTTCCAGGCTTAGCTGTTGTTCAGGTAGGGAATGTTGCTGCAAGCAGTGTTTATGTTAAAGCAAAAACTAAAAGTGCAGAAGAGGTTGGTATTAAAGTAATTGACCATCACCTCAAAGAAGAAACATCAGAAAAAGAATTACTTCAACTGGTTATGAAACTAAACAAACAAGTAAATGTAAATGGTATATTAGTTCAACTGCCTCTCCCTAATCATATAAATGAACAAATAATTTTAGATTCAATACATCCAGATAAAGATGCTGATGGTTTTCATCCATTAAATGTTGGAAAATTATCTATAGCAAGTCACAATGATGAAAATCTACTAATTCCATGCACACCTTATGGATGTCTAATAATGTTAAAAGGACTAGGTATAAATCTTGCTGGAAAAAATGCTGTGGTGATAGGAAGATCAAATATTGTTGGTAAGCCAATGGCTCAGTTATTATTGAAGGAATCTTGCACAGTTATAATTGCTCATTCAAAGACTCAAAATCTACAAGAGGTGTGTCAAAATGCTGATATTATTGTGGCAGCAGTTGGCAGGCCTGAGATGGTGAAAGGAAATTGGGTAAAAAATGGTACAGTGGTTATAGATGTAGGAATTAATAGAATAGAAGTTAAAATAAACGGGGAAAATAAAAATAAACTTGTTGGTGATGTTGATTTTAAAGAGGCAGCAAAAAATGCCTTTGCAATTACTCCTGTCCCAGGTGGAGTGGGCCCAATGACTATTGCTTGCTTATTAAGAAACACAACAATTGCATTTAAAAATGCACAAAAAAACTAAATATTTAAAATAGAAATAATTTTATCATAAACATAATCTACATTTATTGATCTCCTTGCTTCTTCGCAATGATCACAAACATACCCTACTGATCCACATGGAGATTGAGGATGGTCAAAATATATATTTTCATGAAAGTTATAGCCTGTAACTTTAGGGTGTATCCAGCCACCAAAATATAGGGTTGCTTTTTTCCGCAATGCAGCAGCAGCATGTCCAAAACCTCCTTCTGGGCCTAAAAAAAGATCACATTCATTCATAATTGCACAAGCAGTTCTAAAATCAAAATCAATTGAAGAATAATAGGTCCCTTCATATTTTATGCTTTTTTCATGTTTAGATTGAATTATTAGATAATCACTTTTCAATCTATAAATTATTTCTTTCCAATTAGATTCACCCCAATCTTTATTTTTCATTTTATTAAAATAAAAACTATCTTCAATTTTTGTTGACGTTGATTCAAAGAATATTAATGCTTTATAATTAGAATTATTATTTTTATTCCAGTGCTCCTTAGCTGCATTTAAAATTATTTTAGCTTTATTTTTTTCATCATCTGTAAAATATAATCTTCCTGGAGCAGGACTAAACTTCATATTCCATGTCCAGTTATTATTATTACTATTTTTGTAATCTATATAAGGTCGGTTTCTATTATGATAGTTTATAAAATGTATTGGTTTATCTCTTTTAACTTTATCTATTGGAGTTATATTTGGATTGTTTACATAAATTAAAGAGTCATAAATTATTTTTTCTTCTAAATTCCCAATTACAATTTGTTTATTTGGATGTTTCTTTTTCTCTTGTTCAACAAAATTTGTTATCATTAAATCATCACCAAGGCCCATAACTTACCTCAGTATTTTAATCTTAATGAATTTATTTTGATAAATCCTTCCGCATCTTTTTGATTGTAATCACCCACTTCATCAAAAGATACTAGTGATAAATCATATTTACTAAAAGGAGATCTTCGACCTTTTATTATTACATTGCCTTTAAAAAGTTGTAATCTAACGTCTCCAGTTACTTTTTGTTGTGTAGAATCTATCAAACTTTGCATACTAAATCTTTCAGAAGAGAACCATAAACCATTATAAATAGTCTCTGCATATTTTGGCATTATTTCGTCCTTTAAATGTGCCTCTCCTCTGTCCAAGGTAATACTTTCAATAGCTCTATGTGCTTTAGCTAATATTGTTCCACCTGGTGTTTCATAAACACCTCTAGACTTCATGCCTACAAAACGATTTTCAACAATATCCTCTCTTCCAATTCCATGGTTTAATCCATATTCATTTAGTTTAGATAATAATTCATGAGCTTTAAGCTTTTGCTGATTTATTGAAACTGGATCTCCTTTTTCAAACGATATTATAATTTCGTCTGGCTCTGAATTTGCATCTTCAATAGACTTGGTTCTTGAATATACATAGTCTGGCGCATCAATCCATGGGTCTTCAAGAATTTTTCCTTCTGAAGAAGTATGAAGTAAATTTGCATCAGTACTAAAAGGAGCTTCTCCACGCTTATCCTTTGGTATATTTATTTGATATTTTTCAGCAAAATTAATCAAATCATTTCTTGTGTTGAGTTCCCATTCTCTCCAAGGTGAAATAACTTCGATTTTTGGGTTATTGGCATAATAACCTAATTCAAATCTAACTTGATCATTGCCCTTACCAGTAGCACCGTGTGCAACTGAGTCTGCCCCAACCTCTTTTGCAATTTCAACTTGTTTTTTAGCTATCAAAGGTCTTGCTATTGCAGTTCCTAAAAAATACATCCCTTCATAAAGAGCGTTTGCTCGAAACATAGGGTATACATAATTTTTCACAAACTCTTCTTTCAGATCTTCTATAAAAACATCTTCTACTCCAAGTGATTTAGCTTTATCCTTGACTGAGTCAAGCTCTTCCCCCTGCCCCAATTCAGCAGTGAATGTAACAACAGGACATTTGTATTTTACTTGAAGCCACTTTAAGATAACGCTTGTATCTAATCCTCCAGAATAAGCTAAAACAATTTTCTTCGGCATCTTAACAATCTTTATTCAAAAGATTTACTGCATTAGTAAATCCCTTTAAGGTATAAATATCATTAGTTGTGGTTCCTCTTGCAGACTCTCCAGTAAGAGTTAATTCAAGACCTTTTTTCATTGCATAAATAACTTTATTATCATCGTTAGTCCAAGCAGTTTCTGATGAATCCTCAGTTGAGTAAAATTCAAAATCTGTATTATCTATTTTAACATTAATTTTTATGTCAAGATTGTACTTGTAACCAGCTTCAATCATAATAATGTTTTCTTCACTTCCAATAATTTTATAAACAAGAATGTAATTATCTCCACGTTTTTTTGTTTCTGGCAAATCAGATTCAATTGGTGATGAGCCAATATAACACCAATCTTCATCTTTAACAAAAGACCACTTCCCTTTTTCTAATGAAAAAGATTGTTTGGTAATAGAAATTATAAAAACTGCCAATAATGTGAATATTATTTTTTTCATGTAATAATGTATATTTTCGTTATTATACCATTCTACAATAGTATTAAAGTTTAAGATTAATAAAATTATTATGGAAAATGAAAAGCTAATTGATCTTGCAACAAAGATTTCCAAAAACAGAGATGAGAGGGCATTCTCTGAATTATTTGATTTTTTGGCCCCTAAGATCAATGCTTACTATCTAAAAAATAACTTAAGTTTTGAACAATCTGAAGAATTAACCCAGGAAGTGCTTAGTACAATTTGGTCAAAGACAAATTTATTTGACCCTAAAAGGTCTAAGTTTATCACTTGGGCTTATACTATTGCTAGAAATAAAAAAATCGATCTCTATAGAAAGACAAAAAACAAAAAGGCAGAAGATGAGGATATTAGACATTTTTTATATCAAAATAATAAAATTAACGATTACGAGATTGAGTTATCAGTAGATAAAATAAAACAAGAATTAGATGAAAATCAACAAAAATTGCTAAAAATGAGTTTTTTTGAGCAAAAAAGTCATAAAAAAATAGCTGAAGAGCTTGAAATTCCTCTTGGCACAGTTAAGTCTAGAATAAGGTCTACTCTTAACAAAATGCAAAAGTTTTTATCATGAACACAGTTACTCAAAAAAACGAACTTATATTTGATTATTCAAGTGGAAAATTGAGTGAATCTAAATCTCTGTTTATTTCAATGTACTTATTTCTAAATAGTGTAGCAGCAAAGAAAGCTTCAATATTTGATAACATACTAGCTGATAACTTGACTGAATTAGATGATGTTGCTCCAAAAAAAATAAATTATAAAGATTGCATAATTGATAGTTCTAAAGAAAGTATAGATTTTAAAATAAAGAAAAATTATAATCCACTTACAAACTTGATAGGAAGCATTAATCAACTTAAGTGGAAATCAGTCTATAAAGGTTTCAGAGAGTTTAAAATACCTTTGAAAGATAAAGATACTATTAAACTAATAAAAATGGATCCTGGAACTTCTGTTCCTTTACACTCACATAATGGAAAAGAATATATTCTAGTAATTGATGGAAGTTTTTCTGATGAAAATGGTGAATATAAAAAAGGTGATATGCAAATAAATGATCAAAATATTAAACACCACCCAACCGCTTGCAATAAGAATGGTTGTGTCTGTATATCTATAACTGAGAATGATGTGATCTTCTTTGGTAAGTTTGCTTCAATATTAAATCTATTTACATTTATAAAATCATT
>CACJTT010000016.1 GCA_902596365.1 uncultured Alphaproteobacteria bacterium
ATTTTGCCTGAGAGTGAAATTATTGAAAAAGGTCGTGTAGGTCCTGGTCAAATGATTGCAATAAACTTTAAAGAAAAAAAATTTTATTCTGATATTGAAATTAAAAAATATTTATCAGAGATTAAACCCTTTGGTAAATGGACCAAAAATATTACACATATCGATAAATTAGTTAAATCTGTTGATGAAGAATTAAGAGAGATTGATTCTAATGATCTAAGAAAAAGAATGTCATCATTTGATTGGTCAATGGAGGACATTGAACTCATACTTCATCCAATGATTATGGAACAAAAGGAAGCAACAGGATCGATGGGAGATGATTCACCTTTAGCGGTGCTGTCAAAAAAATATAGAGGTTTACATCACTTCTTTAGGCAAAATTTCAGTCAAGTTACTAACCCCCCTGTTGACTCTCTTCGTGAAAGGGTGGTGATGTCTCTTCGTACAAGAATTGGAAACTTAAGTAATATTTTAGATGAAGATGAAAAACAATGTGATCATTTACAGCTTAATTCACCAGTTTTATCCATTAATCAATTTAAAACGATGAGGCAGTATATGAAAGATACTGTTAAAATTTTAGACACAACAATGGATTTAACTGATGAAAATAATTCGTTTGAAAAATCTTTAATGATACTAAACAATCAAGCTGAAGAAGCGGTAAGAGAAGGTTATGTACATATAATTTTAAGTGATAAAAATTTATCAAAAGATAGAGTTGCTTTGCCAATGATTTTGGCAACAAGCTCTGTTCACTCCCATCTTATTCGTCAAAATCTAAGAACATACATATCCTTAAATATTCAATCAGCAGAATGTTTAGATGTACATTATTTCGCTGTATTAATTGGTGTTGGTGCAACTAGTGTTAATGCATATCTTGCACAACAAGCAATTGCAGAACGCCATAAAAAAGGTTTATTTGGATCTTTATCGTATGAGCAATGTGTTGAGAGATACATTAATTCTATTAACAACGGTTTACTTAAAGTGATGAGTAAAATGGGTATATCAGTTATCAATTCTTATAGAGGTGGATGTAATTTTGAAGCCGTTGGTTTGAGTAGAAATTTAATGAGCAAGTTTTTCCCATCGATGAGTTCTAAAATCTCAGGGATTGGCCTTATAGGCATTGAAAAGCGCTCTTTGGAAGCGCATGAAAAAGCTTTTGATGAACAAGTTACTACCCTCACAGTTGGTGGTTTTTATAGATATAGATTTGGTGGTGAACAACATGCTTTTGAAGCAAAATCAATTCATATGCTGCAATCAGCAGTTGGAACTAAAAACTATTCGCTTTATAAAAAATATTCACAGATGATTGATGATATGCCGCCCATCAATATTCGAGATTTATTAGGTTATAAAACGGATACTAAAAAAACTCATTTAACAGAGGTGCAGTCTGCCCAAGATATTAGGAAACGATTAGTAGCCCCTGGTATTTCTCTTGGTGCGCTTAGTCCTGAGGCACATGAAACCTTATCAATAGCTATGAATAGGATAGGTGCAAAGTCAGACTCAGGTGAGGGAGGCGAAGATTCAAGTCGTTTTAAACTCAGACCAAATGGAGATAATCCATCATCACGCATAAAACAAATTGCCAGTGGAAGATTTGGAGTAACAGCAGAATATCTTAATAACTGTGATGAAATTGAAATTAAAGTTGCTCAGGGTGCAAAACCTGGTGAAGGTGGTCAATTACCTGGTGGTAAAGTCACTGGTTTAATTGCTAAGCTTAGACATTCAACTAAAGGAGTAACTCTAATTAGTCCGCCACCACATCATGATATTTATTCTATCGAAGATTTAGCTCAACTAATTTATGATTTAAAACAAATTAATCCAAGAGCAAAAGTTTGTGTAAAACTCGTTGCACAATCTGGCATTGGAACAGTTGCAGCAGGAGTTGCAAAAGCCAAAGCTGATAGCATACTTATATCTGGACACAATGGCGGGACCGGTGCAAGTCCGCAAACAAGTATTAAATACGCAGGCCTTCCTTGGGAGTTAGGTTTAAGTGAGGTTCACCAAGTTCTATCCTTAAATAATTTACGTGATAAAGTTATTTTAAGAACGGATGGTGGTCTTAAAACAGGAAGAGATATTGTTATTGCAGCGATGCTTGGAGCTGAAGAGTATGGTATTGGAACAGCAAGTTTAGTGGCAATGGGATGTATTATGGTGAGACAATGTCATTCCAATACATGTCCTGTAGGCGTTTGTTCGCAAGATGAAAAACTTAGAGAAAAATTTACTGGCACTCCTGAGAAAGTTATTAATCTTTTTACTTACATTGCAGAAGAAGTTCGTGAAATATTATCAGAACTTGGTTTTAAAACACTAGATGAAATTATCGGACGTGCCGATTTACTATATCAAGTAAGTAGAGGAAGTTCTGACTTAGATGATTTAGATTTAAATTCAATCATACAAACAATTGATTCTTCAACTGGTGATTACAAAGATAAGAAAGACAATATTACAAAAGTAGCAGATAGTTTAGATCTAAAGATCATCGAAGACCTTGAAACTTTCTTTACTTCGCGTCAAAAAACGCAGTTAAGTTATAATATTAAAAATACTGATAGGGCTCTAGGCACAAGACTTGCATCAGAGATTACAACTAAAATTGGGATGAATATTTTAGAAGATGATCAGATAATAATTAATCTAAATGGTTCAGCAGGGCAATCTTTAGGTGCATTTAGTGTAAAAGGAACTACACTAAAAATATCAGGTGATGCTAACGATTACGTGGCAAAGGGTTTATCTGGTGGAAAATTAGTTATCACACCTCCTGAAATATCATCTCTTCAAACAAACAAAAATGTAATTATTGGCAATACTTGTCTGTATGGAGCAACTAAAGGAACACTATATGCTGCAGGCATTGCAGGAGATAGATTTGCAGTGAGAAATTCTGGAGCCAACGCTGTCATTGAGGGATGTGGTGATAATGGTTGTGAGTATATGACAGGTGGAAGTGTTGTTATTTTAGGGGAAGTTGGAAATAATTTTGGTGCAGGAATGACAGGGGGAATGGCGTTTGCTTATGATAAAGAAGGCACACTTCCTCTTAGAATTAATCTTGAAGATGTTTTTTATCAGCAACAAATGACATCATATTGGGAAGATGTTCTCTATAATAAAATTCAACATTACTTTATGGAAACAAACTCACAACACGCAAAAGAGATTTTAGATAATTGGGATCGTAATAAATATTTATTCTGGCAAATTATTCCAAAAGAGATGGTGAATAAATTTAAAGAACCTGTATTGGTTGAGACAACTAAAACTGCTTAGTAAAAAAGAAGGATTAAGTTAGATGTATCTATTGTACAATATATTATCCGTAATTTCTTTGTTTGTATTTTCTAATGCTGTATACGGGAAAACTATTCAAATTGCTTTTACTGAATATGACTCCTATAGTATCGAAGTTGCTCACGTTGACGTTGGGGATACCATTGAGTGGTTGCCTAAAAACGAGGGGCACAATGTAGAGTTTCTGGGAGGTCCAAATTTTAATACTCTGCCAGAAAAGTCTAAATTAAATGCTTTTTACACTGTAACTTTTGATTTGCCGGGACTTTATTTATATCAATGTACACCGCACGGTCATATGGGTATGCTAGGTTTAGTTGTTGTAGGAAATGACTTCCATAATTTAAAAGATATTGAAGAAATAGAACTATCTAGGCTAGCAAAGTCAGTATTGCAAAGATTGATTAGAATAGCCCAGTCAAATTCGTTATCAATTGAGTAATTCCTCAAAGAATCTTTATAAGTTTTTTCTAATATAATCTATTGATTGTGTAATCATTTTTAAATCAGTTTCAGTGGATAGACGGTGATCACTTTCTTTGAGATAAATAATGTTAACATTTTTACCAGTTACTTTTTTAAGTATTTTCCTAGGTACATCTTCATTAACAACGCTATCTTTTAAGCCATGCATAAGAACAATTGGTTTTGTAAATCGAATTGGTTTTTGAAGAACTTTATTTTTCTCTGCTTCAATAAAAAATTTTTTAGTTAGGTTGTAACTAAAACCATTAGAGGTATATTTAGTTATACCTTTAGTAGAAATTTCTTTTTTATTTTTTTTATTTAATGCGTTGTATAAATCTTTTCCAAAATCTGGAGCAGCAGCTAGACCAATCAATCCTTTTATTCTTTGTGGACGTGCTTTGGCAGCCAACATCATTAACCACCCACCCATACTGCTTCCTATGAGAATTTGAGGTCCTCTAGCAACATTATCGATAATATCTAATAAGTCTTTTTTCCAATCAGACATCGTAAAATCCTCAAATTTTCCCTCAGATTTGCCATGCCCTCGACAATCAAAACGAACAAAATTCAGTTTGTTTTTTCTAGCATAACGCTCTATGTCAAGCGCTTTGCCACCGTTCATATCAGAGAGCAATCCGTGAATAAAAATGATTCCTAACCTTCTTCCTTTTAGTGATTTATAAGCAATTTTATGGTTTTGTTTGTTTTTATAAAAACGCATATTATAGATTACCAATATTAACTAGCAATGTCATCCTTTAAACTTGTTCAAATTGTTCCTTCTTTAGACTCTGGTGGTGTTGAAAGGGGTACCATTGATGTGGCTAATTTTTTAGCTGAAAAAAAAATACAGAACTTTATTATTACCTCAGGCGGTCAAATGATTAAGGAGCTAGATGAAAGCTTTACTCATGTTCATTTACTACCTGTATCTAGTAAAAATATTTTTTCTTATCCTTTAATAGCCAGAAAAGTTAATCAATTTATTCAATCCAATAATATTAATTTAGTTCATGTGCGTTCCAGAGGTCCTGCCTGGATAATTAATTTAATGTCTAAAAATAATATTAAAACAATTTCTACATTTCATAATGTGTATGGTGGGAACTCATATTTAAAAAAAATGTATAATAAAGGTTTATCCAAAATGGACCATCTTGTTGCAATCTCTGAATATGTTAAAGAAACAATTGTAAAAAAATATAATCTTACAGCAAATAATATCTCAGTTATTAATAGAGGAATTGATACTAAATATTTTAATCAACCTGTTGATTCTACACGAAGAGATCAAGTTGTAAGCACATACCAGATTGATACTGCCAAAAAAATTATTTTATTTCCAGCAAGAATGACAAGTTGGAAAGGACAATTAGAATTTATTGATGTTATAAAAAAAATGGATACACAGAATATATTAGTGTTATTTGCTGGTGATACAAAAAACTCAAGTTATACAAATTTGGTTAAAGATAAGATTTATCAAAATAATCTTACAAGTATCTGTAAGATTTTAGGAAGTGTAAACCAGAATGAAATTCGAAGCTTATATCAGATAGCTGATCTATCAGTATCATTTCCTTTGAGAGCTGAGGGATTTGGGAGAACAATAAGTGAGTCACTATATTCTAACACACCTGTTTTAGCTTTTGATTATGGCGGGATTAAAAACCAGTTGGAAAACTTAAGTGATTTATTCAAAGTAAAACCTCATGATTACCAAGCTTTGCCATCAAAAATAGAGACAATATTAAGTTTAACTGAAAATCTTAAAAAAGAAGTTTTACAAGAAGCGAAATCGATAATTGATAAAAATTTTTCAAAAACAAATATGCTTAATAAGTATTTGAAATTATATGAGTCTGTTTAATCCTAAAAAAATATTAATCATTAAACACGGTTCTCTCGGAGATATTGTTTTTGCATTAGAGCCAATTTTAGCAATTCAAAATAAATTTGATAATTCAGTTATTGATCTTGTAACGGAAGAAAAATTTATTTCATTATTTAAAAAAATAAAAATGTTTGATAAATTTATCATTGATAATAGAATGGGATTTTTTTCTACGCTCTCAATTATTTTTAAAATTATTGCTGGTAAATATGATTTAATTATTGATCTACAAAATTCGAAGAGAACAAATTTCTATCATTTTTTTATTAAAATTTTTTCAAGATCTCGCATTAATGGGTCAAGAAGTTTTGCGCATGATCGTTATTTTATACCTCCACAGGGAACAGAAAGCCCAATGCAAGGCTTGTTTAATCAACTAAAACTTTTAGATATTGATAAGATTGATCCTGATTTTAGTTGGTTAGTATCTGATAAAGAAGATCAAAGTTTTGCTAATAAAGAAGTTGTCTTGGTAATTCCCGGTGTATCAAAATCAGGTAAATCAAAACAATGGTCACCCACTAAATATAAACAACTATGTTCCTTCTTAGAGTCAAAAGGATATTATATTTGTCTAGTTGGCACAAAGCATGACACAGAGGCTTGCCAACCAATTCTTGAACACTGTAAAAACATTATTAATTTAATTGATAAGTCACCACCTGAGATTATTTATAGGGTCGCATCCAAAAGTAAGTTAGTAATTTCAAATGATACAGGACCAGGTCACATTGCGTCACTTAGTAAAGTTAATACATTATGGCTTGCTTTGGATAATAGTATCACAAAATCAAACTTAAGTTTTAGAAAAAACAGTAAACTAGTTCTCAAAAAGAAAATGGAAGATTTGAGCGTAGATGAAGTTCAGGATTATATTTCAAAAAATAAATTATTAGATAAATTTCAGTAGTTTTTGATTTAATACCTTATCATTCGTTTCTAAAGCTAAATATTCTTTATTCCACGGGGCATATTCATGCTTAATATTTTTAGGAGAATTATCGGAATCATATATCACAGCAAGTTTACACTTAGTTAAGGATGCAATATGTGTGCATCCACTTTCTGGCGTAATTACATAATCTGACTGATTTATTACGCTTGTCCAGTTTTCAAAATCAAAATTATTACATATTATAATATTTTCATTATTTTTAAGAAGGTCTTTTGGATTATTAAAAACAGGAAAAATATCAAAAATTTTGCTAAATTTATTTTTTGTCGTTTCGTCACTGGTTAAATAAATTGATATATTTCTTTCTTCTAATAATTTTAGTAGATCTATAAAAACATCTTCTGAATAGTAGTTGTTAATCCATTTTGACGACAGATGAATAACACATACAGGTTTTCTTTTGTTTAATTTAAGTACATTTGAAAATATAAATTCTGTTTTAATATTTTCACCTATTTCAAGACCACTTTTTGATATAACATTAATCATCATTTTGGTTTGGTGTATATTATTATTTGTATTTAATGATTTAAATCTATCTACAACTAAGGATAGTGAATAAAATAATTTACTAAAAATTATCTGTCCTAATTTACTAAATACACTTGATTTGTATCGTGATTGAAGAATTAATGAAGATTTGAACTTACTTCTTGAAAAAAATCCTAAACGTAAGCCAAACCAGCCGGGTGAAAAAGCAAAATAATAATCATATTTTTCAGCAGTAATAGAATTTATTAAATTATTAAAACTTGATGATGAGGTTGATTTTTCATACGTCTTATCAATCAAACTAAATTGTTTACATATTTTTATATTTTTTTTTGATGCAACTACGTGAATTATAGCTTGTGGATTTTTTTGTTTTATTCCTTGGATGACAGGTAGAGTTAAGATCATATCTCCCATGCGATCAGTGCGCTCAATACAAATTTTCATTTAATTATTTAATTAACCTTTTTCTAAAAACAGACCTTGAATTTAATTTCAATTTCATTATATCTTTAAAAAATATGAAAAAAATATTCAATTCCTAATATGCTATTTATCAATAGCTTAATCCACTTAAAATAACAGTTTTGGCAGTAAATTTCAGAGCAAAGAAGAATACTGGTCCTAGGACTAATGAGCAGATTACTGCGAGTGAGGTGCGTGTCATTTCAAGTACTGGCAAGCAGTTAGGCATTATCAGCATTAGAGAAGCTCTCAATCATGCAGAAGATGAAGGGTTTGACTTAGTTGAAGTTTCACCTGCTGCCAATCCTCCAGTATGTAAAATTATCGATTATGGTAAATTAAAATATAGAGAGCAAAAAAGTAAAAAAGAGGCAAAAAAGAAACAAAAAACCATAGAAGTAAAAGAAATCAAAATGCGCCCAGGTATAGATACGCATGATTACAATGTAAAAGTTAAGGCTCTTTCCAAGTTCATCAGTGGAGGAAATAAAGTAAAAGTTTCAATGCGATTTAGAGGTAGAGAAATGGAGCATCAAAATTTAGGATTTGACCTGCTAAAAAAGTTAACTGAGGAAGTTATTGAATATGCAAAGGTTGAGGTTCCACCAAAATCTGAGGGCAAGCAGATTATGATGATTTTAGTTCCCCAGGTTGCCAAATAAATACTTACTTATTGATTCTTAAATAAATATCACTATAAGACCACTTACACTAGCTATGGCCTGCGGGGCAGCCTAGCGGTAAATTTAACAAGGAGTTTAGAATGCCCAAGCTTAAAACGAAAAGTAGTTTAAAAAAACGTTTCTCTAGAACTGGAACTGGAAAGATTAAGTTCAAGCCGGCTGGAAAAAGACACGGCATGAGCAAAAGATCAAATAAATTCATTCGTAGCACAAAACGATCAGCGATTATGTCACCAGGTGATGCAGCGCTTGTCGATCATATGCTGCCATACAATAAATAGGAGTTTAAAATGGCAAGAGTTTCAAGAGGCGTTACAGCAAGAGCAAGACATAAAAAAGTATTAAAAAGAGCTAAAGGTTATTACGGTAGAAGAAAAAATGTATTCAGAGTAGCTGTTCAGGCAGTTGAGCGTGGAATGCAATATGCATATCGTGATCGCAGAAAAAGAAAAAGTGATTTTAGAGGTCTGTGGATACAGAGAATTAATGCAGGTGTAAGATTGCACGGTATGACCTATTCTCAGTTTATATCTGGACTTAAAAAATCATCAGTAGAAATAGATAGAAAAATTCTAGCAGAATTGGCAGTTAATCAACCAGATGCCTTTAAGGCTTTGGTGGAAAAAGCCCAATCAGCTAGCTAGTATTTAATTTTTAATAATTTATACTATCGTTATGTCTTTATCAGTTGATTCTGTAGATATTAAAAAGAAGATTGAAAATTGTAAAACTCTACAAGAGGTAGAAGTTATACGATTAGAGTACCTTGGTAAAAAAGGATTAATACCATCGGAAATGAAGCTTTTAAGCAATCTAACAATCGATCAAAAAAAAATTAAAGGTCAGGAATTAAATAAACTAAAAACGTTTGTTGAAGATACAATTAACGATCATAAAATTTTAATTGAAAATAAGAAGTTAGAAGAAAAACTAAAAAATGAGAGTGTTGATGTTACTTTGCCTCATAATGAAGAAGTAGCAGGAAATATTCATCCTATTTCACAAACTATTTTTAGTATTATAGAAATCTTTGGCAATTTAAATTACTCAGTTGAAGCTGGGCCAGATATTGAAAGTGATTTTAATAATTTTTCTGCATTAAATATACCACCTCATCATCCTGCTCGTGAGATGCAAGATACTTTTTATGTAAATAATACAAATGGAGAAGACAATGTGTTGAGAACACATACAAGTCCTGTGCAAGTTAGAACAATGCTTAAATCAAAACCTCCAATAAAAATTATTGTACCAGGAAGAACCTACCGAAGTGATTCTGACTCCACGCATACACCTATGTTTCATCAAGTGGAAGGCTTATTGGTTAATAAAGATGCCACAATGGCAGATTTAAAATCAACACTTATTTTATTTTTAAAAGAATTTTTTGAAATTGATAACTTAAAATATAGATTTAGACCAAGCTATTTCCCCTTCACAGAACCAAGTGCGGAAATGGATGTTGCGTATACAAAAAAAAATAACGTTCTAAAAATTGGTGAAGGAGATGATTGGTTAGAAATTTTAGGTTGTGGAATGGTTAATCCAAAAGTTTTAGAAAACTGCAATATAGACTCTTCAGTCTATCAAGGTTTTGCTTTTGGAATGGGGATAGAACGTCTCTCTATGTTAAAATATGGAATAACAGATATGCGCGGTCTGTTTGACTTAAACCTTAAGTGGTTAGATCATTATGGTTTTTCTCCACTAGATTTAAAGACAAGATCGGAAATTTAAGCTGTTATGAAATTTACACTTAGTTGGTTAAAAGATCATTTGGATACAAATGAAGATCTTGAGACAATTGTTGATACACTAACAAGAATTGGACTAGAAATTGAAAGTGTTGAAGACAAATCAAAAGATTTTAATGATTTTACTGTTGCTGAAGTGCTTAAAGCTGAAAAACATCCTGATGCAGATAGACTTAAAGTTTGTACCGTAAAATCAATAGATGGAACATTTCAAGTAGTGTGTGGTGCCCCTAATGCACGAGAAGGAATGAAAGGTATATTTGCACCAGAGAATAGTTTTATTCCTGGCACAGGAGTGAAATTAAAAAAATCTAAAATTAGAGGAGTAGAATCATGTGGCATGCTTGTTTCAGAGAGAGAAATGGGAATATCTGATGAGCATGACGGCATAATAGAAGTTGACTCAAAATATCTATTGGGGGAAAAATTTATAGAAGTATTTAATCTTGATGACCCTGTTATTGAAATAAACATTACACCAAATAGAGGAGATTGTCTTTCCATCAGAGGTGTTGCAAGAGATTTAGCCGCTGCAGGATTAGGAAAATTAAAAGAATCTAAATTAATTAAAAATAATGAAGGAACATTTGATAGTCCTGTTAAATGGGAAAAAGATTTTAATGGAGATACAGAATATATCTGTCCTGGTGTAGCAGGAAGATATTTTAAAAATGTCACTAATAAAGAAAGCCCGGCTTGGTTGCAGCAACGATTAAAAGCTATTGGTCTAAGACCAATTTCAGCCCTTGTTGATATCACGAACTACATCACTTATGATTTAGGTAGACCTTTACATGTATATGATGCTGATAAGATTAATGGTAATTTAAAAATGCGTTACGCAAAAGAAAATGAAGTTTGTCTTACTCTTGATGAAGAGAAGCGAGAGTGCACAAAAGATATGATCGTCATCTCTGATGATAATCAACTTCATGGTATTGGTGGAGTAATGGGAGGTTTGGATAGTGGTTGTAGTTTTGATACTAAAAATGTTTTTCTTGAAGTTGCATTATTTGATCCCATTTCTGTAACAAAAACAGGAAGGCATTTTAAACTACAAAGTGATGCAAGATATAGGTTTGAAAGAGGTATAGACCCTACTTCTATAGAGTGGGGAGTCCAAGTAGCAACAAACATGATATTAGATTTATGTGGTGGTGAGGCTAGTAACCCAGTTCAAACTCCAATTTTAAAAAATAAAGAAAATATTTTAGATTTTAATACAGATAAAATAAAATCATTAGGTGGAGTTGACGTTCCAAAAGATAAACAGAAATCTATTTTAGAATCCCTAGGTTTTGGTGTTTCCACAAAAGGTAATATGTTTAATATTACCGCACCAAGTTTTAGACCAGATATAGAGGGTGAGGCAGATATTGTTGAAGAAATTTTAAGAATATATGGCTTCGATCAAATTCCCCTTACTAATGTAAGTGATCATAATAATAAGAAAAATATTTTAAGTGCTGAGCTTAAGTCTTTTTATAAAATAAAAAGAGCAATTGCAAATACAGGTTATATTGAGGCTGTAACTTGGTCATTCATGAATGAAAAAATAGCAAAAATACTATCTGCAAATGTAATTAAGATAAAAAATCCCATTAGTGCTGATCTTGATGTAATGCGCCCATCTAATATTCCTAATTTATTAAGTGCAGTCAATCTTAATAAATCAAAGATGATTACTAGTGGTAAAATATTTGAAGTAGGACCTATATTTGATGAAACTTTAGAAGATAAGCAAGTTAATGTTGCTTCAGGAATTGGATATGGAAATGTTTCTGGTAATAATTGGAACTCACCAAAGAAAGACTTTGATGTCTTCGCAATTAAGTCAGATCTTATGAGAATTTTAAAATCTTTAAATGCTCCAATAGATAATCTAAATTATGAAGCGATAAATAATAAAGTTTTTCATCCTGGTAAGTCTTCATCTTTACGAATTGGAAAAAATATTATTGCTAATTTTGGAGAACTTAATCCACTATTATTAAAATCGCTTGATATATCAAATACAGTTGTAGCATTTGAAATATTTACAGAAACATTAGCACAATTTCAAAATAAAAAAGCATCAACTATATCTGCTTTTGATAACAATCCATTTCAAATGGTAGAGAGGGATTTTGCTTTTTTACTTCCAAAATCAATTATAGTAAATGACATTGTAAATAAGATTAAAAAAATTGATAAAAAAATTATCAATAAAGTTTCAATCTTTGATGTTTATGAGGGTGAAAAGATTGATAATGACTCTAAAAGTATTGCAATTAGAGTCCTGCTACAGCCTCTAGAAAAAACATTTAGTGATGAAGAAATAGAAAGTTTTTCTAATCAAATTATAGATTTAGTTATCACTAGTTTTAGAGCAACTCTAAGAAAGTAATGAGAGATCTCTCAAGTATTAGAAATTTTTCTATAGTAGCGCATATTGATCATGGTAAATCAACTTTAGCAGATAGACTTATTCAGTTTTGTGGTGGTTTATCTGATAGAGAAATGAAAGAGCAAGTTCTAGATTCTATGGAGTTAGAGAGAGAGCGTGGAATAACAATTAAAGCACAAACTGTTCGTTTAAATTATACATCAAAAGATGGAAAAAAATATATTTTAAATCTTATGGATACCCCAGGGCATGTTGATTTTGCTTATGAAGTATCAAGATCTCTAGCTGCTTGTGAGAGCTCTCTTTTAATAGTTGACTCCACACAAGGTGTTGAGGCACAAACACTTGCAAATGCTTATCAAGCAATCAACAATGATCACGAAATTTTACCAGTATTGAATAAAGCTGACCTTCCTTCTTCAGAACCTGAAAAAATTAAAGAACAGATAGAGGATGTACTAGGAATTGATTCTTCTGATGCATCTTTAGTGTCAGCTAAAACTGGTCAGGGAGTTGAGCAGTTACTAGAAAAGATTGTCGCCAATCTTCCTTCTCCTAAAGGAACATCAGATCAGCCACTTAAATGTATGCTGGTTGATAGTTGGTATGACAGTTATCTCGGAGTTATTGTTTTAGTTAGAGTAATTCATGGACAATTAAAAAAAAATCAAAAAATTAGATTTATGGCAGCAGGGGCTACACACACCATTGATAGGGTTGGTATTTTTTCACCAAAACCAACAGAAGTGGATGCTTTAGGTCCAGGTGAAATAGGTTTTATTAATTCAGGAATTAAAAGTGTATCTGATTGTAAAGTAGGGGATACAATTACAGAAGAAAAAAACCCCACCAAAGAACCTCTGCCTGGTTTTAAACCATCTCAACCTGTTGTTTTTTGTGGAATGTTCCCAGTAGATTCTGATGAGTATGAACATTTGCGTGATAGTATGGTTAAACTTGCTTTAAATGACTCAAGTTTTTCTTATGAACCAGAAGTAAGTCCTGCTCTTGGCTATGGTTTTAGATGTGGCTTCCTAGGCTTGCTTCATCTTGAAATTATAAGAGATAGATTTAATTTAGAATTTAATCTTGAACTTGTTACAACAGCTCCATCAGTTGTTTATAAAATTAATATGAATGATGGTTCAATTATTGATTTGCATAATCCAACAGATATGCCTGATTCAGTAAAAATTGATACTATTGAAGAACCATGGATAAAAGCTACGATAATTGTTCCTGATAAATATTTAGGAACAGTTTTAGAATTATGTACTTCCAAAAGAGGGGTTCAAATAAACCTTAACTATGCTGGCTCAAGAGCAATGGTTGAGTATAAACTACCACTAAATGAAGTGGTATTTAATTTTTATGATCGTTTAAAATCAATCACTAAAGGGTATGCAAGTTTTGACTATGAATTAATTGGTTATGAGGTTAATGACTTAGTTAAAGTAAGTATAATGATTAATGGCGATCCTGTAGATGCTTTATCATTGATTGTTCACAGGGATAGATCACAACAAAGAGGCAGGGATTTATGTGAGCGTCTTAAGGATCTAATACCAAGACAACAGTTTAAGGTTGCAATTCAAGCAGCAATTGGTGGTAAAATTATTGCTAGAGAGACAGTAGCTTCTTTTAGAAAGGATGTTACTCAAAAATTGTATGGCGGTGATGTAACCAGAAAGAACAAGCTTTTGGATAAACAAAAAAAGGGTAAAAAAAGAATGAGACAGTTTGGTAAAGTAGACATACCACAAAATACTTTTTTGAATGCTCTTAAGATGAAAGAATAATTATAAAGATTTAATCTTTATTTTTGCATTGATTAACATACCAATTAATTCCTCTTTTTTTCCAATTTTTATTTAAATTAATAAATTTTAAAGGATATGTACTGTATACTAAATTACACTTTTC
Organism: uncultured Alphaproteobacteria bacterium; assembly: GCA_902596365.1. Lineage (GTDB taxonomy): Bacteria > Pseudomonadota > Alphaproteobacteria > HIMB59 > CACPNW01. The sequence goes on from CACJTT010000016.1 coordinate 14,360, forward strand.
ATTTTGTTGAATCTTTATTTGTGTATGAAAATCATTAGTAATTAATAAAGAATTTTGAGAATTATCAATATTTTTACCTACAGAAATTTTTGGAAGAAAAGTGGTATAAAATAAAGGTTCCATTTCATTGAATTGATATGGGTTTTCTCCAAAGTAATAAATATTATTATATTTATAATTTTGATAATATAAAAACTTATATAAAGATACTTTTCCATTTAATGGGAAGAAAATAACAATTAACAAAAATAATAAATTAAATAATATCGTTGTAAAAATAAATATATTTTTAAGAATTTTTATTTTTATATATTCAAAAAAATAAATTAAGAAAAAGGGAGCGAAGAAATATATTGGAAAAATAAATCTTGTTTCTTTATGTTGAAATAAAATTAAAATTAAAAAAGTGCCAATTATCATTGTAGTAAAAATACTTTTAGGATTTTTGTAAAAATAAAAAAATAATGAAATTATGAAAAATAAACTAAAAATTGGAGCTAGATCTTTTAAGATAGTTACAATATAAAACCACCATGGATCTGATCCAAATGATGATAATCTTCCTTGATTAATTTGTAAGTTGTAAATTTGTAGGTATGTATTAGTTACAAAACCCCAATTTAGGTAATCAACATATAGACCAAATGAGATAGATAGTAAAAAACCAACTGAAACAAGAAAAATTTTATTGAAATCAAATCTATATAAAATTATCCATAAAAATATTGGTATAATTGTAAATAACATTTGAGGTCGTACAACAATAGAAAGACCTAAAATAAAACCAAAAAATATACAAATACCTTTATTATAATTTATTTCAGACTTATCAAAAAATTTTAAAAGAAATGCAAAAGCAAAACAAAATAAAATAATACTTAAACTTTCAGATGATGTTCTAGTATGCAAAAATGGAAAAAACCAAAAAGAAAAAAATAAAATATAAATATAAAGAGTGTTATTCTTAAAAAAATAATCCTTTAATGAATAAAATAAGTATAAAACACTTCCAATCCCCAAAATTCCATTAAAAAATCTTATAGATTGATTCCATATAAATGGATCATTTAAGCCAAAATTTTTTAACAAAAGAATTATTAAATAGTATAAATTTGGCTGTAACCAAGGTCTGACTCTATGTGAACTGTGCCATTCCCAATAAAGGCCAGACCTATCATCAATAAGAAAATCATTTAGACCCAATAAATATGCTACAGGTTCAAGTATCTGAAAATGTTCATCATCATTATAAAAACCTATATTATTAATTATTGCTAAAATATAAATTCCTAATAAGTAGAATATGATAAAATATTTACTTATTAAATAATTTTTTAGATAGTACATATAAATTTAACTATATATATAAAAAAAAGTAATAATGATACATAACACAGATTAATTTTTTATAAAATTATATGAAGAAAAAAATATTAGTTGCCGGAGGTGCTGGTTTCATAGGATACCATTTATGCAAAAAATTATTGAAACAGCATATTATATACTGTGTAGATAATTTTTGCACTGGAAGCATTAACAATGTTAATGAACTAAATAAAAATAAAAATTTTTTTTTTATTAAACAAAATATTCAAAATAATTTTTTTTTGAAATGTGATGAAATTTATAATTTAGCATGTCCTGCTTCACCAAATAAGTATCAAAAAAATCCAATTGATACAATTAAAACAAATATATTTGGCTCAATAAATCTCCTTAATATAGCAAAAAAAAATAATGCGAAAATTTTTCAAGCTTCAACAAGTGAAGTTTATGGAGACCCTAATTTACATCCACAAAAGGAAGATTATAGAGGAAACGTAAATATTGTTGGGGTTAGAGCTTGTTATGATGAAGGTAAGAGATTGGCAGAGTCACTTTTTTTTGATTATAAAAGATCTTATAATATTAAAATTAAAGTTGCTAGAATATTTAATACCTACGGTCCTTATATGAATTCTGATGATGGCAGAGTAATAAGTAATTTTATTGTTGCAGCACTTAATAATAAGCCTTTAATTATAAACGGTGATGGCAATCAAACCAGATGTTTTTGTTATATAGATGATACTGTAAAAGGAATTTTAAAACTTATGAATTCAAAAAATTCTATTTCAGGTCCAATAAATATTGGTTCTTCAAATGAGAAATCAATAATTTATATTGCAAAAAAAATTATAAAAATGACGAATTCAAAAAGTGATATAATTTTAAAAAATAAATTGCAAGATGATCCTATAAAAAGAAAACCAAGCCTTTTACTAGCTAAAAGAGATCTTAACTGGCAACAAAAAACCAGCTTATTCAAAGGTCTTGAGAAAACAATTAAATACTTTAGCTCTGCATGAAATTATCAGTAATAATACCATGTTTTAATGAAGAAAAAACAATTGGAATTATTTTAGATAAAGTTATCAAAAATAATTATCCAAATAAGGAAATTATTGTAATTGATGACTGTTCTGTAGATAATTCAAAATTGATAATAGAAAAATATAAAGAAAATAGTTTATTTAAATTAAAGTTTAACAACAAAAATAGAGGTAAAGGTTTTTGTATAAGATCAGCATTAGAGATCGCTAGTGGAGATATATGTATAATTCAAGATGCTGATCTAGAATATGATCCTGCAGAGCATATTCGAGTAATTCAACCTATTCTTGATGGCAAAGCTGATGTTGTTTACGGATCGAGGTTCAGAGGTTATGGGGTTTCAAGAACTATATATTTTTGGCATAGATTTGGTAATTTTTTGATAACTTACTTATGCAATATATTAACAAATTTAAATTTAACAGATGTTGAGACATGTTTTAAAGCGGTTAAACTTGAAAAATTAAAATCAATACAATTAAAGGAAAATGGTTTTGGTATTGAACCAGAGATTACAATTAAGTTAGCTAAAAAAAAATTTAAATTTTATGAGGTTGGGATAAGTTATTTTGGAAGAGACTATTCTGAAGGTAAAAAAATAACTTGGGTTGATGGTATTAAAGCGATTTATTATATTTTTAGATATTCTTTTTTTAATTAAAATAAATATTTTTAGAATTTGTATTGTCAAGGACATGAATCGAAAGTTCTTTTTTATAATCTATTCCTTTTATTGCAGGTGAAACATTTCTTATAAAGTATTTAAATATAATTGTTATAGGTATGTATAGATATAATTTCTTATTATTTAATGATTTTGCTATTTCATAGAGATAAATATATTTATTACTTATTAAATTATAATTTTTGTATATATTTTTTGAATTCATTATTTTTTTAATTTCATTCATTACTGAAAATAAATCTAAATAATTTATTTTACTTCCTTTGTAAGGTATTAAACCAATTAATGGTAAACAATTAACAAATTTTGATAATTTTGCTTTATCACCTTCAACTTTATTAGACATTATAAAAGGCATTCTGACAATTATTACATTTTGATAGTTTGAAATTTTGTTTTCAATTATTTTCTTTTGTTTAGTATATAAATCATTAGAATTCTTTATAAAGATATTCATTGTACCTGAATAAATAAATTTACAATTTTTTTTATTTTCTAACAAATATTTAATAATCAAAATTGGTATTTCTAGATTTAAGAAATTTTCAAATTTGCTTTTCGGTTTTTTTACAAAATTTAAATGTATAAAATAATCAATGTTGTAAGGCTCAATAGCTTGTTTAATATAACTATTAATATTTTCTAAATTTCTAGGAACTGTAAATTTTATAATTTGAAAATCTGATTCTAAAAATTTAACTAAATTTTTACCAATAAACCCATTTGATCCATTTACAAATATCAATTTTTTCATCTAAAATTAGAAAATATAAATTTCATAACCCAAGATATTCTTAAGAAAAAATTATTATAAGCTTTATCCATCATTTTTCTTGCTAATTTATTATCAAAATTAGGATGATTAAATACAAGATTGTATTGATTAAAATCTTCAATTTTTTTTACATTGATAATTTCTTTATACTCATTAAATAAAGGTGTACCTGGATATGGAGTAAAAATACTAAATTGTGATATGTAAGTATTTAATTTTTTTTGCATAATTTATAGTGTTGTTAACTGATTTAATAGTGTCACCAACCATTCCAATTATATACATTGTGACGACCTTAACTTTTAATTTTTCTATTTTTCTAATCTTTTTAAGTTGCTCATCTATTTCTATTGTTTTTCTTTTTGAGGATTTTAAAACCTCAGTATCAACTGATTCAATACCAACTTTGATCATTGACATACCAGCTTCAACTAATAATTCTGAAATTTCATCATCCATGTTGTTCAAGTGAGTTTCAACACTAAATTCAATTTTTAAATTTGATTTTATAATTTCATGACAAAGATCTATGGTATGTTTTCTATTTATAGAGAATACTGGATCTCTAAATACAAATGACTTAACCTTATAATTATCAACCCAAAATTTTATTTCATTAACAATTCTTTCAGGACTTATTGATCGAATTTTTCTTCCTTGAGACAATGGATATACACAATAATGAAAACAAGAATATGGACAACCTCTTGTAGCAAGTAGGGGAATTGTAACTTTTTTTGTTATCAAACCATAAGTAAGTATTTTATTTTTAATAAAAAAATCCCACATTGGTCTAGGTAATTTGTCAAGTTCAGTATTAAGCACAATTTCATTAAAAATTTTTGGACTGCTAATATCTATTTTTGCAATATCATTTTTTAAAAAATAAAATTCTGGCTCATTAATAATTACACTGGACCCAGCTTTAATATAATTTTCAGGATTATTTGCTGCAAATGGCCCTATAGTAATTATTTTTTTTTTATTATTTGATAGTTTTTTTATTTCATCAATTTCAGTTTCATGAGAAACAATAGAGCTTGTGAATATATAGTAATCAAAATTTTCTTTAAACGTGTAGCTATACTCGACATCATATCCTTTATTTTTTAAAACTGCCATTGTGTAAGCAATATATACAGGAGGCCAAAATAGATTTTTTTTTGAAAAATATTTTAATATTTTTGAAATTAAACTATCTCCAAAATCATTACCGGTGCCATACTGCCCATTTGTATCTTTGATTATTCTATAATTTTTTTTTGGATAAATATCTAAAAGTAATATTTTCATGTGTTTTTTTCTTTGCCACTAGTCATAAAAACTATAACATCCATCATCCGAGCATTGAGATTCATCACCATACAAGTGACTGTTATCTTTAGTGACTGCATGGCCAATACCCATAAACATGAAAATAGAGACATAAATAAGAATAAGTTTTTTCATTAAATTAACTATAAACTATTTATTATGCTTAAATACAAATTTTCATGTTAATACTTGTTAAAAAAAACAAAGAATAGCATTGAAAAAACCGAGTGGAGAGATGTGAGAGCGGTTTAATCAGCACGCTTGGAAAGCGTGTGTAGTAGCAATACTACCGAGGGTTCGAATCCCTCTCTCTCCGCCATAAATTAAATATTATTCTATTCTTTTTTTCCCACAATTAATAAATAAATAAGAACTATCAAAGGAGATATAATGATTGAACATGCAATAACTCCACCAGTACTTCTATTATTTTTCTTTGCTATAGAATAATTTAAATAAATCAGGCCAATTACTAATGCCAAAGCTATTATAATAATAAAAAAATCCATACTTTATGATACAATATTAATTGATAAATTCTATTATAATTTGATTCTCATACGAAAAAATAATTCTCAAACTATAAAAACACCAGTATTTAAAGTTATTTTTAACTAATTTCAACGCTTGGAAAGCGTGTATAGTGGCAACACTATAGAGGGTTCGAATCCCTCCCTCTCCGCCATAAATTAGAATATTTATATAACTTTAATTAATAAAAATAAGATTTGATCACACATAGGTCACACTTTAGTTACCTTTTTTTTCTATTGTGATAAATTAAATTATTAATGAATTTTTCAATTCCAAAACTAATGAACGCTGTTGTATTAACTGGTCATGGTGGAATGGAGAAACTGGAATATAGATCTGACGTTGAAGTTCCTACTCCAAAAGATGATGAAGTGCTTATTAATGTAAAAGCTGCAGGCATTAATAATACCGATATAAATACAAGAATTGGTTGGTATTCAAAATCTTCAGCTGAGAATAGCGATGATGGTAGTTGGTCAGGAAATCCACTAAACTTTCCTATTATACAAGGAGCAGATATTTGTGGAATTATTGTAGGGGTAGGAAAATCAGTAGATAAAAAAAGAATTGGAGAGCGTGTTATTGTAAGAACAATGCAAGAAGTTCCTTTTAATCATGATAGCTATTCATCTTGGACAGTAGGATCTGAGTGTAATGGAGGATTTGCACAATACACTTCAATTCGTTCTTCTGAAGCTTTCAGTATAATTTCAAATTGGTCAGATGTTGAACTTGGATCTATTCCTTGTGCTTATTCTACTGCTGAAGGTTTATTATATCGTTCAAAACTAAAAGATGAAATTGTTTTTATTACAGGAGGTTCTGGAGGAGTTGGGTCAGCTGCTATTCAACTAGCAAAATTACGAGGATCAAAAGTAATTGCTCAGTGCTCAGAAAATAAACACAAAGATGTTTTAAGAGTAGGTGCTGATAAAGTAATTGATCGCAATTCTAATATAATTCAAGAGTTGGGAAAAAATTCAGTCGATGTTGTGATTGATTTAGTAGCAGGTGATCAATGGGGACAGCTTCTAGAAATTTTAAAACCAGAAGGACGTTACTCAACTGCGGGCGCTATAGCAGGGCCATTAGTTGAATTAGATGTACGAACTTTATATTTAAAGGATCTAACTTTTTATGGATGCACAAAACAACCTAAAGAAGTATTTTCAAATTTAATTAGTTATATTGAGCAAAATAAAATTTCTCCCTTGGTTGCAAATACTTACCCTTTAAAAGATATTAAAGTAGCACAAGATGATTTTTTAAGTAAAAAATACACAGGTAAACTTGTGCTTATTCCTCCAAATGTAATTCAATAATTATTTGGCTACATATAGGCTGCACTTACTGACTTAGTAATTAAAAATAAATATTGATTTATCGTTGTATTCCCTAAACTTTTTTCTAATCGTAACGCTTGGAAAGCGTGTGTAGTAGCAATACTATCGAGGGTTCGGATCCCTTTCTCCACTATAAATTAAACTACTGAACTTATTAAATTTTTAGTATACTCATCCTTTGGTTTATTGAATATGGTCTCAGCGTAGTTATATTCAATTAATTTTCCTCTTTTTAGAACTAATATTTTATCTGACACAGATCTAATAACATTCATATCATGACTTATAAAAATATAACTAAGAGAATATTTTTCTTGTAAGTTTTGAAGTAAATCTAATATTTGATTTTGTATTGTGATATCTAATGCTGACGTGGGTTCATCTAAAATGAGTATTTTCGGTTTTAAGATTAGTGCTCTTGCAATTGCAATTCTTTGTCTTTGACCACCTGAGAACTCATGAGGGTATTTATTATGATCTCGCTCATAATCCATTCCTGTTTCTTTCAAAATATCTTTTAATGTTTGTTTTTTTTCTTCAAGAGAATACTCTGGAAAGTGAACATCTATACCTTCATTTAATATTTCCTGAACATTCATTCTAGGACTTAATGAGGAGAAAGGATCTTGAAAAACAATTTGAATATCTTTTCTTATTTTCTTAAGTTTATTTTTTTTTAATAAATTTAAATCTAATTTATCAAATTCTATTGTTCCAGATGATGTTATTAATTTTAAAATAGCTAAAACAAGTGAAGATTTTCCTGACCCAGATTCTCCCACAATACCTAGGGTTTCTTTTTTCTTTAAGGAAAAATTAATTGCATCTATGGCTTTAACATAATCAACCGTTTTTTTAAAAATACCTTTCTTAATAGGATACCATACCTTTAAATCTTTAATTTTAAGAATTTCTATTTCAGTATTTTCTTGAATTTTTCTAATCTTATTCTGAAATCCAACTAACTGCTTTGTGTATGGATTTTTTGGGTTATTAAAAATTTCAAGTTTCTCTCCATGCTCAATAATTTCACCATCTTTCATAACATAAATATAATCTGCTATTTTATTAACTACTCCAAGATCATGACTAATAAATAAAATTGACATTTTTCTTTGTTTTTGAATTTTATTTAGAAGTGATAATATTTGTTGTTGTACAGTTACATCTAATGCAGTTGTGGGCTCATCAGCAATTAATAAATCTGGGTTGTTAGCTATACTCATTGCAATCATTACTCTTTGACGTTGCCCACCTGAAAGTTCATAAGAATAAATATTTGGTCTATTCATTAAATCTTCTAAATTTACTTCTTTTAGTAAGTTTAAAACAGAAGCATTAAGTTCTACCAAATTTTTTTTATTGTGAGTTGTAATCATTTCTTTAATTTGTTTATCAATTGTATGTAAAGGGTTGAGACTAGACATGGGTTCTTGAAAAATTGTAGAAATTTTATTTCCTCTAATTTTTTCAATTTCATTTAACGGAAGTTGAAGTAAATCTTTTTCTTTAAATATTATATTCCCACTATTTATAGTAGCATTTCCTGGTAATAATTTTAAAATACTCAGAGCAGATAATGTTTTTCCAGAACCAGACTCCCCAACGATAGCAACAGTTTTACCTTTTGGTATTTCTATGTTTACATTGTTAACAACATTTTGATTTTGTTTAAAACTAATCTTCAAATTTTTAATTGATATAATACTCATGTTAATTGAAAGTCTTTCTTGGATCTAATGCATCTCTCACTGCTTCACCAATAAAAACTAAAAGACCAAGCATTAACCCCAAGGTAAAAAAACTTGTTAGACCAAGCCAAGGTGCTTGTAAATTATTACGTCCTTGGTTTACCATTTCACCTAATGATGCAGAGCCAGGAGGTAAACCAAATCCTAAAAAGTCTAAACCAGATAATGCGGTTACAGACGCACTTAAACTAAAAGGAAGAAATGTTATTGTAGCTACAGTTGCATTGGGAATCATGTGCCTAAATATTATTTTTGACGTGCTTACCCCAAGAGCTTTAGCAGCTCTAATGTAATCAAAATTTCGTGCTCTCAAAAATTCTGCTCTAACAACACCTACATAACCCATCCAACTAAAAAGGAGCAAAATAATTAGTAACCACCAAAAATTTGGCTGTATTACGCTAGCAAGAATTATCAAGATATATAATGTTGGTATAGCTGACCAAACCTCCATAAATCTTTGAAAAAATAGATCAGTTTTTCCACCAAAATAACCTTGAATTGCACCTGCAGAAACGCCAATAATCATAGAAAAAAAAGTTAATGTGAAGCCAAATAAAATTGATATTCTGAATCCATATATTAATCTTGATAAAACATCTCTAGCTTGATCATCTGTGCCAAGCCAGTTTTTTCTGGTTGGAGGAGAGGGCGCAGGACTATCAATATCTCGAATAATTGTATTATATTTATAAGGAATTATTGGCATGACCATCCAGCCAGAAGAATTAATTAAGTTTATTACAAACGGATCTCTGTAATCAGCTTCAGTTTCAAAATCTCCTCCAAAAGTGGTCTCTGAATAGGACTGAAAAATTGGAAAATAAAATTCGTTTTCATATTTTATCAATAAAGGTTTTTCATTTGCAATAAAATCTGCAAAAAGTGAAATCATAAATAAAATAAAAAAAATCCAGAAAGAATAAAGGCCTCTTTTGTTTTTGACAAAATTATTTAAACGTCTTTTATTAAGTGGAGATAAGTTTTTCATTCTCTAGACTCAAAATCAATTCTAGGGTCAATTAAGGAATACATAAAATCACCTATAATTCCCATAATAAGACCAAGTAATGAAAAGAAATATAATGTGGCAAATATTACAGGATAATCTCTTGTAAGCGCTGCTTCATAACCTAATAACCCCAAACCATCTAAAGAAAATATTACTTCAATAAATAAAGAGCTTGAAAACAATATTCCAATAAATGCTGAAGGGAAACCAGCAATTACTATTAGCATTGCATTTCTAAAAACATGTCCATAAAGTACTTTTCTTTCTGATAATCCTTTAGAACGTGCTGTCATTACATATTGTTGATTAATTTGATCTATAAAAGAATTTTTAGTCAAGAAAGTTAATCCAGCAAAACCACTAACAATCATTGCAATTAGAGGCAGAGTTAAATGCCAAAAATAATCTTTGATTTGAGAAAGAACACTTAATTCATCAAAATTTTCTGACACTAAACCTCTTAACGGAAAAATATCATAAAAGCGACCGCCAGCAAAAAAAACAATTAGAATAACTGCAAATAAGAAATTTGGAATTGCATATCCAATTGTAACAATACTGCTTGAAATTATATCAAATCTCGACCCATCTTTTATAGCTTTTCTAATACCAAGAGGAATGGATATTAGATATACGAGTAAAGTTGTCCATAAGCCAAGAGATATTGATACTGGCATTTTATCCAAAACTAATGAAGTAACTTTTTGATCACGAAAAAAACTTTCACCAAAATCAAACAAGACATAACTTTTTAACATTTTAATGAAACGTTCATGCGCAGGCTTGTCCATTCCATACATTATTTCAATTTCTTTAATAATGTCTGGGTCAAGTCCTTGAGCACCTCTGTAATTAGAATCACCATCTTCAAAACTAGATGCATCAAAACTTGAATTTAACTCTCCTTCTGCACCTCCTGAAAAACGAGCTGTGGACTCAACAGCTGTTCCTGTCATTTGTGCAATCATTTGCTCCACTGGGCCACCAGGCACAATTTGAATAACAGCAAAATTAATTAACATTATTCCAAAAAGAGTTGGAAATATTAGGAGAATTCGTCTTATTAAATACGCACCCATAAATATGATTTTATATTATTTATGTTCTATTTTTAACTTATTAGTTTGCAGATCTTTGAGAATTAATAAAATCAAATTTGCTTTGATTAATCCACCAAGTATCAAATCCAAGAGAATATTTAGGCTTTTGTATAGGTTTATCAAACATATCCCAATACAGAACTCTATAAGCAGAAATATGCCATTGAGGGATTACGTAATAATTCCATAGCAATACTCTATCTAAAGCTTTGGTAATAGTTATTAAATCCTCTCTGTCTTTAGCGTTAATAAGTTTTTCTATAAGGATATCGATAACATCATTTTTTATTCCAATCACATTACTTGATCCATTTGTATCTGCAGCATCAGAACCCCAAAAACCTCTTTGCTCATTACCAGGTGAGAGGCTCTGGCTAAAGGTTTGAACAATCATTTCAAAATCAAAACTTTCTATTCTCTTTTGATATTGAGCGCTATCTACTATTCTTTGAGTTGCATTTATGCCTAATTTTTCTAAGTTATCAATAAAAGGCGCCACTATTCTTTCAAAAGCAGGTGATACTAATAAAATTTCAAATTTAAATGACTCTCCCTTTGAATTTTCTAGTTGACCGTTATTTAATACCCATCCAGCATCCTTAAGAAGTTTTGTTGCTTCTTGTAACTGAATCCTTATAAAACCAGATCCATCAGTCGAAGGATTTTTAAACTCTTTAGAAAAAATTTCCTGTGGAAGAATATCTATATATGGGTTTAGATAAACAAGTTCTTCTTTTGATGGCAATCCACTTGAAGAAAGTTCTGAGTTTTCAAAAAAACTATCTGTTCTTTTATATGCACCATAAAATAAATTTTCGTTAGTCCATTCAAAGTCAAAAGCATATGAAAGTGCTTTTCTAACTCTCTTATCTTTAAAAATATCTTTACGTGTGTTGAATGCAAAAGCTTGCATTCCTTGAGGATTTTCATGAGATATAAGTTCTTTTTTTATTATACCACTTTTTACATCATCAATCTCATAAGCTGTTGCCCATTCTTTTGATGAATTTTCACTAAAAAAATCAATATCACCGGATTTAAAAGCTTCTCTCTCAATACTTCTATCTTTATAGTAATCATATCTTATAGTACTAATATTGTCTTTACCTACTTTAATTGGAACGATATTATTTTTAAAACCCCAATAATCTTTATTTAATTCATAAGTAACAGATCTACCTGTATCAAAAGATTTAATTTTATAAGGCCCACTTCCAAGAGGAATATCAAGAGTTGTTTCTTCAAAGTTTTTATTAATCCAATAATGCTTTGGTAATATATGCAATTGACCAACTATAAGAGCTAATTCTTTATTTGTATTATTTTTAAATTCAAATTTTACAATTTTATCTGAAACTTTAACAACGTTTTTAACATCAGCATAATAATATTTATACCCTGGATGACCTTTTTCCATCAATGTATTGAATGTCCATACTACATCATCACTAGTTATTTTTTTTCCATCATGCCATTCAGCTTCATCTCTTATTGTATACTCTACCCACGATCTATCTTCAGGCCATTCTATTTTTTCTGCTAATAACCCATATTCAGTGAATGCCTCATCATATGATCTTGTAGTAAGAGTATCATAAATTGCCATTATTCCAGCAGCTGACCTACCTTTTAAAATAAAAGGATGAAAAGAGTCATAAGAGCCAAAAGCACCTCTTACAAT
>CACJTT010000017.1 GCA_902596365.1 uncultured Alphaproteobacteria bacterium
TTTGTTGAGCTCTTTCTAATGATTTTGTAATTAGTGAATGTGTAATTGCCTCTCCTTCTTTCAAGCCCAACTTTCCAAGAACGTTCTCTAGGGTTTTGGATCCAAATATTCTCATCAAATCATCTTCTAAGGAAAGAAAGAAAATACTTTCGCCTATGTCACCTTGTCTACCTGATCTCCCTCTTAATTGATTATCAATTCTTCTACTCTCATGTCGTTCTGTTCCAATTACAAGCAATCCACCTGAATCTATTGCTTGATTTTTTAATTCTTCATTCTCATTTCCTAGCTTGATGTCAGTTCCTCTTCCTGCCATGTTAGTTGATATTGTGACATTTCCAGGTATTCCAGACCTTTCTATTATTTCTGCCTCCTGCTCATGATGCTTTGCATTCAGAATAGAATGTTCAATATTTGCATTCTTCAGATATTTAGAAATTAGTTCTGAATTGTCTACTGATGTTGTTCCAATTAAAATTGGTTGTTTCCTTAAATGTCTTTCTTTGACAAGTTTAATAACAGCATCATATTTTTCTTTTTTTGTAATATAAATTTCATCATTGCGGTCATCTCTGTTAATTTTTAGATTTGGTGGAATAGAAACTACTCCTAAATTATATATTCCTTCGAATTCATTTGCTTCAGTAAGTGCTGTACCCGTCATACCACTTAATTTATTATAGGTTCTAAAAAAATTTTGATAAGTTATTGAAGCAATAGTTTGGTTTTCTTTTTGAATAGTAAGGTTTTCTTTAGCTTCAATAGCTTGATGTAATCCATCCCCATATCTTCGACCTTCCATAGGTCTTCCACTTAAGTCATCTATTATTACAATCTGCTTATTTTTAATTATATAATCTTTATCTTTAATAAATAATTTATGAGCTCTTAAACCTTGAATAATATTATGATTTAAAGCCATATTATCCAAATCTTGTAAAGTACCACTCTGAATTAAATTATTTTCAATAAGAAGTTTTTCTGCAAACTCCATTCCGTCATTTGTTAGAAGTACATTTTTATTTTCTTCGTTTAATTCATAATCATTTTCTTTAAAAAGTTTAATAATCTTATTTATTTTGGGAAATAAGTCTATTGATGATGAAGCCTCAGAAGATATAACTAATGGCGTTCTTGCTTCATCAATTAAAATGCTATCAACTTCATCCACAATTGCAAATGCTTCTTTTTTAAAACATAGACTTTCGTAATCTCCTTTTAAATTATCTCTCAAATAATCAAATCCAATTTCATTATTAGTTGCATAAACAACATCGCATTCATATTCTTTTGATCTAACTCCATGATCTGTTTTTGAATTAATACAACCCACAGATAAATTTAGAAATTTATAAATTTTCCCCATCCATTCTGAGTCTCTTTTAGCTAAATAATCATTAACTGTAATTATATGAACAGATTTTCCTGATATAGCATTTAAGTAAGCTGGTAATGTAGCAGCTAGTGTTTTACCCTCACCCGTTTTCATTTCTGCAATTTTACCTTCATGAAGAACTATGCCTCCAATAAGTTGAACATCAAAATGCCTCATATTAAGTGTTCTTTTTGCAACTTCTCTTACTACTGAAAATGCTTCTGGTAAAATTTGATCAATATCTATTTTTTCAAATTGAATTTTATTTTTAAAATAGTCTGTTTTATTTTTTAAATCATCATCATTTAATCTAGAAACTTCTGATTCAAAATTATTAATTTTTTTAACAACATTCTCATATTTTTTAAGATTATTGGAACCCAGACCTCCAAATAATTTATTAACAATATTAAGCATATTATGATATGTGGCTGTTAACATATGAAATTCAAGAACGCTAGAAAGGATTTAGGTCTAAAAAGTAAAGGTAGGTTTTACTTAAAATCTAAATCTCCTTTCGCACCAAAGCAATACAAGGATTTATATCCCAAAGGATTTAAAATTTTTACTTTTCATGCAGGTTTTAAAAAGAAAAAAGATGATCTTTTAATCATTGTATTTGATAAAACTATTAATGTTTCTTGTAAGTACTCTCTTACCTCAATGCCTTCAGCTCCAATTATTTGGGATAAAAAAAATAACAAAGGTAAATGTAAAGCTTTAATTGTTAATTCTGGTAATGCAAACGCACATACAGGTAGTTTAGGATTAAAAAATATAGATAAATATGTAAAAAGACTTGCTGAGCATTTGTCTTGTTCAAAGAAAGAAATATTGGTTTCTTCTACAGGAGTAATTGGTGAACAGCTAAATCCAAATTTAATTTGTAAACAGATCAGTAAATTATTTTTCTCAAAAAATAATACGCTCATTGATGCTGCCAGATCTATTTGGACTACTGATACATTTGTTAAAACTTCAATTCACAATATTAAAATTCTTAATAAAAATATTAAAATTTATGGATTTGCAAAAGGATCAGGAATGATAAGTCCAAATATGGGTACTATGCTAGCATATATCTTTATAGATTGTGAAATAAGCAGAAGAGAGCTAAAAAAACTTTTAGCAAATAATATTCAAGAAACATTTAATTCTATATCTGTGGACTCTGATACTTCAACAAGTGATACAATTATGCTTTTTTCTAATCCTCTTAATAAAATTAAATTAAATAATCAACATCAAAAGAAAATTTCTAAAACTTTAAATTTAGTTATGAAAGAATTATCTTATAAGATTATTTCAGACGGAGAGGGAGTAAAAAAATTAATTAAAGTAAATGTAAAAAAAGCTAAATCAGAATCTCAAGCAAAAAATATAGCATTTTCAATTGCTAACTCGCCTCTTGTTAAAACAGCAATAGCTGGTGAAGATGCTAATTGGGGTCGAGTAGTAATGGCTATAGGAAAAACTAGAGAAAAGATATTTCAAGATAAAATTACTATTAAATTTGGAAATCTTATTTTAGCTAAAAAAGGTGAACGCAATAGTAATGTTAATTTATCTAAAGTTAATAGTTATATGAAAAAAAATTTAATTGAAATTGAAGTCAATCTGCATTTAGGTATTTTTTCAAAAGTTGTTTATGGAAATGATTTAAATAATGAATATATTAAAATTAATGCAGATTACCGATCCTGAAATTTATAAAAAATCTTTCAATTCATTTTTTGCTTCTCCAGGATTTAATGGTTTTTGTTGAGATTTGTGATCTTTCCAACCCGAAATAATATAAAAATTGGTTGAAATAGCAAAATTATTATTTAAGTTTTTTTTAAAATTATGTTCCAATTTTTTAAAATAAAGTTTTTTTTCGAATATTATTTTTTTGTCTGTATTGTAATAAGATAAATTCATTGAACGTATATCATGAAGTAATTTCTCAAATTTATTATATTCTAAATTTATTTTTTCTAAATTTACTAATGGTATTTTAAAATCATTTTTTTTCAATAAATCTATAATTTTTACTAATTCTATAAAATTATTAAATCTATTAAAAGCACCTGAATAAAGCTCTGAATCTGTTTTTATCATAGCCAATTTCAACGCTTTAAAATTATCTTCAGTGGGTAAAGTTGCTATAAAGAAGCCATTGGGAGAAAGTGAAAATATAATTTTTTTTAATACATAATCAAATTTATCACTTAAAAATAAAAAAAAATTACTTATGATTAAGTCATATTTTTTTTTATCACTTTTATATTTCCATTCATCTAGATCAAAATCATTTTTTTTTAAATCATATATGGTAACTGAGCTATTAATATATTTTTGATTGATAAATTCTCTTAACTTAATTCCATGATCTCCTAAAATTAAAATTTCTTTAAAATTAAGATTTAAAATTTCTAGAGAGTCCATAATTCTCTCATTATATAAGTCAAAAATAAAGTGATTTTTGTTATTGATTTCTTTACTTCTTAAGTTTTTAAGATATTTTTTATTTATCATTAGTCTATATATAAGCTATAAATGGAAACACTTAAAAAAAATATACTCAATATTATAATTACTGAAATTAATTCAATTAATGATAAGGTCAAGGGCTTAAATTTCTTAGAATTATTAAAAATTAATCTTATTACAAAAATATTGCCACTTATAAATGATTTAAAATTTCCTTTAGATAAATTTGATAATTTGGAAACACATATAAATGAAAAACAGAGAAGTATTAAAATTTCTATGCAATATTTCCATAGTTCTTTTATTAATAGAAAAAAAATAATTGATAAAGACACTTTATTTCTTTTTTTTAATGAAGTTTCTAGCTTTGATATTTATAAAGATGATAAAAATTTTGTGAATATATTAGTTTATAAAAATACTGGGATATCTTTATCAAATAACACAGTAATTAATACGAAATTTAATAAAAATCTATTATTAGTAGAAATACAAAATCAAGATGATGAGCAAATATTGTTAAAATGAAAATAAACATTATATAATAATAGTGATAGTTTTTAATTTAGTTTGTGATGATTGTGAATATCCATTTGAGGGATGGTTTGATAATGAAGCTGATTTTAAAAGTCAGAAAAGACGTAAATTTATCAATTGTCCAAATTGTGAAAAAAGTAATATAAAAAAAGCTCTTGTTGCACCAAATGTTGCAAAAAAGAGTAATTCCAAAATTTTAAAAAATAAAAAAACTTTAGCAAACAACATAAAAAATATTAAAAAAATTGTTGAAGAAAATTTTGATTATGTTGGTGATCAATTTACTGATGAAGCAAAAAAAATTAAATATGGAGAAACAAAAGATAGGCCGATATATGGTGAAGCAACGATTGAACAGACAAAAGAACTAATTGAGGAAGATATAAGCATTACGCCACTTCCTTTTCAGTCAAATAAAAAAAACAATTAATTTAAAAAACAATTACAAAAATAATTTACATTAGTATTTTCAGATAAAATCCATTTTTTTTTCAAAAGGCTATATTGTAAACCTTTAAAGCTTATATTGTTAAAGTTATTTTGATTTAAAAAAAACTCTAACTCTTGAGGTCTTATAAATTTATGATAATTGTGAGTATTATTTGGTATCCAATTAAGAAAATTCTCTGCTAAATCTATAGCAAGATACTTTGAAATTAAGTTTTTATTTATTGTAGATATAATTAAAATTCCATTTGATTTTAAATTAGATTGAATTTTTTTAATGAAAGATTTCCAATCAGACAAATGTTCTAAAACTTCAAAAATTACAATAATATCGAATTTGGACCTTATTTTTTCATTTTCAAAATCTAATGTTCTATAATCTATATTTAAATTATTTTTTTGAGCATGAATTTTAGCTATCTCAATGTTATCTTTAACAAAATCTATTCCTGTTACATTTGCACCTTTTTTAGACAAACCTTCTGATATAAGTCCACCTCCGCAGCCTAAATCTAAAATTTTAATTTTATCAAGTTGTTTTTTACCAATAACATCTTGAATGTATTTAATTCTTATAGGTTGAATTTCGTGTAAAATTTTAAATTTACCATTTTTTAACCACCATTCGCTAGCAAGTTGTGAAAAATGATCAAATTCGCTTTTTTTTGTTTTAAAATTCATGTTAAAACTTGTTTTTTATACTAATAATAATAATACCCAAGAAGATTTAAACTGTTAAATAACAATGAATACTATTGTAATGAAATTTGGGGGCACTTCAGTTGCCAATAATGAAAAGCTTAGAAATATTGCAGAAATAGTTACTAGAGAAGTTAAAAATCATAAAATTGTTGTCGTTTTGTCGGCTATGGCTGGTGAAACTAATAAATTACAGAGTTATCTTGATGAATTTGGATCAAAAAATTCAATTGAAAGTGATTTAGTTTTAACTTCAGGGGAACAAGTAACAATTGGCTTATTATCTGCTGCATTAAAGAATAAAGGAATTAAATCAATACCTCTGCTTGGTTGGCAAGTACCCATAATTACAGATGAGAGCTATGAAAAAGCAAAAATTCTTAAAGTTGATAATAATAGAATTGAAAAATATTTTAAAGAAAATGATGTTATTGTGCTAGCAGGTTTTCAAGGGATAAATATAAATGGTAAAATTACATCACTTGGAAGAGGTGGCTCAGATACAACGGCTGTTGCTATTGCGTCTGCTATCGATGCTCAAAGATGTGATATATACACTGATGTAGAGGGTGTATTCACTACTGATCCCAATATTGAAAAAAATGCAAAAAAAATATCAAAATTATCTTTTGAAGAAATGCTTGAGATGTCATCAACTGGCGCAAAAGTTTTGCACACAAGATCAGTTGAACTTGCAATGAAGAATAACCTTACCTTACAGGTTTTATCTTCATTAACTCAAAATACAGGTACTTTAATAATTGATGAAGAAGACCTAATTGAAAAAGAGATTGTTAGTGGAGTTAGTTATAGCAAAAATGAAGCTAAAGTAACTATTTCTGGAATATTAGATAAGCCAGGTATTTCAGCAAAAATTTTTGGACTTATGGCCGAAAATAACATTAATGTTGATATGATAGTTCAGAATATTTCTCAAGATGGAATATTTGCAAATATTACATTTACTATAAACCAAAAAGATCATGATTTAACTAAGACAGTCATTGAAAATAGTGAAAAAATTTTAGAATATAAATCTTTGTCATTAGATAAAAATGTAGCGAAAATTTCAGTTATTGGAATGGGTATGATGTCTCAATCTGGAGTAGCTGAAAAAATGTTTAAAACGCTTGCTAAAAATGCAATAAATATACTTGCTATTTCCACTTCAGAAATAAAAATTAGTGTTTTAATAGATGAAAAACATACAAATATTGCTGTTAAATCGCTCCATGAAGTTTATAATTTGTAAAAAAGATTTTATATGGAACTTGTAGGTCAAATTTTAAAAAAAAATCGTATAAGAAAAAAGTTGTTACTTTCAGATGTTTCTAAAGAATTAAAAATTTCTGAAGAAATATTAAACAATATCGAAAATAATTATTTACAAAATGATATAGATATTATTTTTATTCTTGGTCACCTTAGAGCATACTGTAGTTTTTTAAATCTTAATGAAACTGAGTTAGTTAGTAAGTTTAAAAGTGAGCATCTTCCTAATGAAAATAAAAATTTTGAAATTAAAAGACCAATAGTTGAAAAAAATTTTTTTATTTCAAATAAAGTAAAATCTTTTTGTCTTATTTTAATTATTTTTTCATCTTTTTATTTTTTATTTATTGAAGTTGATAAAGCTGATAGAGAATATGCGATTATTCCTGAATTACCTGAAAATTATGTATCTATAGTTGAGCAGGCAAACTTAGATTATGAGTTTCAAAATCAAGCTATAGATAAAGTTAAGGAAAAAAATTTTGCTAAAGCAGATAATAAGTTTAGTTCATCTAGTGCAATTGCTTCTTTGCCAAAAGATGAAAATTATAAACCCATGATTATTACTCTTAAGATTTTAAACGACACATGGGTACAGATAAGAAATAAAGATGATGAAATTATTTTAAGTCAACTTATGAATAAAAATGATGAATACTCATATGATTTAGAATCAAATTATTCAATTACATCAGGTAATGCTGGACATATATTGGTTATTATTGATCAAGTAGTGAGGGGAAAAATTGGAAAAAAGGGACAGGTAGTTGACTCTTTAGTTTTGAGCAAAGATTTCAGTAATTAGTTAATGTTAAGATCCTATCAAAAAATATATAGAAGAAAAACGCGTGTAGTAAATGTTGGTGATGTATTAATTGGAGGTGACAATCCTATATCAGTTCAGACTATGACAAACACTTTAACGACTGACATTGAATCTACAATTAAACAAATTGATAGAGCAATCAGTGCTGGAGCAGATTTAGTTAGAGTTTCAGTCCCAGATAAAGAATCAACACAGGCTTTAAAAGAAATTGTAAAACATGCTAAAGTTCCAATTATAGCTGATATTCATTTTCATTACAAAAGGGCAATAGAGGCTGCTGAGAATGGAGCTAGCTGTCTTAGAATCAATCCTGGTAATATTGGTTCAAAAGAAAAAGTTAAAGATGTTATAAAAGCTGCAAAAAATAATAATTGTTCAATAAGAATCGGTGTAAACGCAGGTAGTTTAGATAAAAAATTATTAGATAAATATTCTGAACCTAACCCTGACGCTTTAATTGAGAGTGCTCTAGATAATATAAGAATTTTAGAAGATAATGATTTTTTTAATTTAAAAATAAGTGTCAAATCTTCAGACATTTTTATGGCGATAAAAGCATATGAAGGTCTTGCAAAAAAATGTGATTATCCACTTCATATTGGGATTACTGAAGCAGGTGGTAAAAGAACAGGATCAATAAAGTCTTCTATAGGTATGGGAAATCTTTTATTAAATGGAATTGGTGATACAATCAGAGTTTCTTTATCAGATAAACCAGAAGAAGAAGTTAAAGTTGGTTTTGAAATTTTAAAAAGTTTAGGAATTAGAAATAGAGGAGTTAAAATAGTTTCATGTCCATCATGTGCAAGACAACAGTTTAATGTTATTGATCTTGTTAAAAAATTAGAAAAATCTCTTGAAGATATTCAAAAACCCTTGACTGTTTCAATTATTGGGTGTGTTGTAAATGGTCCAGGAGAAGCAAATATGACTAATATTGGTATTACAGGCGGAGGCAATAATACTCACATGATCTATGTTGATGGGAATAAAGATCATATAGTTAAAGATAAGGATTTAGCTCCTTATCTTGAAGATATAATTAGAAAAAAAGCTGAAAATAAGAGTATAAAGAAATAATATGAAAATAAAACCTATAAGAGGAACTCATGATTTGTATGGAGAAGAAATAAAGAAATTCAATAAAGTGGTTTACGAAGTAAAAGACAATGCTAGAAAATTTGGATTTAATGAACTCATAACCCCTATATTTGAGAGTTCAGAACTTTTTAAAAAACCCCTAGGTGAACAAAGTGACGTAGTTTTAAAAGAGATGTATACTTTTGAGGATAGAAATAAAGATGAAATTACTTTAAGGCCAGAATACACCACTCCAATGATAAGAGCCGCTATATCAAACGGTTTGTTAAATAACTTACCTGCTAAATTTTTTGGAACAGGGCAAATGTTTAGAAGGGAAAGACCACAAAAAGGTAGGTATAGACAATTCAATCAAATTAATTTTGAAAATTTTGGATCTGATGATTTTTTTGCTGACATTGAAATTATAAATTTAGCAAGTACAATATTACAAAATATTCTTCCTCATAGAAAAATTACTTTACATTTAAATACCTTGGGAAGTAGAAAAAATTTAAAAGATTATAAAAACACTCTATCAAAATATTTTAATGATAATAAAAATTTGTTATCTGCTGATAGCGTTAATAAAATAAATTCTAATCCGTTAAGGATCTTAGACTCAAAAAATATTGATGATAAGAATATAATTGAAAAATGTCCAAAGCTTATTGAATTTATTTCTAAATCAGATTTAAACTCTTATGAAGAAATTAAAAATTGCTTGATTGATCTTAATATTTCTATTTACGAAGATCCAAATTTAGTGAGAGGCTTAGATTATTATTGTCATACAGTATTTGAGTTTAAGACCAATGACATTGGTAGTCAGGATACACTTATAGGTGGTGGGAGATATAACGGATTAATTGAAACTCTTGGAGGTAAAAATATTCCTGGTGTTGGATGGGCAGGTGGAATTGAAAGAATTATGTTATTAATGAAAGATACAGTTTCTAATGAAAAAAATATTCATTTGGCAATTCTAGACCCAAATTATAAAAAACATGCTCTAGAAATTTATAATCTTTTAATTAAAAATAATTTTTCTGTATTTTGGAATTATAAATATAATTTAAAAAAATCATTATCTTTAGCTAATGAAAAAAAAGCACAATATATAATAATTGTTGGTGATATAGAAAAAATAAAAAACAAATTTACTTTAAAAGATTTAATTAGTGGGAAACAAAAAAATGTAGATTTAAATAATATTTTAGATCACATAAAATGATTAATTTTGAAAAACAATTTGATAATATTGAGTCAAAATTTAGAGAAATAGAGAGTAGTTTAAATAATCAGTCTAATTTAGATACTGAAAAATTAGTTAAATTAAATAAAGAATATGCTGAATTAACACCAATAGTTGAAACTATAAAACTTTATAAGAAAGATAAATATGAGATACTTGAACTTTCAAAATTAATGGATGATGATGATAATTCAATAAAACAAATTGCTGAAGTAGAATTAAAAGAAAAAAAGAAATCAATAACAATTCTTGAGAATGAATTAATGAGACTTTTGATTCCAAAAGATGAAAATGATAAAAAAAACTCAATTCTTGAGATAAGAGCTGGAACAGGTGGGGATGAAGCTTCTTTATTTGCGGCAGATTTATTTTCTATGTACCAACGTTTTTCTGATTTAAATAAATGGAATTTTGAGATTTTATCAATATCAGAGACAGGCCTGAAAGGGATAAAGGAAGTGATATGTAATATTTCAGGATATAACGTTTTTTCAAAATTGAAATTTGAATCAGGTGTTCACAGAGTTCAAAGAGTTCCTGCTACTGAAAGTAGCGGTCGAGTTCATACTTCTGCAGCAACTGTAGCTGTTTTACCTGAGGCTGAGGAAGTAGATATTAATATTGAAGATAAAGATTTGAGAATAGATGTTTTTAGATCAAGTGGACCAGGAGGACAGTCTGTAAATACTACTGATAGTGCGGTTAGAATTACTCATATCCCAACTGGAATAGTAGTTTCTCAGCAAGATGAAAAATCACAACATAAAAATAAAGCGAAAGCACTTAAAATTTTGAGATCAAGAATATTAGATAATGAAATTCAAGAAAAAAATAAACAAAGATCATTAGAAAGAAAAAATCAAGTTGGTTCAGGAGATCGTTCAGAAAGAATCAGAACATATAATTTTCCGCAAGGCAGGGTTTCTGATCACAGAATAAATTTAACACTTTATAATCTAACAGAAATACTAGAAGGCAATTTAGATGATTTAATTAACCCTTTAATTGCTGATGAGGAAACTAACAAACTAACCGAATTAGGTAATGAATGATTTTATCCTTGAGAATTTAAAAAAATTAAAAAAAAATAAAATACCAAATCCAGAAATTGATTTAAGAATTTTACTTAATTATTCAAGATTAATAAATAATGAAATTATATTAAGTAATTTCAATATAAATCAAATTAATATTAAAATATTTAGTATTATCTTAAATAGAAGACTTGCAAATGAACCTATTTCTAAAATTATTAACAAAAAAAGTTTTTGGAAAGATGATTTTTACGTTAATGAATTTGTATTAGATCCTCGACCGGAAACAGAGGGTATAATTGAAGAAAGTAAAAAAATTTTTTATAATAGAAAAAGGAATATTAAAATTTTAGACATAGGAACTGGCTCTGGGGCAATAGCTATATCATTAGCAAGAGAATTTGAAAATGCAGATATACTCGCAATAGATATTTCCGAAGATGCGATAAAAGTAGCAAATAAAAATATAAGAGATAAAAAATTACATGATCGAATTAAATTAAAAAAAACAACTATTAATTATATCGATAAAAATTTTGACTTAATAGTTTCTAACCCCCCATATCTAACAAAAAAAGAATTAAAAAATATCTCTCAAGAAATTAGAAATTTTGAACCCATTATATCACTTGACGGGGGAGAAGATGGGTTGAAATTTTATAGAGAATTTGCAAAAAAAATCCCTCAAATACTGAATTCTAATGCCTATTTCATTATAGAGATTGGGGAAAAACAATGCGATGAATGTAGAAAAATTTTTAGTGCTTCTTCATTAAAATTTGAAAAAAAAGCTCAAGATTTGCAAAAAAAAGATAGAATTATGGTTTTTTCAAAGCTATAGGGATATTATATAAAGAAAATTGTAGTTTAAGAAAATATTAAATTTTAGAATTTTCACTAAATTAACTAAAAAATTATGTATACTAAGAAAAATGGTCGTATGACCTTTAAATCGAATAGAAGGCCAAATTTTAAGAGAAATAATAATTTTGCTTCCAAAAGTAGAGGTAAAGGAAATATCACGCAGCAGTATAATAAATACCTGAAACTTGCAAAAGACACCTTTAGTTCTGGTGATAGAATTCAAGCTGAATATTATTATCAATTTACCGATCATTATTACCGCTTAATGATAGAACTTGGCATTAACATTGAAGAGCAAGATACATCTGAGGATGTAAAAATATCTAATAATGAAAATACTAATACTCAAGAAAATAAAGAAGTTTCTAATGAGGATAATCAAAAAATAGAGGAACAAGAAAACAAAGATGATGATTTAGATCAATCTATAGAGTCTGTTCCCTTTATTTCTGAACCAGTTAAAAAGAAAAGATCTAGAAGCTCTAAATAATTATTCAAATAAGTTGTTTAAATGATTTGCTAAAATCATTTTGTAGTTTTTTTTAAATCTTTCCAGTTCTTCGCCTTCTAATATTTTACCAGATGGTAATTTTAATGTTAAAGGATTTATTTGCTTATTTTGGTATATAATTTCGTAATGTAAATGAGGGCCTGTAGATCTTCCTGTACTACCAACATAGCCAATTACCTCTCCTTGACTGACTCTAACACCTTTGCTTATTCCTTTTTTAAAACCACTTAAGTGAGCATAAGCAGTTTTATATTCATTATTATGACGTATTCTTATGTAATTACCATAACCACCATTTCTCCCAGCCATCTCTATAACACCATTTCCACCAGCATATACAGGAGTTCCTTTAGGTGCTGCAAAATCTATTCCTTTATGCATTTTATTAAAACCTGAAATAGGGTGTTTTCTCATGCCATAAGTAGAAGAAAGTCTTGCTCCATCAAGTGGAGTTTTAAGAATTGATTTTTTAACATTTTTTCCTTTACGATTAAAGTAGTCAACATACCCATCATCTGTAAGAAATTTAAAGTATTCTAATGTATTATTTTTAATCGTAACTCTCGCATACTGAATATCACCAAAATAAAATTTAGTTTTATTTTCAGTAAAAATTTTTTCATAAGATACTGACACTTGTGTATCTTTTAAAATATCTCTTTGAAAATCTAAATCAAAACTAAATAGTTGTATTAGTTTTATTAGAATTGGATTTGGTATATTGTTATTTATTCCATCTGAATATAGAGAATTTGTTATAAAATATTCTTTTGATTCAAAGTCTGAAAATGTCTCTAATTCTTTTTTAATAACATTTATATTAGAGTCAAGATCCACAACTAAATTAGTTTTATAATCTAACTCAACAATAATTTGTTTTACAATTTTTTTATCATTTACTAAAAAAATAATTTTTTGATTTACGTTCAGATCTCTAAGATCAAATATTTTATTTATAGAATTAATAATTTCAAATTTTTTTTTATTTTCAAAATTAAAATTATCTAAAATTCTTAAAAAAGTTTCACCTTTTTTTACTATTACAATTTGCTCTGTATATTTAATATTATTTTTTGCTTTAGAAGATTCATCAAATAAATTTTTAGTATCTTTTATTGTTGTTTGCTCTTTTTCTTTTGGTGATTCAATAAATTTAGTTGGTTTTATTTCTTTTAAAGAAATTTTTTTATTATTAGAATTTAATTTATATGCATTTAATGAAAAGATTAAAAAACCAGCAAGAGCTATAGATAAGAAAGTTGTATTTTTAATATATACAGCCATTAATTAATAAAATTCAGAATTATAATAAATTAGAGGTTGTAATTTATTATTATTCAAGACATGAGCGACTTTACAGATAAATATTATATGATCTCCTTTTTTTATTTTATCTTCTATTTTGCAATCTAGATTTGAAACACAATTTTTTATTATAGGGTTTCCATTTTTTAAAACATCATACTCAATATTTTTCCAGTCAGGATTTTTTTTTGCAAAGTTATTAGAAATCATTTCTTGTTTATTACTAAGTATATTTATTGAAACTGTTTTTGATTCTTTAAATATTTTTAATTTAGATGATTTTTTATCCAATGAGAATAAAACTAGAGGAGGGGATAAAGATAAAGCAGAAAAAGAATTAATTGTTTTACCATATAAAATTGAATTATTTCTAGTTGCCACTACTGTTATTCCTGTTGCAAAAGTTGAGAGTGTTTTTTTAAAATTTTCTTTACTTATTTTTTTCATACATATTTTTGTAAAAAAATTGAATCTATCCACTTATTTTTTTTAAATCCAACCTTTGTTAATTTTCCTACTTCTTTAAAACCACATTTTTGATGAATCTTTATAGAACCTTTACTATCTATACTACCTATAACGGCAACTATTAATTTAATTTTATTATTTTTTTTTGAAAGATCAATAAGTGCTTTAAGTAATTTAGATCCAATACCTTGCTTAATATAATTATTATGGATATAAATTGTATTTTCAAAAGTAAATCGATAACCACTTTTTTCTCTAAATTGATTTAAATAGGCAATCCCAACTACTTTTTCATCATAAAGAGCAACTAGATAAGGTAATTTTTTATTAATTATATTTTTATAGTTTTTATAAAAATCTTTAAAGGTAAGCGTTTTTTCTTCAAAATTAGAATAAGAATTAGTTATATAGTAATTATAAATCTTATGAGCAGATCTTAAATTTTTTTCTGATATTGTTTCAATTCTTAATTTCATTTGTTTTTTTTATAGATTTATTTTTAATTTAGAATAATTAATTAATTATTGGGTGCGTAGCTCAGCGGTAGAGCACTGCCTCGACACGGCAGGGGTCACAGGTTCAATCCCTGTCGCACCCACCAAATATTTGTATTTTAAGCTATTGAAATTTTGTAATTTAATATATTTATAGGTTATGTTTAAATGTTTTATTGTAGCTGTTTTTTTAGCTTCAGTTATATTTTTAATTGTAGATGTAATCTGGCTATCTTTTGCTACCAAATCCTTTTACAGACCATTATTAGGCGATCTTATATCTGATAAACCTGTTTTATGGGCAGCTGGGTTATTTTATGTTTTATATATGTTTGGTATGGCAGTAATAGTTATTCACCCTTGCATAGAACCTAGTGGGCTAAGTAAATCTATATATACTGGATTTATTTTTGGCTTAGTAGCATATGGCACCTATAATTTAACCAATATGGCAGTCATTAAAGAATGGTCTCCTACAGTGGTTTTCGTTGATATGTTTTGGGGGGCGTCACTTACAGCAATATCCGCTACCTCAGGTATTTATTTAGCAAAAAAAATAGTTCATTTTAGTTAATCTACTTTAATCTTTTTATATTAAAATTTAATAATTGCTTAAGAATTGGATATTCTTTAAATTCATTTTTATTTTCTTTTATAAAATTATAAATTTTTTCCTCACAATAATTTATTGTATTTTTTTTACCAATTATACTTAATAAAGTCCTTTTGCCTTGTTTTTTATCTTTCCCAGGTGTTTTACCAATTTCTTCAAAGGAATTTATTTCATCAAATAAGTCATCCATAATTTGAAATATTGTTCCAAATAATAAACCATAATTTTTACTAAATTTGATTCTTTTATTTGTTTCTCCTTTTATTATAAATGGAGCGGCAAAAGAAAATTCAAATAATTTACCAGTTTTTTTGTTATACATTTCAATAATTTTATTTTTGTTCAATTTTTTATTTTCGTACAACAGATCTAGAGATTGACCACCTGCCAATCCAACATATCCAGTACAAATTGTTAAATAGTTTATTAATTTTAAATTTTTCGTTGGTTCTATATTTTTTAAATTTCCTGATAATAGTTGAAAAGCAAAATCATGCAGAGAGTCTCCTGCTAAGATAGCAGTAGCTTCATTAAATTTCTTATGAGTACTTGGTTTGCCTCTTCGATAATTATCATCATCCATACTTGGCAGATCATCATGAATTAGTGAATATGAATGTATCGATTCTATTGAAGATGAAATTATCATTGAATTTATATTGGATAAACCTACAATTTTAGATGCTTGAGATACTAAGAAAGCTCTTATTCTTTTTCCTCCATTAATTGAGCTATATTTCATTGCTTTAGCTAGCAAGCTCTTATCAAGTTTTTCTTTCAATAGATGATTATAAAATTTGTCAAATTTTAACTTGTTGAGATCTATTAACTTATTTATTTCCATAATCGTTTTTTATATTTG
Source organism: uncultured Alphaproteobacteria bacterium (assembly GCA_902596365.1). GTDB lineage: Bacteria > Pseudomonadota > Alphaproteobacteria > HIMB59 > CACPNW01. The sequence continues at coordinate 16,115 of CACJTT010000017.1, forward strand.
TTTTAATCTCTAAATTATTTATTACAATAGACTAATTAAAATATGCGAATTGAAGAGGAAATTAAACTAGACTATTCAGATGTGCTTTTTAGACCTAAAAGGAGTACGTTAAAAAGTCGAAGAGAAGTTAATCTTAATAGAGAATATAAGTTCAAACATTCAAAACTAAGTTGGTCGGGTGTTCCAATAATAGCTTCTAATATGGATGGAGTAGGAGAAGTTGGTATTGCAAAAAAATTAGTATCCTTCAAAATGATGACTGCACTCACTAAACAACATGATAATAAAGAAATTAAAAATTTACAAACTAGTAAATCCATACATAATTATGTTGCTCTAAGTTGTGGAACAGGTAAAGATAGTTATGCAAGATTAAAAAAACTTTTAAAAAAAAATCCTAAATTCAAATTTATTTGTATTGATGTAGCAAACGGATATTCAGAAAATTTTAGTCATTTTGTAAGTGAGGTTAGAAAAAAATACCCTAATAAAACTATTATAGCTGGAAATGTAGTAACAGCTGATATGACTCAAGAATTGGTTCTTAGTGGAGCAGATATTGTTAAGGTCGGAATAGGACCTGGAAGTGTTTGTACAACAAGAATTCAAACTGGAGTAGGTTATCCTCAACTAAGCGCAGTTCTTGAATGTGCCGATGCTGCTCATGGACTTGGAGCACATATCATAGCTGATGGTGGTTGTACAAGTCCGGGAGATGTTGCTAAGGGATTTGGAGCAGGTGCAGATTTTGTTATGTTGGGAGGTATGTTAGCTGGTCATAAAGAAGGTGGTGGAAATATTATTAAAGATAATAGTAAAGATTACATTGAATTTTATGGTTCAAGTTCTGAAGAAGCAAATGAAAAGCATTATGGTGGTTTAGCTAGCTACAGATCTTCAGAAGGAAAAAAAGTTAGAATTGAGTATAGGTCATCTTTGGACAAAACAGTAAAAGATATTTTGGGTGGAATTCGTAGTAGTTGTACTTATGTTGGAGCCCCAACTTTAAAACAGCTTAGTAAATGTACAACATTTGTTAGAGTTAACAATCAATACAATGATGTTTTTGGTAAAGTATAATTAATAGCCAATTGCCAATCCATCTTTTCTTGGGTCTGATCCTCCAATTAAAATACCATCTTTCCTGTTAATAATTATCCCTTGTCCTCCACCAATACTATCTTCAACCACTTGAATATCATGACCTAAATTCGAAAGTTCATTAATCCAAGATTCAGAAAATGATTTTTCAATTTTAAGCTTCCCATTCAATGCAAATGCTCTTTGAGCATCAATAGATTCTTGTATGCTCATTCCAAATTCGAAAATATTCTGCAAAACATGAGCCTGACCTATTGGTTGATATTGACCACCCATCACTCCGTAAGACATAACTGTCTGATTTTTTTCATTGGTTATTAAACCTGGTATTATTGTATGTAATGGTCTTTTATTCGAGTCAATACAATTTGGATGATCTTCTTCTAATCTAAAATTTACACCACGATTTTGAAATAATACACCTGTATTCTCAGAACAAATACCACTTCCAAATGCATGACAAATTGAATTTATAAATGACACGGAATTAAGGTCTTTATCAACTACAGTTAAATATACAGTTTCTGGATGAGAGGTAACATAAGCTTCTTTTGAATTATAAGCTTTATCCAAACTAATTTTATTAAACATTTTATTAATTGAGTTATCACTAATTAATTCATCAAAATTAATATTTGAAAAATTAGGATCACCAATCATACTTTCTTTTATTTCAAAACATACTTTTGTTACTTCAGCTTGAATATGAAATCTCTTAGAGTCTAAACAATTAATATTACTCCAATTAAATTTTTCTAATAATTTCATCATTAAATGAACGATTAAACCAGGTCCATTTGGAGGGCATTGATTTATAAAATTCTCTTTATATTTAGAAATTAATGTATCGCAAAATATTGTTTTTTGATTATAAAAATCTTCTTCAGTATGAGTTCCTCCAAGTTGATTTAAACTGTAAACCATATCTTTAGCAACATCGCCTTCATAAAATCCTTTAGCTCCTTTCCTACCAATGATATTTAACGTATCAGCTAATTTTTCATTTCTGAATATGGAAGCAAATTCTGGCGCTTTATTATTAAATAAAAATTCATTTTTCGTTATTTTGTTTTTTTTTAATTTATCTTCATTTTTTTTCCAATGATATGCTTCTATTTCATGAACTGGGAAACCATTTCTAGCGTAATTTTCTGCTGTTATAAATAATTGTTCAAAATCTAATTTTCCAAATTTTTTATGCATTTCAAACCACGCATCTACAGCACCTGGTATTGTGACAGAATGAGGACTTAATAGTCCAATGGAGTCAATTTTATTTTTTTTAAAATAATTCAGATTAGCATTTTTAGGATTTATACCAGAGCCATTAACAGATATAGGTTTTTTGTTTTCCATTTTTACAATTGCAAAACAATCTCCACCAATTCCTGTTGATCCTGGTTCTGTTACTGATAAGACTGCTGAAGCAGCAATTGCAGCATCAATTGCATTACCTCCAATTTTAAGTATATTAATCGCTTCTTGTGAACTTAATGGCTGTGAAGTAGCTACCATTGCATTATTTCCTAATACATTTGATCTCCCTGGCTCATAAATTCTTCTCATATTCAGCTAATTTTAATATATGTTTGACAAACTAATGCATAGAATTTATTAGCCCTATTATCATGAAAGTTAGATGTTCATTAAAATCTGCAAAAACTAGGGATAAAGACTGTAAGCTCGTAAGAAGAAAAGGCAGAATTTACGTTATTAATAAAAAAAATCCTAGGATGAAAGCTCGTCAAGGCTAGTAATTTTCCGCAATATATTTTTCAGCCTCTAATGCAGCCATACAACCCAAACCTGCCGCTGTAACAGCTTGTCTGAAAATTTTATCTTTTACATCTCCAGCTGCATATACACCTTTTACATTAGTTTCTGTACTATCAGGTTTTGTAATTATGTAATTTTCATTATCCATTTTGATTTTATTTTTAAAAAGAGATGTTGAAGGATCATGGCCAATAGCAATAAATGCACCTGTTGCCTTAATAATTTTTTCACTTTTATTATTTACATTTTTTAATTTAATTTCTTTAAGAGAAAGTGGTTCATCAGAACCTATAAATTCTTCGACAACATGATCCCAAATCACATCTATTTTTTTATGGCTTAAAAGTCTCTGTTGAAGAATTTTTTCTGCACGAAGGTTATCACGTCTGTGAATTAAAGTTACTTTAGAAGCAAAGTTTGTTAAGAATAAAGCTTCTTCAACAGCACTATTTCCACCTCCAACAACAATTATATTTTGATCTTTAAAAAAAAACCCATCACAGGTTGCACATGCTGAAATTCCAAAACCTTTAAACTTATTTTCTGATTCTAAATTTAGCCATCTTGCTTGAGCACCTGTTGCAATGATTACAGATTTAGATGAAAATTCCTTACCTGATTCAGTTTCCGCATAAAAAGGATTTTGTTCAAAAGTAACATTATTAACAATATCATTATGAAATACCGTTCCAACTTTTAAAGCCTGTTCTTTCATT
>CACJTT010000018.1 GCA_902596365.1 uncultured Alphaproteobacteria bacterium
CGACTGAGGTTAAAAAAATTCCAGTAACAATTTTATCTAGATGCCAGCGTTTTGATCTCAAAAGAGTTGAATCAGAAAACTTAGCTAAACATATAAAAAAAATTTCAAACCTTGAGAAAGTTAAGATTGATGATGATGCTATTGCATTATTAGTAAGAGCTGGTGATGGATCAGTTAGAGACTCCATAAGCTTACTTGATCAAGCAATTATTAACAACGATATAGCAGTTACAGCTGAAACAGTAACAAGTATGTTAGGACTAGCCGATAGAGGTAAGATTTATGATCTTGTTGAAAATATTTCTAAAGGTAATTCGTCTAATTCATTAATTATTTATAGAGATTTATATAATTCAGGAGCTGATATTTTGATGATTTTTGAAGAATTATTAAATGCTATTCACTCTATAACACAAATTAAAATTTCTCCTGATTTAACAAATAACATTACTATACCTGAAATTGAAAGAGTTAGAGGAATGAATTTTGCTAGTCAATTATCAATGAACTCTCTTGGTGTTATGTGGCAAGTTCTCTTCAAAGGTTTCCAAGAATTACAAAATGGATATCATCTTTTTCAGCTTGGAGAAATGGTAATAATAAGATTAATATATATAAATAATAACCCAAACCCTGAAGAGTATACTAAAGAAATACCACCTAAGCATGATATTAATAATCGGTCAGACTCTACAAATCAGGAAATAAAAAAAAAAAATAATTTAAATCATAATCAAAAATCAGTTACGCCCTCTAAATTAAATAAAATAAATGAATCTTCTTTAATTAAAATTTCTAATTTTAGACAATTTGTTGATCTTTTTTATATCAAAAAGGAAGCTTTATTGCATACTCATCTTTATAATTCGGTTAAATTAATTTCGTTTAAAGAAGGTGAGATTGTAGTGAATACTTCATTAATTAGAGATCAACATTTTAACCGTAATGTAGCTAAACTTATTTCTACATGGACAGGCAGAATATGGCAAATTCATTCTTCGGATAGTAATATTGGAAGTTCATTAAGTGAAGAAGATGTTGTGAATCAACAAAATGAAATAAAAACTATGAAAGGCGATCCTAAGGTAAAAAAAATACTAGACGTTTTGCCAGGTTTGAGTATTCATTCTATTACTGATATTACAGACACTGTTGATGAAACGATTGATGAATTTAATTCAGAAAATAAAAAGGAGGTATGATGGTTAATATAGGTAATATGATGAAACAAGCACAGCAACTCCAACAAAAAATGGCAGATGCACAAGAAAAATTAAATTCTATTGAAGTTGAAGGTGAATCTGGAGGTGGTGTAGTTAAAGTTACTGCTACTGCTAAAGGAGAAATAAAAAGAATTAATCTTGATCAGAGTTTATTAAAACCTGAGGATAAAGAAATTACTGAAGATTTAATAGTTGCTGCTATTAATGATGCTAAACAAAAAGGTGAATTAGCTGCCCAAGAAGAAATGAAAGCTGTTACTGGAGGATTGCCTTTACCACCTGGTATGAAGTTGCCTTTTTAAATAATGGATGGATCTGCAATAGAAAAATTAATAACTGATATTTCTAAACTTCCTGGTTTAGGAAGGCGTTCAGCGCAAAGGATAGCTCTATATTTATTAAAAAATAAAGATCGATCACTACTACCATTGATTCAAACATTTGAATCTTCACATAAACTCATTATTGAATGTTCTGAATGTGGAAATGTGGACATGTCGAATCCTTGTAATATTTGCTCAGGCTCAAACAGGGATAAGAAATCAATTTGCATCATAGAAGATGTTTCTGACTTATGGACATTCGAGAGAACAGGTTTTTATAGAGGATTATATCATGTATTAGGAGGCTCTTTATCAGCAATTAATGGTATTGGCACAGAAGAACTGACAATTAAGAAACTAATAAAAAGAATTAAAGAAAATGAAATTACTGAAGTAATATTAGCATTAAGCACTACTATGGAAGGTCAAACTACAACACATGTAATCGCTGATAAATTAGAATCTTTCAAAAATTTAACAGTTACAAGATTGGCACAAGGAATACCTATAGGAGGGGAGGTGCACTATTTAGATGAAAATACTCTCAATACTGCGTTTCAATCCCGAAAAAAAATCATCTAGTAAGTAAAGATGGAAATACTAATAGTTCCTAACGAGTTATTACGTCAAAAATCAAAAAGGCTTATTAATATTACAAGTGAAGATATTAAAATTGCTAATCAAATGATGGATACTATGATTAAAGCACCAGGTGTTGGATTAGCAGCAAATCAGGTTGGGATATTAAAACAAATTATTACAATTAATTTTGAAGACAAGGAAAATGATAAAAGAGCTAATTACATATTATTCAACCCTTCAATAATAGAGTATTCTGAAGAAAAAGTTATAATGGAAGAAGGATGTTTATCTTTGCCTGAGCAATATGCAGATATTGAAAGGCCAAAACAAATTGTTTTAGAGTATATGGATGAAAATCAAAAAAGTATAAAAAAAGAAATAGATGGTTATGAAGCCAGAATATTGCAGCACGAAATAGATCACCTATCTGGAAAATTGTTTGTAGATTATTTATCTTCTTTAAAAAGAAACATTATAATAAAAAAAGTGAAAAAATTGAAAATTCATGATTGATAAAAAAATAATTTTTATGGGTACACCAGATATAGCAGCTCAACATCTGAATGTTTTGATTGAACATAAATTAAATTTAGTTGGCGTATTTACACAGCCTCCAAGAAAAAAAAACAGAGGTATGCACGTTGAAGAAAGTGCAGTACATCAAGTTGCAAAAAAAAATAATATAGAGATTTATCATCCCTCTACAATCGATGACAAAGTTATTGAGCAGACAAAAATTTTAAAGCCTGATTTAATTATTGTTGTTGCCTATGGTATAATTTTACCTACATCATTTATAAATATTCCCAAATATGGATGCATTAATATTCATGTCTCTTTATTACCGAGATGGAGAGGGGCAGCTCCTATAGAACATGCATTACTGGCAGGTGATAATAAAACTGGAATTAGTATTATTAATATTACCTCAAAACTTGATGCAGGAGATATTCTGATGCAAGAGAGTTACTTACTTGATCAGAATATTTACAGTGATGATTTAGCTTTAAATCTTACAAATCTTGGAAAAAAAGCAATGATAAAAATTCTACCACTCATATTTAAAAATAAAATTATTGGAAAAAAACAAGATGAAAATAAAGTTACTTTTGCGAATAAATTTTTAAGTGAAGATAGAAAAATTAATTTTTATAAGTCAACTAGAGATGTTTATAACCACATACGTGCACATGGACCAAAACCAGGATCTTGGTTTACTTATAAAGGAGAGAGAATAAAAATAATTAAAGCAAAAAAAACTAAGGATTCTGGTCAAAGCTCAACGATTTTAAATAAAGACTTTATGATAGGATGTAAAGATGGAGGTATTATTCCACTACTTATACAGCGAGAAGGAAAAAAAACAGTTAACCTAGATGATTTTTTGCGAGGCTTTACTTTCTCCATTCATGATAAATTAAATGTATAATTACAAAATTATTGTTGAGTATGATGGTACGAACTTTGTTGGTTGGCAACAGCAAGCAAATGGTCAATCAATCCAATCTGTTCTTCAAGAGGCAGTATTTAAACTTTTAGGTGAAAAAGTAACAATCTTTGGAGCTGGGAGAACAGACGCAGGTGTTCACGCTTATGGTCAAGTAGCCTCTTTTACAGTTAAAAAAAAAATTGAAACAGATGTAATTAGAGATGGATTAAATCAGCATTTAAGACCTCACCCAATCTCAGTTCAAAATGCAGAGTTAGTTGATAGTGAATTTCACGCAAGATTTTCTGCAATAAAAAGATGTTATGAATACAGAATAATTAATAGAAGGCCCCCCCTAACGATTGATATAAATAGAGCATGGTGTGTTTATAAAAAAATAAATGTTGCAAAAATGAAGAAGGAGTCATCTTCTTTTATAGGAAAACATGATTTAAATGCATTCCGTTCTGCGCATTGTCAATCAAAGAGCAGCGTAAAAACAATTGAAGATATTGATATTAAGTATGAAGGTGATCAAATTATTTTTAATGTTTGTGCAAAATCTTTTTTACATTCTCAAGTCAGAATAATGGTAGGCACATTAGTTGATATTGCTAAAGGCAATATAAATAAAACAATTTTAGATATTATTAATTCAAAGGATAGAGAAGTTGCTGGTCAAACAGCACCTGCGCATGGTTTGTATTTAAAAAAAATTGATTATTAGTTTAATATTTATTTTAATTGTTGCGCGACTCTAATAATTTCTTCTTGATTAATGATAGCCCATTTTCTTGTTTTGATTTATAGGACTCATTAAAGGCTTCTAATTGCCATCCATCAAGACGACCTCTTAATTCCTGAATATTATTTAATTTCCATTGATTCGTTGTATTTTCATCTTTCCAAGCTTTTTTCTCTTCATCAGACCTACCACAACCATAACAAAATCCACTAATAGGGTCTGTTTTACATACACTAATACATGGAGATACAACATTTTGATCATTCATAGTAAATATTAATATATTTTTTTCTTATTAATTCAAATAAAATGCCAGATCAATGTCTAAAATATTTATTGTATATTCCCATTACAATGAGAAATCTTTTAACTATGCAATTAGAGAGACTTTTATAAAAAAAGCTAAAGAAGAAGGCCATACAATCGACCTAGTTGATCTTTATAAAGAAAAATTTGATCCTGTATTTTTTGGTCAAGAACCAGACGCAGAGGTTTTAGATCACCGAAATAGAATTGAAAAATGCGATGTAATTGTTTTGATTGCTCCAATTTGGAACTTCAGAATGCCTGCAATTTTAGAGGGATGGATTGACAAAGTTTTAGCTCCTCCATGGGCTTTTACCTTTAAGAAATTAGTAGGTAATTATGGATATCCACTTGGTAACTTAAAAAATAAAAAAGCAATAATATTTTGTACTTATGGTTCACCTAGAATGGCTATAACAACTTTTTTCTTAAACTTACCAATTAGAAGATTGAAAAGGGGTGTATTTCATATTTGTGGTATTAGAAAAATAAACTATAGAAGATATTTTGCTGTTCCTTTTGTATCTGAGCTTAAGCGAAAATCATTTTTAGAAGATGTTGCTAATTCAGTTAAATGGATTTAAATTAAAAAGCATTATTTTTTTCTCTTATGAATTTTTCTTATAAAAATATAGACACTGCACATAGACAAATTAAAAATCAAATTATTCAAACACCATTAATATCAAATGATTATATTAATAAAAAATTAAATTCTAAAGTTTTTTTTAAACTTGAGAATCTGCAGAATACAGGATCATTTAAATTACGAGGAGCAACTTACAAAATTTCTAAAATTAGTGAAGAAAATAAAAAAAATGGAGTAGTTGCTTACTCTTCTGGTAATCATGCGCAAGCAGTTGCATATGCATCTCTTAAACAAAAAATTAATTGTAAAATTATTATGCCAAAGAATGCACCAACAATTAAAATTGAGAATACAAAAAAATATAAAGCTGAAGTTATTCTTTATGACCCTGAAACCCAATCTAGAGAAAGTATAGGAGAAAAAATCTCTATTGAAGAAAACAGAACATTAATACGCCCATACGATGATATCGATATAATTGCTGGACAGGGAACAGCTGGTAAAGAAATATATGAGCAACTTATGCAAAGTTCGATTATTCCAGACATCTATTTATGTTGCTGTGGAGGCGGAGGTCTAATCGCTGGAACTTCTACTTACTTAAAGGACAAATTCAAGAATATAAAATCTTTTTCTGTAGAGCCATTTGGATTTGATGATACAAAAAAGTCACTTAACAGTGGAAAAATATTATCTAATGAAAAGGGCTATCAATCTATTTGTGATGCAATTATAACTCCTCAGCCAGGAAATTTGACTTTTCCAATTAATCTTAAAAATCTTGAAGATGGAATAGTTGTGCATGATGATCAGGTTAAGAATTCAATAAAAATTTTAGCAGAACATTTAAAAATTATAGTTGAACCTGGAGGAGCGGTAGCTGCAACGGCCGCACTAACAGAAAAGATAGATTTAAAAAATAAAACTGCAGTTGTGATGATTTCAGGAGGAAATATTGATCTTGAAATGTTTAGAAGTTTATGAAAAATTTCAAAATTGCTAAAATTCAACAAAATTTAAAAAATAAAAATATAGACTCATTAATTATAAATCGAACTGATGAGTTTTTAAATGAATATATTCCACAAGATGCTGAGAGATTATTTTGGGCTACTGATTTTTCAGGATCTGCAGGGAGAACTATAATTAGTCAAAATAAAGCAAATCTATTTGTGGATGGCAGATATACTTTTCAAGCAAAAGAACAAATAGATGGTGATGCTATCTCTTTATTGCATTTGAATGATTTTTCTAAAGAATTAAACAAACATTTTAATAAAAATAAATGTGTTGCATTAGACCCTAAGCTTCACTCAATTGAAGAGGTTAATAAAATTATTGAATTAGCGAATAAAAATGAAACGAAGTTACATTTTACAAATCCTAATCTAATAGATGAACTTTGGATAGATAGGCCTAAACGTAAATACAGCTCTATTTTTGATCATCCAATAAATTATGCTGGAATCGAGACATTAAATAAAGTTGAGAAATTTATACAAGAACTAAAAAATAATCATTTAGATAGTTATTTTCTATCAAGTCTAGACTCTATTGCTTGGCTTTTGAATTTAAGAGGAGATGATATATTTCATACCCCTCTACCATTTGCTTATTTGCTTATTTCTGTTGAATCTAAGCCTGTGTTATACGTACATATTGAGAAATTAAATACGGATTTAAAAATTAGGCTTAATAAGTTTTTAATTTTAGAGCCAATTGAAAAAATAGACAATATTTTCAATAACCTAAGAAATAATTTAAAAATTGGTTTTGATTATAAAAATACATCTTACTTTTTTTATAATTTAGCTCTAGAAAATAATCACACACCTTCAAATTTACAAAACCCATGCTTAATTCCTAAAGCAATAAAAAATGAAACTGAGCTTGAGGGTTCTAGGAAGGCTCATATTAGAGATGGAGTAAGTATTACAAAATTTTTGTGTTGGCTAAAAAATCATCAAAGTGTTGAAACAGAAAATGAGATTTCTGCTGCTAATAAATTATTATCTTTTAGGGAGTCAAATGATTTATTCCATTCAATTTCTTTTGAGTCAATATCAGCTATTGGTAAAAATGCTGCCCTACCTCATTATCGTGCTGATAAAAACAATCCTGTAGCATTAAAAAATAATTGTATTTATTTATCAGATTCTGGTGGACAATATTATGATGGAACAACTGATATAACCCGCACTATAATTTTAGGAGAGCCAGATCGAGAGCAAATAGATAGATTTACTAGAGTTTTAAAAGGACATATTAATCTCTCAACACATATATTTTCAAATGGCACAAAAGGCACTGATATTGATTATTTGGCAAGAAGAAGTTTACAGGAAATCGATTGTGATTATGATCATGGCACAGGTCATGGAATTGGTAGCTTTCTCAGTGTTCATGAGGCACCTCAACGCATTTCAAAAAAAACTATGTTTGAAAGTGTTGAATTATTGCCAGGAATGATTTTATCTAATGAGCCTGGATATTATAAAGAAGGAGAGTATGGAATTCGTATTGAAAATATTGTTGTCGTAAAAGATGCTAAAGAAAACAATCTTAAATTTGAAAATATTTCTTGGGCGCCAATTGATAGAGATCTGATTGATCCTAATATGTTGAATGATAATGAATTAAAGTGGATTAATGAATATCACCAAAATGTTTATGAAAAAATTTCTAATTTTCTTACCCCAGAGGAGAAGCGTTGGTTACAGGAAGTAACTAAGCCTCTCAAGCTCTAGTAAGAATTATATGTAAAACTGATTATATTTACCTTCTTTATCAAGCTCACGCATTCTGTGTTCTAAATCATATGTATTAGAAGACTCAGATAGATATTTTTCAATTTTTTCTCGATCATGATCAAAAGTAAAAGATTTAAAAAAATCATTAAGCAGCTTTTTTATCATTGCTTCTCTCTTTTTTGTATAAATGTTCAGTTAACGCTGATCTCCACTCTTTCCCGTATTCATTCCTAAAATATCTGACTACATGTGGATCAATGTTATCAAAACCGTAATCATTAACAGTTTTGTAGGCAGTACCTATAAAATTAAGTATATTTTTAATCATTTATTTTCCTTTCATTATTTATATAAGAGTTTTAAATATGCAAATCAAGCAAGTTAAAAACATATATTATATGCAACAAATGCATACATAAATTCTTTAAATTTTTATTATTTTGTAAAGAACTCTAATTTAAATTAAAAAACAATTTTTTGTTAAAATTAATCATACACTTAAGGTTTGATTCAAGATAGTTAGATATAAAGATGATTATTATTTTAACCCAATGTTTTCCTCCCAGAGTAGGAGGTATAGAAAACCTTGTAGAAAATCTATCAATTGAGTTAAGCAAAAACCATGAAGTTTTAGTTTTAGCTGATCAACATAATAAATCTAAAGATGCCCTATATGATGTTAGTAATAAAAATAATTTTCTAATTAACAGAATTGGTGGTTTAAAATTTTTCCGTAAGAGAAAAAAATTATCTGAGTTAAAAAAATATTTAGATACAAAAAAAGTGTCATGTATAATTGGTGATAGTTGGAAAAGTTTTGAGTTAAGTATAGATATTATAAAAGATCTATCGATTACATCTATTTGCCTTGTACATGGGAATGAAATTATAACTAAAAATCTACGTCATAAGAAAAGAGTAACTTCTACGCTGAGCAAAATTTCTCATATCGTGTGTAACTCCAACTACACAAAAGATTTAGTCAAAAAAATAGGTATTACAAATCAATCAATTGTATGTATATATCCTGGTGCTCAAAGTAACATTAATTTACCTGAAAAAATTATTCCAAAATTAAATGGTAGTCCCATATTAGTTACTCTAGCAAGATTAGAAAAAAGAAAAGGACACTCTTATGTTTTATCCGCAATAGCGAAGTTAAAAAATGACTATCCAAATATTCTATATGTGATTGCTGGATCGGGGGAGGAGTTGAGAAGTTTACAGGAAAAAGTAAGAAAATTTGATATTGAAAAAAATGTGCTTTTTGTTGGTAATATTAATAATAACGAAAAAAATTATTTATTTAAAAAAACCAACCTAATGTTAATGCCCACAACTGATGAGTCAGGTCAAAGATCTATAGAAGGTTTTGGTATAGCCTATCTTGAGGCTGCCTTTTATGGCATTCCATCTTTGGCATCAAATATTGGAGGAACACCAGAGGCTGTTCTTCATGAGGAAACAGGATTAATTATTCAAAATATAAATGATTTATATTCTGCCTTACAAAGTATACTTTCTGATCATAAAAAATTAGAAAAACTTGGTCAAAATGCAAAGATTAGAGCAGAAAAGCATTTTTTATGGAGTATTGTAATAAAAAAATATCTTCATATCATTGATAATATTGATAAAAAAAATTAATGAATATTTTATATTATTGCACTTTTTCAAATCAGGAAGACTTTTTAAAACTTTTAAAAAAAAAATTTAAATCTCATAAAATTTATACACTAGATGATAATATTAAATTGGATAAAATTGAAGCAGCTTTAGTATGGAATTTACCAGATAAAATTATAAAAAAATTAACAAATTTAAAAATTATTTTTTCCTTAGGAGCTGGCGTAGACCATATATTAAGTTTATCTAATTATAAAAAAACACCAATTATTAGAATTCAAGATCAAAATATGCGGGCACGCATGCTAAATCATGTACTTTCTCAAATTTTAAACTATCAATTAAAACTCAATGATTACAGTAAGGCACAGGCCAAAAAAATTTGGTTAGACGAAAGATACACACCTTTAAACAAAGAATTAACAATTGGCGTATTGGGTCTTGGTTACATAGGTAGTTTTGTAGCTAATAAATTAAAAGGATTAGGTTATAATGTAATTGGTTATAAAAATTCTGTTAATAAGAGCAACTTATCAATTCCAGTTTATTATAAAAATTCAATTAAATATTTTTTAAAATTATCAGATATTGTAGTTTCTATTCTTCCTGCGACTAAAAAAACCAAAGATTTAATTAATAAATCTTTTTTAAAAAATATGAAAAAAAATTGTTTACTAATTAATATTGGTAGAGGATCCTCTTTAAATGAAGGAGATTTGTTAGAACATATCAAAAAAAATCCTAACTTTTTTGCATCTCTAGATGTTTTTAAAATGGAACCTTTATCAAAAACTCATGAATTTTGGAAAAATCAAAATATTACTATTACCCCTCATGTTGCTGCTATAACTGATGCCGACTCTTCAATAGATTACATTTTTACTAAATTTGAGCAATTTAGAAAAAAAGGAAAAATGAAAAGTGATGTTATTGTTAAGAATGGTTATTAACCTTTTGAAAAATAATTTTCTAAAATTTTGTAATAAATTTTAGTTAATTCATTAAGATCATCTAAAAAAACAAATTCATCAACTTGATGCAATGTTTGATTTCTAATACCTAGCTCAATTACTTCACAATAATTTTTAATAAATCGTGCATCAGATGTTCCTCCATCTGTAGCAAGCTCCGGTTTTTCATTTCTGCCTGTAGCTTGAGATATGGATTTAGAAACAATTTTACTTAAATTTCCTGGTTTATTTAAAAAAGAACGAGCACTAATTTCATGTTCTACTTTGCAAGTTGCATTTTCTACATTTGTAAAGATTGATTCTATTTTTTTATTTAACCACTGAATTAAAGATTCTGGTGTATGGAGATCATTAAAACGTATATTTATTGTAGCAGATGCATATTCAGGAATTACATTGTGGGCAGGATTACCAACATCAAAAGTAGGAATTTGTATAGCTGTTGGTAAAAAAAATTCATTTCCTTCATCTAAAGGTTTTTCTAAAATATTTGTGATAAGTTTTGATAAACAATGCACCGGGTTCTGAGCTCTATGTCCATTAGCTGTATGTCCTTGGACACCTTTAACTGTTAAAAAGAAATTAATAGATCCTCTTCTTCCTATTTTAACTTTATCTCCAATGTTTGCATTAGATGTGGGTTCACCAACCAAACAATGATCTATTTTTATATTTTGCTTTTTTGTCCACTCCATGATTTGAGGTGTGCCATTAATTGCCTCACCTTCTTCATCACCCGTTATTATAAATGAAATTTTGCCACCAAAATTTTTACCATTTTTTTTTAAGAACTTTTCTGTAGCAGATATAAAACACGCAATGTTGCTCTTCATATCTTCAGTCCCTCTACCAAATAATTTATTACCTTCAATGATTGCAGAAAAAGGAGGATGCTTCCATGAACTTTCATTTCCTGGAGGAACAACATCAGTGTGACCAGCAAATGCTAGATGTGGCCCATCTGAGCCAATAGTTGCAAATAAATTTTTAACTTCATATGATCCATTTCCTGAAAATAACAATGGTGAGCAATCGAACCCCATAGAACTAAGATGATCTTGTACTACAAGTAATGCACCATCATCATTTGGAGTTATACTCTGACATTTAACTAGTGCTTGAGTAAGTGTAATAGGATTTAAGTTAAATTCTGTCATTAATCACGTAGCAGATCATTAATTGAGGTTTTAGATCTAGTTCTTTCATCAACTCTTTTAACTATTACTGCACAATATAATCCTGGACCTTCACTACCATCGGATAGTTTTTTTCCTGGATTTGAACCTGGTACTATAACGGAGTATGGAGGTACTTTTCCTATATGAACTTCTCCGCTTGTTCTATCAATAATTTTTGTTGATGCACCAATAAACACACCCATAGATAATACAGAGCCTTCTCCAACAATAACTCCTTCAGCTACTTCGCTTCTTGCGCCTATAAAACAATTATCTTCAATAATAACTGGATTAGCTTGAAGAGGTTCTAAAACTCCACCAATACCTGCACCACCAGATATATGACAATTTTTGCCAATTTGTGCACAAGAACCTACGGTTGCCCAAGTATCAATCATCGTTCCTTCATCAACATAAGCTCCTAAATTTACGAAAGATGGCATTAAGATTACACCTTTGGCAATAAAAGCAGATTTTCTTACAACAGCATCTGGTACATATCTGAAACCAGCTTTTTCATGATCATCTTTTGTCCAATTTGTAGTTTTACTTGGTACTTTATCATACCAGGTTGCGTGGGGAGCTTTTACTATCTGATTATCATTTAATCGAAAGCTTAAAAGTATAGCTTTTTTAATCCATTGATTAACTTCCCAAACATTATTAATTTTTTCACAAACACGTATGTTACCTACATCAAGTTGATTTAAAGTTTCTTCAACACTCTCTCTAATTTTACCTTTTGTATTAAAATTTATTTCATTCCTGTTTTCAAAAGCTTCCTCTATAATTTGCTTTAATTCACTCATATTTTTCCTTTGTTAACATCTTCTAAAAATTTGGTTATATTTGTTGTTTCATGATCAAGGTATTTTTTTGACGCTTGAATATCATCACTAAAATTTTCATAACCTGCATCAATCCAAACAGAAGTAAAACCAACATTTTTTGCAGGTACTAGATTCTTAGCAATATCATCAAACATAGCAGCACTTTTTACATTTATATCAAATTGATTTATCATCTGTTCATACGGAGCTATTTCTGGTTTTGGTATATAATTTGCCATCTTAATATCATAAATTTCATCAAAAAAATTTGATAATTCTATTCTTTCTAAAACATTAATAGCATGTTGCATATTTGCATTAGTATATATAATTTTTCGTCCATTAAGTTTTTTTAATTCTTTATTAAGTTTTAAGTTTGGGCCAACAATAGAGTAGTCTAATTTGTGAACTTCAGCGAGAAAATGATCAGGATCAACCCCGTGATTATCCATCATTCCTCTCAATGTTGTTCCATGTTGTTTATAATATTTTTTTTGTATTATTTTAGCATCTGCAACATCTATATTTAGATGACTAGATACAAATTTTCCCATTAGCTCATGTACTTGTTGAAATATTCCACTATCAGCTGAATAGAGTGTGTTATCGAGATCAAATATCCAAGTATTTATTTGTTTACCTAAACTACTCATATTTTAAGAATAAATCTGAGTTCCAATACCATGTTCAGTGAATAATTCTAATACTAATGAGTGAGGAATTCTTCCGTCTAAAATAGTCGATTTAGTCACTCCACTTTTCATAGCTTGTATACATGTTGTAAGTTTTGGTTTCATCCCTCCTACCACAAAATCTTCATTAACAATTCTAATTGCATCTTCAAGTTTTAGAGAAGGGATTAATTTCTTATCTTTATCTAATACACCAGCAACATCTGTCAAAAGCAATAATTTATTTGCTTTTAATTTACCTGCTATAAAACCTGCAGCAGTGTCAGCATTAATGTTATATGAATTACCGTCCTTATCTATTCCTAATGGAGCAATAACAGGTATGTGGCCTTCTTCAATATGTTTTTTAATTAAGTCATTGTTTATATTTGTTGGCTGTCCTACAAATCCTATATCAATAATTTTTTCAATATTTGAATCTGAGTCTTTGACTTCTACTTTTAATTTTGTTGCACTCAAGAGATTATTTTTATTTCCACTTAAGCCAACTGCTTTTCCACCAGAGTCACTTATTGCTTTCACTATTTCACTATTTATCTC
>CACJTT010000019.1 GCA_902596365.1 uncultured Alphaproteobacteria bacterium
CCAAGCAAGAAGTGGGGGTTTAGAAAAATATCCGAGATCTAAATTTTTTGACCACAACCAATATTGTGCTTCATCACCATACAATGAAAAACTAGTAAAAAAAGATGAACAAACCTTAAGGCCGATAATCACCAAAATCAAAAAAGCAAAAACCCTATTCATTATAAGTTCTTTTATAAACGGCAAAAGACAAAAATATTACAGCTGTTACAATAATTTGAGAAAAGATGATGTCGCTAAAAAAATGACCACCCGCAATAATCCTAATAAAGCCGATGCTGATGCCAAACAAAACGGATAAATAAATATAAATATTTTTATTTGTTAAAAAATAAAAAACTATTAAGGCAAAACCTACAGAGGCATCGCCAGAAACAAAAGAGCAATTAGAAATACACGAATCTCCAAATTTGTACCAAGGAACAAAAACATCATTGC
This sequence comes from uncultured Alphaproteobacteria bacterium, assembly GCA_902596365.1. GTDB lineage: Bacteria > Pseudomonadota > Alphaproteobacteria > HIMB59 > CACPNW01. Next base: position 439 of record CACJTT010000019.1, read on the forward strand.
CACCAAACTGTAAAATATCATTTGGCCTTGTTCTGCCCCACATATTTTTTAGCAGAGCGTTAACAACTAAAATTAAAGTTATCGATCCAGCTATCCAAATAAAAACAATCTCTTTAAAACAAAACCTATATCCAAAATAAAGCTTATGAACAGGAACAATGTTCCCAATTATCGGCAAAACAAAGATATAAAGAACCAAGACAGGAAGTAAAATATCTCTAAAAATTATAGAAAGAGGTTGTTGGCTTTGAAGAAAAAACTGTGCATCTCCATAATAAAAAAGACCACTTAAAAAAATGTCGAAAGTATAACCAACTGTAAGCAAAATACCTATAATTAAAAAAACTGTGTTAGTTTTTAATAACAATGAAATGTTTTTTATTTTAAAATTCTGAACAGACATTATGGGATAGTATTTTCCAACAAAGAATAAAAAAACTTTATACAGAATTATAGCAACAAGCCCGCCCGCAACTATGTCTGTTGTAAAATGAGCACCAACAACTACCCTACTAAGCGCAATAACCAGCCCAAATAATAAGAAAAACAATCTTAAGCTAGGAATTATCAAACTTAATATTAGTGCAACAGCAAAGATTGTGGACGAATGCCCTGATGGAAAAGAGTGAAACGATGCATCAGTAGAAAAAAAATTAAAACTAGTACCAACATCAAAGTCAACATGGTTTGGTCTTGGCCTACCAATAATGTGTTTAAAAATTTGAGTTATTAAGCCTACTAAAACTAAATAAAAAAAACTGAAATAAGTTAAATTTTTTAAATAAAGCCATTTTTTAACAGATATTAATTTTGTTTTATTGCAAACAAAAGATAATAAAAATAAAAATATAATAATTAAAAAATACCATAAGGAGTCACCTAACTCTGTTATAGAAACAAAAAATTTTTTTAGGTAGTGGGCTTGAAATCCATAATTTATATTAGAAAAATAATTATAAATCACAACATCAATTTTGTATGATAAAAAAATATTAACTACTAAAAAAATTAGTATGGCTATCTCAATTTGTATTTTTTTAATCACAAACAATCGTTAGGTAAGGTTGTGATTAAAATCAATATTTATAGTATAAATTTAGAGAGATCTTGGCTTTTTATTAAATCAACAAGGTTGGTTTCGACAAAATTTTTGTCTATATTGATGTTTGTTGGGCCAATATCAGAGGCATTAAAGCTAACTTCCTCTAAAAGCTTTTCCATTATAGTGTGCAACCTTCTTGCCCCAATATTTTCAACATTTTGATTTATTTCTGTAGCTAGAGAAGCAATTGACTCAATACCCCCTTCATCAAAATCTAAAACCACCTTTTCGGTTCCTAGAAGTCCAACATATTGTTTGATAAGGCTGTTTTGTGTTTCTGTTAAAATAAGCTTAAAATCATCTTTGGTCAAACTTTCTAACTCAACACGAATTGGCAGTCTGCCCTGTAATTCAGGCAACATGTCTGATGGTTTAGACAGGTGGAATGCTCCAGAAGCAATAAACAAAATGTAATCAGTTTTAACAACGCCGTGCTTTGTCGAAACCGCAGTTCCCTCAATTAGAGGAAGCAAATCCCTTTGAACACCTTCTCTCGAGACATCTGCGCCAGTTCTTTCGCTTCTTGATGTAATTTTGTCTATTTCATCAATAAAAACTATTCCATTTTGCTCAACATCTTCAAGCGCTCTTGTTGTAATTTTATCTTGATCTAATAATTTTTCTGTTTCTTCTTCTAATAAATAGGCGTGAGAATCCTTAACTGTCATCTTTTTCATTTTTTTTTGTTTGCCAAAATTTTTACCAAATACATCACCTAGATTTATCATGCCCATTTGAGAGCCTGGCATTCCGGGAATGTCCATAGTTGGAAGGCCTATTGATGGGCTAGCAGATACTGGTATCTCAACCTCTTTATCGCTTAATTCGCCCGTCCTAAGTTTTTGTCTAAAACTTTCTCTTGTAGATTCGCTTGATGTTTTCGAAACTAAAATATCTAAGATTTTTTCTTCTGCATTTTTTTCTGCCTTAGCCTTTACTTCTTGGCCCATTTTTTCTTTAGTTTTGTTTATACTTATTTCTACAAGGTCTCGTATAATTTGTTCAACATCTCTCCCTACATATCCAACCTCAGTAAATTTGGTAGCCTCAACTTTAACAAAAGGGGCATCTGCTAATTTTGCTAACCGGCGTGATATTTCAGTTTTACCACAACCTGTTGGGCCCACCATAAGGATGTTTTTTGGAACTATTTCGTCTCTTAAAGATTTGTCTAATTGTTTTCGTCTCCATCTATTTCGAAGAGCTACAGCAACCGCTCTTTTTGCATTTTTTTGACCTATAATAAACTTATCTAACTCTGAAACTGTTTCTCTAGGACTGAAGCTTGACTCCATTATAACTCTATTGTCTCTGATATAATATTATGATTTGTATAAATACAAATATCAGCAGCAATATTTAGAGATTCAATTGCTATTTCTTTAGCATTCATTTTGGTGTTTTTAATAAGTGCCTTAGCAGCACTATTAGCATACGGCCCCCCCGACCCAATTGCCAATATTCCATCATCTGACTCAATAACATCGCCCGTTCCAGAAAGTAACAAACTTATATCTTTGTCTGCAACTATCATCATTGCCTCAAGCCTTCTTAAATATCTATCAGTTCTCCAATCTTTTGCCAATTCAACACAGGCTCTTTTTAGTTGATTTTTATATTGATCAAGCTTGGCCTCTAATCTTTCAAATAATGCAAAAGCATCTGCTGTGGAGCCAGCAAAACCAGATATTACTGAATTGCCTTGACCCAATCTTCGTATTTTTTTTACATTAGCTTTCATTACTGTGTTGCCAAAACTGGCCTGTCCATCGCCGGCAATTACCACCAAGTTGTCTTTTCTTATACCAATTATTGTTGTGGATTTTATAACTTCTTTCATTTCTAATAATAAAATGGCTATTTAATTCTTTTAATCAAGTGATTTACCTAGAAAATTTCTTATATCACTGATATTAGGCGGTTTTATGAGAACCTCATCTGTTGAAAGAAACACAAAAGAAACCAAAATATTTTGTAAAATAAATATTGATGGCACTGGACAATCAAAAATTTCTTCGGGAATAGGCTTTTTTGATCACATGCTCGAAATCTTTTCCCATCATAGTTTGATTGATGTAGAGCTTAGTGTAAATGGTGACACACACGTTGATTTTCATCACACTGTTGAAGATACAGCTTACGTATTGTCAGATGCTATCAATAAATCCATAGGAGATAAAAGGGGAATAAACAGATATGGTTTTTTCTATATCACTATGGATGAAAGTTTGTCTCGAACAGTGATTGATTTTTCTGGAAGACCCGAACTTATTTGGAAAGTTGAGCTTGGTTTAGAAAAAATAGGTGAGATGGACACAGAGCTTTTTAAAGAGTTTTTTAAAGCATTTACCAATAATGCGAAATGTAATTTACACATTGAAAACTTTTATGGAATCAACAACCATCACATCATTGAGTCATGCTTTAAGTCTTTTGCAAGAAGCGTTAGATCCGCGCTAACAATAGACGAAAGAACCAAAAACATAATTCCTTCATCAAAGGGCATTCTATAATCTAATGAAAAAAAAAATTACCATAGTCGACTATGGTTCTGGAAATTTATTATCAGCAAAGCAGTCTTTTGTTAAGGTCGCAAGCTTATCAAACACAGATGCAGAGGTACAAATCTCAAGTGACCCAAGAAGCTTAAATCAATCCTCACACGTTGTTTTGCCAGGACAAGGAGCGTTTAATACCTGTATGGGTGGGATACAAAAAATTCCAGGCATGCGAGAACAGTTAAATGAGTTTGTAACAATAAAACAAAGACCTTTTTTTGGAATTTGTGTAGGGATGCAATTGCTTGCAGATGTTAGTGAAGAAAATGGAACGCATACTGGTTTTGGTTGGATCAAGGGCAAAATTAAAAAACTACCGAGTACAAAAATTAAATTACCACATATGGGGTGGAACAACATAAAGATTGTTAATAAACACCCCTTAATAAAACCTGAAGAAACTGATTATTATTTCGTTCATAGCTATTATTTTGACTGCCTAAACAAACAAGACATTGTTGCAGAAACTAAATATGGAATAAATTTTGCTTCAATTGTAAACAAAGAAAATGTATACGGCTGTCAGTTTCATCCTGAAAAAAGCTCTATTCAAGGACTGAATATTATAGAAGATTTTATAAACTTATGACTATTTTAGCAAAAGAAAAAACCAACATCAGCGTTGATGTTTTAGAAAAAATTTCAAATACTGATCTTGCTGATCTATGTTATAACACAGAGCAAGCAATTAAGGCTGGGGGAGGATTTGGTTGGATTACTGTTCCTCCTAGAGATGTTTTAAAAAAATATTGGAATTCTATGATGCTTGTGAGCACAAACACATTAATAGTGGGAAGACTAAACGGTGATATTGCTGGATCAATGCAGCTTTCTTTTTATCCACCAAACAATGAAGCTCAAAAAACAATTTCAAGTATAAAATCTCATTTCGTTGCCCCTTGGGCAAGAGGATATGGGCTTGCCAAAGCAATGATTGATTATGCAATATTAAAATCTAAAGAAAACAATAAAATTAATATTCAATTAGATATAAGAGAAACACAAACTGCAGCAATACAACTTTTTGAAAGCAAGGGTTTTATAAGGTGGGGAGAAAACCCAAGATATGCATTTGTTAATGGAAATCCAATTAAGGGCTATTATTATTATAGAAATATATAGTGAGAGTCTTTCCAGCAATTGATTTAAAAGACAATAAATGCGTGAGGTTAACAAAAGGCAAAGACAACACCAGTCAAATCTTTAACCCTAACCCGGTTGACCAAGCTAAATTTTTTGAAGATCATGGTTGTACAAGACTGCATTTGGTTGATATTGATTCAGCCTTTGGAAGAAGTGAGGTTAACACCAAAACAATTCAAAAAATAAGAAGGTCTATATCAATCCCTATCCAACTTGGAGGCGGGATAAGAGATAACAAAATTGCAAAAAAATATTTTGAACTAGGTATAAACTATTTAATTATTGGATCTTACGCTGTAAAAAACACTGAAAAAGTAATTGAGCTTACAGAGATTTTCCAAGACAACATATATATTGCCCTTGATGTTTTGGGAGAAAATATAATGATTAACGGTTGGCAACAAAAAAGCATTTTTACACCCACGAAGCTTTTTGAATACTATGACAAAACAAAAATAAGAGGGTATGTGTTTACCGATATAGAAAATGATGGCATGCTATCTGGACTAAACCTAAATATAATTGCTTTAAATTTGTCATCAACCAAAAAAAAACTTATTGTTGGGGGTGGCCTAAAAGATATGCAGGATATTAGAGGGTTAAAAAAAATTCAAACACCAAACCTAGAAGGAGTTATTGCGGGTAAGGCCTTTTATGTTGGTGATATTGATTTAGAGAAGGCAGATAAACTGCTTATTACAAATGCTTAAAAAAAGAATAATTCCTTGTTTGGACGTAAAAGATGGGCGGGTTGTTAAAGGTATTAATTTTATAGATCTTGTAGATGCAGGAGATCCAGTAGAGCAGGCAAAATTTTATTCTGAAAATGGAGCAGATGAAATTTGTTTTTTAGACATTAGTGCGTCTATTGAAAAAAGAGAAACAATGCTTAGTGTTTTGAAAAAAACAGCTGAGGAAGTTTTTATTCCATTAACTGTTGGTGGAGGAATAACATCTATTAAGAATATAAAAGATTCTCTTTTGGCAGGCGCAGATAAAGTATCAATTAACTCTGCTGCTATAAAAAACCCAGATATAATTAAAAATGCTTCCGAGCATTTTGGAAGCCAATGCATTGTGGTTGCTATTGATGTTAAAAAAATTGGTTCATCTTGGATGGTTTACTCTCATGGTGGAACAATAAATACAAATATTGAGGCTTTAAGTTGGCTGGAAAAAACACAAAAATTAGGAGCAGGAGAAATTTTGCTGACCTCTATGGATAGGGATGGAACAAAACTTGGTTTTGACTTACATCTTTTAAAAGAGGCTGACAAAATACTTGATATACCACTAATTGCAAGCGGTGGAGTTGGAACAAGAGAACATTTTCAAGAGGGCGCTCAAATTGGTAAAGCTGACGCTTTACTTGCAGCCTCAGTGTTTCATTTTAATGAAATTAGTATATTGGAAGTAAAGCAATTTTTAAAAGAAAATAATATTGATGTGAGAATATAAATGGCAGATTCATTTTTAGATTTATACAAAATAATAGAGTTGAGAAAGACATCTAAAAACAAAAACTCATATACCAGAAAGCTCTTCAAAGAAGGTCAAAAAAAAATTGCCCAAAAATTTGGAGAAGAATCTTCAGAGTTAATAATTGATTTTTTAAAAGGATCAAAAAAAAGAACAACAGAAGAGGCAATTGATGTAGTTTATCACTTATTTGTTCTTCTTTCTTCAAAAAAAATTAAATTTGATGAGTTGGAAAAAGAAATACTAAAAAGAAAAAATGTACGACGATAACAATATTTTTGCAAAGATAATTGATGGAAAAATGCCATGCAAAAAAATTTATGAAGATAAGGATGTGTTATTTTTCGAAGACATTAACCCTGTTTCAAAAGTACACATTCTTGGAATACCTAAAGTAAAGTGTGTTGATTTTTCAGAGTTTGTTTTAAAATATGATCAAAATATTGTTGCAAATTTTTTTCAAAAGGTTGAGGTTGTTATTGAAAAACTTGGCATTAAGGAAAGCGGTTTTAGAATAATTTCTAATTCTGGGGCTGACGGTGGTCAGGAGGTTCCACATTTTCACATACATATATTAGGTGGTGAAAAAATTGGCTCTAAAATAAGATAGTTATTTTTCTTTAATTATAACGTAATTAACTATTTCCTTTACGCCCTTAATGGTTTTCACTGCATTAATTAGATCTTCTAACTGTTCAGGTCTGGATGTAATGCCTGCAATATAAACTTTTCCCTGAATTGTCTCAAAATTATAACCAACCACTCTTAACCCAACCGCTTTTGCAGCAAGTCCTTTTGCTTGTGTGTTAATCCATAAATCACTGGCGTATTCTTTGAGGGATTCTCTATTTCCAACCTGTATTTCATTTATTACCTCTTGAACGCCATCAACTTCCCATACTTTTCTAACAGCATCAATTCTTATTTCTTGATTATCTACTAATCCAGTTAGTAAAACTCTTCCATTGAGAACGATTGTACTTATGTTTACAAATAAATTATCTTCAGAGCTTATAAATTTTGCTGCAATGTTTACCTTTATTGTTGCGTCGTCGATTACAGAGCCCATGCTACGATCACCTTCAGCAATTACCATAGCACCCCCACTACCAGATGCTACAATGTTAGCCGGACTGCACGCATAAAGAAATAAAAAAACTAAAAAACATATAACTAAATTATTTATTGTTTTCATTTTTAATATCTAAAGCCTTTTTATATATTTGTTTTTTCTCAATATAACTAATTTTATGCACTATTTCTACGGTTTCAGTCAAAGAAAATTTACTTAAAAGCCTGTTAATTATTTTTTCAATCTCCAGAGTAATATAATTTTTTTCAATACCTTTAATATTTTTTTCTACATCTATAACAACAACAAACTCTCCCAAGGAATACTTTGGGCTAAAACAAATTTTTTCTAGAACATTTTTAGGCAATCCATAAAACACCCTTTCATTTAACTTGGTAATTTCTTTACAAACTGCAATGTTTCTTTTTGGAAGTATTTCACTTAGTATTTCTAATAGTTGTATAATTTTATGACTTGAAACAAACAAAATTACTGTTTTTTGCTCTGAAGAAATAGAGCTTAAAAAGTCTAACATTTTTTTTTTATTTTTTGGCGCAAAACCAACAAAAGTAAACTCATTTACTGGCAGCCCAGATAATTGAAGCGCAGAAATAATAGATGAGGCACCCGGTATGGTTGTAATAAAAACATCTTCTTTAATACAATGTTGTACAAGTTTATAGCCTGGGTCAGAAATTAAAGGTGATCCAGCATCTGATATTAAAGCAACTGGTCTTGTTTTTATTCTTTCGATATAATTAATAATAATTTTTTCTTCATTATGATCATGTAATGCCACTAACTTCTTTTTAATGCCTAATTTTGACATTAGTTTTCTAGAATGATTTGGATTTTCACAAATAATAAAATCTGCATTTTGAAGGGTGTCTATTGCTCTATTGCTAATGTCACCCATATTTCCTATAGGGGTTGCGACTATGTATAGCCCGTTAAGTATTCTTGTCATCTTTTTTCTTTTTATATTTTTATTTTCTTGTGCTCCAGCAAATAATATATCAAAGCAAGATCAGCCAAAAGAAACTATTATTGAAAATCCAATAGCAAATAATGAAAAAATAAAAAAAAATGAAAAGAACGAATTAAAGCAAGAAACAACCAAAACATCCGAACATAACAAATACAAAAACCTTGAAAACGTATTGTTAAAGAATATTACAGTTTTAATATCAAAAAAAGACGACCCAAAGATTGTTGATCAATTTTTAAACATTATTGAGCTAGCAACATATAAAAAAAAAATAAAAGACATTTCTTTTAATATTTATGTTTATGAGAACAACAATAGCCTTAAGAAATATCTAGAAAAAAACAAACAACCTGGCAAAATATATTTTGGACCCATTAGCACAGATGCTTCATTGAATTTAAACAGATATTGCAATGATGGTATTTTGTTCTTTTCCTTTTCTTCTAATAAATCATTAGCTAATGATTGTATTTTTCTAATAAATTTTTTTCCTTATAATGAAATAGAAACTATTTTTGATTATTTACCAGAAAACTCAAAGGTCGCAATTGTCTATCCTGAAAACTCATATGGGTATAAAATTAATGAAATTGTTGACAGTATTTCTGAAAGAAGTAATTCTGTGATAATTAACAGGGCATCTTATAAAGAAGATTTAGAAAATGTTAGAAGCGCTATAAAAGAGCTTGGTAAATATGAATTAAGAAAGTTTGAGCTTAATAGGCAAAAAAAACTTCTTGCGCTTAACAAAGACGAAAATTCAAAAAAAAGATTAAAAAAACTTGAGCGCTTCACGACAACAAATGATTATGACTTTACACATGTTTTAATTGCTGATTATGGTGTCAGACTTTTGCAAGTTGCCCCTCTCTTAGCTTATTACGATATTGATCCTAATATAGTGGGTTTTATTGGAACCGGAGCATGGGATGATAGAATTTTTTTTAATGAGCCAACTCTTCAGAATGCAATATTTCCTGGAGTTGAATACAAAAAAAGACAAAAACTTATTGATGATTATGTTGCTATTTATGATGAGAGCTTAATGAGGGTCTCAACATTACCATATGATTTAATAGGCCTTTTGACCTATTTAATAAAAAATAATTACAATCTAAAAAAATTCTTTGAGCTTATAGAAAGTGAAAGTTTTATATTTGATGGAGTAGATGGTAATTTTTATTTTAAAAATAATGTAATTGAAAGACAGTTAAAGATTCTTCAAATTAACAGCGGTAAAGCTCTCCAGATTAATTAAATATAAAAGATTCCATTTTCATAAGAGCAATTTTTCTGTGACTTATTTTGTTTTTTTCTTTGATAGTCATTTCAGCGAATGTTTTTTCATACCCCTCTGGTATAAAAATTGGATCATATCCAAAGCCGTTTGAGCCTTTGGGCTTTATCGATATTCTTCCATTTATTTTTCCCTCAAAAACGATATGGTGATTTTTTTTTGTACTAAGGCAAATTACTGTTTTAAAAAAAGCTTTATAATTTTTAGCTCTAATTACATGAGATATTATATAATTAAAAGCATCCTTATTTTTTTTAAATTTATTTAAAAACCTTTTTGACTTTATGCCTGGTTTATTTTTTATTGCCTCAACACAAATACCTGAATCGTCTGCAAAACAAGGAATATTAAAATATTTTAAACCAAAAGCAGATTTAATTTTTGCATTTTCTGCAAAGCTTAATCCATTTTCATTTGGCTCTTTAATTTTTTCAAAAGATTTCAGATTATAAATTTTAACACCTTTGTGATTAAAAATGCTTTCTACTTCTAAAATTTTATTATGGTTATGAGAAAAAAATAATAAATTATTCAATTTAAATTCAGTATGTTTTTTTGTTTAGTTATAATTTTTTCAATATTTACTTTTGCAAGCTTAAACATTTCTTGATACTGTTCTTGACTAAAGAAGTATTCCTCACCTGTTGCTTGAATTTCAGAAATTTTGCCATTATCACATATTACAAAATTAGCATCTACTTCTGCTTTAGAATCCTCACTGTAATCTAAATCAATACACACTTTGTTTTCTATGATTCCTACCGATATAGCCGCCACAAAGTTTTTAATTATTGGTTTTTCAATGTTGTAGTTTTTTTTAAGTTTATCAATAGCCAAATATAATGCTACAAAACTTCCACTTATTGATGCAGTTCTTGTCCCCCCATCTGCCTGTATAACATCACAATCTATTTTAATTTGTCTTTCGCCAAGATTTTCTAAATTTATAACAGACCTAAGACTCCTTCCAATCAACCTTTGAATTTCTTGAGTTCTGCCATTTTGTTTTCCTTTTGCTGATTCTCTATCTATTCTTGTGTTTGTTGATCTGGGTAGCATTCCATATTCAGCAGTGACCCAACCCTTGCCTGATCCTCGCAGCCAATGTGGGGCTTTTTCATCAATAGAAGCCGTACAAATTACGTGAGTATTGCCAAATTTAACCAAGCACGAACCTTCAGCATGAATGTTTATATTGGTTTCAAAAACAATCTCTCTAATTTCGTCAAAGGCCCTATCTTTTCTCATTATAAGTATCTATTAATTGAATTTTATAACTATTACACCAATATATATTGTTTATGAAAAATAATTTATACACAGAGCTTACAGAAAGAACAAAGCAGATTTTTAAGAGTGTAGTTGAAAGCTATCTTGAAACAGGCTCACCATCTGGTTCTGAAACTGTTTTAAAAAGAGCTGGTCTAGATATCTCGTCAGCGTCAGTTAGAGCAATATTATCTAATCTTCAAAAGGAAGGACTATTGTTTTCTCCCCATACTTCTGCTGGAAGAATTCCAACAGACAAAGGTATGAGGTTTTTCGTAGACGGCCTTTTAGAGTTTGGAAGAATATCTAAATCAGAAAAAGCAAATATTGAACAACTTAGTTCTTCAAAAAGCAAATCATACCAAGAGGTTTTAGATGAAGCATCTAGAGCAATATCAGGGCTGTCTAATTATGCGGGTATCGTAATTGCTCCAAAGTATCAAAAAAATTTAAAACACCTCGAATTTATAAGACTTAATCAGTCTCAGATTATGTCAATTTTAGCATATGAAAATGGTGAAATAGAAAACAGAATAATAGAAGACGCAGGCAAATTTACTAATTCAGAACTTATTCAAACATCAAATTATCTAAGCACAAAATTTAAAAACAAAAACATAAATCAAATAAAAAAAATCATTCAAGATGATATCTCTATTTCAAAAACAAGCTTGGAAGAAATTTCTAATAAACTTATTAAAAAAGGTATAGTGGAAATAGATCCAAAATTAAATAACCCGTAT
>CACJTT010000020.1 GCA_902596365.1 uncultured Alphaproteobacteria bacterium
GATCACTTCTCTTACTTCATCGATGGTACAATTATTCTCATAAATATGTTCACAATTGGGATATTCAAATAATATTACTGGTCCATTGGCAGGAATAAAAACGTAACGCGTCATCAGATGAAAAGAAAATACTGCCATATTTCTTGTATCGGTAGCATAACGAATATTTATCGGATCAAATAAAATACATGCACCTATTTCATTTTGTAATAATTGATCTCTTACTCTATTCAATCGATACATTCGCATACGATCAAAATTAATTTTATCTTCATAAAGTTTTGGTTTGAAACTGTTGTTTACAACAGAATCTTTTTCCCCAAACTTCGGACCGATTTTTCTATTCATATTTTTTGTATTAAAATTCATTTTATAATAATATACAACATACTTATAAATAAAAACAGAGGAAGATATGGATGAAGAATTATTTAAAAAAGGTTTAGAAAAAAGAAAAGCTACCTTAGGAAAAGAATATGTTGAAAAAAATTTAGAACAAGCTGATGATTTTACCCTGCCTTTTCAAAAGGCTATGACTGAATGGTGTTGGGGTTTTGGTTGGGGAGATGAAGTAATTGATATGAAAACTCGATCAATGATGAACCTATCAATGATTGGGGCTTTAGGTAAAATGCAAGAATGGGAAATTCATTGCAGAGGAGCAATAACGAATGGAGTATCTAAAGAAGAGATAAGGGCTATTATTCATGTAATAGGCATTTACTGTGGTGTACCTCAGGCGATTGAATGCTTTCGTACTGCTAGAAAAGTTTTAGAGGAAGAAGAAATGAATTAATATAATTCACCTTTATATTCTTTAAAAATTACTAAAATTATAAATTACATAAATAAAATAAGTTATTAAAAATATAATTCCAGTTTTTCTGCCTAATCGATATGGACGAAAATGTATATTACCTATTTTTAAACCTTTTCGAATTTTTAAAGTAAAAACAATTGTCACAAATGCCATAAAAATTAAACTTTCAAAATATAGATCAAGTGAATTTTTTGGAAAGTCTTCTCCTCTTACTAAAAGGATAACTGCGAAAATACCAACTATATTGTATACATTAGAACCTAGTATCGTGCCTACTGCAAGTTTAGTTTGTTTTCTAATTGCAGCTGCTACTCCTGTAGCTAACTCAGGCAGAGATGTACCAAAGGCTACCAAAGTGAAGCCAATTATTGCTTCAGGTACTTTTAATTCTGTTGCAAGAAATTTTGATCCTAAAACAAAATAATATGATCCTCCTATTAAAAGTAATAGTCCTAACAATAAAAATAAATAAGAATAAAGTTGAGATTGGTTATAAGTATTTTTAGTTTCTTCATTTGAAGATTTTTTCTCTACAATGTACTGCCAAATTATATATCCTAAAAGCATACATACTAAAGCTACACCTACATATATAGTAACTGGTGAACTTGACTGCATTTCAGATAGAAAAATAAAAATCCCAACAACGATAAAAGTTATAACTAAAACCCAAAATGTCTCATCTTTTTTTTCTTTTTGGTTTGAAAATTCAATATCTATAAATATTGAAATTAAACCAAGTATTAAGAGGATATTAGCTATATTAGATCCAATAATGTTACCTAAAGCTATGCTGACACTGTTAATTTCTGGATAACTTATTGCTGAAAGCGTCGCTGACAACTCCGGTATGCTGGTTCCAAAAGCCACAATAGTAAAACCTATGAAATAACCACTAACTTTGTAGGTATTGGCTAAATTTATCGAACTTCTAACAATAAATTCCGCTCCTATTCCCAAGCAGATCACACCTAATAATATTTGTACGAAAATTAATATCATTTTTTTCTTCCTATAATCACATTATTATATTTAATTCAATATAACTTATTATGTAATTTATATTTCTTTAAATTTATGTATTTATATTTTTTGCTTTTGCATGCTTCATTCCAAAAGAAATAAATTCAAAAATTTGTTCTTCAGGAATTATTTTAAAAATATTAATCATATTTTGATTTCCATTTTTTAATATATCTTCCCTCAAACCTCTATACATAATTTCTGAATTTCTTGTATTTTCTTCTGATACGTCAGAACCTCTAACTATAACACCCATTCTTGCCGCAGCATCAAGAGTTATTATATATTCTTGTTTAAAAGATAGACCACAACTTTGACACTCATCAGCACTAATAGGATTTAAAACTCCACAATTATCATCTAAACATTTTTTATAAGATTTCTTTCTATTTGGAAATTCATAACCACAATCACATGAAGTTTGTGATATTAGACATTCTGTTTCACAAACTGGACAGATTTTATTTCGTTTCTTTTTTTTATCCTTTCTCTGACCTGGACTCATCTCATTTTCAACTCTTCTAGCAAATTCTTCAAAAATTTTATGTGTAGGCATTACAACATATGCTCTGGTATCATCATTAACACCCAATGATCGCACTACTCTTCCCATAGATTGTCTAAAAGATAATTCTGTTTGAGCTTTTGGCAAATATACAAGCACTCTTAATCTCTTTATATCAACACCTTCACTTATCATTCCAACCGAAACAATCCATTTCCTATTTGAATTTCTAAAATCTTTAATTCTTTTTTCTGATCCTTTTTCCTCATAATGAACTACTGATACATTTTCTTTTGTTATTCTTTTAAGAAGTTCTGCCATATAATTAGCAACTGGAATTGATGGTGCTATTACAAGCCCTCCTGCATTATGAACTCTATCTTGCAAGTCCTCAAGTTTTGCTATTCCAGCTTCTAGCATTGTTTTTTGATAAGAGTGCTCATAGTTAACTGTTACGCCATCATTTTTATAAGGAATCGTACAAGCTGTTTGATAATAATTTAGAGATTTTTGTAAAGAAGGTAGAGTTGAATACTCGTCAGATAAACGTGTTCCATCTTCTCCAGAAACTTCAGCAACAAGTGTTCCTTGCTTATCTACTACTTTTAAATTTCCTTCATGTCTGTGAAAAGTAATTGGCCTACAATAACCAAGGTCAACTGCTTCACCATACGTGATCTCATACGAACCCTCCATTGGATGCGATATCTTTCCATCATCTCCAAATCTTAACCATGCAGTTTCTTTTTCATCGGATCTATAGGGAGTGCCTGTTAAAACTATAATATATTTTGCCTCTTCGAAAGCTCCATAAGCACCTGTACCCCAAGCTGCAGAGATGGCAGCATGATGATGCTCATCACATATTACTAGAGTCTTCTTCTCTTTACAGGTAATCTGATATGCCTCAAGTAAACCTGATATCGCACTCCATGTAGAGCATAAATTTGAATCAAATTCATTTGGTTTAGTATCAGATCCTGTAATTCTTATCATTTCTTTACCAGTCACCTGTTTAAATTCTACTGCCCACTGATCTACAACTTCACTTCTAGGAGCAATAACAATTACTTTTTCAATTTCTCCCATGTCAATTAAATTTGCTGCAATCCATGAGGCACAAATTGTTTTCCCTGTTCCAGGAGCAGCATTAATTAAAAATCTCTTATCTTTTTTAGTCTTCGTTAACCATTGCAAAGCTTTGTAAGTACATTCTGTTTGCCAATCTCTAGGAGTAGGCACATTACCTGCAAGTTTAATTTTTTTCATATCTTGCTCCTTTCTTTAAATTACATTTAGCACACAAAGATTGTCCATTTTTTAATATTGTTTTTCCACCTTTTGAAAATGGGATAACATGATCGGCATGAAAATTACTTTTTAAGGTTACTCCACAATTAGAACACACATAACTTCCTAAAATTAATAATATTTTTCTCTGTCTTGACGTAAAATTTCTTTTTCTTTTTCTTAAATTTTTTGGTAAATTTTCTAAATCTATAGGAAGATTATATTTTATAATATTATTTAGATTATTCTCTTTTTTGTTATATTTTTTTAAAATATTAACTAATCTAACTAATGTTAACTCATCAAGTTGATTAATATACTTAATCATTGTTTTGTTCATCATCTACTTATCCACCATTCTGTCATAATAATTTCTATAACTGGTAAATTTTTTGGAGGTTGGCATTTTGTATATTTATTAATTCTCTTTAATATTTTTGCCATCGGAACTTTTTGAGATTTCAGAATATATCCATCTTTTTTAATAGTGCTTAAAACTGCTGTATAATTTTGAACACCAAATAATAACAAAGATTCTAACCTAGATAGTTTATTTCCTTGCAACATGTGCTCTTTTAAAGCCATCGTGTTTCCATATTTCTTATTTTTCATTTTATGCCAATGCGTTGTAATGTGAAAAAGAATTATAATTATTATATTCTTCTATGTCATTATCATTATGCTGATTGTACAAACTACTCTCTCTTGATAAAAGCTCAAAAGGTTTTTTAACAATTGCATCGTATAAATCATTGCAATAATAATTAGGTCTTTCTTTTGTTTCTTTTAATTTTTCTTTATCTATTGTTTCATTTCTAAGTATTTTTACAAAATCTTTTGCAGCTCTTAAAATATCTTTCTTAGAAATTTTTTCATTATTAGATATTTCCTCATTTTCGAATAATCTATTAGCTATAGCTATTGAATGCTTATCTTGATTAATCCATTTAATTTTGTTCATAATACTTATCTAGGGAATTTAATTTTTATTAAAAAGGGAATGATTATATGGATAATCCCATGGGAATTCAGCTTGCCTTATTCCCTACTTAATTTAATAATATTTCTATGAATTACTTACAAAAATCAAATATCTAAGCCTTAAAGTATGAACGGCTATAATAGAAAATTCATGTCTGTAGAACAAGGATTGCAGAATGCAATATCAGATCTAAGATCAAAAAAAATAGATTTTGAAAAAGAAATTGGAAGAAATGAGAAGTATTTACGTAAATGTAGTGATGAAAATGATTTAGATCGAAATCTCGATTTAAAAGATGCAATTTCTATTGATAAATCTCTTTTAAGTAGTGGTTTTGGAAACACCATGCTTAAAGTTTATCAGGCTCAAATTGATTTTCATATAAAAGAATTACATCAATCAAAAACGCATGAAGACATAAAGAATATTTTATTTGAAATTAATAATGCATGTGCAAAATTAATAACAATTGTAAGGGAATCAAAAGAGCCTTCCAGTGATATGGGTGAAGAAATTAGTTCAGCTGAAAAATCATCTATATATAAATCTATAAAAGAAATTGAGGATAAAATTTCTTCTATAAAAATTAATATTGGTTCAGAATAAAATTATTCTTAATAAAAAATAAAAAATTTTTTATAGTCAGTTATTGTAATTGGGTATCTTTAGAGTCAATACCAGCTACTTCAACTGGTGCTTTCATTGCATCTCTCCTAAATGGCTCACCAAGTTCTTGATTTAGAATGACTTCGATAAAAGTTGTGATACCATTCATTTGATCAACACATGATGCTTTAAGAGCTTCTGTTAACTCTGATTGAGTTGTAACTTTAACGCCTTTGAAGCCGCATGCTTCTGCAATTTTTGCATAACTTAATTTTGGATCAAGTTCTGTTCCAATAAAGTTATTATCGTACCAAAGGGTGGTATTTCTTTTCTCTGCTCCCCATTGATAATTTCGAAATATAACCATTGTAATATTTGGCCACTCTTCTCGACTACATGAAGTCATCTCACTCATACTAATTCCAAAAGCACCATCGCCAGAAAAACCTACAACTGGTGTATTGGGACAACCTATTTTTGCGCCTAAAACAGATGGAAAACCATAACCGCATGGTCCAAATAAACCTGGAGCTAAGTATTTTCTTCCTTGTTCAAAAGTAGGATAAGCATTACCAATTGCACAGTTATTACCAATATCACTTGAAATTATAGCATCATCGGGTAAGCCTGCTTGAATAGCTCTCCAAGCCATACGTGGTGACATTCTATCAGGATCTCTCTCCCTTGAATCTTTATTCCATGTTGTGCCTTCATCATCTTCTTCATGATCTAAACTTGTTAGTGTTTGAAGCCATGCTGATTTAGTCTGATGTATTAATGCTTTTCTATCTTCTCTTCCACTATCTCCTGCAGTTGAAGATAATTGACTTAGAATTTGTTGAGCAACAAGCTTAGCATCACCACAAATTCCTACTGATATTTTTTTTGCTAAACCAATTCTATCAGAGTTAAAGTCAACTTGAATTATTTTTGCCTCTTTTGGCCAGTAATCAATTCCATAACCAGGTAGTGTTGAAAAAGGATTTAATCTTGTTCCAAGTGCTAGTACTACATCGGCCTTGGAAATAATTTCCATTGCTGCTTTAGATCCGTTGTATCCAAGTGGGCCAATCGCAAGTGGATGTTTTCCTGGAAAACTATCATTGTGTTGATATCCACAAGCAACAGGAGCATCTAATTTTTCAGCAATTTTTTTACAATCTTCAATAGCATCAGCAAGGACTACACCTGCTCCAGATAATATTACTGGAAATTTTGCATTTGATAAAAGTTTTGCAGCCTCAGTTATTGCTGCAGCTCCTCCAGATGGTCTTTCAAATTCAATAATAGAGGGTAATTCAATATCAACAACTTGGGTCCAGAAATCTCGTGGAACATTTATTTGCGCTGGGGCTGATCCTCTTTTAGCCTTTAATATTACTCTATTTAACACTTCTGCCATTCTAGAAGCATCACGAACTTCTTCTTGATAACACACCATATCTTTAAATAAGTTCATTTGTTCTACTTCTTGAAAACCACCTTGACCCATTGTTTTATTTGCTGCTTGAGGAGTGACTAAAAGCATTGGTGTATGATTCCAATAAGCTGTTTTTATTGGTGTTACTAATCCAGTGATGCCTGGACCATTTTGGGCAATACACATAGCAATTTTACCAGTTGACCTTGTATAGCCATCTGCAATTAAACCACCATTTGACTCATGCGCTACATCCCAAAAGGTAATGCCAGCCTTTGGGAAAAGATCTGAAATTGGCATAAAAGCTGATCCAATTATTCCAAAAGAGTGTTGTATTCCGTGCATTTGTAAAACTTTTACAAAAGCTTCCTCGGTAGTCATTTTAGCCATCTTCAAATCTCCAATTAGTGTATTATGTTGTGTATTTAGGCTTATTTATTAAAATTCAATTTTTTGAGTATAATAATTTAAGATCATAATCTAGAAAATTAATAACATAATGAAAAAAAAAGAGCAAAAAAGTAATAATCACCTTGAAAATATTCAGCCAAATCTGAAAGGGCAAGAGATAATAAAGTTTATAGCTAAGACTCTTCCTAATCAATCAGGGGTTTATCAAATGGAGGACGAAGATGGGCAAATTTTATATATTGGAAAAGCAAAGAACCTTGCAAAGAGAGTAATAAATTACACAAGCCTAAATAATTTAACACGCCGATTACAAAGAATGGTCAGTCTTACAAAACAAATGAATTTTTTTGTTACTAATACTGAGATTGAAGCATTACTCCTTGAGTGCAATTTAATTAAAAGGCACAAACCACGTTTTAATATTATTTTAAGAGATGATAAGTCTTTCCCCTATATTCTTATTAATAAAGAACATCAATTCCCAAGACTACAAAAATACCGTGGTAGAAAAAATATAAAAGGAGATTACTATGGCCCTTTTGTCTCTCCTTCTGTTGCAGATTATACATTAATTGCTCTTCAAAAAGCATTTTTATTAAGAAGTTGCTCCGAGGGAACATTTAAAAACAGATCAAGACCTTGTTTATTATATGATATTAAGAGATGCAGTGGTCCTTGTGTAAATTATATAAATCAAGCTAAATATAAAGAGAGTATCGATGATGCAAAAAAATTTTTTAAAAGGTAATACAAAAAAAATAGAAAAAAAACTTAATAAAAAAATGAAAATGGCTAGCAAAAATCAAATGTTTGAAGAAGCAGCAAGATTAAGAGATAGAATTAAATCAGTAAATCAGATTCAAAAATATCAGTCGGTATATATTAAAGACATGCGCAACATAGATATTTTTGCAATCAAACTTATTAATAATAAAAGTTGTATACACGGAAAATTTTATAGAAACGGAAGTAATTATGGAAATAAATCATTTTTTCCTTCACATGAAGATACAAGTGAAGATAGTGAGATTCTTGAATCTTTTTTATATCAATTTTATGCTGATAAAGATATTCCTCCAAAAATATTAGTAAATATAAATGAAAATTTTTTTAAAAATGTTGAAAGAACACTAAATAAAAAAAATAAATTAAAAACAAAAATATTAAAACCTAAGTCTGGGGAAAAACTTCAACATATTTTACTTGCTGAAAAAAATGCTCTTGAAAGTATTAAGCTTAAAAAAACAAGTTTAGAAACTCATCATTTAGCACTTCACTCATTATCCCTTTTATTAAAAAGAAAAAATAAAATAACTAGAGTAGAAGCATATGATAACAGCCATACTTTTGGCAAAAATTCTGTTGGTGTAATGGTTGTTGCTGACAAAGAAGGGTTAAGTCCAAAGCATTATAGAAAATTTAATATTCGATATAATTTGAAAGATAAAAATATATCAAAGGTTGATGATTATTACATGATGGAAGAAGTACTAACTAGAAGATTAAGTAAAATTAATACAAATGATAACTTTCAAGTACCTGATGCAATAATTATTGATGGAGGAAGAGGTCAATTCAACAGTGTATCAAAAATTTTAAAAAAATTTAAATTAAAAAATATAGGTTTACTAAGTGTCTCTAAGGGGCCTAAGAGAAATGCAGGAAGAGAAATTATACATCTTGAAAAACAAAATTTAAATTTAGAACCAAATGATAATTTACTTAGCTTCATTCAAAGATTAAGAGATGAAGCGCATAGGTTTGCCATTACAGCTCACAGATCTAGAAGATCAAAATCTTCAATAAAATCAGTATTTGATGAAATTAAAGGCATTGGCCCAAAAAGAAAAAAAAGATTTAATGGTCCATTTTGGTACTGTTCAAAAGATTAAATCAGCTTCTATGGATGAGCTGAGAAAAATTAAAACAATTCCTTTAAAAAAACTTGAGGAAATATATGAATTTTTTAATGGCTTATAGGTTAAACTTAATCTAAAAAAATATTTATGAAATTAAATATTTCAAATATACTTACCTTAGCAAGGATAATTATTATACCTATAATAGTTATATGCATATATCTTAAAGGTCCTTTTTATGGATGGATAGCTTTTATACTTTTCTGTTTAGCAAGTATTACAGATTATTTTGATGGATATATTGCTCGTATAAGGAATGAAATAACAAACTTTGGTACTTTTCTTGATCCAATAGCAGATAAGTTATTGGTAGCAGCAGTAATATTAATTTTAACATCAAAAGAAATTATTGCTGATTGGGAAACTATACCAGCTTTAATAATATTGCTTAGAGAAATAGCTGTATCTGGTTTAAGAGAATATCTTGCAAAAATTAAAGTCAGTGTACCCGTTTCAAGAATAGCTAAAATAAAAACTTCAATTCAATTAGTTGCCTTGGCTTTTCTCATCTTAAGTGAGAGTGGAATTACAATAGTTCCAATAATTTATATTGGTAAAGTAGCGTTATGGACTGCAGGACTATTAACTTTATATACTGGTTATGATTATCTTAAATCTGGACTTAGGCATTTCTAAATGAAAATTAAATATTTTGCGTGGATTAAAGACATAACTAATAATGCAGATGAAGAGATAAATTCAGAAAAAATAAATAATTTAGATGAATTAAAGATATTTATAATAAAAAAATATCCTGACTTAAAAAAATATTATGATAAAGAAATATTGCGATTTGCAGTCAATCAAGAGTATATAATTAACAATATCAACTTAGATGCTAATGATGAGATTGCTATTTTTCCTCCTGTAAGTGGTGGTTAATGATTAAAATTCAAAAAGATGATTTTAATTCTGAAGAAGAAATAAATAAAATTAAATCCTTACATTCAAATGTTGGCGCCATAACTTCTTTTACTGGATATGTTAGGAATAAGAATAACAATAAAAAAGTTAACTCAATAAATTTAGATGTATATAAGGAAATGGCTTTTAACCAATTTAATAAAATTATTAGTGAAGCTAAATTAAAATGGAAATTAACTGATTGTTTGATTATTCATCGATACGGAAAGTTAGATGTTAACAGTAAAATTGTTCTTGTTAGCTCCTTCTCTGAGCACAGAAAAGATAGTTTTGAGTCTTGTAAGTTTATAATGGATTATCTTAAAAAAGATGCTCCTTTTTGGAAGAATGAATTTTATGATAAAAAAAATGAATGGTTAGTTAATTATGGCTAGAAGTCTTTACCATTTCACTAAAATCGCCCATAAATTTAAAAGTAGTTGAATTATCACCTGTTGTAAAATTTACTTTATCTATTGATCTAATTGGAGTTATTTCGGCAGCTGTTCCAGTTAAAAAAGCTTCATCATAATTACCTATCTCTTCCGGCAGTATGTGTTTTTCTGTAATTTTGAAACCCTGTTCTGAAGTCATTTTTATAACAGCTTGACGTGTAATACCATTTAAAAAACAATCTGGTATAGGTGTATGAATATCTTTATTTTTTATGAAAAAAATATTAGCCCCAGTTCCTTCAGCAACATATCCCCTATAATCCAACATTAATGCATCATGATAACCATTCTTTTCAGCAAACTCTTTTGACATTGTGCATATAATATATGGGCCTGAAGCTTTAGCTTCATAAGGAGCGGTATCTGGTGCTGGTCTTTTCCATGGTGAGGTTATTAATCTTAATCCAGCTTTTCTATCTTCAATTTTAAAATATGAAGCCCAATCATCCCAAACAGCAATTGCTACATTTATATTTGATTTTGTTGTTGATATACCCATTTGCTCCCCACCTCTCCAAGCTAATGGTCTTACATAACAATCTTTGTATAGCATTTTATCAATTAGTAGTTTTTTTGCTTCATTAATTTCATCTTTAGTAAACGGTATATCAATACCAATTATTTTTGCAGAGTTAAAAAATCTATTTGTGTGTTCTTCTGATTTAAAAATTTTACCATTATATGCTCTTTCTCCTTCGAAAACTGCACTAGCATAATGTAATCCCTGAGAAATTATGTGAGATGTAGCATTAGCCCATGGAATGAATTGACCGTTCATCCAAATCCACCCCTCTCTTTTTTCAAATGATTTGCTCATAAATTCCCTCTATAATTTTTTTTAATGACAATTGACTATCAGTGATGCATAATTAAGTCAATATGACTGACCTAAATAATTTATTATCTCCCTTTTATTTGAATGATAAGGAAATTCGAAAGGTTATCGAACTTCTTTTTTTTTCATATAGAGATTTTACTTCTGGTCCAGATAAAATTTTAGAAAAATTAAATTTTGGAAGAGCTCATCATAGGATAATATACTTTGTCGGAAAAAAAAATAATATAACCATTAAAGAGTTATTAATTGTATTACAAATAACTAAACAAAGTCTTTCAAGGGTTCTGAATCAATTGGTAAATGAAAAAT
>CACJTT010000021.1 GCA_902596365.1 uncultured Alphaproteobacteria bacterium
ACACGTTGCTGTAATTGAATCTTACCAGAAGCTTCAGCTTCAGCATTAAAGTGAGATTCTTTTTGCTCTTGAGTATCAGCAAAATGATTAACTATTTCTCTAGCTGATTTTATATCTTCTAAATTATAAAAATTTTCAAAAACTATTACTCCAGATTCCTGCATGAGTTCATTCAATACATCTGTAGTATTAAAATTTTCTTTAGAAAATTTTTTCATGATTAAATTTTAAATTAAAAAAAATTATAATTCTAGTTCTTTTGCAAGATCGCCGATTTCTGCGCCTCCAGCCATTAATCTTTTGACATCATCACCACCAAGTTCTGAGGATAATCCTGAGCCTATTACTTCACCTAAGCTTAGAAATGTGTAGCGATCAGCAATTAAACGAGCATGTATCTCATTGTGAGTAATTAATATAATTGCAATATTTCCAAGACGTTGAACTTTTTTTATAGTTTTCAAAACTTCCATTTGTTGTTTTTGACCAAGTGCTGAAGTTGGCTCATCTAAGATAAGTATCTTTGCTCCAAAATAGATAGCTCTTGCGATAGCTAATGTTTGTCTTTGACCACCTGACATAGTACCTACAGGTTGATTAAGATCAGAAATGTTTATTCCTATTTTTGACATTTCTTCCTTTGTTATTTTATCCATCTCATCCATTTGCATTAAACCAAATGGACCGGGTCCTTTTTTTATTTCACGTCCAAGAAAAAAATTTCTAGTGACTGATGTTAGGGCATTTAATGCAAGGTCTTGATAGACTGTCCCTATACCGGCATCTGAAGCCTGTCTCGGCGATGTAAACTTAACAATTTCTCCGTCAACCTTTATCTCACCTCTAGTTGCAGAGTGAACACCTGATAATACTTTAATAAGTGTAGATTTGCCTGCACCATTATCGCCTAATAATGCATGAACCTCACCTGGATATACATCTAAGGATACTCCGTTTAAAGCTGTAAATGAGCCAAATTTTTTAACTAAATCTGTAATTTCAATTAAAGGTTTTCTTTCCATTAGATGCTACCTATTATTCTCTTTCTTATATTTTCATTTGTAAGTGCAGCAGCAACAAGAACTGCTCCAAGAAATACTCTGTAGAATGATCCATCAATTCCTGGAATATAAAAGAATGCTTCTTTTGCTATGCCAAAAATAATTGTACCTAAAATAATTCCAAGTATTGTTCCAAAGCCACCTGTAAGAACAACTCCACCTATTACAGCAGCCGCAATTGCTTCTAATTCTTTTAAGTTTCCTTTTGCTGTATCAGCTGTATTAACTTCAAATACTTGGCATGCTGCAAACATAGTTGCACAAAATGCAGTAAACATAAATAAAGAAATTTTAACTTTATTGGTTGGTACACCATTAGCTTGCGCTGCTCCAAGATTACCGCCTGTGGAATATATCCAGTTACCAGCCTGGGTTCTACTTAAAACAAAGTAACAAACAAGAGCAAGAAGTAACCATATCATTAGGCATGAGTACATCCCTTTAGCAAATATATTACCATAATTATTAACATTCCAGTCTGCAGTAAAGTACAACCAATCAAAAACAGGTTCCATAATATCGCCACCAAAAAAATTAGCTACTGGTCTAGCTGTATAAATTGTATCTATATATGCTTTTGCAACATCAATATCTGTAACTGCTTTAGCAACTACAGCAGGTACTTCTACTCCAGCTTCTATTTTTTTTGTTAAAATTTCTACCATTGAATCATTGCCTGATTTTTTTGCACCCGCTAATGATTTTTCAAGTGTTTCAATCATTTTTTTTGAAGCCAAGATAGTTTTACTTTCTGCAACTTTTTCATTAACATAAGTTAATTGTTCAGTTAATTTTGCAACAGTATTTGCTGGAACATTACTAAGAATTTCTAGGAGTTGGTCGTTTGGTAATAATTTTGCAGCATCTCTTTCCATTTCACCATGACCAGGAACATTTATAATATTTTTAATGTCTGGTAATTCAGTAACTGTTGTAGATCCTGCAGTTTGGTCAGGTGCACGGTTAAACGCTCTGTATGATACCTCAGTAACACCTCTTAGAAAAAATAACCCGCCAAGTGTGACGATAAATGAGGCAATACCACTTTTAACAATTAACCAACCCTGAAACCATCCAAAAGATAATGTGAAACATAATGTAATTAATAATGCTGTTAATGGGGAGACATCGGTAATTTCAAAAAGTTTTAAACCCTCAAAATGAAATCCTCCATCAAAAGAAATATATGGAATGACTACAGCAAAGCCCCATTTAAGTATCATTGCCATACAGCCACCCGCAAAACCTATCATTGAGCCAACTGAAAGGTCAAATTCTCCTGCTATAATGAGCATACCTGCGCCAAGGGCTACTATTCCTAGTTGCGCAATAACTCTAAAATTATTTCGTATTCCCAGAGCATTAAAACCTTCACCAGAAAATGGATTGAGCGAAAACTCTCCTTCAGGAATAGAAAAATATCCCAACATACAAAAAAGTAAAAGCATAACTCCTAAAGGGCCAATCTCTGGACGAGCGGTAATTGCAGAATACCATTTTTTTGAGCCTGTCGATCTGACTCTTGGCGTGGTTGCTGTGCTGTAGAAGTATTCATTATATATAATTAAAAAAAGGGCCGATAAAATCGACCCTTATACTAATAAACTATCTATCAATTCCTGCAAGAGCAGCAACTGAAGCAGCATTAGACTTATCAACGAAGCCTGGTCCTGATGGGATGTTAGCTCCTGGAAGAAGTCCAGCACTGTTATTATACAGGTGTAATACGATAATTGGCATATAACCCTGTAATCTTTGTTGTTGATCAATAGTGAAAGATACTCTTCCAGCTGCGATTAAGTCCATAACTGCAGGGCTTAAATCGAAACAAGCATGATGTACTGTCATACCAAGATCAGCTACAGCTTTATCAACAGCTTCACATACATGTGGTCCTACTGAAAGGATAGCGTCAACATCACTGTTTGCTTGTAAAGCAGCAGTAGCACGAGTTTGAATAGTTGCAGGATCTGAAGTAGTATCAGTAAATTCCATAGGAACTGCTTCACCATAACCTTCACATCTGTCAACTAGAGCAGTATTGTATGCTTCTTGAATCATACAAAGTGCTTTTGTTGCACCTTCAGACTTTGCTCTTTCACCAGCTTTTTGTCCAGCAAGATATTCTGGCTGACCAACGTGCATAAGTGCACCTAGAGCAGCAGAATTTTCTAAACCAGAGTTCATAGTAATTACTGGAACACCAGCAGCAACAGCAGCTTTAATAGCAGGGCCTAATGCATCTGGATCTGGTAGAGATATTACCATTCCGTCAGGCTGAGTGGCAGCAGCAGCTTGTATTGAGCTTGCCATATCGGCCATATCAGCAGATGGATTGTAAATATATTCAAAGTCCGCACCGATTGCACGAGCTGCATCTTCACCACCTTTTTGAACTACTGGCCAAAAAGGATCTTTTCCTTCACCGTGAGTTACCATTACATATCTCTCAGCGAATGCAGAACTAGTAACAAAAACTAGAGCTGCTATTGAAATTAGAAATTTTTTCATAATTTCCTCCATTGTTATTTATTAATAATTAACAACTTACTAATATTCGTGAGCAATTATTAATCAAGAGTAAAAGTTAATAAGTTGTGAATTGATATTTTGTTATTTCACACACCTTTTCTTTGTTTATTCTTACCCTCTAAGTGCTCTTTAAGCGCCTCTTTATTATTTTCAGAAGTTGCATCCATTAAAGTTGGACTTTCCCAAAACGCAGTCCCATCTAACCACTCATATCCATGTGTTTCCATAACAATTACATAAGTCTTATCAGATGCTTTAGCTCTTTTAAAAGCAGCTTCTAGCTCTGAGGTAGATTTGACCGTCTCCCCATTTGCACCCATGCTTTTTGCATGCGCTTCAAAGTTTACAAACTGCATATTTGTTGCTCTTGCTGCTCGTAAATTACAAATATATTCTTTTCCACCTTTAGCAAGCTGGAGTCTATTTATAACCATGTGTCCACCATTGTCGCAAACAACAATGATAAGTTTTTGATCATATAAAACTGAGCTATAAATATCACTATTATGGAGAAGATAAGAGCCGTCGCCGACAAAAACAACAACATCTTGATCAGGTTTTGCCATTTTTATTCCTAAAGCACCTGAGATTTCATACCCCATACAACTAAAACCCCATTCAGTTTCAAAAGTATTAAGCTGTTTTGGTTTCCATATTTGTACAACCTCTCCTACTAAACCTCCTGCTGCTGTGACTACTATATCAGAAGGATCAGCATTCCTATAGACTGCACCTACAGCATGAGCATATGAAGGTATTTCTTGATTTGTTGGACCACTTTGTTTTTGAACATAAGAATCCCAAGTTGCTCTCTCTTCTACTGCTCTTTGATACCATGTATTAGGTGCTTTCCAATCACCTAGTTCTGCAGATAATTGGCTTAATCCAACCTTAGCATCACTAACAACTGGAGCAGCTCTATGTTTGGTTGTGTCAAAACGTGAAGTATTAATTGATACTAAACTGAAATCTGGATTTTGAAAATTCGTCCATGAACCTGTGGTAAAATCAGCTAGTTTTGTTCCAACTGCAAGAGCTAAGTCGGTATCTTTTGACAAACTATTTGAGGACCCTTCACCTAAACAACCAATAGCACTGATATAATAAGGGTCATCATGTTTCATACATCCTATTCCCATTACAGTAGCTGTTACTGGTATATTATGTTTTTTTGCAAATGCTGATAACTCAGCTTCTGCTTCAGAATATAGAACACCTCCTCCAGAAATGATAATAGGTTGTTTAGAATTTTTTATTTTTTCAGCAGCAGCTTTTATTTGTTTTGGATCTGGATGAATTCTTCTAATTTCATGAATTTTTTCTTCAAAAAAAATTTCTGGATAATCATAAGTTTCTCCTTGTACATCTTGTGATATTGAAATAGTCGCAGGTCCACAATCAGCTGGATCTAGCATAATCTGAATAGCTTGTGGCAAAGAGGATAATATTTGTTCAGGTCTTGTAATTCTATCAAAATATTTTGATACTGATTTAAAAGAGTCATTCTGAGTTTCTGTTGGTGAATTAAAATTTTCTACTTGTTGAAGTACGGGATCAGGAAAACGACTTGAAAATGTGTCACCTGGAATTAAAAGTAAAGGTAGTCTATTACTTAAAGCAACAGCAGCTGCAGTTACCATATTTGTTGATCCGGGTCCAACTGAAGAGGTTGCAATAAAAATTTGTTTACGTCTCATTGCTCTTGCGTATCCAATTCCAGTTAAAGCCATATTTTGTTCATGGTGACCACGATAGCCAGGGAGATCAGATTGAAATTCTTCCATGGCTTGTCCGATACAAGCAACATTTCCATGCCCATAAATTCCAAAGGCACCTGGAAATAAAGGAACCTTCTTGCCATCAATAATTGTTTTTTGTGCAATCAAATATTTAAATAAAGCATGTGAACATGATAATTT
This sequence comes from uncultured Alphaproteobacteria bacterium, assembly GCA_902596365.1. Taxonomy (GTDB): domain Bacteria; phylum Pseudomonadota; class Alphaproteobacteria; order HIMB59; genus CACPNW01. The sequence goes on from CACJTT010000021.1 coordinate 5,513, forward strand.
AACTGTATTCATAAAACCCTCCTCAACAAAACTATATATAAATTCTATAAGAAAAATAATTTTTTAGAACTGTTATTTCTATGTTTTATTATAATTTTTTATAATTGATTTGAAATTGACCATATATAAATTATAAAAAATCTTATGAAGATAGCAATAATTGGTGAAATACATCCAGAAGGGTGGAAAAAACTTGAAAAATTTAATTTTAATGCTTTTGAAATTGTTAACACTGAAGAAAACAACTTAAAAAAAGAACTTGAGGATGTTGATGGTATAATCATACGAGCTGCCCCAAACTTAACCTCAGATATTCTTAAAGATTGCAAAAAAATTAAAATCATTGCACGTCATGGTGTAGGGTATGACAATATTGATTCCGAATATCTTAATCAAAATAATATTGCTCTTGGAGTAACAGGAACATCTAACGCTGTTAGTGTTGCAGAACATGTGCTGGCTTCTTTTTTATATCTTACAAAAAATATTAATTTATCAGATGAGTTAACAAGAAAAGGTAATTTTATAAATAAATCTTCTTTACCTGATTTCTTTGAATTATATAAAAAAAATGTTGTTATTTTTGGATTTGGAAGAATAGGCAAAGCTGTAGCTAAAAGATGTATTGGTTTTGAAACTAATGTTTATGTATTTGATCCATTTATTAGTGATGATGAAATTAATAAACATAACTGTGTACCAGTTGATAAAATTCAAGGTATAAAATTAGCCGATTATATTTCAGTTCATCTTCCATTAAACCAAGATACAAAAAATTTTATCTCAGATGAAGAGTTTGCATTGATGAAAAAATCAGTTATCGTTGCTAATACAGCACGAGGAGGTATTATCAATGAGAATGCTTTACTAAACGCATTAAAAAGTAAAAAAATTCTTGGTGCCTCTTTAGATGTTTTTGAAAAAGAACCTCCAGATTCAAATCATCCAATATTTAAATTATCAAATGTTTTACTATCACCTCACAATGCCGCTTTAACATTGGAATGTAGAAAGAGAATGGCGATTGAATCTGCTGAAAATGTTATTTATTTTTTAAGCAATCAAGAAAATTTAAATATCAATAATATTGTAAATAAAGAAAAATTTAAATTTTAAAGATTTAAATATATTTCACCTTCTTCTTCAATAATATCATACATCTTTAAGGCGGGAAGTTCCAAATCACTTATTGGATCACCTGATACAATACTGAACGTATTGCTACAACTAGCACATTCAAGCTCTTCTCCCTCAACACTGGATTCACTTATAAAAGTCTGGTCTTCGCAATGACAATGGCCTTGAAGAGCAAAAAAACCTGACTCAAGTCGAAAGATAGCGTAATCTATTTCTTCATGTTCAAAATTCTCAACACTTCCAACATCAATGTCATCTTCATGCCCAATATGAACTGGCTCTACTTCAGTATTCATAAAAAAATTTTAAAATAAATTTTGGATTTAATAAATAATTTTTTTCTAAAGATTGTGTAAATTTACCTAAATTTTAAATTTTTTCTTGATAAATCGTCTATATTACTAACACCCATTAATATCATATCTCTTTCAATCTCATCTCTCAATTTACCAATTATTCTTTCAACACCTTTTTGACCTCCAGCAGCTAAAGCATATAGATACATTCTACCACCAGAACACGCCTTTGCTCCAAGGGATAATGCTTTTAAAACATGAGTTCCTCTGCGAATACCGCCCTCACATATAACATCAACTTTATCACCAACTGCATCAACAATATCAGCCAATTGATCAAATGGTGTTACAGAGCCATCTAATTGACGTCCGCCATGATTTGATACCATAACAGCATTAGCTCCTATATCGACAGCTTTTCTTGCATCTTCAACTGACATAATCCCTTTAATCGCAAAAGGCTTTCCCCAATATTTATTTATTTCTTCGGCTCTTTTCCAGTCCAACTTATCATCGAGCATTTTAGTAAAATAATCTCCAACTGAAATTGATACACTTGTCCCCTCTGCAATGTGATCTTTTAACTGACTTAACTCAAATTTTTTATTAGTTACATAATTTATTCCCCAAGTAGGTTTTAAAACAAAGTCAATCATACTTCTAAGTGATAATTTAAGTGGATAGGTAAAGCCAGTATATAAATCTCTTTCTCTGTTTCCACCTGAAGCGGTATCAACTGTTAAAGCTAAAGTTTCAAAATTAGCCTCCTTTGCTTTATCAAGCATGCTACGATTTAGACCTTCATCTTTATGAACATATAGTTGAAACAGCTTTGGTGTATTAATTTCTTTTGCTATATCTTCAATACTGAATGTGCCTAAGGAGGACAAACCAAACATAGTTCCAAATTTTTGTGCAGCTTTACCAACTGCCATTTCACCATCTGGATGAAATAATCTCTGTAAAGCTGTTGGTGCACAATATAAAGGCATATCAATTTTTTGACCCATTACTGTTGTGCTCATGTCAACTTTGTTTACCCCTGAAAGAACATCTGGAATTAAATCACAATTTTCGAAAGATGTTGTATTTCTTCTATAAGTAACTTCGTCATCTGATCCTCCATCAATATAATGGAAAATAGGGCCTGGTAATTTTTTCTTAGCTAATTTTCTAAAATCTTTAACGTTATGACAATCATTTATACTACCAAACATTATTAAGCAGCTACTGTCTTTTGAGTTTGTTCTCCCAAACCTTCAATACCTAATTTCATTACATCACCAGGCTTTAAAAATAATTGAGGTTTCATACCCATACCAACACCAGGAGGTGTACCAGTAGAAATTATATCTCCAGGTTGGAGTGACATAAACCTACTTAAATAGCTTATTAAATAATTTACGCCATAAACCATTGTTTTGGTTGAGCCATCTTGCATTCTTTTACCATTAACGTCTAACCACATTGACAAGTTTTGTGGATCAGTAATTTCATCTTTTGTAACTAAATACGGACCAATAGGTCCAAATGTATCACAAGATTTTCCTTTTACCCACTGACCTGAATGTTCTAGTTGAAAAGCCCTTTCGCTTAAATCATTTACTACGCAGTAACCTGCAATATATTCTTGTGCCTGATCCTCAGAAACATATTTTGCTTCTTTGCCAATAACAACTCCTAACTCAACTTCCCAATCAGACTTCTTAGAATTTTTTGGAATATGAATGTCATCATTAGGTCCAACAATTGCGCTTGTAGCTTTAAAGAATATAATTGGCTCAGGTGGTACTTCCATTCCCGTCTCTTCTGCGTGATCTGAATAATTTAAACCTATACAAATAATTTTACCAACACTTTTTTTACAAACACATGGTGCTATACCATCAATATTTTCTACTTTAGGCAAAGAAGAGATATCAGTGTTTTTTATCTCACTTAGTTTTTGAACAGTAACATTATCACTATCCCAGTCAGACACTAAACTTGAAGCATCACGAATATTTTCTTCTGTATCTAAAATTCCAGGTTTTACATCATTACCAATTCTATATCTTAAAGTTTTCATTATAAAGTCCATCCTCCATCAATTAAATTTAGTGTACCAGTCACAAAATCTGATTCATCGCTAGCTAAATAAACTGCCATTGATGCTATCTCATTAGGCTGAGCTAATCTACCCATTGCTTGTCTTGAAATAAAATCTTTTCTTGCTTGCTCAGGGTCATCAGCCATTTGAACTCTACCTTCCCAAGACGGAGTCTCTACTGTTCCAGGCAAAATCGCATTACACCTAATACCATCTTTTATATAATCAACAGCAATTGCTTTAACAAAACCATTTAAAGCTGCTTTTGTTGTTGTATATATAAATCTATTAGGAACACCCTTAACACTAGAAGCTGCCGAAGATACAATAATTATATTTCCTTTTTTCTGTTTTATCATTTTTGGTAACAAAGAGTGCGACATCAAATAAGCAGAATAAATATTAACATTTATTGATCTTTGGAATTCTTCAGAGTCACAGTCTAGAATGGCACCATGATGGACAAAGCCTACAGCATGAAAAAGAATATTAATATTATTTAAAGATGAACAAAAATTTTCAACATCTAATTTATTAGTAGAATCTAATTTGTGCGTTTCAATATTAGAATGATTAGCTTTCATCTCGTTTAATTTTTCTTCATTAATATCAGTAGCAATTACATTAGCGCCCTCATTAGCGAAAGCTATTGCCGTTGCCCTCCCAATCCCTTGAGCAGCAGCAGTTACAACTATGTTTTTATTCTCTAATCGCATTTAATTTTTTTTCCAATATTTTCCATTAGGGTAAGAGAACTCATTAACAGAATTTTCTTTCATTTCAATAGAGTATCCTAGATCTTGAGGTGGCATATAATTTCCATTATTTACTTTACATGGATATATAAAATGTTCATGAAGACTATCTTGATATTCAACAACTTTATTATCTTTCTCACCATTAATCAGAACATAATCTATCATACATAAATGCTGAACATATTCACACAAGCCCACCCCGCCAGCATGTGGGAAGACAGGAACATCAAATTTATGCGCCATTAATAATACTGTTAATATTTCATTAATACTGCCTAAACGACAACTATCAATTTGACATACATTCATTGCTCCAGACTCTAAGAATTGTTTAAACATAATTCGGCCACCGCATGCCTCACCAGTAGCAAGTTTTACGGAGCCAACTTCTTTTTTAATTTTTGCAAAACCCATCACATCATCTGGACTAGTAGGTTCTTCAACAAACAATAAGTTGAATTTCTTATAAGCATTAATGTGTTCTATTGATTGCTTCACACTCCATTGTTGATTTGCATCAACCATAATTGAACAATCTTGCCCAATAGTATTTCTAATTAATTCTAATCTTTTAACATCAGCTTCTAAATCTAATCCAACTTTTATTTTAAAATGTCTCCATCCTTGAGACATATATTGATTACATAAATCAATTATTTTTTCATCTGAATAACCTAGCCAACCAGCTGCAGTTGTGTATGATGGATAACCTTCATTAAGAATTTTTTGAATTCTATTTTCTTTAGCATTTTGACTATCTTGTAAAATATTATAGGCTTCATCTTTTGATAATGCATCCTCAATATATTTGAAGGTAAGCCACTCCATAATAGTATCAGGATTACTATCAACAACAAATTGCCATAAAGGTTTTTGATTTTTTTTTGCAATAAGATCCCAAAGGCAATTAAATATTGCAGCTACAGCCATATGAACTACTCCCTTTTCAGGACCTAACCATCTCAGTTGACTATGATCAACACATTGAAACCAAAGTTTGCCAATTTCATTTTCAAGTTCATCAATAGTTTTCCCAATAAACAAAGGAAAAAAGTGCTTGATACATTCTGCAACAATGTCATTTCCTTTACCGATTGTAAAAGCTATCCCAAATCCTTTTAAATTATTGTCTGATGTAAAAACAGTTACATATGTCGCTGAATAATCTGGATCAGTATGAATAGCATCAGACCCTGTTAGATCTTTTGATGTTGGAAAGCGAATATCATCTACAGTAAATTTAATTATTTTAGTCATCTTTTAATATTTCTTAAATGTTGAATTATCAATAAAGTCCCAGTCTAAATCAATTCCTAAACCAGGCTTTGATGGCAAGTGTGCAAGACCACCTTCTACTTTAATAGATTCTTTTAACCCAAAATTAAAATAATCATAAGGAACAAGTACTTCAAAAAACTCAGAATTTTTTATAGCAGCACAACAATGTAAGTTAACCAACTCTAAAGGGTGATAAATAGCAGTATGAATTTCACATTGGACACCAAAACTCTCTGCTAAATGAGCAGTTTTCATCGTTGCAGTTATGCCTCCACTCCAAGAAACATCAGCCCTAACCATATCAACTACTCTTGTGGAAATACATTCTGC
>CACJTT010000022.1 GCA_902596365.1 uncultured Alphaproteobacteria bacterium
ATTAAAACGAGCTACTGCAAGTCTTGAAGTAGTAAGAACGCCAGCCACTCCACTAATTACACCTGAAAAAGTAAATAATAATAATTTTATTTTATCAACTTTAATACCAGAATATTTTGCAGTTTGAGGATTAGTCCCAATTAGATAAAGTTGTTTTCCATAAATTGTAGAGCTCAATAAAAAACCAATTACTATAGCAAAGACTGTAAATATAATTACTGGGATTGGAATTATACCAACGTAACGGTAATCAATACCAATAAACCAAGAGGGATAACCTCCAAGAGAAAAATCACTTGCTAAAGCTTGAGCAATACCTCTATATAAAGTTAATGTTCCGATTGTTAAGATGATAGAAGGAATTTTTAGTTTCGTTACTAAAATTCCATTAAACAATCCGCATAAGGCTCCTGATAAAACTCCAATTAAAACTGATAAAGGCATTCCAAAACCAGCATTATAAACAGTTCCAAAAATTACTGCTGTTAACGCTATCATAGATGCAATTGATAAATCTATTTCTCCAGAAATAATGATTAATGTCAGCACAATTGCAATTAATCCATATTCAACATATGGTGTTGCTGAATCCATAATAAATGCCAAGTCAGCAAAAAATGGCGATAACTGAAGAGAGGCAATAATAGAAAGTATTAATAAAATAACTGCCACCCATTCTGGTCTTATTATCCAGTAACGAAGTGTAGGATTTTCACTTAAATAGATTGAAATTTTATTAAGCATTAGCGCCTCCACTTAATTTTTTCATTCTAAATATGATAAGTTGATCTAATGAAAGTGCGAGTACGATTATTAGACCATATATAGCTTTCTGAAACTCTCCCGGAATATTTAAAACAGGTAACGCAACATTTATAATACCTAACAATAATATACCTAAAAAAGTACCAAGAACACTTCCTGAGCCTCCAGTTATACTTGTGCCACCAATAATTACTCCAGCAATTACGATAAATTCAATCCCAACACCTGTAACGCCTGGATTAACATAACCAAATCGTGATGCATAAAATAATCCAGCCACTCCTGCAAGCATACCACAAACCCCAAAACAAAATAAAGTAACTTTAGTAACATTAATTCCCTTAAGATGTGCAGCTTCAGGATTACTTCCTGTAGCATAAATTTCTCTTCCCAAAACTGAGTGACGCATAATTAAATGTGTAATCAAAACAATTATTACAGATAAAATCAAAATTGCAGGAATTGAAAAAAGGAAAGATGTTTGAGAGAAAGAAATTATATGAACTGGAATATCATTTCTATCTATTTGTCTACCGCCACTAACTATAAAAACAAGACCTCTATAAAGACTAAGCGTGCCGAGTGTGACAATAATAGAATGAACATTAAAACGTGTAACAATTATTCCGTTTACTAAGCCCATAACTGTACCCACTGATGCTGTAATTAATAATGCCATCAACAGAGATGTTTCAGGATAATGTATAAAAACAAAGCCTATTGTTATTGCTGCAAATGCCAAAATTGAACCAATAGAAATATCTACATGCCTGCAAATAATAACCATCATTTGCCCCATTGCCATAACTAAAATTAGAGGAATTGCTAAAAAAACAGCCCTCCAACTGTCTATGGTTAAAAATCGAGAATCAATAATTGAGGCAGTTATAATGACTATAATAATTATAGAAAAAATTCCAAGCTCCCTAATTCTTAAAAATTTATCAAAAATACTCATGTGCTTATTGCAAATTTCATTATAGTTTCTTGACTAGCCTCTTTATTATCTAAAATTTTTGTAATTTGTCCCTCTCTCATTACTACTATTCTGTGAGCTAAAGATAAAATTTCTGGGAGCTCAGATGAAATTAAAATAATTGCTGTGCCCATAGCAGCTAGTTGATTAATAATTTCATACATTTCTGCTTTTACTCCAACATCAACCCCTCTTGTTGGCTCATCCAATATTAAAATATTAGGATTAGATAAGAGCCATTTAGAAATTATACATTTTTGTTGATTTCCACCTGACAACTCCTGAATCAATTGTCTTCCAGAAGTTAATACAATATTGAATTTATTAATATACTCTGCAGATTTGGCAGTTACAGATGTAGCCTTTATTAAACCAAATTTATTTGAAATTTCACTAGGTATTGCAGATGTAATATTGTCCTCAACTGCAACTGACCCAAAAATACCCATTTGTTTTCTATCTTCAGGAACATAAGCAAATCCTTTTTGAATTGCTTCATTTGGAGATTTGTTTGAAATAACTTTACCTTTCAAATTAATTTCCCCCTCATCAAAATTTTCTGCACCAAAGATTGCTTTAGCTACTTCTGTTCTTCCTGCCCCTACAAGTCCTGCAAATCCTAAAATTTCTCCTTTTTTTAGCTCAAAAGAAATATTCTTAAAATTACCAAACTGAGAAATATTATTAACACTTAAAATTGTCTCATTATTTTTTAGATATTCATTCTCTTTTACATCGATTTCTTCAATACTTCTTCCAATCATGGATTTAATAATTTCTTCATTAGAAATATCATTAATTTTTTGAGTAGTAATTAAGTCTCCATCTCTAAAAATCGTAACACGATCTGCGATTGCTCTAATTTCCTCTAATCTATGACTTATAAAAATTATTGCCATTCCCTGATCTTTTAATTTCTTAACAATTTCAAAAAGTTTACCTACTTCATTTGGAGTTAAGGGAGACGTTGGCTCATCCATAATCAAAATTTTTGAATTTTTTGATAACGCTCCAGCTATTTCTATCATTTGTTGATCTGCTATTGATAAACCCTCCATAATATTTTTTGGATCAATTTCTAATCCAATGGATGATAAAATTTTCTCAGAAGATTTATTAATATCTCTCCATTTTACTCTGGAGAAGTTACTTCCATCCATATGCCCCATGAAAATATTTTCAGCGACTGATAAGTGAGAAAAGGATTGTGGCTCCTGATGAATTAATGAAATACCATTTTTTTGAGCAGCTATCGGAGTATTAATATGTACCTGTGTATTATCAAGAAAAATATCACCTTCCGTAGGTGTATAAACTCCACTTAAAACCTTAACAAACGTGGATTTTCCAGCTCCATTTTCACCAACTACAGCATGAACCTCACCAGGCTCTAAATTAAAATCAACTTCTCTCAGTACATTTACGCCACTAAATGTTTTTCCTATATTTTTTGTATATAAAAGCATGTTTTGTATTTAAAATTATTTTACTAGTTATATTTAACAGGATGAATTATAAATAGTATATAAAAATATTGATTATTAATATTTTTTTAGATTTAATAAGATTATTATTAAATAGGAGGAATAATGTCAAAACTACTTAAACTAATTAGTGTAAGTTTATTAGGTTTATTCTTAACTTCAAAGGCTTTTGCAGCAACTGAAGTTGTGTATATTCCAAAAAATACAGGAAACCCATATTTTGATTCTATTATAAAAGGATTCGAAGTTGGTGCTGAAAAATATGGTTATAATTTTTCAACAGTTGCCCCTGCAACTGCGGATGCTACTTCTCAGCTTCCATTTATTAAAGCCGAAATTCAGCGTGGAGTGGATGTAATAGCAATTTCACCAAATTCAAATGACGCTCTTAATACAGTTTTTGATCAAGCAAGAAAAAAAGGTATTATTGTAATGGTTGTTAATGGTGACATACCTGGCAGTGAAGCTCATAGAGATTTAGCTATTATGCCTGTTGATTTTTCAACAGTTGGAACAGCTCAAATGACTTTAATGGGACAATTAATCGATCATAAAGGTCAGTTTGCAATCTTAAGTGCAACTACTGATGCTCCAGATCAAAATACTTGGATTAAAGATATGGAAGATAATATTATTGGTACAGGAATGTTCAGTGATATGGAATATCTAGGTGTTGTTTATGGTGATGATGATCCCCAAAAAAGTACAACTGAAGCTGAAGCATTACTTGCTAAATATCCAGATTTAAGAGGAATTATTTCTCCAACTACTGTTGGTGTTGCTGCTGCAGCTCAAGTTGTTGAATCAGCTGGTAAATGTGATCAAGTTCAAGTTACTGGACTTGGAACTCCAAACCAAATGAGACCATTCTTGAAAAGTGGATGTGTAAAAGCATTCCAACTTTGGGATCCATCTGTAGAAGGTGAAATCGCAGGATGGTTATCAGTTCAAATGGTTGAGAATGGAATGAAACTATCTGAAGGAATGACTATTAGTGTTCCAGATCAAGGTGATGTAGAAATAAATGCAAATAATTTAATTTATGCTGCACCTATGTTAGATTTTGTTCCTGATAACATTGATAACTTCAACTTCTAAATTTTAAAAATGAAGAGCAATAGAAATATTGCTCTTCAGCAAAAATTGCCAATTTATGAAAAATATTCCGATAGTAGATGCACATCACCATTTATGGGATCTTAATAACGAACATACTAAATATTCATGGTTAATGGTTACAGAAGGTGAGGCTTTTTTTGGAGATTATGCTGCTATTAGGAAAAGTTATTTGCTTGAAGATTATATTAAAGATGCACAAAATCAAAATTTAATTAAATCTGTTCACGTACAAGCTGAACATGATGATGATAAGCCAGTTAATGAAACAGCTTGGCTTCAAAGTTTAGCAGATAATCATTCTTCTAAATTACCAAATGCAATTGTTGCCTTTGCAGATTTTTCAAAAAATAATATCGTAGAAATTTTAGATGGTCATCAAGAATATAAAAATACTAAAGGAATAAGACAGATTTTATCCTTCAATAAAGAGGAGCCAAAATATTCTCATGCAAGTGAAGATTTTATGAAAAATACTACATGGGTTGAAAATTTTAAAAATATAAGAAATCGTAATTTATCATTTGATATTCAAATCTATAAACATCAAATGAAAGATGCTGCTGATTTAGCCAATAAATATGATGATGTTTTGTTTATACTTAATCATACAGGTGAGCCTTGTTATCAAACAGAAGAGTACATTCAAAGTTGGGAAGAAAATATGAAAAAATTAGCAAAATGTGAAAACGTTGCTGCAAAAATATCTGGCTTAGGAATGTTTGATCCACAATGGACAATTGACTCAACTAGAATATTTGTTGAAAAAACTATTCAAATTTTTGGAATAGATAGATGTATGTTTGCTTCTAATTTTCCCGTAGATAAAATTTTTAATACTTTTGATAACTATTGGGAGTCTTTTAAAGAAATAACAAAAAATTATTCAGAAAATGATAAAAAGTTATTATTTTCATCTAATGCAGAAAAATTTTATAGGATCTAAAATGACTTCTACTATCAAAGATGTAAGAGCAAAGTTATACACCTGGAAAGGTGATGTCCAGAAAATTCATGAAAATTTTTGTACGAATGCAGCTGACCTTGTTAATCAAGATAATATTTCAAATGATCGTTGGGCTACATATAAGTTTCTAAGTTGGCTAGTGGTAGAAGTAGAGACAAGTGATGGGCATATAGGTATTGGTAATGCAGCCCTTTCACCAAAGCCTTGCAAATCTGTTGTTGATAATTATTTAAAACCTGCAATTATTGGAGAGAGCATTTGGGACTACGAACACATTTGGCAAAAAATGTATCGTCAAACACTAGCATGGGGAAGAAAAGGTATAGGAATGACTGCCATTAGTGCAGTTGATATTGCAATTTGGGATGCTTTAGGAAAAACAGTTAAGCAACCAGTCTTCAAACTTTTAGGAGGAAAAACAAAATCGAAACTACCTTGTTATGCAAGTAAACTTTACAGTCAACCACTTGACTCACTTGCAAAAGAAGCAAAAGATTATTTGGACCAAGGTTTTAAAGCAATGAAATTAAGACTTGGATGGGGGCCAAATGATGGTGCAGAAGGAATGCGCAAAAATATTGAATTAATAAGAACAGTAAGATCAGTTGTTGGGGAAGATGTTGATTTAATGGCAGATGTTTATATGGGTTGGACATTTGAATATGCAAAAAGAATGATGCGTTTAATTGATAATGAAAACTTACGCTGGCTTGAAGAACCTGTTATAGCAGATGATATTGATGGCTATGCAGATTTAAAAGCTAGTTGTCGAACACCTATTTCAGGTGGAGAACATGAATATACTCTATTTGGCTTTAGACAACTTTTAGAAAAAAAGGCTGTAGATGTTGTTCAATTTGATACAAATAGAGTTGGTGGAATTACTCAAGCACATAAAATATGTGCTTTAGCTGAAGCATTTCAAATACCAGTAATCCCTCATGCAGGACAGGTTCATAATTTCCATATTTCAATGAGCAGTATCAATGCCCCTATTGTAGAATATTTTCCTTTTTGGCCGGTTGAAATTGGCAATGAATTATTTTGGTACATATTTGATGGAGAGCCTCAAGCTAAAGATGGTTATATTGAATTAGATGATACAAAACCAGGCCTTGGAATAGAATTATCGGAAAAGTATCTTAAAGATTTTGTTATAGAGGTGTAAATTCTTAAAATTTTCCAAGTTCCTTAGCAAATTCTTTTGCTAATTTGATTCCAAATTTTGTTGGAATTAGTCCTGGGTTTCTATCATATATTTTTTTCATCCCCATTCTATAAGCACAAATTCTTTTTCCATAACAAACTAATGAATCAATTGATTGCATAGAAAAGACAATTGATGGAAGAATTGTTTTGTAAATTTTTCTAGCTTCAATAATTTTATTTTCTTGAATTAATTTATAAATTTTTAAGAATACATCTGTTCCTTCCAAAGAAGGTATTACTCCAGAACAACCAGCTAAAATATTATCTACAATTTCTTGCCCTCCTCGACCATTAAAAACTTTAAGATTTTTTGGATACTGAGTTATGTCACTTTGAATCAGTGTTGCAGAAGATTCTCCTTTTATTGCCCTAAAATTTGAAAATTTCTTATAAAGTTTTATTATTTCAGGCGATTCTAAGCCCACCCCAATATATTCTTTTGCGTTTTGGACTCCAACCAACGTTTTTTTGTTAACTAATCCGATAATTTTATTAAAAAATTCAAAACAGTCTTTATCTGTAGTATTTTTTTTTAACATTGGTTGAAAAACTATCCAACTGGCATCATAAAAATGAGCAATCTCAATTAATTTTTTATATTCTGTTACATTTTTGCCAGATATTGTAACAACTAGAGGTAAGCTACCATTTGAAATTTTGGCTACTAGTTCAATAATTTTTTTCTTTTCTACAAAATCAAGTTTATTCACTTCTGTTGCCAAACCCAAACAAGCAATGCCGTTTGAACCTAGTTTTTTAATTAAGGATATTTGTTCATGCATGACATTTAAATCAATTGTATTGTTTTTATTAAAAAAACAATATGTCATTGGGATAATGCCTTTAATCATTATTATTCATCTTTGATAATTAAGTGGATAAATTTTTTTTTAAAATACATTTAAGAATTTTTTTTTGATAACTCTTCATTATATGCAAAAACAGCTGGGCTTCCACCAGTATACATAAAGATTACATTTTCACCTTTTTTTATAATTCCTCTTTTAATGTAATCTAAAAGGGCTGCAAAACCTTTAGATGTATAGACAGGGTCTAAAATTATTCCTTCCTTTTTTGCAAGAAGTTTCATTGCTTTTATTCCATCTGTTGTGGGCGCTCCATATTTCTCACCAACATAATTATTGTCATGGTTAATCATACTATCTGTAAACTCTAAGTTTACATCAAGCATCTTTGCTCCTTCATTACAAATTCTAGCTATATCTTTTTTAATATTCATTTCCCAATAGACTGGTGAGACTCCTTGTATTCGTGTAGGCCAATTAAGAACCTTTGCTCCTAACTCACATCCAGCTTGAGTCATATTAGCTGCAGTAACAAATAGATGATCAGCCATAAAATTTTGATCTTTCATTTGTAAATCTATTTCAGCCATCGCGTTAGCATAACTAATTCCTGCAAGAACAGTATCTTCTTTTCCAAAACCTCCATAAATTAGTAAAGGCTTTCTTCCTTCTTTTATCAGTTCATTATATTTTAGGTCTAAATGTTTAGGAATTTGCTCTAAATCTTCTCCTTCAACAACGCTAACATTCGCACCTAAAATATTATATAGTAAAAAATTACCTTGCATCATCTTACCTTTGATTCCGTGCATTAACACTAAGAAGCTATCTAAGTTTAATTTATTTGCTGCAGCGACTGCCTGACGGCAAAAATTAGATTGGGACGAGGCACCAGTTAAAATACAATCATAGTTTCCAGATAAGGTCTTTGCCATTATAAATTCTAAGTGCCTAGTTTTATTGCCTCCAAATGCAAGAGCTGTACAATCATCTCTTTTTATATAAAGCTTTATACCTAATTCTTTAGAAATATTAGGTGCAAATTCTAAAATTGTAGGCAATATAGCTAAACTAACTCTTGGAATTTTGTTAATTTTAGCAACTAACTCTTGAGCTGTGAGTGGGACAAAGTTACTACTCATACATAATATCAATGACTATGTCTTTTAACCTCTGAGCCCCTTTTACCAACTAAAAAATCTAAATCTGCCCCTTTGTCAGCTTGCATTACATGATCAATATACATTTTTTGATATCCACCTTTAATGTCTGGTAATATAGGTTGATATGTTTTTAATCTTTCAGCTATTATTTCATCTGAAACATCTAAATGTAGCTTACCATTATTAACGTCAACTTCAATAAAGTCACCATTCTGTACAGCTGCTAAAGGACCTTTAACTGCAGCCTCAGGAGCTGTATGGAGAATTACAGTACCAAAAGCAGTTCCACTCATCCTTGCATCTGAAATTCGTATCATATCTCTAATACCTTTTTTGAGAATTTTTTGTGGAAGTCTCATATTTCCTACTTCTGCCATACCTGGATATCCTTTAGGTCCACAATTTTTTAAAACTAAAATTGAATTCTCATCAACTGATAAATTTGGATCATCAATTTTGTCATGAAATTCTTCTATACTTTCAAACACCACGGCTCTTCCCTTGTGTTTCATTAATTTAGGACTCGCAGCTGAAGGTTTTAAAATAGCTCCATCAGGAGCAATATTGCCTTTTAAAATTTTTATACCCCCATCATTAACAAGCGGTGATACAAAGTCTTTAATTACATCCTTATTCCAACATTCTGCATTTAAATTATTTTCTTCAATAGTTTTACCATTAACTGTTAGGGCATCTTTATTTAGAATATTTTTATCTAAAAGTTGTTTTATTACGGCTGGAACACCTCCTGCATAATAAAAGTCTTCCATTAAATATTTTCCTGATGGTTGTAAGTTAACAAGTGTAGGAATACCTTTACCACATTTTTCCCAATCATCTAAAGATAATTGTATTTCTAATCGTCCTGCAACTGCAGCAAGATGTATTACAGCATTTGTAGAACCTCCAATAGCCCCATTGACTTTAATTGCATTTTCAAAAGATTTTTTAGATACAACTTTTGACATAATAAGATTTTCTTTAACCATTTCTACTATTCTGATTCCTGACATATGAGCTAAAGAATAACGTCTTGCATCTACTGCTGGTATTGCTGCATTGTGAGGTAATGCCATTCCAAGTGCTTCTACCATACTCCCCATTGTTGAAGCAGTGCCCATCGTCATACAATTTCCCTTTGATCTACTCATCGAAATTTCTGCTTCAGCATAATCATCTTCTGTAATTTTTCCTGCACTTAAATCAGCATCTAATTGCCAAACACCCGTTCCTGAGCCAATTGTTTCTCCTTTATGATGTCCATTGAGCATTGGTCCTCCAGACACACCAATTGTAGGAATATCTACACTTGCTGCACCCATTAAAAGAGAGGGCGTTGTTTTATCACAACCCATTAATAAAACTACACCATCAATTGGGTTACCTCTTATAGCCTCTTCCACATCCATACTTGCTAAATTTCGAAACAACATTGCCGTAGGTCTTAAATTTGACTCACTTGCAGAAAAAACTGGGAACTCTAATGGAAATCCTCCTGCTTCATATACTCCTTTTTTTACAGACTCAGCTATTTCTCTAAAATGACCATTACAAGGAGTCAATTCTGACCAAGTATTACAAATACCAATTACAGGACGACCATCAAATAGATGACTTGGATGACCTTGATTGCGCATCCATCCTCGATGAACAAACGTATCTCTTTTATGTGTTTTTGAATTATACCACTCTGCTGATCTATATCTTTTTTTTTCTGACATGCTTATCGATTTTATATTATATTAATAAATAATTTAAAGAAACGAAAACTTAAAGCACTGTTAATAAATGCTCTGCTGATGATACCTTATACTCTCCTGGTTCTTCTACATATGTATTTTGAATAATGTTATTTTTAACTATCATGGCAAATCTTTTTGATCTCATACCCATAAAATTTTTAGATTTATCTATAATTAGATTTAAGTTTTGACAAATTGCTCCATTGCCATCAGCAATACCAATTATCTTATCACCATCAGAATAACTCAATAACCAGGCATGCATGACAAATTTATCATTTACAGACAAACAATAAATATCATCGATTCCTTTACTTACTAATTGTTGATGTAACTTAATAAAACTAGGCATGTGTTTTTCAGAGCAAGTAGGTGTGAATGCTCCCGGTACTCCAAAT
>CACJTT010000023.1 GCA_902596365.1 uncultured Alphaproteobacteria bacterium
TGATATTTCTGCTCAAAGCCTTAAAATTGCAAAACAAAAAAAATTATATAGAAAATTATACAAAAAAAGTTTTGAAAAAAAAATCAAAATTACAAGTAAATATGATCTAATAAGTATGATTGGATCAATGACATATTGTCAAAAACCAAATAAACTGTTTTCACTAGTTAATACTTATTTAAAAAAAAATGGTATTTTTATATTTTCTCATAGAATTGATTTATGGGAAAAGCAAAATTTTGATGCTTTACTAGAGAAGTTCAAAAAAGATTTTACAATTGGATATCGCTCCAGACCTTTAAAATATTTGCCAGAAAATACTGACTTTTCAAATAAAATTAAAATAAGAATTATTGTTTTAAAAAAAATTTAATTCTTTTTATTAAAAATATCCATTTTTTTTAATGTTTTTTGACTGACGTGATGTTCTATTCCTTCTGCATCAGCCTCAGCAGTTTTATTATCTATACCAAGTTTTTTTAAGAAAGTTAAAACGATGATGTGTCTTTTTTTTGATACGCTTGCAAGCTCCTGTCCCTTTAGTGTTAGAAATATAGATCTATACGGTTCCTTTTTAACATAACCTTGATTTTGTAGTCTCTGAATTGTTTTATTCGCAGTTGCCTGAGCTATACCTAATTTATTTGCAATATCGACAATTCTTGCCTCACCTTTTGAGTTTAAAAGATCAGCTATAATTTCAAGATAATCCTCTGTATTTTCAGTTTTATGCGCGTCCCTTACTTTCTCAAATGACATTATATTACAAGTTTAAATTTATATTATATCTATAGCATTATAATGTAGCCATAGCTATACTATTTAGTTATAGATGCGTTATGAATGCATTGATTTCAGCTTTCAAAGATAAGCAAAAAATAATGTTTGCAAATGAGGGCAGGTTATTAAAAAAATCATTCTTTGGTCTTTTGATACTTGTTTTAGCTTTTCAGACTGGAGATTTTGGAGATGTTATCCGTGAATCAATGGTTAATGCATATCTTGCTGTATCAGTTTTTGTAGGTTTTACTCTTATTGTATTCATTGGTTTGGACTCTCTTACCAACTTTGATATTGGTTCTTTTTTAGATAAAACGAAAAAATTACACGTACCAATTGCTTCTTTTCTTGGGGCAATACCAGGATGTGGCGGTGCAATAATTGTCGTCACACAATACATACAAGGCAGAATTTCTTTCGGGTCTTTAGTAGCTGTTTTAACTGCAACAATGGGAGATGCTGCTTTTCTTATTCTTGCTATGGAACCATCAACAGGGTTATTAATTTTTTGCTTAGGTATAGTTGTTGGGACAATCTCAGGTTACTTAGTTGATCTTTTACACGGCACTAATTTCATGATGGCAAGTTCTAAAATTGAAATTGAATTTGAAAAATTAAAAAAAACATTTGTCTCAAAGTTCAATATTTTTTGGATGATCTTATTTGTTCCAGGATTTATTGTTGGTTTGCTTTTAGCCTTTCAAATTGATGTTGATAAACTTTTATTATTACCCTCCAATATTAGTTTTGTATTAATTTTAGGATCTGCAGGGGCAATTTTATCAATATTCATGTGGTCACTAAATCCTTTGAGTGATTTTCAATGTTCTACAGATAAAAGTAGAGGTTTTCTATCAAGAGTTGTTGATACTACTAACTTTGTTACAACTTGGGTAATAAGCGGTTTTTTAGTTTTCGAGATTTTTATGTATTTTACAAATTTAGATCTTAAAATGTTTTTTGATTTGTGGCTGCCTTTTGTTCCATTAATTGCAATTTTATTTGGTTTCTTACCTGGTTGCGGTCCACAAATTGTTGTAGCAACATTTTATTTAAATGGATATATTCCTTTGTCCGCTGAACTAGGTAATGCAATTTCTAATGATGGAGATGCATTGTTTCCAGCTATTGCACTTGCACCTAAAGCGGCAATCATGGCAACTATTTATAGTGCCTTTCCAGCGCTGGTTGTGGCTTATACCTATATGATTTTCTTTGAATAAAAAAAAATCAAACCTACCTTTTAAAATTTGTAAAACTTGTAATAAGATCTTTTACTGGAGAAAAAAGTGGCATAAAGATTGGGAAAATGTTCTTTATTGTTCAAAAAAATGCTCAAAAAAGCAATAGACTTATTAGTTTTTTGTCATAATTAATTAATGTGAAAACAAAATCATTATTCATAATTCTTGGCAATCAGTTATTTCCACTAAATGAACTGAGTAAACATAAGGACTCTCAATTTTTTATGGCAGAAGATTACAATCTGTGTACTTATGAAAAGCATCATAAGCATAAATTAATACTTTTCTTATCTAGTATGAGAAAATATGCCTTAAGTATCAAGAAACAAAAATATTCTTTGAAATATTACGATTTGAATAAAAAAAATTCTAATCTTTCTTATGAAGATAAAATTAAAGACTTTATAAAAAATAAAAAAATTTCAGAAATTAAAATGTATGAAATTGAAGATAAATTTTTTGAAAAAAAAATTATCGATTTTGGTAAACAAAATAAATTAACTATTCATTTTATAAAAAGCCCTATGTTTTTTAGCTCTAGAGAAGATTTTAAGAGTTATTTAACAAAGTTCAAAAAACCTTTTATGGCAACCTTCTATAAGCAGGAAAGAATTGAAAAAAATATACTTGTTAATGACAATAAGCCAATTGGAGGTAAATGGAGTTTTGACGAGGAAAATAGAAAAAAAATTCCTGAAATTTTAATCACACCATCTCAACCTAAATTTAAAGATGATATTATTTTAAAAAATGTAAAGAAATTAGTTAATGAATTATTTCCTGAACATCCTGGTGACACTCATAATTTTTGGTTAGGCACATCCAGAGATGAGGCTTTAAAAGCCCTTGATTTTTTTATCAAAGAAAAAATTCAAAATTTTGGTCATTACGAGGATGCTGTTAAAAAACATTCTCCATTTCTTTTTCACAGCGTATTAAGTCCCTATATAAATTTAGGTTTAATAACACCCAAAGAAGTAGTAACTAAAATATTATCTTCAAATAAGAAAAAAAATATTCCTATCAATAGCTTAGAAGGTTTTATCAGACAGATAATTGGCTGGAGAGAATTTATGAGAGGAATTTATCAAAATTTTTCTGATAAACTTGAAAAAACAAATTACTTTAATCATAAAAGAAAACTTACTCAAGATTGGTATGATGGAACAACGGGTATAGATCCAATTGATGATGCTATAAAAGATGTCGTGAAATATGGATATACACATCATATAATCAGACTTATGCATTTAAGTAATGTAATGACATTATCTGAGTTGCATCCAAAAGAAATTTATAAATGGTTTATGGAAATGTTTGTAGACTCCTCAGATTGGGTTATGTCACCCAATGTATATGGCATGGGAACTTTTAGTGATGGAGGTATTTTTGCCACTAAGCCGTATATTTGTGGCTCAAATTATATAATTAAAATGAGCAATTATAAAAAAGGCGAATGGTCAGACATTGTTGATGGTCTGTATTGGAATTTCATTCATAATAATCAAGAATTGCTATCAAGAAACCCAAGAATGGGAATGGTTATGATGTCTTATAAAAAATTGAAAAAGGATAGAAAAGATTATTTGCTAAACATTGCAAATGAATTTATTGCTAAAAAAACTAAATGAATTTTGAATGAAAGATAAAATTAATACAAATAGATCAGAGCATAAAAAAAAACTTAAAGAAGTACGAATTTCTAGGTTAGAGAAACAGCTAAAATCTAACATTTTAAAAAGAAAAAAAGCTTCAAAAAAAAATAATGGATAGACTAGTAATAAAAGGTAAGGCTGATCTTAAAGGGTCAATTAAAATTAAAGGTTCAAAAAACTCTGCACTACCCATTATGGTAAGCGCTCTTTTGTCTAAAAATACATTAAAATTAAAAAATTTACCTAAGCTTGATGATATAAAAAATATGTCAAAACTGCTGAGGAGTTATGGAGCAATTATCAAGGCCAATAAAGATAACTTAGAAATAAAATGCCACAATGTAATTAATAGAGATGCTGATTATGACATTGTTAGAAAAATGAGGGCTTCAATTTTGATTTTAGGTCCATTATTAGCTAGATTTGGCAATGCAAGAATTTCACTTCCTGGTGGCTGTGCCATAGGAACAAGACCAATTGATATTCACTTAGATGGACTTAAAAAATTAGGTGCTAATTTTGTAGTTGAAAATGGCTATGTTATTGGAGAGGTATCCAAACAATTGCATGGAAATAATATTGCACTGCCTTTTCCAAGTGTGGGTGCTACAGAAAATATATTAATGGCTGCTTCAATTGCAAAAGGAAAAACAATTATTGAAAATGCTGCAATGGAACCTGAAATATCAGATTTAGCTATTACTTTAAATAAAATGGGCGCAAAAATCAAAATTGAAAAAAAGGGCGTCATAAAAATAAATGGTGTAAAATCACTATCAAAAGCATCTCATAAAATTATGAGTGACAGAATTGTTGCTGGAACATTTGTAATTGCCGCTGTGATGTTAAATAAAAAATTTTTAGTAAAAGAAATTGAAAGTAGTCACATAGCAGCTTTAACTTCTGCATTAATTAAAATGGGAGCAAAACTTAAAATTAATAAAAATTCAATTCAAATAATGCCCTCTAAAAGCTTAAATGGTATTAAAATTCAAACAGCTCCATATCCTGGTTTTCCAACTGATTTACAAGCTCAGATTATGTCTTTAATGAGTTTGGCAAATAGTAATTCTCAAATTAAAGAAAATATTTTTGAAAATAGATTTATGCATGTGCCAGAACTTAATAGACTGGGCGCTAAGATAATAGTAAAGAAAGATATCGCCCATATAGTAGGTAATAGAAATTTTAAAGGAGCACAAGTTATGGCTAGTGATTTAAGAGCAAGCGTGAGTTTGGTATTGGCAGCTTTATGTGCAGAAGGTGAAAGTGTAATTAATCGAATTTATCATCTTGACAGAGGATATGAAAGAATTGAAAATACCCTTGGGAAGCTTGGTCCATCAATAAAAAGACAAAAATATTAAGTTTTTATAGTTTTTTTTAATCTCTAGATATAAAAGCCCAAAAATTATGTCAAAATTGATTATAGCTATACCTAGGGGCAGAATAATTAAAGAGCTAAAACCAATATTAAAAAAGACAAGCTTTGCTCCTGAAAATGAAATGTTTGATGATAAATCAAGAAAGTTAACTTTTTTATCAAAAAATAAGGATATAAATTTTATTAAAGTTAGAGCTTTTGATGCTTGTACATTTGTTGCATTTGGAGCAGCCCAGATTGGCATTGCTGGAGAAGATGTAATAAAAGAATATAATTACTCTGAAATATATGCACCTCTGGAATTAAATATTGGGCACTGTCGTTTATCTGTTGCCGCTCTTAAAACCCTACTAAAAAAAGAAGATCCTCAAACCTGGAGCAATATAAGAGTTGCAACAAAATACCCTAATATAAGTAAAGAATATTTTGCAAATAAGGGTATACAAGTTGAATCAATAAAATTAAATGGCTCAATGGAGTTAGCGCCCTCTTTAAATATGTGTAGAAGAATAGTAGATCTGGTTTCTACTGGAGCAACATTAAAGGCAAATGGACTAAAAGAAATTGATGAGATTATGAAAGTTCAATCAAAATTAATTATTAATAGATCTTCTTTCAAAACAAATAATAAAAAAATACAATCTATAATTGATGAATTTAAACTATTAGTAAAATGAAAGTTTTAAATTATAGTTCTAGGGATTTCTGGAACAAATTAGATAATCATCTTTCTTTGAGAGAAATAGAAACTAGTTCTAAAATAGAAAATGATGTTAAATCTATAATTGCAGATATAAAAAAATATGGTGACGATAAAATTATTCAATATGCAAAAGACTTCGATAATATTACACTAAGAAAAGATGATATAAAGTTACAAGATTTAAAAAAGTTTTATTCATTTGATAATTTAAATAAAGATACTGTAGAGAGTTTTAGACTAGCTATAAAAAATATAACCAAATTTCATGAAAAACAATTCCCTCAAGACTATGAGGTTGAAAATATGGATACAAAACTTAAATCTGTCTGGAATCCAATAGATTCCGTTGGTCTTTACATTCCAGGAGGCAATGCTGTATATCCGTCTTCTTTAATTATGAGTGTTGTGCCAGCACAAATTGCTGGAGTTAAAAGAATTGTTTGTGTTACACCGCCGTCTAACGATTTTAATCCATATATAGCTTTTTTATTAGATGAATTAAATATTTCCGAAGTTTTTCAGGTTGGGGGAGCTCAGGCTATTGCAGCGTTATCATATGGAACTCAAACAATTAAACCAGTAAATAAAATTTTTGGACCAGGAAATGCTTTTGTTGCAGCTGCAAAAAAGCAGGTTTTTGGAAAAGTAGGTATTGATTTGGTAGCTGGTCCATCAGAAATTATTGTTGTAGCAGATGAAAAAAACAATCCTAAATGGGTTGCCAGTGATCTTATGGCTCAAGCTGAACATGATGAAAACGCACAGTCAATTTTAATTACTAATAGTAAGATATTTGCAGATCAAGTTTTGGAACAAATTCAAAATCTAATTAATAAAGTTAGTAAAAAACAAATAATTAATTTAAGTCTAAAAAAAAATGGACTGATTGTTGTAATGGATGATTTATTATTATCTTACAAAATTATAAATAAAATAGCTCCAGAACATTTACATCTTCAATCAAGAGAAAAACAAAATATTCTCAAAAATGTAAATAATGCTGGAGGAATATTTTTAGGAAATTATTCAACTGAAGCATTTGGAGATTATGTAGTTGGCACAAATCATATTTTACCTACATCAGGGGCAGCTAAATTTTCATCTGGCTTAGGTGTTTTAGATTTCATGAAAAAAAGCTCTATAGTTGAAATTAATAAGTCAAGTTTTGATAAATTATCAAAACATGTTGAGAATATATCTGATATAGAAAATTTAGACGCGCATAAATTATCAGTTACAATTAGACAAACAAAACAAAATTAATTATAAGTCCAAAAAAAGGAAATAAATGCCAAAAGAAGGATCTATAGAATTTCAAGGCGTAGTATTAGAACTTTTGCCTAATGCTATGTTTAAAGTTAAGTTAGAAAATGATCATGAAATTTTAGCGCACTCATCTGGAAAAATGAGGAAGAATAGAATCAGAGTATTAGCTGGTGATAAAGTTACTGTTGAGATGACACCTTATGATTTAACTAAAGGTCGCATTACATTTAGATGGAAATAGATAAAAAAAGCAATATAGTTAACTTAAAGAAAAAAAAAAGTAAGTGCCCAACTTGCAAAAAAATTTCCAAAGACCCATTTACTCCATTTTGCTCAAAAAAATGTGCAGAATTAGATTTAATGAAATGGCTTACCGATGAGCATCAAATAAACTTAAACTAAAAATTTTTTTATAATATTTAATTGAATTAAACCGCAAAACACTTTATCACATTTTCTCATTGCCCAGGTAGCTCAGTCGGTAGAGCAGAGGACTGAAAATCCTCGTGTCGGTGGTTCGATTCCGCCCCTGGGCACCATTATCTAAATTTCATATATTTTAAAATTAGTGTAAGATGAATTTAATGAAATCAATTTTAGTATTTTCAAATGGAGAAAAAATTGGTGATGGAATTATAAAATTACCTTTACTTAATGAATTTAAAAGAAGACTACCTAATTACAAATTATATTGGATGACTGATCAAGGAAGTACCGTATATGCATCAACTCTAAAAAATATTACGTCTAATTACATTTATACTTTCTTTGAAAAAGCTAATCTTAATTATTTTTTTTCAAGAAAAATTTCAAATAAATTTGACTTAGAAAAAGAATATTTTGACATAATTTTTGATACGCAAAAATCTGTATTAAGAACCTTAACTCTTAAAAGGATTAAGCATAAAACTTTTATTTCAGGAGCAGCATCAGGCATATTTTCTGATATTAAATTACCTAAAAAAATTAAAAATCAAAGAAAGTACTATTTAGAAAACTTATATGATTTACTTGATTTAATTGTAAAATTAAAAGTGGATAATAATTTTAAATTTCCACTTAATGAAGATGTAAAACAGAGTTTAAAACAAATATTAAAACAAAATCAAAATTATGTTGGTATTGCCCCCGGAGCTGGTGAAAAGAATAAAATTTGGCCCATTCAGAATTATATTGAGATATGCAAATACTTGGAGGCTAAAGATTGTATATTGATCTTTTACTTAGGGCCTAATGAAAAAGAATATGAAGAAGTCTTAAAAAGTCATTTTCAAAAAGCAATATTTTTAGAAAATGAATTGTTATTAAGCAATTATAGTAATATTGAAATAATTATGGCATCTACGAAATTTTTAAAATTTGCTATTTCAAATGATAGCGGTGTTAGTCACATGCTATCTACAAATTATTGCCCTTTAATCAAATTATTTGGACCAAAAGACGCAAAAAAATTTACTCCAAAAATAAAAAACTTAATAACTATTTCATCATCTGAGGTTAATTCTGATAGAGTTGAAGATATTAAGGTTTCTAGACTTATTAAAACCATTGAAGATATGAAATTTATTAATGTTTAAATTTGAAAAATTAATATTTGGTGATTTAGGATGGGGTGATGAATTTTTATTTGCAACCTTGATGACAATTACAGTTAGTATTCTTTCAATGGGCCTTGGTTTATGTTTGGCAATTATTACAGTTTGGGCGAAGTTAATTACTAATAAAATTACACGTTTTATAGCTAATTTTTATACTACTGTTGTAAGAGGTGTGCCTGAATTGTTGGTTATTTATCTAATTTTTTTTGGAGGAAACTCCGTAATTATGAGTATCGCTAAACTTTTTGGCTATAATGGATATATTGAATTAAATGCTTTAACAATTGGCACAATTGCGATAGCTTTTATATCTGCTACTTATTCAAGCGAGGTTCTGCGAGCTGCTTACTTAGCTGTCAACAAAGGACAGGTAGAAGCAGCTAAAGCTCTCGGACTTAACAAAATACAAATTTTTTTTAAAGTTATGGGTCCTCAAATATTAAGACATGCTTTACCAGGCATTGGCAATGTATGGCAAATTACACTTAAGGATACATCTTTGATATCTGTTACTGGATTAGTTGAGATAATGAGACAAACAAGAATTGCTTCTAATGTAGAGCATTCTCCTTTAACTTTTCTTATTACTGCGGCTTTTTTATATTTGTTTCTTACAACTTTTTCTGGAAAATTTTTTAAAGTTTTAGAATTAAATTATTCTAAAGGATATAACTAATGCAAAATATTTTAGAGTATCTAAATCAATCTTTATTATTCAGAAATTTTATTGAAGTTTTATTAGGACTAGATAATACTTTATTACTATTGATTATTTCACTTCCAGTTGGTTTTATTTTGTCTCTAATATTTGCGATTGGAAGAGTTTCAGAAAATAAATTTATCTCTAAAACTATTGCGAGTTATATTTTTGTTATTAGAGGTACTCCATTGCTTGTTCAGATATATTTAATTTACTTTGGCTTGGGTTCTGTTGAATTTATCAGAGAAAGCTTTTTGTGGTATTTACTTAGAGAGCCATTTTGGTGTGGTGTTTTAGCACTTACTATAAATACTGTGGCTTATGGTAGTGAAATTTTTAGAGGCGGTATACAATCAGTAACAAAGGGACAAATTGAGTCTGGTTTGTCGTTGGGATTCAATAAATTAATGCTTTTAAGAAAGGTAATTTTACCTATTGCGCTTAGAAAAGTCTTGCCATCTTACGGGAATGAGTTAATTTTAATGGTCAAGGCAACATCTCTAGTAAGTCTTACAACTTATATGGAGATGACTGGGATTGCGAGAAAAATAATGGCAAAAACATTTGCA
Source organism: uncultured Alphaproteobacteria bacterium (assembly GCA_902596365.1). GTDB lineage: Bacteria > Pseudomonadota > Alphaproteobacteria > HIMB59 > CACPNW01. The sequence continues at coordinate 9,900 of CACJTT010000023.1, forward strand.
CCAGTGGAAGCATTTATAGCTGCAGGGATTTTGTATTTATTTTTAAATTTTTTAATGGTTCAATTTGTTAAATATTTAGAATGGAAGTACAATCCACACTTAAGAGTATCACATACTTAATTTCAAAATTCTTATTCTTTATTGATTTCTTAAGAGATTTTTATAAAATAATAGTAATCTAATGTTTGTAATTTGTATTAGCTAAACTCTTTGATAAGTAATTATATCCGATTTTGGCATATTCAAATGGGTTAGCTTTTTTTGGATCTTGCTCAGCTTCAATTATTAGCCATTTTTCATAATTATTTTCATGTAAAATTTTAAAAAGTGGCTCATAATCAATACACCCATCTCCAGGTACGGTAAAAA
>CACJTT010000024.1 GCA_902596365.1 uncultured Alphaproteobacteria bacterium
TGAAGCATATGAAAATAATTTAATTGGTAAGAATGCATGCGGCACTAATTGGAACTATGATATTTATTTGCACAGAGGCGCCGGAGCTTATATTTGTGGTGAAGAAACAGCTCTTTTAGAGAGCCTTGAAGGAAAAAAAGGTCAGCCAAGATTAAAGCCTCCTTTCCCAGCAGGTGCTGGATTATATGGATGCCCAACTACTGTTACGAATGTTGAAACTATAGCTGTTTCACCTACTATTATTAGAAGAGGAGCATCTTGGTTTAGCAGTTTGGGCAGGGAGAATAATACTGGTTCAAAAATATTTAGTATTTCAGGTCATGTAAATACCCCATGTAATGTTGAGGAAGAAATGGGTATTGGATTAAAAGAACTGATTGAAAATCATGCTGGTGGAGTGATTGGTGGATGGGATAATTTATTAGCAGTAATTCCTGGAGGGGCAAGTGTTCCACTTATTCCAAAATCAATATGTGATACTGTTAAGATGGATTTTGATAGCTTAAAAGAAGTTCAAAGTGGTTTAGGTACAGCAGCAGTTATAGTAATGAATAAATCTACTGACATAGTTGACGCTATATGTAGGCTTTCTCATTTTTATAAGCATGAAAGTTGCGGTCAATGCACACCTTGTCGAGAAGGAACTGGTTGGATGTTTAGGATGATGGAAAAAATGGTTAAGGGTAATGCAAAAATGAATGATATAGATAAGCTTTTAGATGTAACTAAACAGGTTGAAGGGCATACTATCTGCGCTTTAGGAGACGCAGCTGCTTGGCCAATTCAAGGACTTATGAGACACTTCAGACCTGAAGTCGAAAGAAGAATAAAAGAATACCGATTAGGAGAAGTCGCATAATGCCTACTATTACTATTGATGATAAAAAAGTAGAATTCGAAAATGGTATGACAGTAATGCAAGCCTGTGAGTTAGCTGGTGCGGAAATTCCAAGATTTTGTTACCATGAAAAATTATCCATTGCAGGAAATTGTAGGATGTGTCTTGTAGAAATGGAGAAAGGCCCTCCAAAACCAATTGCTTCTTGTGCTATGCCTGCTGGAGATGGAATGGTCATTAAGACAGATACTGAGATGGTTAAAAAAGCAAGAAAAGGTGTGATGGAATTTCTATTGATAAACCATCCCCTAGATTGTCCAATTTGTGATCAAGGAGGTGAATGTGACCTTCAGGATCAAGCTCTACATTATGGGTTTGATAAATCAAGGTATGAAGAAAATAAGAGGGCTGTAAAAAATAAACACATGGGCCCATTAGTAAGCACCATCATGACAAGATGTATTCACTGTACAAGATGTGTAAGATTCTCTACCGAGGTAGCTGGTGTTGACGATTTAGGACTTCTTGGAAGAGGAGAGAATGCTGAAATAACAACTTATCTAGAAAAAACTATAGACTCAGAATTATCTGGAAATGTTATTGATTTATGCCCAGTAGGAGCTTTAACAAGTAAGCCTTACGCTTTTAAATCTAGACCTTGGGAGTTAAGTAAAACTGAAACTTATGATGTTTTAGATGGAATTGGATCCAGTATAAGAGTTGATACAATAGGTAAACAAGTTTTAAGAGTATTACCTCGCATTAATGAAGATACAAATGAAGAATGGATTAATGATAAAACAAGATTTGCTATAGATGGTCTATCGAGACAAAGATTAGATAAAGTTTATATCAAAGAAGATAAAAAACTAAACGTCTCTGATTGGGATTACGCATTAGATAGAATTAAAAATGAAATAAACAAAAGAGGAAAAGATAAAACTATAACTTTATCTGGAAAATTTACAGATGCTGAGACTATTATAGCGGCAAAACTTTTTTCTGAAGGATTAGGTTCTAAATTGTATGATTGCAGATTTGATAATGCTCAGATTATTCATAACGAAGATGAAAGTTATAAATTTAATTCTTCTATTCAAGAAGTTGAAAATGCTGATGCAATTCTTTTAGTTGGATCTAATCCAAGATGGGAAGCAAGTGTTTTAAATGCAAGAATAAGAAAAGCTTTTATTAATAATAATTGTAAAGTAGGCCTTATTGGCCCCGATCTTGATTTGAATTATTCTTACTCAAAAATTTCCAATTCTTTAAATGGGCTTAATGATATTTTGGATAATACATCTGAATTTTCTAAAGATTTATTCAACGCTAAAAATCCTATAATCATTGTAGGAACATCAGCAATTAATACCAATCAAGGAAGTTCAATTTTAAAAACTTGTGCTGAAATTGCAAAAAAATTACCAAACTTTTCAAGCTCATTCAATCCATTAAATATTTTAAATCAAGATATATCAAGAGTAGGGTCATTAGAGCTTGGTTTTGTTAATAAAGTTTTTGATGATAATATTGAAAAAAAACTTAAAGAAGAAATTGATAAAAATAAACCAGTAGTATTCTTATTAGGTTTAGATGAAATTGATCCACAATTGTTAAATGAATCTTATCTGGTATATTGTGGTCATCATGGTGATATCAATGCTCAACATGCAGATATCATTTTGCCCACACCTGCTTATACAGAAAAATCTTCTACTTTTATGAACATTGAAGGTAGGACAATTCAAACATCACGATGTCACAATCCTTTAGGTGACACTAAAGAAGAATGGAAAATATTTAGAGTATTAAGTGATCTTCTTAATTGTGGTTTAGATTTTAATAATCTCAATGATGTTAGAAAAAAATTAGTTAATGAAAATAAAAATTTCCTAGCTTTACTTGAAGTTGCTAATTCATCAAAATTATCTTTTTCATCTAAAGAAAAAATAAAAGATGAAAATTTTTCATACAACATTAAGAATTTCTACATGAATGACTCAATTTCTCGAGCTTCTGAAACTATGGCCAAATGTACAAATGAAATACTTAATAAAACTAACGCTTCATGAATAATTTTTCATATTTAAATGATTTAATAATTCCAGGTAGTATAATTATTGCTCAGATATTGGCTGTGTTAATGCCTGTATTAATTTCAGTGGCATTTTTAGTTTATGCGGAGAGAAAAGTACTTGCCCTTATTCAGCTTAGAAGAGGCCCAAATGTTGTAGGACCTTTTGGAATTCTGCAAAGTTTTGCTGATGCTCTTAAATTATTAACTAAAGAAAATATTGTCCCTGCCAATTCTAATAAAATAGTTTTTTTATTAGCTCCAATTATTACCATGGTTCTTAGTTTAGCAGGATGGGCAGTAATACCATTCGCTCCTAATTGGGTAATTGCTGATATAAATGTAGGGATAATGTATCTATTTGCTGTCTCATCTTTAGGTGTGTACGGAATAATAATGGCTGGATGGGCAAGCAATTCTCAATATCCCTTTCTTGGCGCACTTCGATCAGCAGCTCAAATGGTTTCATATGAAGTATCAATAGGTTTTGTAATTATAACTGTACTCTTATGTGTTGGCTCATTAAATCTAACCAAAATAGTTGAAGCTCAAGAAACTGTTTGGTTTGCTATTCCTCTTTTACCAATGTTTGTTGTTTTTTTTATTTCTGCATTAGCCGAAACAAACAGATTACCATTTGATTTACCAGAAGATGAATCAACTCTTGTTGCTGGTTTTTTTACTGAATATTCATCGGCTTCTTTTGTATTATTTTTCCTTGGAGAATACGCGAGTATGATCTTAATGAGCTCAATGACCGTGATATTATTTATGGGAGGTTGGCTACCACCATTTGACATATTTCCCCTTAACGCAATCCCAGGTGTTATATGGTTTGTTATTAAAATTATATTTATTTTATTTTTGTTTATATGGGTTCGTGGAACTTTTCCAAGATATAGATATGATCAATTAATGAGATTAGGTTGGAAGATTTTCTTACCTTTATCTCTATTATGGGTTGTTTTAACTGCAGGCTTTTTAATTGCATTTGATATGGTGCCAAACTCTTTATGATTAAATATATAAAATCATTTACTCTTTTCGAACTCTTACAAGGGATGTTTTTAACATTAAAGTATATGTTTAAAGCTAAAGTAACAATAAATTATCCTCATGAAAAAGGCCCTTTAAGTCCAAGATTTAGAGGTGAGCATGCGCTTAGGAGGTATCCAAGCGGTGAAGAGAGATGTATTGCCTGTAAATTGTGTGAAGCAGTTTGTCCTGCCCAAGCAATAACAATTGAAGCTGAACCAAGAGAAGATGGAAGTAGAAGAACTACTCGATATGATATTGATATGAGTAAATGTATTTATTGTGGCCTTTGCGAAGAGTCATGTCCAGTTGATGCAATTGTTGAAGGTCCTAATTTTGAATTTGCAACAGAAACAAGAGAAGAATTAATGTACACAAAAGAAAAACTTTTGGAGAATGGCGATCGTTGGGAGCACGAAATAGCTCAAAATATTTATTTAGATAGGAAATATCGTTAATGTATTTATACTCAATCACATTTTATATTTTTTCTCTTGTTGCAGTTTTATCAGCTTTAATGGTTATAAGTGCAAGAAATCCAGTTCATTCCGTTTTATTTCTAATTTTAAGTTTTGTTAATGCATCTGGATTATTTGTTTTGTTAGGGGCTGAATTTTTAGCCATGATTTTAGTCGTAGTATATGTTGGTGCTGTTGCTGTTCTTTTTCTATTTGTTGTAATGATGCTTGATATAAATTTTGTTAAGTTAAGAGAAGGGTTTCTTCAATATTTGCCATTTGGAGCATTATTAGGAATAGTTTTAATTATTGAGTTAGGTATTTTGTTTCTTAGTAAATCTTTCTCTGAAAATACACTAAGTAAATTTGTTCAATCACCTCAAATCAATAAAGTAGAAAACACCAAATTAATTGGTCAAGTTTTATATACTGATTATTTTTATTTATTTCAAATAAGTGGTTTGATTCTTTTAGTAGCGATGGTTGGCTCAATAACTCTTACACTTAGAGATAGAGGTAATGTAAAAAGACAAAATATATCTTCACAAAATTATATTGATGCTAACAAAGCGATTGAAAAGAAAAAAGTAAAATTAGGAGAAGGCATTTAATGATTTACTTAGAGCATTATTTATTTCTTGCAGCAATCATTTTCACAATTGGAGTTCTTGGAATTTTTTTAAATAAAAAAAATGTAATTATAATTTTAATGTCTATTGAATTAATTTTATTATCTGTGAACATAAATCTAATATCTTTTTCTGTTTTCTTGAATGATATTTCAGGCCAAATCTTTGCAATGCTCACTTTAACAGTCGCTGCTGCTGAAGCTGCAATTGGCTTAGCAATTCTAGTTGTTTTTTATAGAAACTTAGGCTCTATCGAAGTTAATAAAATTAACAAACTAAAAGGATAAATTATAATTATGGCACAATTAATTGTATTTCTTCCTTTGTTTGGTTTTTTATTTTGTTTTTTCTTTGGTAAAATATTTGGTTTTAAAGCTTCTCAAATTACAACTACTTCATTACTTTTTGTATCAACTATTTTATCTTGGTATTTATTTTTCTCTTATTTGGATGAAAGAGAAGTTGAGGTTATACATATTTTTAATTGGTTTACTTCAGGGAATTTTATTGTTGATTGGTCAATACGATTGGATTCATTAACTACGACAATGTTTGTGGTTGTTTGCAGTGTTTCAGCATGTGTTCATCTTTACTCGATTGGCTATATGAGTGATGATCCATCTAAAGAAAGGTTTATGGGCTATCTGAGTCTTTTCACTTTTTTTATGTTGATGCTGGTCTCAAGTAATAACTTATTACAGATGTTTTTTGGTTGGGAAGGTGTAGGACTTGCTTCATACTTACTAATTGGGTTTTGGTATCATAAACCTTCTGCAAATAATGCAGCTGTTAAAGCTTTTCTTGTAAATAGAATAGGAGATTTTGGATATGCCTTAGGTATAGCAGGTATTTTTTATATTTTTGGATCTGTAGAATTTAGTGTGATTTTTGATAATGCAGAAAGTTTCAAAGATCATTCAATGCAATTTATAGGTATTAGCTTTAATACAATTGATTTATTGTGTTTTCTTTTGTTTATTGGCGCAATGGGTAAATCAGCTCAACTTGGTTTGCATACATGGTTACCAGATGCGATGGAAGGGCCAACACCTGTTTCAGCTCTTATACATGCAGCCACAATGGTAACAGCTGGCGTATTTTTAGTAGCTAGAATGAGTCCATTATTTGAGTACGCTTTAATTACAAATTTATTTATTACTTTTATAGGAGCTTCTACTGCTATATTTGCAGCAACTATTGCACTTACACAAAATGATATAAAAAGAGTGATTGCTTATTCTACCTGTAGTCAACTTGGCTATATGTTTTTTGCTGCAGGTTTAGGAGCTTATAATGCTTCAATTTTTCATTTGATGACTCACGGATTTTTTAAAGCACTATTATTTTTATCAGCTGGATCAGTAATTCATGCAATGCATCATGAGCAAGATATGCGCAAAATGGGTGGGTTGTTTAAAAAAATTCCTATAACTGGTAGTATGATGTGGATAGGGTCACTTGCTATTATAGGCTTTCCATACTTTTCTGGTTATTACTCTAAGGAGAGTATTTTAGAAAATGCTTATTATTCAAGTTCATCAATGGCTACATTTGCTTATACAGTTGGAATTTTAACAGCTCTTTTAACTGCTTTTTATTCATGGAGATTATTGTTTATGACATTTCATGGTCAAACAAGATCTGATAAAAAAACTTTTGATAATGCACATGAGTCTCCGCTGATCATGACTCTACCTCTATTTGTACTTGCCTTTGGATCAATATTTGCCGGATTGTTTTTTTCAAACTTTTATATTGGTAAAATGCAATACAGTTTTTGGGGAGACTCCATAATTCTGCATGATGGTAAACATCACTATTTACCTTTTATTCAAACTTTAATCGTAAAAAGTTCTGTTGCTATAGGTGTTATGCTAGCTGCTCTAATCTATTTCTATAAAAAGCATTTATCTAAAATATTAGCTCATAATTTAGACCCCCTTTATTCAATCTCTCTTAATAAATGGTATATCGATGAACTTTATCATTCAATTTTTATTAGGCCTTATTTTTATTTAGCTAATTTATTTTGGAAGAAAGGTGATGAGAGATTAATTGATGGATATGGACCTAATGGAATTTCAAAATTAATATCAATTTCTTCACAATACTTAAGTCGTTTCCAATCAGGGTATTTATATCATTATGCTTTTGTAATGCTTGGAGGTTTAGTAATTATTCTAACATGGTTCATATATTATTAAATGGCTGATATCCCTATATTATCAATAATTATTTTCTTACCCTTGTTGGGAGCTCTAGTAATTCTTTTAATTAAAGACGATGAAAACTCATTAAATAATATTAAAAAAGTTGCATTATGGACATCAGTAGGTGTTTTTCTTTTAAGCCTTTTTATATGGCTGCAATTCGACAGCAGTAATTCTGGTTATCAATTTCAAGAAAAATTTAGATGGTTTAATGACTTTAATTTTTACTATCATATTGGCATTGATGGAATTTCTCTCTTTATGGTTATACTAAGTACTTTTTTAACTCCTTTATGTATCCTAGCAAGTTGGGAAAGCATAAAAAAAAGAGTTAAAGAATATATGATAGCATTTTTATTTCTTGAGACAGTCATGATAGGCATGTTTGCTTCTATTGATATTTTGCTTTTTTATATATTTTTTGAAGTTGTTTTAATTCCAATGTATCTAATAATTGGTATCTGGGGTGGAGAGAGAAGAATTTATGCATCTTTTAAATTCTTTTTATACACTCTACTTGGCTCAGTATTAATGTTAATAGCTATAATTGTAATTTATAGATTAACAAACTCAATGAGTATTGAAGATTTGCAAGGCAACTATTTTGCTAAAAATGTTCAGATTTATCTTTGGTTAGCCTTCTTCGCTTCTTTTGCTGTAAAAATTCCAATGTGGCCTTTTCATACATGGTTACCTGATGCTCATGTTGAAGCCCCTACAGCTGGTTCCGTAATTTTAGCTGGGGTACTTTTAAAAATGGGAGGGTATGGATTTATTAGATTTTCGCTAGGAATGCTTCCTGAGGCTTCTGAATATTTCTCACCTTTTATAATGATTTTAAGTATAGTCGCTATAGTTTACACTTCTTTCGTAGCTTTAGCTCAAACTGATATTAAAAAATTAATTGCTTATTCATCAGTAGCTCATATGGGCTTAGTCACTATTGGAATTTTTATAGTAAACTCTCAAGGTCTGGAAGGAGCAATGATTCAAATGATAAGCCATGGTGTTTTATCAGGAGCTCTATTTTTTTGTGTGGGAGTGATTTATGATCGCATGCATACACGAGAGATTAATTTTTATGCTGGTTTAGTTAATAGAATGCCTATTTATGCAACTGTTTTTATGATTTTTATGTTAGGATCTGTAGGTCTTCCAGGTACAAGTGGTTTTATAGGAGAATTTTTGGTTATCGTTGGAGCTTTTAAATACTCAAGTATTGTAGTTATTGGTGCTGCTATTGGTATTATTCTTTCAGCAGTTTACATGCTTTATTTGTACAAACGAATTATTTTTGGTGTGATGACTAATGAAAAATTGATAGAGATATTAGATTTAAATAACAGAGAAAAAATCATTCTAATTCCTCTCGCAATAGCTGTAATATTTATTGGAATTTTCCCAAATGTTTTTATTGAACCTATGAGATTGCCAATAGAGTCCATTATAATTAACTATGAATTTGCTAATGCTAAATAATTTTATTCATATATTATTTGTACCTGAAGTTGCACTATCTATACTGTCTGTTACTTGCTTAATGTATGGTTTATTCTCTAAAACTAATTCTTTTATAAAGGCTACTAACTTTGCAATTTTAACTTTATTAATTACTACTGTTCTAACTTATTTTGATTTTTCAACAAATTTTGCTTTATTTGAAGATTTTTTCTCAAACACATCTTTTACAAAATTTTTTAAAATTTTAACTACTCTAGGTGCGGCAGCATCTTTAACAATTTCAAAAAATTATTTCTTAGATACAAAAATAAGCAGATTTGAAATACCAACTCTACTTTTATTTTCAACTTTAGGAATGATGATAATGATAAGTTCTAAAAATTTAATGATTATGTATTTAGCAATAGAACTTCAAAGCTTATCTCTTTATGTCGTGGCTTCAATTAAAAGAAATTCTATAGAATCAGCTGAGTCTGGTGTTAAGTATTTTATCTTAGGAGCTTTATCCTCCGGAATTTTACTTTATGGTTTTTCTCTAGTTTATGGATTTACTGGTCACACATCTTTTGATGGAATATCCCAATCTTTAACACAATTAGAAAGTCTTCCAATTGGATTAGTTTTTGGATTAGTTTTTGTGCTTGTAGGTCTAGCATTTAAAGTATCAGCTGTCCCATTTCATATGTGGACCCCTGATGTTTATGAAGGTGCCCCAACACCAATAACAGCTTTTTTTGCAATTGTGCCAAAACTTGCTGCAACTGCATTAATATTTAGATTTTGTCTTGAGCCCTTTGCTAAATTTCACTTTGAATGGATGCAGGTAATTTTCTTTTTATCCGTCGCCTCTATGTTTTTAGGAGCTATAGCTGCCATAGCTCAAGAAAATATAAAACGTCTTCTTGCATATAGTTCTATTGGCCATGTTGGTTATATGTTAATCGCATTAGTATCGGCAAGTGAGCAAGGTTTAAAAAGTGCTTCGATATATATGTTCATTTACCTAGTGATGAATATTGCAGTATTTTCAATTATTTTATCTCTTAAAAAATCTAACTCATATGTTGAAAAGATCAATGAATTAA
>CACJTT010000025.1 GCA_902596365.1 uncultured Alphaproteobacteria bacterium
AAGATAAACAAGCCGCTGCTTCTGTAGGTCAAATAGAATTAGCCCATCAATGGAAACAGCATTTAAAAACACATAAAATAGATATTGCTCAAGTTCTTATTACACTTGAGGATAGCGAAGTTAGAAGAAGATATCTTAATGCCAGAAAAACAATAAATACGCTTTTGCAAAACAAAGTTATTCCTGTAATTAATGAAAATGATACTGTTGCAACTGAAGAAATAAAATATGGAGATAATGATAGATTAGCAGCAAGAGTTGCGCAAATGATTGATGCTGATTTGCTTATTCTACTTAGTGATGTCGATGGATTGTACGATAAAAATCCTAACAAAAATAAAGATGCAAAAAAAATTAATGAGGTTTTTAAAATAAATAAAACAATAGAACAAATGGCTAATGCTCAAACATCTAGTTTGGGTAGTGGTGGAATGGTAACTAAGATTGCAGCAGCAAAGATATGCATGAATAATGGATGCGACACCATTATAACGCATAGTGAAAAAACTTATCCTCTATCTTCTATTGCACAAAATAATTCTTCAATTTTTTTTGCAAACAAAAACCCCTCTTCCTCTAGAAAACAATGGTTACTAAATCACTTGCATTCCTCAGGTTTTATTAGAATTGATGAAGGAGCTTTAAAAGCTGTAAAGAATAATAAAAGTCTTTTACCAGCAGGTATTTTAGAAGTTGGTGGAAATTTCAATAGAGGGGATGTAATTAGTGTTTACTTTACAAAGAAAGAGAAAATTGCCATTGGCATATCTGCTTATGATATTATTGAAGCTAAAAAAATTATAGGCAAAAAAAGTAAAGAAATTCCTAACATCTTAGGTTATGAAGGAAGGGATGAAATCATCCATAAAGATGATTTGGTGAAAATTATTTGATGAATATCTTAGAAACAATCAACGAATTAGGTAAAAAAGCTAAAGATGCATCTATTAAAATTAGAGTATTAGAAAAAGAAAAAAAAATGATGGCTTATAAATTTTTAGAAAATAATATTGAAAAGGGCGCAGACCTAATCTTAAGTTCAAATAAATTGGATATTGAAAATGCTATAAAAAATGATTTATCAAAACCACTAATAAATAGATTAAAAGTTACGGAAGAATCCATATCAGCTATAATAAAAAGTATAACTGAGATTAAAAATCAACCAGATCCAATTGGAAGAGTTTTAGAAAACTGGGAACAGCCAAATGGACTTAAGTTTTCAAAAATATCAGTTCCTTTAGGTGTATTAGGAGTAATTTATGAATCAAGACCAAATGTGACAGTAGATGCATCGTGCCTCGCATTAAAATCTAATAACGCACTAATCCTAAGAGGTGGAAGTGATAGCTACCATACTTCAAAACAATTAGTAAATCTCATAACACAGTCTTTTATAGATGCTAATCTTCCAGAAAATATAATCCAAATGATTCCAACAACTGATAGAGAGGCTGTTGATCATCTTTTAGCCATGAAAGATTATGTTAATGTTATAATTCCTAGAGGAGGGAAAAGTTTAATTAAAAAAATTAATGAAAAGAGTAAAATACCAGTAATTAAGCACTTAGAAGGTTTGTGTCATGTATATGTTGATAAAGAAGCTGATATTGAAATTGCAAAGAATATTATTTTTAATAGTAAATTAAGAAGACCAGAAATTTGTGGTGCAGCTGAAACATTATTAATAGACTCATCACTAAAAGATAAAGCACTTGAATTAATAGAACCTATATACAATTCAGGATGTGTAATAAAAGGTGATGATTTTATTGTAACATTAGATAATAATTTTGAGAAAGCCAATGATGAAGATTGGTCAACTGAATACCTAGATAAAATAATATCTGTAAAAATTGTTGATGGTGTCTTTGGAGCGACTGATCACATCAATCGTTACTCTTCTAATCATACAGAATCTATTATTACTGAAAACGAACAAACATTTATGAATTTTTACAATAATATTGATAGTGCTATAATTCTTAAAAATGCCTCAACTCAATTTGCTGATGGAGGGGAATTTGGTTTTGGTGCTGAAATAGGTATTTCAACAGATAAACTTCACGTTCGTGGTCCAGTTGGAGCTAAACATCTTACAACTTTTAAATATATTGTTCATGGTAGCGGGCAATCAAGACCTTAAATGAAAAATATTGGTCTACTTGGTGGCTCTTTCGACCCACCTCACAAAGGGCATCTATATATATCTCTGGAAGCAAAAAAAATTTTAAAGCTAGATGATATCTGGTGGTTAGTTACTCCACAAAATCCACTAAAGGTAAATCAACCAGCTAGTTATTCGGATCGAATTAAGAATTGTAAATTAATAATTAAAAATCAACCAATAAAAATAAAAGAAATTGAAAAAAAAATAAACTCTAAATTTTCTTATCAAACAATTAAATATTTAAACAAACATTATAAAAATATTAATTTCTTTTGGTTAATGGGGGCTGATAACTTAATTAATTTTCACAAGTGGCAACATGCAGATAAAATCTTTAGTGAAATCCCTATTGTAGTATTTAGAAGATATGGTTATAATAATAAAGCATTGAAAAGCTACACATCAAATTTATACAAAAACTTCAGAATAAATCATAAAAATCTGCATATCTTATATTTTAAACAACTTCCTGCTTGGACTATCATTAAAAATAAAGAAATTAGAATATCTTCAACTGAAATAAGAAAGCAAAGAGAATTGTTGAGGTTCAAAGATTAGTACTTCATCAGCATTAACGAATACAATTTTTAGCATACTTGATGATGCAAAAACTGAAGATATAAAGATAATTGATTTAAGAAGTAAATCATCAGTAGCTGACTATTTTATAATATCTACATGTCGCTCAACTAGACATGCTGATGCAACAGCAGATGAATTATTAAAGCAATTAAAAAAATTGGGATTAAAAAGTCCAACCCCTGAAGGAAGACCTAAATGCGACTGGGTGATAGTTGATGCAGGTTCAGTAATTATTCATTTATTTAGAAAAGAAACTCGTGATCTTTATAACTTAGAGCAATTATGGGAAATAAACTTTGAATCTGAAAAAAATAAACTAGCTTATTAGAAGGTATTAAATGATCTTAATTTTAAAAAACTCTATCGCTGTAATAATTTTTCTTGCCTCTTTTTCTGCTCACAGCACTTCTAAAAATAAAGAAACATACGAATATCTTGATTTATTTGGACAAATTTTTGACAAGGTAAGATCTGAATATGTTGAGGAAGTAACTGATCAAGAATTGATTGAAAAAGCAATTGATGGAATGTTAACAGGTCTTGATCCTCATTCAGGTTATATGAATGAAGAAGTTTGGGAAGAAATGCAAATGGATACCCAAGGAAAATTTGGAGGTCTGGGTATTGAAATAACTATGGAGGAAGGTTTTGTAAAGGTTATATCGCCTATAGAGGATAGTCCGGCATTTGAGGCAGGTATTTTAGCAGGTGATTTTATAATTCAAATTGATGATACTCCAGTTTTTGGTTTAACACTCAATGAAGCAGTAGAATTAATGAGAGGTGAAAAAGGTGAGCCTATAACAATAACAATTTCAAGAGAAGGCACAGAACCTTTTGAGGTAAATATTATAAGAGATATAATTAAAATCCAATCTGTAAAACATGAAGTTTATGATAACATAGGATATTTGAGAATTACTTCTTTTACTGAACAAACTGAAGATGGTCTTATAAAATCAATAAATAAAATACAAAATGAAAATAAAAAAATTAAAGGATTTGTTCTTGATCTCCGCTCTAATCCTGGAGGATTGCTAACACAGGCTGTTAAAGTTACTGATATTTTTCTAAAGCGTGGAGAAATTGTTTCAACCAGAGGTAGGGATAAAAAAGATATCAGAAGATATCGTGCTAAAAACAAAGATCTAACAAATGGCAAACCAATAGTTGTCCTTATTAATGGAGGCTCAGCATCTGCATCTGAAATTGTTGCAGGAGCTCTTCAAGATCATCGACGTGCAATTATAGTTGGCACTCAATCATTTGGTAAAGGATCAGTACAAACAATAATTCCTTTTCAGCGATCAAAAGATGGCAATGTTTCAGGAATTCGATTAACAACTGCGAGATATTATACCCCGTCTGGAGAATCAATTCAGGGTAAAGGGATCAATCCTGATATTATTGTTGAGCAAGGTGAATTTGAATCTTATGAATTTGAAAGATATTCTGAGTCTGATCTTAAAGATTCTTTGGATAAAGAAGATGGTGAGAACACAAATAATAAAGAAGATGCTGATCTAAGTGAAAAAGAAGAACGACTAGCAAAGGACTACCAACTTAAAAGAGCTATCGACCTACTTAAAGGTTTAAGCATTTTTGAAGAATCTTTTGACGAATAACATGGATAGTAAATATAGAAGATGTGTTGGTATGATGATTTTAAATGCTTCTAATGAAATACTGGTTGGAAGACGACTAGATCATCCAAGTGGATATTGGCAAATGCCTCAAGGCGGTATTGATCAAAATGAGAATCCACAAGAAGCCGTATGGAGAGAAATGATGGAAGAAATTGGCACAAACAAAGCTGAAATCTTTAAAGTTTCAACCCAATGGATTAATTATGACATACCCCAGGAAACACTTGATAAATTACCTTGGGGCAAAAAATGGATTGGGCAGACGCAAAAATGGTTTATTTTTAAATTTACAGGCCAAAAAACTGACATAAACGTGCATACTAAAAATCCAGAATTTAGTGAATGGAAATGGATGAGGCATACAGAACTTATTGAAAATGCCGTTCCTTTTAAAAGAAAAGTCTACAAAACTATTCTTAATGAATTTGCAGATACATTTAATTAATTTTAAATTTCTAAAAAGTTATTAGCCACTTTAAATAATAATTTAATAAGTTATAAGAATTTATTGAATATGAAAAAAAAAATATCAGTAAATAAATGGTCTTTTGATAACATGCCTGAATCTTATGACTCACATTTGAAAAGATCAATCCCCCTATATCAAGAATCGCAATTCTTTATTAGTAAAATTTCAAGTTATTTCATTAAAGATCAAAATATAAATTATGAGATCGGATGTGCAAATGGTACTATTATTGGAAATCTTGCAAAGGAATATAAAAATTTTAAAAAAACTAAATTTGTTGGCATTGATCTTTCAAAAAAATTAATAATAGAAGCAAAAAAAAGATATAAAAATATAAATAATTTGAATTTTCAGAGTTCAAATGCAAGTCAATACAATTTTAAAAAATGTAACCTTGCAATCATTCACTATGTATTACAGTTTATGACTGATGAAGAAAAAAAAGTGCTTATAAAAAAAATATATAAACAATTAATTAAAAGTGGTGCAATGATTGTGTTCGAAAAAACACTTATGGAGGACTCATATTCCCAGGATATTTTTTCTGGTATTTATAATGATTTTAAATTTGATAACGAGTATTCTCCTGAGGAAGTAATTAAAAAATCTATATCATTACGCTCAGTAATGCGTTCTAGTACTTCAAAAAATAATAGTGAACTATTTAAGGCATGTGGTTTTAAGTCTATTTATAATTTTTTTAAATGGGGTCCTTTTGAAGGATACCTCTGTGTAAAATAATATGCATTTTACTAATTTTTATAATGAAGATTTAAAAAATGCTTTAGATGAAAATTTTTCAAATATAGTAACTGAAAATGTTGGACCATTTGTATACTCCACATTAAAAACAATTAGACCAAAAAAGATCCTAGAAATTGGAGCTGGTTATACAAGTATTTTTTTTGCTCAGGCACTTAAGGAAATTGAAGAAGAAAATGATTTTGATGCTAAGCTTTTAAATGAACAAAAAATCGACCCGAATTGGGAGAGAAGACATAGATTATTAAATAAAGATTATCAATTTAGCGCTGATTCAAAATTAATTATTGTAGATAATTTTTCTAAAGAAAAACATGATACCGCTCGACCCGTTGATAATGCTATCAAAAAACTGCATCTTGATAAATATATTGATTTTGTAGAAGCTGATGGAATGGATCTGCAAAAAATTAATGAGATGGTTTCAAATTATGTACCATTAGATTTTGTTTTTTTAGACTTTGGAGCTGGTGCAGCACTCCCAATTCTTTTTAAATTTTATTTTGAAAGAATTAACAATCATGGTGGATACATCATGGTGCATTCAACTTTAACCAATGCTATGCATAGACTTTGGTTAGCTGAGCTAAAGCTGAAATATATAAATGATAGTAGTGTAGAAATAATGTCTTTTCTTGAGCCTAATAAAATAATGCAAAATAGTTTTACTTTGATCAAGAAAAATATTGAAACTGAAACAGGTCAGTTTAATCCTCCTATATATACTGCACAACCTTAATTTTCTTCTAAATGAAAATTAAAAATATTAAAGTATATAAAATAGATATTCCCTTAAAGGAAGGCTCATACAAATGGGCTCATAATAATCATGTAGAGAAATTTGATACTTCAATAGTTATGCTTGAGACTGACAATAATATCAAAGGATTAGGTGAGGTCTGCACCCTAGGATCATCGTATTTACCTGCATATTCTAAAGGAGTGCGTTCAGGAATATTAGAGATTGGAAAAGCATTAATTGGAAAAGATCCAACAGATATTTTTAATATAAATTTAGAAATGGAAAAAAAACTAAAAGGACATCCTTATGTTAAATCACCAATTGATATGGCATGTTGGGATATAATTGGCAAAAATTATAAAATGCCAGTTTGGAAGCTTTTAGGAGGAAAATTTGGTGAGCATATTCATTTATACAGAGCAATTTCACAAGAAAATCCAGAAATCATGAAGCAAAAAGTTATTGAGTATAAAAAAGAAGGCTATTCAAAATTTCAATTAAAAGTTGGTGGAATGTACCAGGAAGACATAGAAAGAATTAAAAGCGTAAGTTCTGAACTAGATCATACAAATATTTTGGTTGCAGATGCAAATACAGGTTGGAAAAGTCATGAAGCTATAAAGGTAGTAAAGCAAACAGAAGATTTAGATGTATATATTGAACAACCGTGTGAGACATATCGAGATTGTGTTGAAATTAGAAGAAAAACTTCAAATCCATTTATACTTGATGAAAGCATTGATTCATTGAAAAATTTCTTAAAAGCGTATGATGATGGGGCTATGGATATAATAAACCTTAAAATTAGTAAGCTTGGAGGAATCTATAAAAGTAAACAAATAAGAGACCTGTGTGTAGAATTAAAAATTCCTATGACAATTGAAGATTCGTGGGGTGGTGATATTGCAACAGCTGCTATTTCACATTTAGCA
The DNA here is from genome assembly GCA_902596365.1 of uncultured Alphaproteobacteria bacterium. Taxonomy (GTDB): domain Bacteria; phylum Pseudomonadota; class Alphaproteobacteria; order HIMB59; genus CACPNW01. Next base: position 7,304 of record CACJTT010000025.1, read on the forward strand.
CATAGCACACCTGAAAATCTTAGATTTTCCTCTACTGATTTTAACAGTTATAATTCATTAAGTTACACAGAAGGTTCACCAAAAAGAATTGATGGAAAAATGAAAGCTTCTGACAGTTATGGTTTGGGGGTTGAGCTTGATGTTTCAAAAATAGGTGAACCTGAATTTGTAATAAGTTAAAAAATTTATATTTTTTCGTAATAATTAGAATCTAAAGCATCAATTTTTGCTTTAGCTATATTTAACTGCTCTTTTGAAATATCTGTTTCTTGTTGTTCAAGTTCTTCAATTTCTTTTTCAATTGATGCTTTTTCTATAGAATTGATTTCATCCACACTCTCAGCAAGAACAATACATTTCTCGGGATTAACTTCAGCAAATCCCCCAGATACAAAAAATGATTTTAATAAGTTTTTATCTTCACCGTAAACCATAACTCTGCCTGGTCTCAATGAAGACATAACTTTACTATGTCCAGGAAGAACACCAAAATCACCGTCCTTCCCTGGAACAATAATCATTCCTACCTCATCATTAAAGATAAGATTTTCTGGTGAAACTAAATCAAATGAAATTTTTGCCATTACGCTGCTTCAGCCTCTAATTTCTTAGCTTTTTCAATAGCTTCATCCATGCCACCAACCATATAAAAGGCTGCTTCTGGCATATGATCATATTCACCTTTAACAAGTCCATCAAAACTTTTGATAGTATCCTCAAGATCAACATACTTTCCTGGTGATCCAGTAAAGATTTCAGCAACAAAGAAAGGTTGGCTTAAAAATTTCTCAATCTTTCTTGCTCTTGCAACTGTCAATTTATCTTCCTCTGATAATTCATCCATTCCAAGAATAGCAATTATATCCTGAAGACTTTTGTAAGTTTGTAGAACTCTTTGCACTTCTCTTGCCACTCTGTAGTGATCATCACCAACAACTTGTGGATCTAAAATTCTTGATGTTGAATCAAGAGGGTCAACTGCAGGATAAATTCCTTTTTCAGAAATTGCTCTGTTCAAAACTGTTGTAGCATCCAAGTGAGAGAAAGATGTTGCAGGCGCAGGATCTGTTAAGTCATCTGCAGGAACATAAATTGCCTGAACTGAAGTAATAGATCCTTTTTTTGTTGTTGTAATACGCTCTTGCAATGCACCCATATCAGTCGCCAATGTTGGTTGATATCCAACTGCTGATGGAATACGTCCAAGAAGAGCTGATACCTCAGATCCTGCTTGAGTAAATCGAAAGATATTATCAACAAAGAATAAAACGTCTTGACCTTCTTCATCTCTAAAATATTCTGCTTGTGTAAGCCCTGATAATGCCACTCTTGCTCTTGCTCCTGGAGGCTCATTCATTTGTCCGTAAACCAGAGCAACTTTTGAATCTTTTCCTTTAAGGTCAATAATACCAGACTCAATCATCTCATGATACAGATCGTTACCTTCACGTGTTCTTTCACCAACTCCAGCAAAAACTGAGTAACCACCGTGTGCTTTGGCAATATTATTAATAAGTTCCATAATCAAAACTGTTTTACCAACACCAGCTCCACCAAATAATCCGATCTTACCGCCTCGTGCATAAGGCGCTAATAAATCAACAACCTTAATTCCGGTTACAAGAACCTCTGTTTCTGTAGACTGATCAACAAACTCTGGAGCAGGTCGGTGAATTGGATAAGTTTTTGTTGTGCCAATTTCGCCTCTTTCATCAACAGGCTCACCAACAACATTCATAATACGACCAAGTGTTTCTGGACCTACAGGCATAGAAATGGGGGAGCCTGTATCCGTCGCTGTTTGACCTCTTACTAATCCATCAGTTGTATCCATTGCAATTGTACGAACAGCATTTTCACCTAAGTGCTGAGCAACCTCTAGCATTAATCTTGTTCCGTTGTTATCAACTTCTAGAGCATTCATAATTGCAGGAAGTTCACCATCGAACTCTACATCTACAACAGCTCCAAGAACTTGTGATATTTTTCCAGTTAAATTATTAGCCATATATCCCCCTTTTAAACTGATTCAGCTCCAGAAATAATTTCAATTAATTCTTTAGTTATAAACGCTTGTCGCGTTCTGTTATATTTTAATGTTAAACTATCAATCATCTCACCGGCATTACGTGTTGCATTATCCATTGCAGCCATTCTTGCCCCATGTTCTCCTGCATCACTC
>CACJTT010000026.1 GCA_902596365.1 uncultured Alphaproteobacteria bacterium
CGTAGGACAGTAAACATATTTGTTATTTATTGTTAAAAATTAATATTCTTCTTCACCTTCATCAGGTGTTCTTATGCCTGCATCAGCAGCTGGATCGATTTCTGTTTCATCTTCTAGAAGAACTGTATCATCCTCTAAATTATCTTCATTATTATCAACATCCAAACTCTCAATATCTAATTCATCATCCTTTTCTTTAGGCTTAGGCGGAATTGGATTTACTAAAGGAGCGGCGTTAGTACTACCAGGTTTTCTTCCACGTCTAGGTCTAGACATGGTAGTAACTTCAATTTCTTTACCGCATTCAGGACATTCTAATTCAGATCTACCAAGATCATAGTATTGCTTACTACACATTGGACAAATCCTTTTTTCTCCCCAAGATTCTTTATACATATTAGTTACTCTTTTTCTTTCACGTAAATCTTACCACAATAACCACAGACAACCTTATCTTGACTATCAAAGCTATAATAAACTGCGGGGTGTCCTAAACCATCTTGACCACCATCGCAACATATAGTTTCTGTTTCCAATGATACTTTTTTTACATCCTGTTCCACAACTTCCTGCTATAAAAAATAAAATACCAATAGTCTAGTTTTTTTAGAGAATTTAATGAAAAATTTCAGATTTAATTAATTTGAAAATATACAAGAGTTACGCCAGTCACAATTAGTATTGAAGGGATAATTCTTTTAGCAGCAGCCTTTTCTTTTAGTAAATATAAGCTAATTATTGTTGCTAAAACAATACTGACCTCACGAATACTTGAAACATAAGCTATTTCTATAAATTGCATTGACCATACAACAAGTCCATAACCAAGAATAGCAAGCACTCCTGCGCTAGTTCCCTCTATAAGACTATAAGTATTTTTCTTACGAAAACCATTTTTAGAGATGAGTGCATAAATCAACATTGGTATTCCGTTTAATAGCAACATCCAAAATATATAAGTAAAAGCATTTTCAGTATTTCTTACTCCAATGCCATCAATTATTGTATAAGTTGCAATTAGTACTGCTGTTAATATTGCAAGCAAAAATCCTTTTTGATTAAATTTTTTAGCCGACATAAATGAAATCATAAACAAACCTAAGCAAGTAACTAAAATTCCAATGGTACCAAAAAAACTAATATTGTTTGAAAGTAAAAATAAACTAATCACTCCAATAATAAAACAAGATCCACCTCTTGCAATTGGATAAACAAAAGACAAATCAGCATAATTATAAGAGGCAATTACACTGTATCTATAAAAACCATGTAAAATAGTAGTGGCAATTAAAAAATACCATATGTCAACTGTAGGAAAGGGGACAAAAAAAACTAATGGAAGAAAAACTATTATTTCAATTATCGAAGTAAAGGCCATAATTGCAAGACTATTTCTACTTTTTTTAACGATCGCACTCCAACTTGCATGGCAAAGAGCTGCAAACAAAATAATAAAAAAGACCAAGCTAATAGACAAATCTTATTGGTTTTATATTTAATTCATTATAGATACCACTTTTAAAATCACAAAACAAATGACACATCCGATTGAAGTAAATGAAAGAGTTTATCCTGGGATACCCTCAACAACCGCAATTGTTATTTGTTTAGATGGAAGCCAGAAAGAATATTTCGATCAGGCATCAAAATTAAACTTAACACCTAATATTGATGCTTTAAAAAAAAATGGTGAAGACTTATTAGTAAATAGCGCTATTCCTAGTTTTACTAACCCTAATAATATATCTATTGTAACAGGAAGGCCCAGTTCGGTTCACGGGATATGTGGTAACTTTTTTTTTACTCCCTCAACAGGAGAAGAAGTTATGATGAATGATCCAAAATTTTTAAGAGCACCAACAATATTTCAAAAGTTTTATGAACAAGGTGCAAAAATTGCAATTGTAACAGCAAAAGATAAGCTGCGTAAGCTATTATCTCATGGCCTTAAATTTAATGACTCTCGTGCAATTTGTTTCTCTTCAGAAAAATCTGATCAAGCAACAAAAAATCAAAACGGAATAGATAATATTAATAATTGGCTTGGAATGAAAGTCCCAGATGTTTATTCGCAAGATTTATCTGAGTTTGTTATGGCTGCTGGTGTAAAAATTCTATCTGAGTTTAAACCTGATATTATGTATTTATCTACAACAGATTTTATTCAACACAAATATGCGCCAGGGGATGAAGAAGCAAATAATTTTTATGCAATGTTTGATAAATATATTGGTCAATTAAATGTAAACAATAACTCAATTATCATTACAGCTGATCATGGCATGCAATCAAAATCGAAATCTGATGGATCACCTAATGCAATTTTTCTTCAAGATATTCTTGATAAAAAATTGGGAGCTCGTGTCGCAAAAGTTATTCTCCCTATTACTGATCCATATGTAGTTCACCATGGAGCCTTAGGTTCATTTGCAACAATTTATTTAGAAGATAAGTCAAAAATAGATGATGCAATAAATGAAATTAAAACAATAAAAGATATTGAGGTTGTTGTGACTAATGAAATGGGCTGCAAGGAATATGATTTACCAAGAGACAGAATGGGAGATATTATTTGTATGTCATCTAAAAATATGACCATCGGCTCTGCTGAAAGCGCTCACGATCTTAGTAAATTGAAAGAACCTTTACGCTCTCATGGAGGCCTTCATGAAAGAGAAGTGCCATTCATTTCTAATAAGAAAATCAATTCTATTGACACCAATATTAAACTAAATAATTATGATGCCTTTTATTATGCAATAGCAGGAGCAATGTGATGAAAAATACAATTAAGCACGAACCAATGCGTATTGCAGGAAAAAAAGTAGATGCAGAAAATAAAATCGATGTTCTGTATCCTTACACAAATGAAATTATAGGTACTGTTCCTGCTGGAACTGCTGAACATGCTAAAGAAGCGCTTAACATAGCTTCTAACTATCAATCAAAATTAACCAGATATGAGCGTCAGCAAATTTTACAAAAAACAGCAGAGGAACTTGTTAGAAGAAAAGATGAGATATCAGATGTTATTACATACGAATTAGGGATATCAAAGCAAGATTCACTTTATGAGGTAGGAAGGGCTTTTGATGTTTTTTCATTAACAGCTCAGCTATGTATTTTAGATGATGGTGAAATATTTTCATGTGATTTAACTCCGCATGGAAAGGCAAGGAAGATATTTACTATCAGAGAGCCTCTCAGAGCAATATCTGCAATTACTCCGTTTAATCATCCGCTCAATATGGTAGCTCATAAGATTGCTCCATCAATTGCAACTAATAATTGCACAGTGTGTAAACAAACAGAGCTAACCCCTATGACAGCAATGCTTCTTGCAGATGTCTTATATGATTCAGGCCTACCGCCTGAAATGTTTTCTGTCGTTACAGGATGGCCACAAGACATTGGATTAGAAATGATAAAAAATCCAAATATAGATTTAATTACATTTACGGGCAGTGTTGGTGTTGGAAAATATATAGCGGAACAAGCTGGATATAAAAGAACTGTATTGGAATTAGGTGGAAACGATCCACTTATAGTATTGAACGACTTAAGCGATGATGATTTAAAAAAAGCAGTTGAGTTAGCTGTTACTGGTGCTACAAAAAATTCAGGCCAGCGATGCACTGCGGTGAAAAGAATTTTATGTCAAAATAAAATAGCTGATAAATTTGTTGCAATGGCTTTAGAGAGAGCAAAACAAATTACCTATGGCGATCCTATGGATCTTAAAACAGATCTTGGGACTGTAGTAAATACTGAAGCTGCAGAGTTATTTGATAAAAGAGTTTCAATGGCAGAGGAAGAAGGTGCCAAAGTATTATATCATCCTGGAAGAAAAGGAGCATTACTCCCCCCTATTGTAGTAGATAATGTAAATCCAAAGAGCGAATTAGTGCTTGAAGAAACTTTTGGTCCAGTGATACCTATTATAAGGGTACCTGATAATGATGATGAAGTTATTACAATATCCAATGCAACAGCTTTTGGCTTATCTTCCGGAGTATGCACAAACAATTTTATTCGTGCAAAAAAATATATTCAAAACTTAAATGTAGGAACTGTAAATATATGGGAAGTCCCAGGTTACCGCATTGAAATGTCACCTTTTGGTGGTATTAAAGATTCTGGTTTAGGTTATAAAGAGGGTGTTATTGAAGCAATGAAAAGCTTTACAAATGTAAAAACTTTTTCTCTACCTTGGTAATAAATAATAATAATTAAAATGAAAAAAAATTTTAGATTTTATGATAATAGACAGAAATATTTGTTATTTGTTACAACAACTAATGAAAAAAATCAGATAGCTGATTTCATTCGTCCTCACGTAAATAAAATTAAACCAACAAAACCTGGCATTAAAATATTTGATGCAGGCATGGGTGACGGATCATTATTAATGAATGTAATGAGACAATGTCATGAAGCAAAACCAAATATACCTCTTCTAGTTTCTACAAAGGAAATTAGTATAGAGGATGTAAGGCTTGGTTTAGAAAAATTACCAGATAGATTTGTTGAACACAAAAATACTGTATTTGTAATATCAAACCTTCATTATGCTGAAGCAGCAAACTTAAGATCTAATAATCCTAGAAAGCAGAAGAAGATTAATTGGAATGTTGTGAAACTTAAAGGAAATACCTCATTGGATTTTGCAGAACAATTAAGAAGTCAAAATTCTTTTTTAGAAAAAAAATGGAATATTGAAATTAATAAAAAAAATGGCAACCCAACTTATAAAGAGCCGTCTGTAATGATTATATATAGAGAAGATCAAGAATTTAATGTGAATGAATTAATTCCTACAAAAAATAATTCTACAAATAAATTTGATTTAATAATTGCTTCGCAACCTTATAGATCAAGAATTTCAGCAGAAAAAAAAGTTAAATATGTCATACACCCTATGATTGATGCTCTAAAAACTAAAGGCAAATTATTAACTATTCACGCCTCAGGGAATGATCCAGCTAATAAAATTATAAAAAAAATCTGGCCAAAAGAAAATCCATTTCCTTCATTAAGTAAATCTATAATTCACTATTTGAAAAAAAATTTAGATAAAAATTTATTAGCTAAATTAAATTTTAGAGATAAAAAGATTATTAAATGTAAACTTAGAGCTTTACCTAATGAGTTAAGTGGAAGCATAGCAACATCTTTAATATTTTCAGCTTGGAATGCATCTATTTATGTTAATCAAATTGATGATGATAAAGTGATGAAAGTTGAAAAATCTAAAAATTATGAAGATGTTGTTCAAAAAATAGTTACTAAAAATAAAGGTCTTTATTTTAATAATGAAATTTTTGTTATTGAAAAAAAATAAATATTTATTCTAAAGAAGTTTTAAAAAAAATATATTTTTTAAATTCTTTTTGTAAATCAATACTCACTCTTGCATGCACTTTGCCTTGACGGCCCTGAAAAGAACTTTTTTCTTCAATTGGGAAAACTCCTTCATGCCATATGTTAGGATGAATATATAATCCTTGCGAACCATCAAAATAAAAAGCTTTAAAATCACCTACTTGCACATCATCTCCTGGTAAGGCTAAGGGTGAAATAAAAGGAGTTTTAGCTGATGGATAAAAAAGCTGTCCACCATCAGGATGATAATTAACATGCCAAATATAAATATTTTTTGGCGGTATGTATTTTGTTGTAGCTTCACTATCAGGAGGTAAGGAATGACCAAGTATGTATTTTCCATCTACTTCATAGTCGCTGTTATGTTGAACAGCATTATTTTGCCCGTACAGTGTGCTTCCTTCCCACCAAGCATCGAAAGACCCTTCTGTACTCCCACCTTCATTGCCTGTACCTTCATCAATTTCACGCCAACCCTGTTTGGGCCAAGTGACAATTTCAATATCACTATTTTCATATGAGTCGATTAAATACCCATACCCTTTAAGTGTTTCATTTGAAGCTTTAATTAAAGGAATTTCAACCGCATCTGAACTACTCATAAACTTATCTTTAAATCGCTGATTACCTCTTTAACAGCTGTAAGTGTAGCTCTCATATCTTGTTCATTTAAATTACCAATACATCCAATACGAAAAGTATTAGCGACAGTTAATTTTCCAGGATAAATTAGAAAATCTTTATCGCTAAGAGCATTGTAAAATTTTTGAAAATTAAAGTTTGGATCACCTGGTTGTTTAAAAGTTATGATGATTGGTGCTTGCAACTCATCAGGCAAGAGTTGTTCAAAGCCAATCTCTTTCATTCCATCACAAATTATCTTACAATTATTTTTATATCTTTTGTGTCGCCCTTCAATTCCACCTTCTTTTTGATGTTCAGCAATTGCTTGATTGAATGCGGCTAATACATGCGTAGGTGGTGTAAAGCGCCATTGTTTATTTTTCTCCATTGCGGTCCATTGATCATACAAATCCAAACTTAATGAATGACAATTTCCTTTTGCTTTTTCAATCACATGATTTTTCATTAAAATAAATCCAACGCCAGGAACTCCCTCTAAACATTTATTAGATGATGCCGCAACCGCATCAAAAGTAATGTCTTTACTACTAAGAGGAAGAGCACCAAAAGCACTCATCGCATCTATAAACAAAGATAAGTTTTTTTTCTTAACCAAATCAGCAATATCATTAATAGGGTTTAGGATTCCTGATGTAGTTTCACAATAAACAGCAAATACGTGAGTAAGCTGCTTATTAGCATCAATAATCTCTTCTAATTTAGTCATGTTGTGAGGTTCATGTTCAGCTACTTCATATTCAATCATATTTCTATTTAAGTAAGCGCACATTTTTTTCATTCGTTGACCATAAGCACCATTAATTAAAATTAAAATGTTAGCATCTTTTGGTGTTAGTGAACTAATCATCGATTCAACTGCAAACGTTCCACTACCTTGCATAGGCACACATTGATAATTACCTTCTCCATCAATTAACTTAATTAATGAGTCACGAATAGATTGATTTAGATCGATGAATTTTTGATCACGTGATCCCCAATCATGAAGCATTGCTTCTTTTGTGCTCATTGAGGTTGTTAAAGGACCAGGTGTTAAAAGTTTTTTATCCATTAAATTTTATACTATTCTCTTAGATCTTTATCGATGTCTTATCAAATAGTTTAACTTACATTTGAAAAAAATATTCTTATAAGTTAAAATATATTTATGTCAGATAACGTTGTTAACTACTTACTTGAATTATTAGAAAAAAAAGGTTCCGATATTCAATACGGCAATGAAGCTGTAACACAATTAGAGCACGCCCTTCAATGCGCGGAATTAGCAGAGCAACATGGTAAATCTGATGCTTTTATAACAGCTGCTTTACTTCATGATATTGGTCATCTTTTATATGAAGATGATGATCCCATTCACCAAGGCAAAGATGGTGTTCATGAAGATTTAGGAGCGGATTACTTATCAAAATATTTTGGGGAAGAAGTAACACTCCCAATTAGAGCACACGTTGCATCAAAGCGATATCTTGCAGCAGTTGAAGACGGATATTATGATGAATTATCAGGAGCATCAAAAATATCTTTAAAAGTGCAAGGTGGTATTTTTTCTAAACAAGAAGCGGAAGAATTTATTAATAAACCACAAATGAAAGAAGCGGTGGAAATGAGACGCCTTGATGATCAGGCAAAAATATTAAATAAAAAAACACCTTCAGTTGAACATTTTCGAAAGTATGTAGAAAATTCGTTCCAAGCAAATTCTTAGTAAAATAATTTAAGAATTAAATATAAAATAAACACCAACAAAAAATATTACTGCTGAGATTAATCTAACTTTCCTAATTTTTTCACCCAGGAATATAAAACTAATTAATGACGCCATAATTATACTAGACTCTCTAATAGAAGATACGTAAGCAATTGGTTGATGATTCATACTCCATATAATTATACCATAAGCTGTAAAAGACATAACAGAAGCAATTGTTATTAGTACAACTTGTTTTAATTTTAATTTAAATAAACCACTTTTGTTTGTTAAATAAACATAACTAATTGTAAGCCAGCCACCTAAAAAAAAATTCCATACAATAAAACTAAATGCATTAGCAGAACTTCTTACTCCTGCTCCATCTGAAAAAGTATAGAGAGCAATTATAATGGATACAAATAATGAAATAATTAGAAGCTTGATATTTAATTTATTTTTATAATTTTCCCTTGTTAATAACAGTAATCCAAAAACAACAATGCTTATTCCAATAAAACCTTTTGCGCTTATATAATCTTGTAAAAAAATAACTGATAAGATTGTAACAAAAACAGGCGCAAAACCTCTAAAGACAGGATAAATTATAGTTATGTCACCTTTATTATACATACTTCCTAGAATTAAAAAATAAGCACTATGTAATAGAAGTGATAAAATTAAATAAAACCAGGTTATACCTTCAGGAATAGGCACAAAAAATAAAATGGGAAAAAATACTATGCTTTGAATTAGCATTTTCCACGACATTGCTACTTGGGAGTCCGTAATTGATTTGATTATTATATTCCAACTAGCATGAAGTAATGCTGCAAAAAGGATTAGTAAAAAAATTCCAGTTTCACTCATTGTAAAAAAAAATG
>CACJTT010000027.1 GCA_902596365.1 uncultured Alphaproteobacteria bacterium
AAATTACAAAAATTAAAAAAGAATTAAAACATCCTAAGCTTAAAACTTTTAATTTAGATATAACTTCAGAAAAAGACGTAAAAAATTTTTATAAAAAAATTGCAAATAAAAAATTAAATGTGCATCATCTGATTAATAATGCTGGTGTTGCAACCTTAAATTTATGCAAAGACTTATCTGTAAAAGAATGGGACTTAGTTATGAGTGTAAATTTAAAAGGTATGTTTTTGATGACAAAGCATGCAATCCCTTTATTTAAAAAAGGTTCCTCAGTTTTAAATATCTCTTCTCAAGCAGCAAGGAGAGCTCAAAAATTTACTGCGCATTATAATGCTTCAAAAATGGGTGTAATAGGGTTCACTAGAGCATTAGCTCTAGAATTAGCTCCAGATGTTAGAGTAAATGCAATTAGTCCAGGGACGATTGGTACTGATATGATTAATAATGAAATTAATTGGCGTATAAAACATGGATGGGATAAATCCAAATATGATGTTGAAAAAGATTGGTTAGATAGGATACCTCTAGGAAGATATCAAATGCCAGATAATATAGCTAAAGCTATTGTTACAGTATGTTCAAGTCAATTCAGTGAGACTACTGGTGAAACAATTAATGTAAGTGGCGGCGCTGTAATGGAATAAAAATTTTAAATTAATAATAGAGATATTAAATTAATAATTTAAAAGAATATATATGAAAAATATAGGACTGATTGGTTGTGGTAATATTGCTGAGACATATTTTCGTTCTCAAGATTATTTTAATAATATTAAGTTTGTTGCATGTGCTGACAAATATCCTGAAGCAGCCAGAAAATGTGCTGATCAATACACTATAAAGTCATTGAGCGTTGATGAACTTCTTAATGATTCTAATATTGATATTATTCTTAATTTAACTATTCCTCAAGCACACTATGAAGTCTCAAAACTGGCTTTAGAGGCTGGAAAACATGTTTACAGTGAAAAACCAATGTCAATGAAATATGATGATGCAAATCATTTACTTGAAATTGCTAAAAAAAATAATTTATATGTTGGAAACGCTCCTGATACTTTTCTGGGTGGAGGTGGTCAAACTGCAAGACAATTAATTGATCATGGCGAGATAGGTGAAATATTAACTGGTAATTTCATATTTGGATTTCCAGGTGTTCAAGAATTTCATCCAAATCCAGAATCATGGTTTCAACAAGGAGGTGGGCCAGTAATTGATATGGGTCCTTACTTTTTTACAACATTAGTTAACTTACTTGGTCCTGCAATGAATGTACGTGCAAGAGGAAAAAAATTTTTAGATAAACGAGAATATCTAGCTGGTCCTAAGAAAGGTAAATTTTTTGATGTAGAAATTTCAACCTCTGTAATGTTTGATGTTGAGTTTGCCAATAAATCAATAATCCAAGGATTTATTTCTTTTGATGTTCAAAATCATGGAAGGAATCACATGGAATTGTATGGATCCAAGGGATCTATAATAGTTCCTGATCCAAATATGTTTGGAGGTCCTGTGTTATTATCACATAAACTAGGCTCTGAATGGAAAGAGTATTCTGTTGAGAATAAATATTTAGGTAAAACCAATATTATTAATCATAGTGGTCGCAGTAATGAGGCTCCAAAACAATCAAATTATCGAGGTGCAGGATTATCAGAGATGATTTACTCAATTGAAAATAATCGTAAACATCGATGTAATGGAGAAATAGCCTTACATGTTTTAGATATAATCGAGTCTATAATTATTGCTTCTGAAACAAAAAATGAAGTACAATTAAGATCGACATGTTATCAGCCTGAACCGTTTTCAGAAGATGAAATAAAACTTTTATTAAAATAGCATTATAATTCATTTTTATTTTTATTTTCTAAATAATACTTTCATGATAGTTAGAAAATATGAAAGTTGACTTAGATAAATGGTATCGCCCAAAAGTTGATAAAGAAAAATTTAAACAATTATGTGAAAAATCTGATTGGGCAGGTTTTAAACATGTATTTATATTTTTTAGTGCTCTAATTTTTTTTGGCTATCTTGCTTATGCTACATGGGGTACTTGGTGGAGCCTTCTCTTTTTTTTAATTTATGGAAACATATATGCGTGTAGTGATTCAATTTGGCATGAAACTGGACATAAAACTGCATTTAAATCAAAATTCTGGAATAATTTCTTTTATCAAATCTCTAGTTATATGGATAACTTTGAACCGGTAAGATGGAGGTGGTCTCATTTCAAACACCATGGATTTACCGCATATGATGATCCTCATGATTTTGAAATTGCAATAAGGAAACCTACTGATTTGTTTTTCTTCTTCTCACATTATATTCCTTTTGCACCAATGTTAACATTTCATAAAACACTTCAATTTGAAACTATAAAACATGCAGTTGGCATTACTACACCTGTAATGGAGCAATGCATTCCTGAAAAAGAGCGATCAAAATGTAGAAATTCAGCAAGAATACATGTTGGTATTTGGTTAGTGCTTATTTTAATTTCTATAATATATCAAACTTGGTTACCTGTTTTGTATTTAGTTCTTCCTGGATTTTATGGAAAAACACTTGTAGCTTCTTTTGGATTAACCCAACATACTGGACTTCAAGAAAACATAAAAGACCATCGTTATAGCACTAGAACTGTTTATCTAAATCCAATTTTTAGTTTTTTATATTGGCATATGGAATATCATATTGAGCATCATATGTTTCCTACTGTGCCTTCATATAATCTACCAAAGCTTCACAATCTAATAAAGGATCAAATGCCTCCAGCAAAAAAAGGATTATTGGGAGCTTATAAAGAAATAATTCCAGCGATTTTTAAACAAGCTAAGAATCCAAATTATAAAATTGAGTTGAGTGTACCTAATTAAATTTTTTCAGCTAGTTCTAAAAATTTATCAAATTCATCATCTTTAATTTGTACAGTTATTTTAGGATCGTTAAAATCTTTATTTATTGTATCCTCATGAAATTCTTTAAATGCTGAGACTCTTTCTTCTTGCAATCTAGCATACTCTTTTTTAAAGTTTCTATACACCCTTGCATGTCTTGGTATGTGACCTTCATTCCAGCCTAAGACATCATTTGAAAATAAAAATTGAGCATCACAGTCAGATCCACTACCCATTGACATTGTAATTATTTCTACTTTTTCTGTTATAACTTTTGCAACTTTTGGAGGGACAACCTCAAGCTCAACACCTATAACGCCTGCTTCTTGCAAATCTAATGTATGTTTTAACACACCTATGGCTTCATCTGCTGTTTTTCCAATTGCTCTTAAACCACCAATCCATGTGGCTTTACCAGGAATTAATCCAACATGACCAATTGTAGGAATATTTTCATCACGCATAGCTCTGATCCATTTTAGACTGTGATTCCCAACATAGATACAATCCACTCCAAAGGACAAGTAATCATGAGCAAACTTAATAGCTTCATATTCAGAAGCGGGTGGTGTTGGGCCAGCAGATTGCATAAAACAATTTGGAGCAACCTCTCTTATTTTTTTTACATCATTTAATGAAGCATTAATTCCAAATTTTGGTAAATCATGTGCTGCAACAATATAATCTATCCCAGCTTCTTCAGCAGCTGCAGCTTCTTCTATTGTGTGAACAAATAAGTTACTAAGTTGCCTCTTACCTTTTGATTTTAAATAATCATAAACTGTTAATTTTTTTCTTTTAATCATATTCAATTTTACCAAGAACCATTATTATCCATTGAAATCCATGGCTCTTTTAAAGGAAGAGCCTCACCTTCTTGAAGTATTTCAATAGAAATATTATCTGGGGATTTTATAAAAGCCATTCGTCCATCTCTAGGAGGTCTATTTATAGTAACTCCATTTTTTATTAAGTTTTCACATGTTTCATAGATATTTTTTACACTATACGCCAAGTGACCAAAATTTCTTCCACCAGTGTAGACTTCAGGATCCCAATTGTATGTTAATTCAAGTAAACCAGTTTTTTCATCACTATTTTCAGCACCAAGAAAAATGAGAGTAAATCTACCTTTTTCACTTTCATGCCGTCTAATTTCTTTGAGACCTAATTTTTCACAATAAAAATCAATAGATTCATCAATATTCTTAACTCTTACCATAGTATGTAAATACTTCATTTAAACCTCTTTTTATTATAATTTTTTATTCTCAATTTATAGACTACATTGGAGCTTATTGTTATTAAAAAGAACTTGATTATGAATAGAGTAAATAACTGCCAAACTTAATTTTATGTATAGATTTACTAATCAATTTAATTATACAAGCAAAACAGTATTGATTTAGGAGGGAAAGATGAGTGACTACTTTAAAAATATTAATGAAATAAAATTTGAAGGAGAAAATAGCACCAACCCTTTGAGTTTTAAATTTTATGATGAAAATAAAATTGTCATGGGGAAAAAAATGAAAGATCACTTACGTTTTGCCACCTGTTACTGGCATACATTTACTTGGCCAGGATTAGATCCTTTTGGAGGACCAACCTTTGATAGGCCTTGGATGAATAGCAGCGACCCTCTCAAGATGGCAGAAATGAAACTTAATGAGGCTTTTGATTTTTTTCAAAAAATAAAAACACCATTTTTCTGTTTTCATGACAGAGATATTTCTCCTGAGGGAAGTAATTATAAAGAAACTCAAAATAATTTTTTTCATATAATTGATTTAATGGAATCAAAAATGAAAGAAACAGGAACACAGTTGTTGTGGGGTACAGCAAATGCTTTTTCACATAAAAGGTATATGAGTGGTGCTTCAACTAATCCAGATCCAGAAGTTTTTGCATACAAAGCCGCTCAAGTAAAAGATTGTATGGATGCAACTAAAAAATTAGGTGGAAGTAATTATGTTTTATGGGGTGGAAGAGAAGGTTACGAAACTATTCTTAACACTAATATGAAGTTAGAAATGGATAATTTAAGGAGATTTTTAGAACTTGTAGTTGAATATAAGCACAAGATAGGCTTTGCAGGTCAAATACTTTTAGAACCAAAACCTCATGAACCAACAAAGCATCAATATGATTTTGATTCTGCTTCTTGTTTAGCTTTTTTAAGAAAAGCAGGACTAGAAAATGAAATAAAACTAAATATTGAAGCAAATCATGCAACTCTCTCAGGACATAGTTTTGAGCATGAAATTTCTTATGCGATTGCAAATGATGCGCTTGGCAGCCTTGATATAAACAGGGGTGATACGCTTCTTGGTTGGGATACAGACCAATTTCCTAACAGTGTATCAGAATTGATTCTACCTTTTTATCATATTTTTTCTAATGGTGGGTTAAAACAAGGAGGACTAAATTTTGATGCCAAAATACGAAGACAGTCCATTGATCCAGAAGATTTATTTTATGCTCATATAGGAGGAATGGATACATGTGCAAAAACACTCTTGGCAACAGAAAAACTTCTGAATGATAAAATTTTGCCTGAATATATCAAAAAAAGATATCAAAATTGGGAAAAAGATCTTGGTAGTTTTATACATTCAAAAGAAGCATCCTTAGAGTCTATCCAAAAAAAGGTTATTGATGATAATATTGAGCCAAAACCTCGTTCTGGAAATCAAGAATATTTAGAAAATATTTTAAACAAGTACCTGTAGTTCAAATTTTATTTCTAGTTTATAGGTATATATACAAACCAATAAGCTAAAAGTGAAATTACATAAATTAAATTTAAAAAAAAATTTTCAGATAAAAAACCTATGTTTATGTATTGGGAATTTTGATGGTATTCATAAAGGTCATCAATTTGTCGTAAAAAAAATAATTAAACATAGTAGAGATTTTAAAATGAAATCAGCAATAATGACATTTAATCCGCATCCTAAAATTTTTTTTAAAAAAAATGGTGGGGCATTTAATATTATAACAACTGATTATAAAAAATTATTTTTAAATTCTTTGGGTATACAAAATTATATTGAATATAGTTTTAATAAAACATTATCAAATTTAAGTGCTATAGAATTTATTGAAAAAGTTTTAGTTAAGCAATTAAATGTAAGAAAAATTATAGTTGGAAATGATTTTAGATTTGGTAAAAATAGATCGGGAGATACTAAATTACTTAAGAGCTTATCTTCTAAGTACAATTATAAATTGATTAGTATTTCACATATAAAAAACAATAATACTCATCTTAAATACTCCTCATCTGCAATTAGAAAGAATATTGAAAAAGGTCAATTTGAAAAAGTTACAGAGGCTTTGGGCAGAAGCTGGCAAATAAATGGAAAGGTAATAAAAGGTAAGCAAAAAGCTAGGTTGATTAATTTTCCTACTGCTAACATTCGTCCAGGAAAACAAATATATCCTAAAAAAGGTGTATATTGTGTTAATGTTTTATTTAATGAAAAAAAATTTAAAGGTATTGCAAATTTTGGAGAAAGACCAACTGTTCACGGAACAAATTTATTGTTAGAGGTCCATATATTTAAATTTAATAGAGATATTTATGGTAAAGAATTGACTGTTGAATTTCTAACATTTATTAGACCTGAAAAAAAATATAAGGATTTTAAAACACTAACAAGTCAGATTCAAAAAGACGTTAATAAAGCAAAAAAATATCATAAAATTTAATGGAATATAAAGATACTATTTTTCTACCAAAATCTTCTTTTGAAATGAGGGCAAACCTACCTGTTAAGGAACCCAAAATTCTTCAAGAATGGGATGATGAAAAGATCTTTTATAAATTAAGAGAAAAATCAAAGGGCAGGGAAAAGTTTGTTCTACATGATGGACCGCCATATGCAAATGGACATATTCATATGGGGACAGCTCTAAATAAAATACTCAAAGACGTTATAGTCAGGACACAACAAATGGCTGGAAAAGATTCTATATACGTTCCAGGCTGGGATTGTCATGGTCTACCAATTGAATGGAAAATTGAAGAGAGTTATAGAAAAAAAGGCAAAAATAAAGATGATGTTCCTATTGTTCAATTTAGACAAGAATGTAGAG
Organism: uncultured Alphaproteobacteria bacterium; assembly: GCA_902596365.1. GTDB lineage: Bacteria > Pseudomonadota > Alphaproteobacteria > HIMB59 > CACPNW01. The sequence continues at coordinate 7,005 of CACJTT010000027.1, forward strand.
AATTTGCAGAAAAGTGGATTGATATACAAAAAAAAGAATTTAGAAGATTGGGGGTTGAGGGAGATTGGGCAAATCCTTATCTTACAATGTCTAATCAAGCAGAAGCTCAAATTGTTCGTGAACTTGGAAAATTTCTAATTGATGAAAGTTTATATAAAGGTGCTAAGCCTGTTCTTTGGTCTGTTGTTGAAAAAACAGCATTAGCTGATGCAGAAGTTGAATATGAAGACCATACTTCAAATACAATATATGTTAAATTTTTAATTAAAAGTGCTGCATATAAAGATCTTGAGGGAGCTAATATAGTTATATGGACAACAACACCTTGGACCATACCTGGTAATAGAGCGTTAGCATTTGGTAAAGATTTAAAATATTCCCTAATTGAGGTTGAGAAAATAAGTAATGAGAGTTTAGCGAAGATTGGAGACAAACTTATTTTTGCTAAAGAATTAGTCAAACAAGTATGTGATGAAATAGGAATAATTAGTTATAAAGAAATTAAAGAATTTGAAGGTAAGCATTTATCTGAATGTCAATGTGAGCATCCATTTAAAAGTATTGGATATGATTTTATAGTCAGACCATTTCATGGAGATTTTGTAAATTTAGAACAAGGAACAGGAATAGTGCACATTGCTCCTGGTCATGGAGATGATGATTATAATTTAGGAATAAAAAATGGCGTTGACATTATTCAGACTGTTC
>CACJTT010000028.1 GCA_902596365.1 uncultured Alphaproteobacteria bacterium
GAAAAAAATAAATTAAGAGAAATAGCCCTCAAATCAATTGATGAAACTATTTTCTATCCAACTCAAGGACAAACACGTCTTCGATCAATGATAGAAACAAGACCCGATTGGTGTATTTCTAGACAAAGGGTTTGGGGTGTCCCTTTACCATTATTTGTGAGTAAAGAAACTGGACAGCCATTAAGGGATGAAAGTATAATTGATAGAATTGCAGATATTTATGAAAAAGAGGGAAGTGATACTTGGTTCACTGAAGATCCTCAAAGATTTCTTGGAGATAAATATTCAATAGATGATTATGAGCAAATTAAAGATGTTGTTGAAGTTTGGTTTGATAGTGGATCAACACATGCTTTTTGTTTAGAGAAAAGAGATGATTTAAAATGGCCTGCATCAATGTATTTAGAGGGAAGTGATCAACATCGTGGCTGGTTTCACTCTTCTTTATTAGAATCATCAGGAACAAGAGGTAGAGCTCCATACGAAAGTGTATTAACTCACGGTTTTGTTGTTGATGGCAAAGGAAGAAAAATGTCAAAATCTCTTGGTAATGTTATTTCTCCTGACGATATTTTAAAAAAATATGGTGTAGATATTTTAAGATTGTGGGTAGTTGCATCAGATTATTATGATGATTTAAAATTAGATAATGCTATCTTACAATCTCAAACTGACTCTTATAGAAGAATTAGAAATACATTTAGATATTTGATAGGTAACTTAGATGGCTTTAATGATGAGGAAAAAATAAATGAAAATGAATTTCCTGATTTAGAAAAATATATTTTGCACAGATTATGGGAAATTGACCAAATTATTTCTGATTGTGTAAAAAACTTTAACTTTCATCTTATGTTTACTACTTTACTAAATTTTTGTTCCAATGATCTTTCAGCGTTCTATTTTGATATTAGAAAAGATGTCATATATTGTGATGGCAAAAAATCAAAAATTAGAAGATCTTCCAGAACTCTTTTAGATATAATTTTTAACTATTTAGTTAGGTGGTTAGCCCCATCTTTATCTTTTACAACAGAAGAAGCCTGGAGAGCTAGAGGAAATGTAAACAGTATTCACTTAGAGGATTTTTTACACACCCCCCATAATTATAAAAATTCAAATATCAACGAAAATTGGATAATATTAAAGCAGGTAAGAAAAGTAATAACTGGAGCTTTGGAAAAAAAGAGAACTGAAAAGATTATTGGCTCTAGTTTAGAAGCGCATCTTGATATCTATGCTGCAAGCTCAATCATAGAAAAAATAAAAAATTACCACTTAGATGAGATAAGTATCACTTCTTCATTTGCATTACATGAAATTAATGATGCTATTGAAGGCTTTTCATTAGAAGAAGTTTCAAATGTAAAAATTCTTGTTACTAAAACTAATGGGCAAAAGTGTCAAAGATGTTGGAAATATAAAAAGAAATTAATACGTGAAGAAATATGTGATCGTTGCGAAAATGCAATTTTATAAGTTTAAAAATTTTCAAAAAATCATTATTTTTTTACTTTTTGTATCTTTAGATCTTTTTTCAAAATATTTGGTATTTAATTATATTGATTTATATAAATTTATAGAAATAACATCTTTTCTTGACATTACACACATACATAATTTTGGAATTTCATTTGGTTTATTTTCAGAAACAATACCTGCTGTATTTTTAATTATGATAGCATTATTAGTAGTTTCTTTTATTATTTATCTTTTATTAAATGCACATGATTATCTTGAATATTGGGGTTTGTTTATCATAATTTGTGGAGCTATTGGAAATATTATTGATAGATTTGTAAATGGCTATGTAATCGATTTTATATACCTACATATTAATCAATATTATTGGCCTGCTTTTAATTTTGCTGATATTTATATATCTGCTGGCATAATAATGATATTATTAAACATGTTAAAGAAACTTAAACTTAATAAATAATGAAAAATTTTTTAATTCTAATTATATTTTCTTCTTTATTAACTATTTCTTGTTCAAAAGTAAGAGAAAGTGCAGGTGTTAATAGAAAAAATATTGATGAATTTAGCATCATTGAAAATCCTCCACTTGTAATTCCTCCAGACTTTAATCTTCTGCCACCAGAACAATTGGAAGAAAAAAATCTTGATAAAGCTGAGAGTGATTTAGCTAAAGAAATACTTTTTGGACTAGAAGATGAAACTGATAATAATAATTCAGAGTTTTCGACAATGGAAAATATATTAAGTGAAAGTAATGCTGATGAAACTGATGATAGTATAAGAGATGAAATTGACGAGCAATTTGCATCTGAAAAACGATCTATGTCTAAATCCTGGAATGATGAAATGGAAATTCTAGATTCTATTGCCGAGTCAGAAAGAATAAGAAACAAACTTATGAATAATGAGACTGGTTCAAATGAAGAATCTCCCACAATAAAAATAAAAAATCCAAATAAAAAGAAAAAAAGATTTTTCTTTTTTTAAAAAAATGGAAGTTAATTTTACAAATATAAATTTTGATAAGGATGTGCAGCTCACTGAAAATATTGAAGACAAAAATACTAAAATTAAAAGTATTTGTAATAACCTACCTGCACTTAATATTGTTAAAGATAATGATTTATTGAACACAACCATATTTCAGACTGAAGAATTCTCAAAAAATAAAAAAAAATATGTAGTTTTTGGTACAGGTGGTTCAAATCTTGGAGCTAGGGCTCTTATTAATACTTTTTTTAATCAATCTGAAAATATTTTATTTTTTGATAATATTGATCCTTTGTTTTTTCAAAGTCAAATTCTTAAATTAGAAATAGAAACTACTGGATTTATTGTGATTTCAAAGTCAGGAACCACACCTGAAACACTTTCTCAATTTGGATGTTTATTAAATATTGCAAATGAGAAAAATATTTTAAAAATTTTTTATAAAAACACTATGATTATAACAGAAGCAAAAGACTCTCCATTGTTTAATATTGCTAAGAAAAATAAATGTCTTCTTTTAGAGCATAAAGATAATATTGGAGGTCGGTATTCTGTTTTTTCAAATGTAGGAATGGTTCCTGCAATATTAGCAGGATTAGATGTTAAAAAAATACATCAAGGTGTAAACAATGTGTTAAATCAAAACAAATTTATTGATTTATTAAAGTTTGCGCAAATTTTTAAATTTTGTAAATCTAATAATTTTTCATCAAATGTTTTAATGACTTATTCAGATGGATTAAATTATTTTGGAAAATGGTATCTTCAATTATGGGCTGAAAGTATAGGAAAGAAAAATAGAGGAGTTACTGCATTGCATGCTACTGGTACTACTGATCAGCATAGTCAACTTCAACTGTATTTAGACGGACCAAAAGATAAATTTTTTACTTTTATAAAAAGTAATTATAAAGGCAAAGGCCTAAATATAAATTCACAAATCATGAAAGCTGAGTCGGTTGATTATTTGGTTGATAAAAAAATGGGAGATTTAATGCATGCGGAACAAGATGCAACAATTGATACATTTAAGTTAAATGGCTTTAAATTCCGTGAAATATTAATAGAAAGAATAGATGAAGAGTCAATTGGTTCACTAATGGCAAATAGTATGATTGAAACTATCGCTGCATGCATTTATTTTGATGTGGATCCTTTTGATCAACCTGCGGTAGAGCAAGGCAAAAAATTAACAAAAAAATATTTAAGTTAATTTAAAAATAATAATTTAGTTTTTCCATATATTTTTTCTTTTAAAACAGCAAACTCTATAGGAATTTCAACTTGCTCTTTCATATCAGTTTCTATTATGACTATCGTATCTTTAGATTTAATATTATTTTTAAGAATTTTTAATAAAATGAAGTTGATGTTCTCCTTGCTATAAGGTGGGTCTATGAAAATTACTGATGGCTTAATTTCAAATACTCTATTTAATCCATTGGTTGCTTTTTCAAAAATAATTTCATATTCGTCATTTTTACAAATTTTATTACAGTTATTTTTTAGAATTTTAAAAACACTTTCATTATTTTCAATAAAATAAGATTTTTGCATTCCTCTAGAAATGGCTTCCAAACCAATCAATCCAGTGCCTGCAAAGATATCAATAATGGATTTATTTTTGTAAATGTTAATTGAATTTTGTAAGGCATAACTCTCTAATATCGAAAAAATAGCTTCTCTTTTTATTGCAGATGTGGGCCTAACTAATTTAGTCGGAACTTCAATCTTAGTGCGTTTATATTTTCCTCCAATAATACTAGGCATATTTTTTTACTTTAATTTCTTTTATTTCACCTACTTTTAAACTTCCTAACTTGTAGGGACCGTATTGAATTCTTATCAATTTTACAATTTGCCATGAAAAATATTTACAAATATTTCTTATTTCTCTGTTTTTTCCTTCTTTTAATTTTATAATTATCCAAGTAAAATTTTTGTCAGATTTATCAATTTTGATTTTAATTTTTTTGTAAACAATATCATTTATTTTTATTCCTTCATTAATTTTTTCTAAATATTTTTTTTCAATTTTACCTCTTATACATACTCTATAAATTCTTTCATAACCCTGATTTGGAAGCTCTAATTTGCGAGAATAATCACCATTATTTGTTAATAAAATTAGTCCCTCGCTCATAAAGTCTAAACGCCCAATACTAATTGTTCTTGGAAAATTACTTGGTATTAAATCAAATATTTTTTTCCTGTTATGTTCATCTTTTGTTGAGCAAATATATTTTATAGGTTTATATAATTTCCATAACTTTATATTTTCACTTAATCTGATAATTTTTTTTCCAATAGTGATTTTATCATTTTCGTTTACAGTATTACTAGGGTGTAAACACAAAGTATTATTTATTTTAACTAATCTTTTTTCAATTAATTTTTCAGCTTCTCTTCTTGAACAATAGCCAGAATTAGCAATAAATTTTGCTATTCTCATTTTATTTTGCATGAAAAATAAAATCCTTAATAATTGCAGTATCAGCTTTTGTAATTAAAAATTCAGGATGCCATTGGAGACCAAGACACCACGGATGTTTAATATGTTCTATAGCTTCAATTATTCCATCTGATGCTGAAGCAGTAGTTATGAAATCTTTACCAAGATTATTAACTGATTGATGATGAGCGCTGTTAACTTCTATTTTTTCACTTTTAACAATATTATAAAGTTTAGAATTTCTTTTAATTGAGATTTCATGACTTACTTCATTTCTTGGATTTTGTTGTTCATGATAAATTTTAGTTTTGAAAGTATTATTAATATCTTGAATTAAACTTCCACCACTTGCGACATTCATTAGTTGTTCTCCTCCACAAATACCTAGAATAGGTTTTTTAGTTTCGAGAAATTTTTGAAAAATATCTATTTCAAAATTAGTTCTTTTATCTTTAAGATTTCTTGCACCTCCATTATTCTCAGAATATAGTTTTGGATTGATATCAAAATTTCCTCCTGTAATAACTAAACCATCCAAAATTTTAAGTAAGGTATTATTTAGAGAATTTTCATGTAATATAGGAAAAGGTATGGCGCCAAATTTATGCAAACAAGTCAAATAATTTTCTCTAATTGCATACCAGGGAAATTTTGAGTATCCACCACTATTTTCAAAATCAAATGTAATTCCTATAATTGGATTTTTCATATGATGATAATATAATCTTATTTAAACATTTACTATATGAACATTGATTATTTTATGAATGAAGCAATTAATCAAGCAAAGAATGCTTTTGATAATCAAGAAGTCCCAGTAGGAGGCATATTAGTTGATATTAATACAAATAAGATTATTGAAAAAGGTTACAATAGAGTGAACAAAGAAAAAAATGCTATTTATCATTGTGAAATAGATTTAATAATGAATGCCTGCAAAAAATTATCCCGTAAGTATTTAAATAATACTGCAATGTTTGTAACATTAGAGCCTTGCCTTATGTGTGCTTCAGCTATTAGTGAGGCACATATTGATAAATTATATTTTGGAGCATATGATGAAAAAAATGGAGCTATAGAAAAAAATAAAATTTTCTTGAAAAAAAAACATACTTTTGAAACCGAAATTTATGGAGGTATAAAGGAAAAAGATTGCCAAAATCTCCTAAAAAATTATTTTATTAAATTAAGAAAATGAGTCTAAAATTAAATATTCCAGAATATGGTGTCACTCAATTTAATAAAGAGCTGAAAGATTTAATAGAGGATCACTTTAGCTATGTTCGCATCAAAGGTGAAATATCGGAAATACGTGTTGCTACAAAGGGTCAAATTTATTTAACTCTTAAGGATGAAATATCTATTTTAAGTGCTGTTGTTTGGGAGCAAAAAAAAAGATTACTTACATTTGATCCTGAGGTGGGTATGGAGGTGACCTTAACTGGCAGAATTACAACTTGGTCAAAATTTAAAACAACTTACCAAATTGATGTTGATAAAATTGAAATAGCAGGAGAAGGTGCTTTATTAAAAATAATTGAAGAAAGAAAAAAAAGACTTAGTGAAAAAGGATATTTTGATGACGCAAATAAAAAGAAAATTCCATACTTGCCATCAAGAATAGGAGTTATAACCTCTCCAACCGGTTCTGTAATCCATGATATTATAAATAGAATTTCGGATCGTTTTAAAACTCATATTGATGTATGGCCAGTTGCTGTGCAGGGCACAGATGCAGCAAAAAATATTATTGATGCAATTAATGGTTTTAATGCAATTAAAGAAAATTGGCCAAATGTAATTATTATAGCAAGAGGTGGAGGTAGTACAGAAGACCTAATGGCTTTTAATGATGAAACATTAGCAGAAGTAGTGAGCAAATCACATATTCCAATTATTTCTGCAATTGGGCATGAAACAGATACGACCATTATAGATTTTGTATCTGATTTAAGAGCTTCAACGCCAACAGCTGCAGCTGAATTAGTTGTTCCTGTTAGATCTGAACTTATTAATACTATTATTGGTTTAAAACAGAGATTAAATTATGCAATAGAAAATAATTTTAAACAAAATTCAACTAATATCTATAAAT
>CACJTT010000029.1 GCA_902596365.1 uncultured Alphaproteobacteria bacterium
CAACCTGATTCAAAGTATTGTTTTTAAACCATTGTAAGTCTTTAGAATTTTTTGGCCAAGGCATAGTCCTACCTTTGCTAATACCTCCGTTATCATCAATTGCCATTATTGCTTTAATCATCAAAAAATCTTATTTCACTAAAACCCAATGTTAACAACAGATTTTTACAGAAATATAAATTTTATAATTCATAACTTTCTTGATCGTTGACTTTGGTTTATAAAAGGATTGTTGATTTATCAACTATAGCGATAAATGCTTTATGTAATAGGTTGTACGGACCCGGGGGCGGTACCCGGCGCCTCCACCATAAAATTATGGGGGCGAAATAGGTTTGACGTTGACTAAAAGATAAAGACTTTGCTCGGCATTGTACCGCCGTTATCGGGCTATTTTTATAAACGCTAACGATAATAGATTAGCTATCGCTGCCTAGGTTTCTAGGCTAGCGCGGTTTGGGGCACCGGGCAACAGAACGCCCCACTTCATTAAGCGTTTGTTGTTGGTTAACCTAGATTTTTTCTCAGAATAAATATTCCAGTCACAATATAGTCACAGTGACGGAAAGAAAGTGAGAAAGATATGGCTACAATTACGAAGAGAAGATCTGGAAAGTGGACAGCACAAATACGATCTCATAAGAAATATATCTCTAAAACTTTTCTTAAGAAGTCGAACGCGTCGGCTTGGGCGAAAGAAATAGAATATCAGTTGGACCGGGATCAGTACGAAGACTAATGATTTTTTCATTAACAAACAAGTTTGTGAAGATTGTCGTAAGGTGTGCCAATAGCAAATTTAGTCCACTCATGATTATCTTCATTATCTAGTTCACCAACAGAAACTCTATCTTTAGAATAAAAAACAGCAAGGCCTATTGGTTTCACTTTATATTGATTACAATCTATCTCCAAATAGGTTGTTATATATTTGAATTTTGCATTAGATGATAACGACTCTTCTTTTTGATAAAAAGTTATTTCCTCTATTCCTTTTATATCACCTATATTTCTTATAGTTTTAATATTATAAACTTTAGCAATCATGCTCCCATCATCATTTTCATAGGCCGCAAAAATTTGCCAATCTGGATTTTTATTTACTTCAAAATCATAAATATTTTTTTCATTTGAAAAAGAGGCAGCAGAAAAAAAAAGTAAAATTATAAAAATTAAATTTTTCATTATTATTTAATATCTTATTTCATTTTCATATTAAATTCAAAACGTTCTCCGTAACCACAATACCTACCTCTTTCATCACAAATTACTATTCAGAAAACAAAAACTTTAACACAGTAAGGAAAATTATAGCTGTGATCAACTGTGTGAAGTGTGATATCCTTGATCCGTGAACCCTGCATAGTCACACAATAGTCACACTCAGATCAAATTTTTTGATTTTATTAATATAAAAATTCCAAGTTTTCTGGTAGTTTGGTTCACGCACACGGCAACAGAACGCCCCTTTTTAATTAAAAGTTATTGTTTCCTCTGATTTTTTTATTTTAAATGAGCACGCACTTTAGCACGCACTCTGATTTTTCATTCTAGGCGATAAATCGAATAGAATATTTTAATTTATTCAATTGACCATTTATACCAAAATTGTCCATCTTTTAATGTTAATTCTGTTCTTAATTTTTGACCGTCAATACCATTATCTAACATTACATCTCCTAAACATACTAATTTATTTGTCGTTCTAGATATTTCTTTATTATTTTTAACTTGTAAAATTGCAAATTCAGCACCAAACAAATTTTTAAGTTTATTTCCAACAGAATCTTTTGCAACTTCAGTACAATTAGCATCTGAGATGCTACTAAAAGATGAAAAGTTTTGATCAGAAATAAATGTAAAATAAAAAAATACAATGATAGCGATAACTCCAATAAAAATAAAAAAATTATTAATGGTATTTGATTTTTCTTGAACTTTTGTATTTTTTTTGATTTCGTTTTTTGAATTATTTAAGTTTGAAAAATTATTATTATTTTCTTCTTTTGTTGTTATATATTCTCGACAGTGTTTACATTTATTTGCTGCTTGAAGTATTTCTTCTGCACAATAAGGACATTTTTTATAATCATTCATAAAATCAAGAAACTAGTCTAAAAACCAGCAATTTTTTCAAAAAGAGAAGGGTCTATGTATTGAAGGTATCTTTCAAAACCTAAAGCAACATCTTCATTTTTTGCAAGTTCCATGAATGCCACTTCTCCTAATAGTTCAAATGCTTTTAGGAATGCTTCTTCACCTTCATATTCTAAAACATCTTTAGTTTCATTTAAACATTTTACTCCAATAACATAAGAAATATAATCTGCAACTGCTCTATCATTAGATATTTTATCATCTTCAGTTGTAGGAAAATCATTTTTCAAACTTGGATGTTCTGCCAATAAAACAAATAACCATTTAACTAAAATAATTTTATCTCTATCCGAAGTGTTTTCTAAAATACACGATGTGTATCTATCTTGATAAGTACCTGCGTTAATATTAAAAGATATGACTAAAACAAATATGCTAAATAAAATTTTCATAAATTATTTTCTTGTTAACAATTCAAATATAAAAGATACAATTAAACCAACAAAACTTAATGCTATAAAAGAACCGAACAAATATCCTCCATTATAATAAATTGAAGCTTCGGGCAAATTTATGACACCATATACTAAACCAATAAAACCACCGTACAAACTCCATTTCAATTTTCTATTCATTTATAATATCTTACATCAATAAAAGTTAAGTTTCAAAGAAATTACTACACGCTTACTTTAATTTAGAGTTAATAATTAATAATTGAGTTTTTGATTACAATCTTTAACTATTTTATTATATTTAATATTAGAGTCTAATGTTCCAGATTCAAAAATTTCAAGTATTTCTTCTAAAGGAAAATTCCTATAAACACCATTTGTGCCACAACCACAATATTCAAAAGCATCTCCTATACCAGAAATTTCATTTGCAGACTCTATACATGAATCATTAAATGCTTTTAAATATTCTAAGCTCCACTCTTGAGAATAAATTGAAGATGCAAATAACAAAACGAAGAGTGTTAGAAGGATTTTCATAGCACTTAAATTATCTAAAATTAATACAATTGAAAACATAATTTTGATTAAAATTGTACTAAAATGTTCAACTTAGTTCACACTTACTGTAATTTTGACTTATTTCTAAGGTGGATATGAAGAATATTTGGGCTACACGGCACATACTTAATCTTTTAATCTCTATATTAGTGTTAGTATTTTATACTTTTGCATTAATTATGCAGAAGTATTGCCGAAGAAATATCGAGAATAATTAATTTTAACTTCCTATTCCTATTTTTAATTTTGCTCTCTGATTATTTGCTTCAGTATCATTTAATTCCCATCCATTTGTTAAAAGACGAGTTGTATATTGCTTGTTGTATAAAAAAGGTATTATAAGTTGAAATAACCCAAGAGTAACTAGAGAAAAAATAATATGTAGAACTCCAATTAAGATCTCTCCTCTAAAAACTGGTACAAAAAACCCAAAGAAAAAATAAGTCCAACAATATCCAGTATATCCAGATTTATTAACTCCAGAATTTGAGTGTTTAAGATTTACACCCCTTTGTGGACCCATAAAAATTAATCCTAATATTAAAGGGGAGCAAATAAGTAAAATAATAATTAATCCGAATGCACTTAATGTTGTCATATTGTGATTCATAATTAATTTAATATTAAATTGCTATATAAATTTTTTATTTATTTAAATTGAGTTGGGATAATTATTTGCCGAAATATTGCCAAAGTGAAGTTAAAAAATTGATTTTTAAGCTATAAAGATTTTAAGTTTTCGCTAGTTTGGTTCAAGAATTTTTTTATTCTAAGTCACAAAAACCTTCATAAATAGCAATGCCATAATCGCTATAATAGAAATAGGTAAATAAATTATATTCTTTATTAAAATAAATATTATGAGAATCTTTTACATCTAAAATATCTATTGCATTTCCATAAACATATCTTTGATCTTGATGAATAATATTAAATTTAAATTCTGGAAAATCTTTATATTCTTCATCTAAATATTTCATACTTAATTCATCATTTAGTTTTTGAAACAAAATAGTATAGTTATCAAGATCTGTCCAATCATCGTAAGGAATACCTTCCACAACATTTGGATCAGTGGTAGAATTATTTTTAATGTGAACTTTAACATTACAAATATATTTCTCTGCAAACAACGAAGAAGATAATAACAAAACGAAGAGTGTAAAAAGAATTTTCATTTTAATTTGAATTTATTAATTCGTTGTTTTTCCAAATACCTTTTTCAATAAATCCTTCAGCATAAGTATAAGTGCCTTGTCCGTGTCTATTTCCATTTTTAAATTCCCCTACATATTTATCTCCACTGGCATATGTATAAGTCCCCAGTCCATCTCTTTGATTATTTTTGTATTCTCCTGCGTAGATATCTCCATTGGAAAATGTATAAGTTCCTAGTCCATGCTTTTGATTATTTTTATATTCACCAACATATTTATCTCCATCATTTTTTCCTGAGGCAAAAATATAAGTTCCCAAACCATGCATTTCATTATTTTTATTTTCTCCAATGTATTTATCTCCACTATCCCATACATAAGTTCCATATCCATTGTAGCAATCTCCTATTAAACATTCATCTCCAAACACCGAAGATGAAAACAACAAAAAGAAGAATGTGAGAAGAATTTTCATTTTTAAGTAGTTATATAAACAAAATACAAAGCAGTTTTTATTCAAAATAAAATAGAGGTGCCCAACCTTTTTCTTGTAAATGCATAGAGGTTATATTTGAACTTTCTATGGATATTTTTTCTCTTTGACTTAGTTCAAAAAGATTTTCAAAAACAAGTGGACTACCATCTACAATAGATGGGTAGACCCTAATTTTCAAATTTTCAATATCATTATTTAGATTTATTTTAAATTTACCTTCTTCAAGAGATAATTTTTGGAAAGTTTCATTATATATATAATCACTTAAACTATCTAGTTTTTGAAGATTCATAATTAAAAAAACATCAGGTTTTTCTCTATCTTCAAAAATACCTGTCCAGTAACCTATCAAACTTTTATTTTGATCTTCAAATTTTTGTTTATTATTAACAACTGGAACATTAATTTTAGCAGTTATGTAACTCATGAAGTCATCTCTAGTTCCACAATTTATTTGTTGATAATTTATGAAATAACTTCCTATTTTTTCATTTAATGATGTTAAGTCCTCATCACATGAAGAGACCTGAAAACTAATTTCCATTGGCAAGTTTATTGACTCACCAGTTTTAGCGACATTGATTAAATCTGATGTATAAAGTTCACCCACGAAGTCAATCTTACAACCACTAAGAATTAACATTAATAAGAATGATAAAAAAATCTTTAACACATCTGTAAGTTATCTAAAAATCTAATTTTTACAATGAAATTTTATTCATAATTAAATATTTATGGGTGTAAATTTACTTTTTAGTAATTTAATTATATTAATTAGGAAATATTTTACTTCTTGATTTTAAGAGATGACCCTGTGACATTTCATTATCATAATTAGCAGAATTTATATTTATACTATCTGATTCTTCATTTGAAACAAAAGTTTCAGCAGATGATTTATTTTCACTTTCTTTAGATTGAACGTTTGTTACATCAATCTTTAATGATATAAATTGCTTAACATCTTCATTAACTTTATTTAAGTTATCTAAAATCGGGTTTTCTATATTTTTTTCAAGAGATTTTATAATATCTAAAATTTCTGGAAGTAGATCAGAAGTCATATTTTCTTGAAGATAATCTTTTAATTTTTTTATGTTTGACTCTGCTAATATAATTTTCTCTTCAATTATCTTGATGTCTTTATGTAAATTCGTAATTCTAGAATTTGCATTATTAATCTCTAAAAGAGAATTTGGATTATTTAATGTCATTTCAGATACTTTAATTTCTTCTAGAATTTTAGAGATAAAGTTTGATGTCATATTTTCTTGCATATAAGTTTTGAGATTATCAATATTTAAAGAAAGTAAATCAATTGCTAGATCAATATCATTTAGGGACTTAGATATTTTGATCTGTATTTGACTTTTTTCATATTCTACAAAATTTGAAGATGAATCAGTAAGATTTCTTAAATTCTTAATATTGTTTTTTTGTTCTGCATCAAAAACACCATCCAACACTGGTTTACTGATAGAAAACAATCCCATTAGTTCAACAAAATCAAACTCATCTGGATATTGTTTAGAAAAGTCCTGAATCATTTGAAGATAGAATTGAGCTTTTTCTAAATCAGTTTCTGATGGAATTAAGGATAATTTTTTTTGGATTATTTCTTCAGCAATTCTTTTCTCCTCAGCTAATCTCTTTTCTTCTGCTAGTCTTTTCTCCTCTGCTGCTTTTTCCTCAGCAATTCTTTTCTCCTCTGCTAATCTCTTTTCTTCTGCCCTTCTTGCTTTTTCTGCCTCACTATGATCAAACTTCATTTTTTCGTATGTAGGTATATCCATAACCTTTACAATTTTTGCAAATATTTTACCTTTTACTCCCCAATAATAAATTCCATCCAATTTTTTTCTTTTATATAAAACAGCACATTCCCAATCTTTAGCTCCATCTAAAAGATAACAAATTTTACTTTGAGCAATCTTGTAAACACCTTTAAATTCTTGTTTTTGATTTAATAATGCTTTGTAATCTCCTTTTTGATCTGGGGAATTTGGTGAATAAATTGATTCAAAAACATCTCCATTTTCATAAAATCCTAAAATCGCTGCTCCAAACAACAAACGCTCCATATCTAATGTTTTAAGTTT
>CACJTT010000030.1 GCA_902596365.1 uncultured Alphaproteobacteria bacterium
TCACATTTTTTAAAAGTACTCTTTTCCCAAGATAAATTATTTTTTTGAATATCAAATCTAAATTTGTTCATAACTATAATATATAGTCCATAATTATGAATCGCACAAAAAGAATAAAAAATATTTTAGAAAAATATTTTAATGATTATATCATTATTGTTAAAGATAACTCATATTTACATAAAGGTCATAATAATTTTGATGGCAATAATCAAACCCACATACTAGTCCAACTTAAAAACAACTATAAATCAGAATTTAATAGATTAGAGGTGCATAGAAAAATTAATTCTTTACTTAGTAAAGAATTTGATAGTGGTTTACATTCTTTAGAAATTAAAATTATTTAATTGATTTAATCTCAATTTTAGAAATTTGTTTTCTTGAGTGAGATAAAACCTTGTAAATAAAATACTCATCTTTGACTGTTTCGCCAAATAAAGGAATTCTTTTAGCAATTTCTAATATATGGCCAGAAATTGTTGATGCTTCACTTATGGGGGACTCAAGATCAAAATGCTTATATAAATCTTTAAGACTTTTTTCACCATTTGTAATAATATATCCATCATTTAAGTTTTTAAATTGATCATCAGCTAAATCAATTTCGTCAACTATTTCACCAACTATTTCTTCAATTATGTCTTCAAGAGTTATAAGGCCTAATAATTCACCATATTCATCAACAACAAATGCAATATGTTCTTTTTTATTTTTAAAAGCAGCTAACTGCTCTAAAAGATTGCTTGTTTCTGGAATAAACCAAGGTTTTGATATTTTATCAAAAATTATTTCCTTTGAACTTTCTTTTTTTGATAGATCTACATTTAATGTTCTAACATTTAACAGTCCAATTATATTTTCAGGATTATTTTTCCAAAATGGTATTCTTGTGTACCTTGAATTATTAATTTTTTTAATAATTTCATCTATATCTAGCGAACTATCAATTGAATAAATGTTTTTTCTATGAGTAAATACCTCTTCAACAGTAGTATCATTTAGAGTAAGGATGCTTTGTAACATATCTTTTTCATGCTCTGAGTCAGGGCTAGAAGTCTTATACATATCAATAACACCCTGAAGTTCTTCCTCAGATTGTTGATCATTAAATTTCGCATCATCTTTATCTTTATTTAAGAAGATTTTTTTAACAATTAAATTGATAAAAAAAATTACAGGATAAAGAATTTTACTTAGATAAAAAATTATCGGACCAATTTGTAATGAGGTTCTGTTAGGTTTACTTAATGAATACGTTTTGGGTAATATCTCAGCAAAAATAACTATTATAATTGTCATAATAAATGTTGCATAAAATATTCCAGTTACACCAAACAAATCGTATAGAACCGCAGTTGCCAAAGATGAAGCAAGAATATTAACTAAATTATTAGATAGTAGTAATGAAGAAATAACGTTTTCAAGATTTTCAAGTATTTTAAGAACATATTTTGCTCTCTTGTTGCCTTTTTTATACTTCAAAAGAATTCTTGGCTTAGACGATGCAGTTAAAGCTGTTTCAGAGCCAGATAAGAAGCCTGAGATCACTATAAGTAAGGCCAAAAATATTAATAGTATAATTGTTAATAAAGACATTAATAGATTTTATTTAATTAATTTTTTTATACTTTTTAAATTAATATTATTTTTTAAAAAAGCATTACCAATGTTTTTAAGTAATACAAAATTTATTTTACCATCAATATTTTTTTTATCTTTACAAATAATTTTAAATATTTTCTCATCATACATTTTATTATCCATTATTGGTAATTTATTATTTATAAAATGATTTTTAATTTTGATAAAGTTCTTATATGATAAATAATTAAGATTATAAGAAATAGTTGAAGCCATAATCATGCCTATAGATATAGCTTCTCCATGTGTTAATTTTTTATTATATTTATAATATGTTTCAAGTGCATGACCAAAAGTATGACCAAAATTAAGTACAGCTCTAGAATGTCGATTTTTTAATCTTTCCTTTTCATCTTTTAAAACATATTGCTTTTTTATTAAAATGCTTTTGTAAATAGCTCTAGAAATAACTTTATAATTTAAATTAAACAAATTTTTAGAATTTTTATCTAACCAATTAAAAAAATTTTCATCATATATTATGCTATGTTTAACAATTTCTGCATAGCCTGAAAGCAATTCTCTCTTTGGTAAAGTTTTTAAAAAATATGGGTCAATTATGACTAACTTTGGTTGGTAAAAAGTTCCTATAAGATTTTTACCAAAAATAGTGTTGATTCCATTTTTTCCGCCAATTGAACTATCAACTTGCGCAAGTAATGTAGTAGGAATTAATATAAGATCTATTCCTCTTAATAAAGTGCTTGCAATAAAACCAGATAAATCACCAAGTGTTCCACCTCCTATTGCTACTAAAATTGTTTTTCTATCGATACCTTTACTAAGTATCTTTTGAGTTAATTTCGTATAAAAGTTAAATGATTTGATTTTCTCTGAACAGCTAATACATATATATTTCTGTTTATTATAATTTTTTATTTTTTTGAAAACATTAAATACATTTTTATCAATCAGAAAAATTACGTTATTGTTATTATTTGAAATAATATGTTTTATTTTTTTCTTTATTGAGTTTGTTTCAATCTCAATAGAATATTTATCTTCTTTTGTTAAAATATTTATTTTTTTAATCATATATTTGAAAATTGATTTTTAATTCATTAATCGTGTCAGATATTTTTTTATCATTTTTGATTGTTAAATCAGCTTCTTTATAAAAGTTCTCTCTTTTGTCCATCAATTCATTTAGTTTTTTTTCAATATTTAAATTACTTATTAATGGTCTATTTTTAGATGACTCTAATCTTTTTGATAAGATTTTTTTTTCTACTTCAAGGTATATATTGTATGAGTTTTTTTTTATAATATTTCTCAAATTTAAGCTATTCATTACCCCACCACCTAAAGCAAAAACATAATTTTTTTTAAGTAAAATTTTACTAATATAAATCTCTTCTAGCTCTCTAAAATAATTTTCTCCAGAATCACTGAAAATTTTATTAATGGATTTTCCAGTTTTTTTTTCAATTAATGAGTCAGTATCTATAAAATTAAAATCTATTATTTTTGCAAATTTTTTTCCTATTATAGATTTGCCTGAACCCATCATTCCACAAAATGTAATATTAAGTTTATTATAATCACTAATTATCATTTAAGTTTACTTATCTTATCTTATTATTGACAAAATTTTGTTAGAAAAAGAAATAATTTTAAAAATGAACTAATTCCTATAAAAGACATTATTTTATATTATGAAAACAATATATATCACTTTACTCTTTTTTGCAATTCTATTGATAATTTTTTTAATTTTGTATTTTATCAATATACCCTCTCCAAGTAAAACGATTATAGAAACTTATCTTTTAGAGGTAAAATAATGTTTATTAGGCTAATTTTTATTACTCTTTTTGTTTTTTCATATACCCTTAATGCTTCTGAAGTAACTATCATTGAACTACATCAGAATAAAAGCTTAGACCAGCTTGTTTTAGAAACAGAAAATAATAATTTAGAAGAAAATGTTGATAATAATGACACTGAAAATCAAAGTATTGATGTTTCTGAAGAAGTGAATTCTGAAAATAAACAAGATAACTCAGATGGGACTATTATTCAAGATAATGAATCTAGTATTGAAAATGTGAATTCAGAGACAGTTACTTTAATGAATCCAGAAAATATATTTGATACAAATGAAAAAATAATACAAGATCATTTGGCCAAAATTAATAAAATTAAATCTAAAACTTTAAGCAAAGAATTTGTAAAGATTTTATCTAATTCAAAATCAGAAAACCAAGAAGATGATAATAATAAATTTTATTTTATTATTAAAAAATTATATGAAATTGGTGAAATTCAAAAAGCTTATAATTTAATAAAAGAAATTGATTTAGATTTAGTATCCAATCAAGACCACTTAGCTTTTTTCCAGGTAATTGAATTAAATTATTTATTATCAACTTTTAAGCTTTCAGAAGTATGTGAACTTAAAAATATATTATTAGAAAAATCTGTTAATTTACCAAATTTCTTATTAGAAAAAACTGATATATTTTGCCTTACTTTAGAAAATAAATTTGCTGAAGCGAAACTCTTGAATTCTTTGCTCAAAGACTCTGAAAAACCAATAGATATAACATTCCAAAATCTATTTGAATTTACTATTTCTGAAAATGCTTCAGATGAAAATTTTGACTCAATCAATTTAAAGAAATTAAAAGATTTAATTTTCTTATATAGTGCAATGTTGAGAATAAATGAGTTACCTCTAACAGAAGATTTTATAAATATTGACCCTCTTAATTTAGCAATACCAGTTATTTTAAGTGACTCAACACCAATTAATATTAGAATAAAAGCAGCAAATAAATCCTTCTTTGACGGAGTGATCACTTCAGACAGTTTATCAGCACTTTATCAATCAGTGGATTTTAATTCTGAACAATTTAGTTTTCCAAAACAAACTATATTAAATTTAAATGAAGATAACGAATTAATAATGGCTTTTTATTATCAATTAGCAAATATGCAAATTTTTCCTAATGATAGGTTGAATGTTATTTTAGAATATTGGAAATTTTCAAAAAATATTGGATTAGAAAAAATAGCTTATTCTGTTACTAAAAATATACTTGAATCATTTACCCCATCTTCTGACAATTCAAAACATAGTATGCAGATAGCTCTGGCACATATTTCAAATGAAAATTATGAAGAAGCTTTAAAATGGTTAAGTATTACAGACAATATAGAAGTCAATAAACCGCAAATGCAATATGTTAAATTTTTAATTAACCTGTATGAGTCAAATGACCTAAATACAATTAAAGAATTTTTGAATAGTATAAATAATAACTTTGATTCAAATACTAGTAACAAAAGTTTAGAAACTATTGATATATTGAGTAAATTTTTAGATATAGAAACGAATTTTATTTCTAATTATGAATATACAATAATTTCAGATGATAGAAATATGCCATCATATTTTTTAATTAGAGATATCAAAAGAAATATGACTAGCCAAAAAAATCATACACTTTTCTTACTTTCAATAATTTCAATGGATAATCAAAATTGGAATGAATTGCATCCTGAACATCTTAATCTTGTTCTAGAAGCTTACAGTATTTATGATGGAGGCTCTTTAATTAAACCAATAATTTTAGAAATTTTAAACGATTTAAATATCATTCAATGAATAGATATTTAGATTTTGAAAATGATATTGAAAATGTTGAGTCTCTATTAAGTAAATTAAATGCTGATAAAAGTAATTATAAATTTGAAAAAAATAAATTATTAGACCAAAAAAAAAAATTATTAAAAAAAATCTATTCTAATTTATCTGCTTGGGAAAAAGTTCAAGTAGCAAGACATGCAAATAGACCTCATTCTAAAGACTATATAAATTTGATTTTTGACGATGTAATATATCTCCATGGTGATAAAAAGTATGCAGATGATCCAGCTATATTAGGAGGTTTAGGTAAAATATCTGGTGAATCTGTCATGATAATAGCTACAGAAAAAGGAAACTCAATGGAGTCTCGAATTAAACATAACTTTGGTATGGCAAAACCTGAAGGTTACCGTAAAGCACAAAGATTGATGAAAATAGCTGATAAATTTAATTTACCTGTGATAACTTTTGTTGATACTGCAGGAGCATTTCCAGGAAAAGATGCTGAAGAGAGAGGTCAGTCTGAATCTATAGCATCATCTATCCAAACTTCATTAAAAATAGGATCACCAATAATTTCAATAATAATTGGTGAAGGTGGATCTGGAGGAGCCATTGCATTAGCAACTGCAGATATTGTTTTAATGCTTGAACATTCAATATATTCAGTTATCTCTCCAGAAGGTTGCTCATCAATTCTTTGGAGAAGTAGTGATTTTACTAAAAAAGCTGCGGAAAGTTTAAAGTTAACTGCACAGGATTGTTTAAAAAATAAAATAATTGATACTATAGTTGAGGAAGTTGATGGAG
>CACJTT010000031.1 GCA_902596365.1 uncultured Alphaproteobacteria bacterium
CTGAAACTGGTGCTAAAACACAAGGAAAAAATATAATTGATCTAATTAAAACAGAAAATCTAAAATTTCCAAAAAAAATAAATATAGAAAGCATTAAAGCTATTCCGGTTTGAATAAATACTGCACCAAAAACTAATAAAAATGTATTTTTTAAAGCTATCCAAAAATATTTATCTTCATATATTTTTACAAAATTATCAAAGCCCACAAATTTTTTAAATAGATTAGTTTCAAAACCAGTAAAATCAAAAAAACTTAATGCTAAAGAAGTAAGTCCAGGTAATACATTAAAAACTAAAAAAATAAATAATGCTGGAAGTAAATATAATAAGGTTTTAATTTGAAATGTTTTGTAAATCATTATCGGTCAAAAAAAAATAGGGGTTTATATTTTATAAACCCCTACTGATTATAGAAAATTAACCGCTGTATCCAGTTTCTTTATTCATTTTTTCAATGACTTCATCCACTGTTGTTACACCTAAGAACATTTCCATGATTCCATCATAAAGATGCTTCATTGGTTCAGCTTGAGAGTAGTAAATATTTGTATTTCTACCTTCTGTTGCTAACATTTTGATCCCATCATTAAACAATAGGTTAGGTGATGCAGCAAGTGCAGCCATGTCTACCGCAGCAAGGTTTGCAGGAATTTGACCATAGCCAGCAAATGTCATTGAGGCACTTGGACTGTTTGTTAATTTTACAAATTCCATTGCTAAATCTTTATTAGGAGAGTTAGCATTTATGCCTAGGTTAGTTCCTGTAGCTTTATTATAAGTCATAGGAGAATCGCTAGATATTTTAGGGTATGACATCATTGTTATGCCAAGGCTATCAGCGGTGTTATATTCTGCTGGAGCAGAAGAAATAAACCAATCTCCATTGCAATAAATACCAACACCTTCTCTATCGATCCATTTACCCCAAGCTTGAACTTGATAATCCATACTTAGAGAATCAGCTCTCCACACACCATTGTCGTGCATAGTTTTGTAAGCATTAAGTGCATCTCTAAACATCGGTTGATCCCAAGAAATCTCACCATCATAAGCTTGACCTAAAACATCTGTCGGATAAGCATCATTTTGTTGATTAACAAAATTTGCAAAACCATCTAAAACACACCAAGATTCAACTGGACCAAACATTAATCCATCAAGACCTTTCGCTTTAGCAGCTTTACCTATAGCTACCCATTCATCAACAGTATATGAATCTCCAAAAGCAGGTAATTCAAAACCTAGATCTTCAATCATATCATTGTAAACCCAAATTTCTTCAGTGAATGCATCTTGAGGTGCTAAATATAAATTTCCATTTCTGCTTAATTCTGGAATATTAATATTACTACCTAACCAACTTTTCCATTCATCATCTGCTTCAGCAGTTATATTAACTAAGTGACCAGCATTAACAACCTCGTCAACATCTGGACCTGGATATACTGCAAATACATCTGGACCCTGTCCTGATGATAGTGCGGGTTTTAAATATTCATTATAAGTCGTCACAGTATATTGAGTGTATTCTACTTTCACACCGGGATTAGCTGCTTCAAATTCTTTGATAAAGTCAGCGTAAGAATTTGTTATGCCACCAACACCAGATTGCCAGTCTACAACTTGTATTACTGTTTCAGCTTTAGTAAAATTAGCAAAACCAAATGTTATTACCAATGCTGAAAAAAACACTTTAATAAAATGTTTAAACATTTTTCCTCCTGTTTTAGTATTTTATAAGTAGAAATTAACAGAAAAGACCAATAAATAAAGCTTTATATATAAAAATAAGTTTTACATTTGAATATTGTAGTTTATTTTATAATCAATTTACTAATTATATGGATAAAAGATATATTATTACAGAAATAAAAGTTTCTATTGTTAAAACCCAGAGTGCTGGAGCAGATTATACTGATCACGCAGCAGGTCATTGGATTAACGATACAATCATTGCCAATCCAATGTCAGTATATAATGATTTTCAGCATTCAAGATCAGCTTGGGGAATGGATGTTTTAAAGGGAATATTTATTGAGGTAACTACAGAAAGTGGCCATCAAGGGTATGCAACTGCTTATGGTGGTTACATCTCTAGTTGGATTATAAAGAATCATTTAAATCGTTTTTTAATCGGAGCTGATGCTAGAAACTTAAGCAAGCTATATGACCAAATGTATAGAGCGTCGATTCCTTATTCAGGCCAAAATGGTGTCGTGATTAATACAATAGCAGGTATTGATTTAGCTCTTTGGGATTTAATTGGTAAAGTAAGACAAGAGCCTGTTTATATGATGATAGGGGGAAAAGTTAGAGAGAAACTTCAGACTTATGTGACTGGACCAGAGGCTAAATTAGCACAAGATTGGGGTCATGTAGGATCTAAAATACCCCTACCTTATGGTCCTGGAGATGGAATTGTAGGTCTTAAAAAAAATCAAGAGTATATAATGGAGACTAGAAAGCAAGTAGGACCAGATTATAGATTGATGGTTGATTGTTACATGTCTTTAGACGTGCCCTATGCAATTGATTTGGCGAATGCTGTCAAAGAAGCAAATTTATATTGGATTGAAGAAGCTCTTCCACCACACGATCTTGAAAGTCATAAACTTATTAAAGAGGCATGTCCTTGGCAAAAATGGGCTACTGGTGAACATACAAATTCAAGATATGGTTTTAGAAACATTATTAGAGATAGATCTGTTGATATATTACAACCAGACTTAACTCTTTGTGGCATGACAGAAACATTAAGAATTGCTGCTATGGCTTCTGCATATGATATGATTGTAATCCCTCATTGTAGTGGAGTGTATGCTTATAATTTTGGAATTGCATCAACGCTTACACCTTTTAATGAATTTATAAATCTTCATCCTAAGGCAACAGAGGTTGTTCCTATATTTGGCAAGATGTTCACAAACGAACCTGTGCCTATAAAAGGAGAAGTTAGTCTTACGGATATGCCTGGCTTTGGAGCTGAACTTAATAAGGAAGTTGATTTAGAAGAAATATAATTTTTTTTATTTAAATTTCCTATATTTTAGTTTTAGTAACAATCGATGAAAATATTATTATTAATTATACTTTTATTTTTTCCAAGTACATTGCTCTCAAATGATATTTCAAATTTAACAAATAAGGCTATTATTTGTAAGGAAGGAAATGATACTTTTAAATCTATGTACGGTTTCAAATTTATTGATGAGGTGTCAGTTCAAGTATTAATTAAAAATTCCGACACAGTGGATGTTCTTACTGATAATATTTTACGATATAATGCAACCAAAGAAATCATCTACATTATAGGCTTGGATGACAATAGTATGATAAATTATGGTTTTAATATTTTTAGAGAAAATTTAAATGTGTGGGCATTTAATGTTACAGCCTTAGAACCTTTTTTTGATGGAGATCAATGTGAGGTATTTAATAAAACTCCTCTCGAATTTAAATCTTTTTTCAAATCAGTCTTTAGGGATGACATAAAATCTTCAATAAAAAATAAACAAATTTAAAATAAATTTAAGAACATTGATAATTTACAGGTCTTATAAATTGTTTGTTTAAATTAGCATCAAAATTATTTAAATTTAATTTAAAAAATATACCGTTTCTTATATCTTTATCTGATAAAGTTTTATTAAAACCTTTACGTCCTATTTCAATAAATTGAGAATTTATATTGTTTGAAATCAATTCAAAATCTTCAATTATACTTTTCTCATCCCAAATATAATCAATTAAATTATTACTGTTTTCGTTATAGATAATTTTTATCGTTGAAGGTGCTGATATTTCAAGAGGGGAGATATTTTTTATACTCGTACTTAGTTTGATACTGCAAATAATATTTTTAATATGACTAGCAGAGCTGTAATTTGAAAATAGAAGCATATATAAAAATAAACAACTGATCCATGTTTTCATTTTTGTAATTTTTTTACAGTTTTTAAAAAGAGGATGACACACCTCCATCAACCAGTAAAGTTTGACCAGTTACATATTTACTATCTTCGGAACAGAAAAAATAAACTGCACCAGCTATATCATCTGGATGACCATATCTTCCCATAGGTAATTTTTCATATTTTAGATACACATCTTTAAACCAATCAGTATCCCATTCAAGATTACCATCTTTCATTACAGACAAGGGTGTGTTTATGAAACCAGGCGCTACTGAGTTTACAAGAATATTTTTTTCTGCTAATTCAACAGCAAGAACTCGAGTCATATTTATCAAACCACCTTTTGCTGTGTTGTAAGAAATATTGCCCTTATAACCTCTGATACCTTGAATCGATGTTATCATGATTATTCTTGGAGTTTTAGATTTTTCTAAAAGTGGTAATGCATATTTTGAACATAAAAAAGGAGCATCCATATTAACCTTCATAGTTTTTCTATAAGATTCATATGTCTGATCAGCAAGGGTATAACCATCTTCAATTCCAGCATTATTAATTAAGAAGTCCAAACTACCCCATTTTTTCTCAGTAAATTCCATCAATTTTTTTATTTCTTCTTCTTTTGATAAATCTGTTTGAAAAAAACTTATTTGATTTTTATCAAGTGAATTTATTAAATTTTCAGCTAATTCTTTTCTTATATCTGCAATAATAATTTCAGAACCCTCATTGTATAATCGCTTTACTATACCCTCTCCAATTCCTCTTGAACCACCTGTTACAATTACTTTTTTATTTTGTAGTCTTTTATCCATATAATCAGTACATTATCTTTTTTTCAGATCTTGAAATTATAGTTGCTATTAACAATACCAGAAATGAAGTTAAAATTAAAATTAAAGTGACAGAAGCATTTACTTGCTTAGAAAAACCTACCCTCATTTTAGCCCATAATTTTATTGGCCAAGTAGTATCATTCCCAATTAAGAATAAAGTTATTAGTGTTTCATCTAAAGAAATTGTAAAGGCAAGAAGGCCAGCTATAATAAGGGAAAGCTTAATATTGGGAAGCAAAACATACCAAAAGGCTTGAAACTTACTAGCTCCCAAATCATAAGCTGATTCCATCAAAGAGGGTTTAAGGGTTTCCAGCTTATTAAGAATGATCTTAAAAACGATTGCAAGAACGAATATTGTGTGACCAATTACAACAGTGTTTAATGATCGTGGAAGATTAATTTCTCTAAAAAATATTAATAGTGATAGGCCAGTTATTATTGGGGGTAATAAAAAAGGTAAAAAAATTATAAACTGAAGAAATTCTTTCATTTTACTTTTACTTGTATGGTAATAATTAGCAAAATAAAATCCAATTACTACAGAGCATATTACAGTTACTATGCCTACATAAATTGAATTCATTAAAGATTCGAGTATCTGTTTTTCAAAAATAAGTTTTGTATAGGGTTCATAGGAAAATGAATTCCAATCAACTTTTCCCTTTCTCGTCTTATAAAAAGAATAAAAAATAGTTAGAACAATTGGTGAGTAAAGTGCCGCTACTATCAATCCAGTTAAGGCGGCCATAATATATTTAGTATAATTTTCTAATTTGGTCATGATTTTGATTTACTAGTTAGGTGGTTAGTAAGCAAAATAATTATTACCGATACTATTAGCAAAATGCTTGCCAGTGCTGCTCCGAATGGCCAGTTGAAAGCCATGCCAAAATTACTATAAATAATTTTTCCATATGTAAAGCCTGATGTACCTCCAACTAATTGTGGCGTAACAAAATCCCCTAGAGCTAATATAAACACAAATATACTACCAACAATCAAACCAGGAAAACCGATAGGAAAAATAACATATCTAAATGCCTGAAAAGGTTTACATCCTAAATCAAAAGACGCTTCAATAATATTTCTTGGAATTTTTTCTAGAGAAGTGAAAGTTGGAATAATAATTAAGGGCAAAAGTATAACAACGAGTGTAATTATTACTGCGTTCTGATTCCATAAAAAAA
>CACJTT010000032.1 GCA_902596365.1 uncultured Alphaproteobacteria bacterium
AATTATAATTAGAATTTCTATTTTCTGATTTTTTAAAATCATGAGTTGCAATGAGTGTTGTTATAATTGCATCCATTATACCCTCACCTATCTCATCATTATTTTTTGTTAATATTGCAGGTGTTGTCATCAAGTGACCTACATTTCTAATCAGCATAAGAGAGCGTCCTCTTAAGATTTGTTCTTTTTGATTTGTTGAAGTGTAAATAATATCTTTATTTAGTACTCTCTTTACAGCCTTATTATTTTTTACGAATTCAGCTTCTAAATTTCCTTTAGTAAGACCTAACCAATTTTGGTATGCTAAAATTTTATCATCAGCATCAACAGTTGCTACACTATCTTCACAATCAAGAATACTAGATATCGCAGATTCTAACAATATATCTGAGATATTTGCAGAATCATTTTTCCCAATCGCATCATTTTCATTAATTAATATTCTGCAATGCAGGTTATTTTTTAATAAAATTATTTCTAGCAGTTGACCGTCTTTAGAAGATCTCCAACCTATAAGCTGATTTTTATTTACAAAGTTTACTGAATTTTCCTTTATACTTCCTAAAATAATTTTATTATCTTGCAATTCAATTTTATTAATTTCACTCCATTTTATATTTTCTAGTGGAGCAAATTTATCTAAATGTGATTTAGCAAATCCAACAACCTTATTTCCTCTTTCAGGATCATAACTATTTCCTTGTGGAACTTCCCCCAAAGCATCTGTTCCATAAAGAGCATCATATAGACTGCCCCATCTTGCATTTACTGCATTAATAGCAAATCTTGCATTTGTGATAGGTACTACTAGTTGCGGGCCACAAATTTTTGAGATTTCTTCATCAACATTTGAAGTTGTAATTTTGAAATCAGGACCTTCATCAACAATATAATTTATTTCTTTTAAAAAACTTTTGTATTCATGAAGATCAGTATCTCTAGATCTATTTTCTTTATGCCAATTGTTGATTTGATTTTGTAAGTTCTTTCGCTTTTCTAAAAGAGCGACATTTTTTGGATAGTAAGTATCTACAATATCTGAAAATCCATTCCAAAAGATCTCCTCATCAATCTCAATACCTTTTAGTGCTTCATTATTAATAAAATTATAGAGCTTTTCATTAACTTTAATATTTTTCTTTTGAATCATATTTATTAAAATCTGATATAGGAAAAACTATAAAATAAAATAAAATATTTAATTTAAATTAATTTTGTTGACTGTAAACATTTCCATACTCTTTAATTTTCATTAGCATTGAATACACACCATTTCGTCTTCCCGGCGTTAATAAGGTATCTAGTTGTAATGAAGATAAAAGATCAAAGTCAGCTTTTGCAATTTCATCTGGGTTTCTTTCTCCATAAATCTCACAGAGAATTGTTACCATTCCTTTTGAAATAAAGGCATCAGAGTCTGAGTGAAAACATAATTTTTTTTGCTCGATATATGGAACCAGCCATACTTGTGCTTGGCATCCATCGACTTTAAAACTATCTTGCCTATATTCTTCTGGAAAGGGTTTTGCATTTTTTGCTTGGTCTAAAAGATATTTATATTTATCCATATCATCATCAAATAATTCTAAATTTTCTTTAAAAAAATTAATTTTTTCTTCAATTGATTTCATGACATAAACTTTCTAAGTTCAATTGCAGTCTCTTCAGGAAAAACATCCATAATGAATACCCCAGCCATTGACTCTGAGCCAGCTAATACTTTGGGTTTATCACCATGTCTTAAAGGCGGATAAAATTCCATATGAAAATGAAAATTATCATCTTCTAAATTAGGAGCAGCATGTAATCCCATTATATATGGACATCTTCTCCCTAAAAAACTATCATATCCCTTAACAACTTTTTGAAGAGCAACTGCAAAAGAATTATATTCTTGGTCAGTAAATTGCCAAGGTCCAGCTATTTGTCTTTTTGGAATTATCCATATCTCATAAGCGTATCTTGAAAATGGTGGTACAGCAGCAATGACATTATCATCTTGGTAAACAAAATAATTTTTTTCTAAATCTTTCATTAATTTTTTAATAAAATTCTCTTTATTAAATGCTTCTATTTCTTTTTTAATTACTGGAGGAATAAAAGGATAGGCATAAATTTGTCCATGTGGATGATGAAGCGTAACACCACATTCTACTCCTCTATTTTCAAAAGGCATTACATATTGAATATCGTCTCTTTCTAGTAGTTTGATGTAACGATCTGACCAAGCATTAAACAAAAGTTCTATTCTGCTTATTGGCATCTGAGCAATTGTATCTAAGTGTTTAGAAGAATAAACCACTACTTCACATTCTCCATTTGATGGTTTTGTGCTTAAGCCATCAATTGATGTTTTATCATCATTAGTATTAAAACTAGCCCATCTATTTGGAAAGATGGCAACTTCAAAATTTTTAAACGGTATTTCAGTTGCAAAATTTAATTCTGCACCAGGACATAAAGGGCAATATTCTTCTGGTGGAAAAGAAGTTCTTACTTTTCTGGTTTCAGAATAAGTTACCCATTCTTGTCTTGCAGGATTCCATCTCATATGTGGACTGGGTAAAGGAGTAATTTCTAATTCTTTAGAAGCTATTTCCTTATGCTCTTCATAACCAAAGAGAAGTAAATGTCTTTTGTCATTTCTTTCAAATTTTCTTTTATAAATTTTTTTCATGTATTTTTTTTTCCCACTCAACAGCAGTTTGAATGATTAAATCTAAATTATTAAATTGTGGTTCCCAATTTATATGTTGATGAAGTTTATCAACATTAGAAATTAACCTTTCTGCATCTCCAGGTCGTCTTTTATCATATTCGAATTTTATTTTTTCACCATATATTTTTTTAGCAATATTTATTACATCTAATACTGAGTAGCCTTTTCCATACCCACAATTAAATATATTGCTAATTTTTTTTTCTAATAAAAAATTTGCTGCCTCTAAATGAATGCTTGCTAGATCACTAACATGAATATAATCTCTAATTGCAGTTCCATCTTCAGTATTATAATCATTTCCATATACGTAGATTTTTTCTCTTTTTCCGACCACAACTTCGCTTAGAATCTTAATTAAGTGTGTTGGTTGATTGGCAATAAGACCTGATCTTAACTCTGGATCAGCACCAGCAACATTAAAATATCGTAATATAATCGAGTTAAATTTATCTTTGTTCTTTAATAAATATTCTTCTGTTTTAACTTTTGATTCTCCGTAAGGATTAAGAGGGTTGAGATTTTCATCTTCTCTTATTGATTCATTATTGCTAGGATTTCCATAAGCTGCTGCTGTTGAAGAAAATATGATATTTTGTAAATTATGTTTGTAACACGTTTCAAAAAGCTCAATCGCGTTATCAGTATTATTTTTAAAATATTTATCAGGATTTTGAACTGACTCTTCTACTTTAATAAAACCTGCAAAATGAAGAAGAAGATCAAAATTTTCTTTCATCAATACATTCGAAATCTTTTCTGCATTATTAATATTTGAATTAATAAATTTAACATTATCAGGAATAAGGTTTTTATTTCCTGTTGAAAGGTCATCAATTACAACTACCTCATGTTTATTTTCTATAATAGAGAGCAAAACATGACTTCCTATATATCCAGCCCCTCCAGTTAAAAGAATTTTCATAAAAATTGATATTAATTAATGTATTTCTAATATTACCTCTTATACATAATCTTTACACAAAAAAAATTTATGTTAGAATAAATATATGATCAAATTATTAGATA
Organism: uncultured Alphaproteobacteria bacterium; assembly: GCA_902596365.1. Taxonomy (GTDB): domain Bacteria; phylum Pseudomonadota; class Alphaproteobacteria; order HIMB59; genus CACPNW01. Next base: position 3,749 of record CACJTT010000032.1, read on the forward strand.
CACATCAACATTTAGTTTACCGAGATGTCGCTGGCTATAGCTGGGCGAAAGATATACCCTCACTTGCTGAAGATAATTTTACTATTGGAGATTATTTCAAGCTTACAGAAGGCCAAGGAATAGGGGGCACTCTATTTATGGAAACAGCAGCTGATGATCCTGATTACCAAAATGAGGCTAAATTTGTCCAAAGCTTAGCTGAAAATGCTAGTAATAATATTAAAGGGTTAATTGTTTCTATTAGACCTGAAGATGATAATGAATTTAATAGTTGGTTTGAAAAAACACTTGAGATGAATGCCGCTGGTTACAGACGTATTTTACACGTTATGCCTGATGAGACTTCTCAAGCACAGACATTTATTAACAATGTTAAAAAAATTGGCCAAGCTGGAAAGCCCTTTGATCTCTGCTATCTTTCTTCACAGTTATCGATAGCTTATGATTTTGCAAAAAAGTGTGATGAAACAAATTTAGTTTTAAATCATTGCGGTGTCCCATCAATAGCTGCTGGTGAGATAGATCAGTGGGGTAAGGATATGAAAAAATTATCAGAATTACCTAATGTGACATGTAAACTTTCTGGATTAATGGCTTACTGCGCTCCTGGAACTTCTTCACAGGAAACAATTCAACCTTATGTTGATCACGCTTTGGAATGTTTTGGTCCAAATAGAATGGTTTGGGGGAGCGATTGGCCTGTTGTAAACCTTGGAAAAGGAATTCAAGAATGGATTTCTGTTACAAGAAATATACTTTCATCTCTATCTGAAGATGAAGCACTTGCAATTGGAAATGGAAATGCTCAAAAAATTTACAAAGTAAGTTTGTAATAAAACCTCTTTTGAATTTGTAGTTGAAAAAATTTTAATGTTTTAATGCACCCATTGTCATACCTGCAATAAACCATCTTTGAAAAATCGCAAAAATTAACATTACTGGAATTATGGTTATCATCACTGAAGCACTATATGTCCCAATATTAATATGATACCTACTCGTTCCAATTTTAGCTAATCCTACTGGGACTGTATGAATAGTGGGATCTTGCATAAAAATCATTGCATAAATAAATTCATTCCATGTATCAAGAAACAAAAGAATTACGCAAGTGGCAATGGCTGGTTTAGCTAAAGGCAGAAGTATTCTCATTAAAAGTTGAAAATCACTTGCCCCGTCAACGATACCTGCTTCTGTCAATTCTCCTGGTATCTGCTCAAAAAACATTCTTAAAATTAAAATACCAATTGGTATCAGAAAACCAGCATATGCCAGAATAACAGCTGTGTACGTATTAATAATTCCAAAATAAATTAGCAAATAAAACAATGGGATTAACAAAACTTGAGCTGGCATTGCTACACTTGCTATCATAACATTATATAAACTTTCTTTCATGGGAAAGCGCAAATGACTAAAACTAAAAGCTGCAAATATAGATAATGAGATGATTAAGAAGACAGATGATGTAGTTACTATCACGCTATTCAAAAACATTCTTGGAAAAGAAACTTTTAATCTTTCTTCAGCATAAAAAAAAGCATCATAATAATTTTGTAGAGAAAATTCATAGGGTATTAAAAAATACCTTGCGCTATAAACTGTGTCAGGTGAACGAACAGATAGTGATAAAGTATAAAGCAATGGAAAAATTATAATTATCATAAAAAATAAAATGACAATTCTGGTTAAAATATAAAAGACAGGACTTCTTTTAAAAGTTGCTCCGTAGTTATTTTGCAATGAGTCTTTCATTCTTAATTTCTCTCAATTCTTTTAGATACAATTATTCTTGCTAACGCTATAGTTAAAATACAAGCAAAAATTACGAACGCAACAGACGCACCTACACCCATTTTATTTGGACCGCCTGCAGCAAAAGAGTAATAATATAAATAAGAAGCCAATACTTCAGAATAATGAGCTGGTCCTCCCCTTGTTAAAACATAAACAATATCAAATGCTCGAAAGGCTCCAATCAAATTTAAAATCATATTTAAAATTGTTGTTGGCCATAATAGAGGAATAACGATTGAAAAAATTTTTTGGCTCCAGTTGGCACCATCTATGTC
>CACJTT010000033.1 GCA_902596365.1 uncultured Alphaproteobacteria bacterium
AGCTCTAGAAAATCATGGTTTTTTTATTGTAGGAAGTAATCAAGAATCAAATTCATTAGTCAATGGTGCTATTTATATTAAAAAAAATTTTGGCTTTAAATTAATTAAAATGTTTGGAGATTTTGAGCCAATCAATAAATTAATTTTATCCTATAAAGGAGGTTAATATTAAAAGTATAGTATTTGTTTTACAAAATTTAGAAGTTGGAGGAGCTGAAAATGTGACTGTGAATTTAGCAAATGAAATGTCTAATTATTTTAAAGTATATATTCTTGTATTAGGTAAAAATATTAACTTATCTAACAAATTAAATCAGAAAGTGGAAATTATATATTTTAAAAAAAAACGAGCATTACATGCGATTTTTCTTTTAAATAAAACATTGAAAAATATCAAACCAAATTATATTTTTTCATCAATAACACATATCAATATAATCGTCTTATTATCTAAATTATTATTTAGTTTTCAATCTAAATTGTTAATTAGAGAAACTACTAATTTATTGTTAAAATTTCAAAAATTCACTGTAATGAATTTAATATTTAAAATTTTAATTAAACTTTTTTATAATTTTGCTGATTTAATAGTTGTTCCTTCTATTGACCTTAAAATTATATTATCAAAAAATTTTAACTTAAATAAAAATAAAATTTATATTATGAATAATCCTTTAGATACTAATTTTATTGATAATGCTTATTGTGAGAAAGTATTATTACCTTTTCAAAAAGAAAAAAATTTGAAAATTGCGATATTTGTTGGACGTCTTGATAAAGTTAAAAATTTAAATTTTATAATTAACTCTTTTTCAAAATTTATAAAAAATCATAAAAATTGGAAACTTTTGATTATAGGTAATGGTAGCGAATTAGAAGATTTAAAATTGATGATAAAAAAAATGAAAATGAATCAACATATAAAAATATTAAATAATTTAAAAAATCATTTTAGTTATTATAAATTTGCAAATTTATATATACAATATTCTAAAAGAGAGGGGATTTCAAATTCTTTACTTGAAGCTTTATATTTTGAGGTTCCTGTTATTATTTCTAATATATCCAAAGGTCAAAATGAAATTTTAGAAAAATTTAATTGTGGCTTAATTGTTGACAATGAAAAAAATCTTAATAATGCTTTTATGCTAGCCAATAAAAATAAAATAACAAAATCTAGTAAAAGTATGATAAAAAAAATGTATGACTCTAAAAATGTTGTAAAAAATATATTATTTAAAATTAATACTTTATGAAATTATTAATACAAATTCCATGTTATAATGAATCAGCAGTTATAGAAAAAACATTACTTGATTTACCAAAAACAATAGAAGGTGTAGATAAGATTTCCGTTCTTATTATTAATGATGGTTCTTCGGATAATACTATTGAAGTATGTAGAAAAATAAAAGTGGATTATATAATTGATAATAAATTAAATATAGGTTTAGGCAAAACTTTTCAAAAAGGATTAAATTTTTTTAAAAAATCTAAGTACGATATTTTAGTTAATACAGATGCAGATAATCAATACAACTCAAATAATATAGCTGAATTAATAAAACCTATAGTAAAAGATAAGTGTGATATTGTTATAGGCAAACGAGATATTGAAAATATTAAATCTTTTTCATTTGTTAAAAAAAAATTACAAAAAATTGGTTCTTTTGTTGTCAAAATTATTGTTGGTCAAAATATTTCTGATGCTACAAGTGGATTTAGAGCTTACAATAAGCTTTCTTCTAATAAAATAAAAATTTTTTCAAAATTTTCATATACACTGGAGTCATTGATTCAGGCATCGGATAATGAATTAAGGATAGGCGAAGTTGATATACAAACAAATCCGCCCACAAGAGAATCTAGATTATTCAAAAATAACTTCCAGTTTATTTACAATCAAATAAAAATTATAGTTAAATGTTTTGCAATTTATAAACCAATTCCATTTTTCAGTATTTTAAGCCTCCCTTTTTTTATTTTTGGAGTTTCTTTAATATTAAGATTTTCATACTTTTACATATTTTATAATTATTCTGGTTTTATTCAATCATTGATAATTGCAAATACTTCAATTTTTATATCAGTAATTATTTTTTTATTTGGAATAATTGGTGAAGTAATAAAAATAAATAGAAAAATTATTGAGATAGATATTGAAAATTAAAAAAAATAATAACTTAATATTTTTTGGACCATTTTATCCTTACAGAGGTGGTATAGCAAAATTCAATGATAATTTATATGAAGAATTAAATCAAAAAATTAATGTAATCAAAATAAATTATTTTAAACTATATCCTAAAATATTTTATCCTGGAAAATTCCAAAAATTTAATAATTTAATTGATAAAGATCAAATTGCGCATTCATATAATATTTTTTATTGGATAAAAAACTTAAGTAAAATTATTAAATTTAAGCCAGATATAATACTTTTTCCTCAATGGAACTTTTTTTTAATACCTTTTTATATTTTTGTAATTATTTTTACTAAAATTTTTGTAAAAAAAAAAATTATTTTTATTTCAATTGTACATAATATTATTGATCATGAGTCAAATTTTATAAAAAAAATATTAACAAAGATTTTTTATAACTTTTCAAACCATAATATTTTTCATGAATCTAATGGGGAAATTTTACTAAATAAAATTTTAAAAAAATCAACTAAATCAACTTTTATTAATCATCCAGTATATCCTGTATCTAGAACTAAAAATATATTACAAACAAAACATTATAAGAATGATACTTTTAATTTTATGTTTTATGGTTTTATTAGAAAATACAAAGGTTTAGATTATTTGCTTGATGCATTTTCTAAAATTAACAATAAAAACGTACGATTAAATATTTTAGGAGAAATTTGGTATAAAGATAAAAAATATTGGGAAAATAAAATTCATAATCTTAATATTAAGAATCAAGTAAATTTTATGTCTGAATATACTGATGAGGAAGTTTTGCTAGAACATATGGAAAAATCTGATTGCTTCGTTCTACCTTATGAGAAGGTTTCCTCAAGTGGTGTATTTGCATTGGCAGTTAATTATAAAAAACCCTTTATAATGACAGACATTGGAATATTTAATAAAATCAATCAAAAATACAAAATGGGTCATGTTTTTGAAAATAGAAATGTAGATAAATTATTAAATGCAATGTTGAAAGTGATTGATGAAAAAAATCAAAATCATAAATACGATTTTGATGAATATATAATTAATAACAAATTTGATAACTATTCTAAGATTTTAATAAATTTAATCACTAATATTAATATTTAATATGATTATTTTGCATGGTATTAGTTCATTAAATATTGGTGGAGCTGAAACAGCTTTATATAGATTAATTAAAAACGATAAATCTAACTTTCATCATATTATTACATTATCTAAGAATGGTTATTATAAAAATCATTTAAGTTATTTCAATAATGTTAAAATATATGAAGTCGATTTAAAAAAAATACACAAAATATTTATAAATATTTATATTATCATTAAAATAATTAGATCTATAAAACCTGATATTATTCAAACCTGGTTATATCACTCTGATTTTTTAATTGGAATTATTGCAAAATTACTTGGTCATAAAAAAATATATTGGAATATTAGAAATGCAAAACTAAAATTTAAATATAATTCCTTATCTCTTAATTTTTTAATTATATTCAATGCGTTTTTATCTTATTTTGTACCAAAAAAAATAATAGTTAATTCTACTGCTGGAATTAAATATCATCAAAAATTATATTATAGCAATAAAAAAATTATTAAAATTTCAAATGGTTTTGAATTTGATTATATGAATGAAGATGATAACTTAAGAAATCAATTTAGAAAAATTCACTCAATAGGTAACAATACTCTGCTAATTGGAATGGTTTCCAGATGGCATAAGCAAAAAAACTTTGAGATGCTTTTTAAATCATTGAAATTATTAGAAATACAATACACCGATTGGCAGTTAATATTAGTTGGAGAAAATATAAATCGTCAAAATAAAGTTCTATGCTCTCAATTAAACTCCTATAATATTTTAGAAAAAACTATTCTGCATCCTGTAACTAATAATCTTAATAAAGTTTACAATGCAATTGATATTCATGTATCAACATCTCATGGAGAAGGTTTTCCAAATGTTGTATTGGAGTCCGTTAGTTTTAATAAAATTTCTTTAAGCACTAATACTGGTGATAGTGAAGAAATTTTGAAAAAAAATATATTCTTATTTGAATATAATGATCACAAGTCGTTATATGAGAAATTATTATTCTTTAAAAATAAAAAAAATTATGAAAAAATCAAAAATGATTTAGTTATTCCAATTTCAAATAAAAATAGAATTAAATATTCAATTTTAAATATGGTAAATGAATACAATAAACTTTGGAGAATCAGTTGAATTTACTATCATCTGTTTTTTTTATTTCAATCAGTATTTTTTTTATAACAATTATCCGCATTAATCATAAAAAACTATCTTACATCTTGACTTATGCTTTTATAATTAAAATTTTTTTACTTATAATTAATAATAATATTTTTTTTATTGTTGATGGAAATATGGATGCGCTATCCTTTGAAAAAAAGGGTTGGGAATATGGAGGTTATTTGGATACCTTCTCTTTTATTAGTAATTTGTACGAGTTTGGTTTTAATAAAACTTATTCTTATTCTTATTTTATTGCTTTAATCTATTCTTTCTTTGGAAGAAATATAATAATCATTCAATCTTTAAGTATATTAATAAGTTTAATGAGTATTTACTTAACTTATTTAGTCTCACTAAAATTATTTAATAACGATAAAAATATTTCATTACTAAATGCTTTTTTATGTGCATCACTTATTTCTATCGTAAATTATTCAGTATTATCAATGAGAGAAGCATATATATTATTTATTCTTCTCTTAAGTATTAATTTATTTTTTAATTATTTGGAATTAAATAAAATAATTTACTTTATTGGCTGTCTAATATTGTCACTTTTACATTATTTTTTACACCCACCAATGATGTCAATTATTATTGTTTATACTGTGATTTATTTTTTTGTTAAAATGAAAAAATTTAATATCAAATTAAAACTAATATTAATTTTATTATTTTTGTTATTATTGATTATTATTAATCAGTTTGTAAATATTTTAATTTATATTCCTTACATAAATGAGTTTCCTTTTGATAACTTAACTTTAGATCAAATGCTGTATTATTTTAAAACAACTTGGTCATATAAACAAAGAGGTTTAGCTAGTTTTCCAACATTTTTAATACCTGAGAATACAATAGAGCTTATAACATTATTGCCCTTAAGAGTTGCATATTTTTTAGGAAGTCCTTTTATATGGGAATTAAAAAATTTCGAACATATTATAGCATTTCTTGATTCTCATTTAATAATTATAGCTTTAATTATATTAATAATTAAATTTAGATTTATAAAAAATAAAAATTTAAAATGGGTAACAATTTTTTTTATATTATTAACATATATATTTATATATTCGCTCGGTACTGGAAATTTCGGGACTGCTTTTAGGCACAAGTCAAAATTTATTATTTTACTTTATGTTTTAATTTCACCTATTTTATTAAACTATCTAAAAAATTTACGAAAATGAAAAGTGGCAATATATTAATATTAGGCGGTAATAGTAAAATAG
>CACJTT010000034.1 GCA_902596365.1 uncultured Alphaproteobacteria bacterium
AAGAATTTTGTATGGTGGAAATTTATCTATTTTATTAAGAATATTAAAGTCTGAATTAATTTTTTGCTTATTAAAAAAATAATTAGATAAAAAATATCTTGTCCAAGTGTTCCCACTTTTAGGGTAAGATGAGATCCAAATAATTTTTTTCATACTAGTTTAAAACAGACTATGCTTTCAAAAAATATAAACAAGTTAATTTGTTTAAAAAAAATTGTTAATTTTTTAATTATATTTTAAGTAAATCTTGCATTTCAAAATATCCTGATTTCTTTTTTGAAACAAATATTGCTGCTTTTAATGCTCCAGAGACAAAAATTGATCTGTTATTAGCTTTATGAACAAGATCAATTCTATCATCTTTGCTTATAAAACTAACGGTGTGTTCTCCAGCTATTTCACCACCTCTTGTAACAGAAAACCCAATATCCCCGTCTTTTCTTTTCTTTAAACTTTTGGTGCGATCCAAAACTTTGGTTTTATCTAAAGTGGTTTTGCGACCTGCTGCAGCATATTCTCCTAAAGAAAGAGCTGTGCCTGAGGGAGCATCAACTTTATGTTTGTGGTGTGTTTCTGCAATTTCAATATCATATTCATTACCCCCAAGAGTGGAAGCTGTTTTTTTTACTAAATCAAACAAAAGGTTTACACCAATACTCATATTGGATGACATAATGATAGGAGTTCTTTTTGAAAAACTTTTAATTTTATTTTTTTGCGCTTTTGTAATGCCTGTTGTTCCAATAACCAAAGCTGTTTTTGTAATACTGGCAATTCTAACATTTGATAATGTGGAGTGAGGAGTTGTAAAGTCAATAACGACATCAGCTATTTTAAAAATAGAGTTGGCATTATTTGTTACAACTGCTGACGACTGAATATTTGTAAGATCACTAATTTTTTTTCCAATACCTTGGTGAGACTTATGCTCAAAACCACCAACGAATACAAAATTTTTATCTGCTAGTATTTTTTTTATGAGTTCTTGGCCCATACGCCCTAAACAGCCTGCGATACCTACTTTTATTTTTGCCATAAAATAGCTTATACTTTGGGTAAACTTGAATGGAAAGAAATTAAGTTAAATCTTCCCAAACTTCTTTTAATTTAGAGAAAAAACTCTGTGATTTAGGGCTGTGTTTTTTTGATGTACCGCCTTCTTTTTCAAATTCTTGCAATATTGCTTTTTGTTTATTGTTTAAGTTTACAGGGATTTCAACGTTTGTCTCAACATACATGTCTCCACGTCTTGTTTGACGCAAAATACTCATACCTTTGTTTTTTAAACGAAATTGTGTTTCTGATTGTGTGCCTGGAGGAATATTAAGTCTGGCCTTTTTACCCTCTATTGTAGGTACATCTACATCGCCGCCAAGAATTGCTGTTGTAATAGAGATAGGAATTTGACAGAAAATATTTGCTTCTTCGCGTTCAAATAGTTTGTCTTTTTGCACTTCAACAAAAATATATAAATCACCATTTCCAGCGCCTCTTTGTCCTGGCTCACCCTCACCCGATATACGAATTCTTGTTCCAGTATCAACGCCTGCAGGAATCGTTACAGATATTGTTTTTTGTTTTTTAACTTGGCCTGTTCCGCTACATTTTAAACATGGGTTTTTAATTGATGAGCCTTCGCCTCCACAAGTTGGGCAAGGACGCTCTATTGAAAAGAAACCTTGTGTTGATCTTACTTTGCCTTGACCACCACATGTTGAACAAGTGCTAGGGCCAGATTTGTCAACGCTTCCAGTTCCAGAACATAAATCACAACCTTCGTAGCTTGGTATCCGTATTTTAGATTTTTTTCCACTAAATGCCTCTTGAAGAGTAACAGCCATATTATAACGAAGATCATTTCCTCTTTGTGGCCCTCTTTGCCTTGAGGATCCTCCAAAACCACCTCCGAAAAACTCTTCAAATATATCAGAAAAACCTCCCCCAAAATCACCAAAACCTTGACCACCACCCATACCTCCTTGACGGAAAGCGTCGTGACCATATTGATCATATGCGGCTCTTCGTTCTGGGTCTTTTAATGCTTCGTATGCAGCGGTAGCTTCTTTAAATTTACGTTCAGATTCTTTATCATCCTTATTTCTATCAGGGTGATATTTCATTGCAAGCTTACGGTAAGATTTTTTTATTTCATCATCACTTGCGTTTTTTTGAACACCAAGTATTTCGTAAAAATCTTTTTCAGCCATTTACGCCCCTTTAAAAGGTATTAAATAAGGTTAATCTTTTTTATCTTCGTCTACTTCTTCAAATTCTGCGTCAACTACCTTTTCGTCTTTTTTATCAGAAGATGGCTCTTCACCAGAAGGGTCTGGCTGAGCTGCTCCTGCTTGTGGATCTTGTTTGTAGATTGCCTCACCAAGCTTCATAGAAGATTGAACAAGAGCTTCTGTTTTTGCTTTAATAGCCTCCATATCATCACTGTCCTTCACTTTTTTTAGCTCTTCAATGTCTGCGGTTATTTTATTTTTATCTTCTTCTGGTACTTTGTCCCCGTGTTCTTTTAGATTTTTTTCAGTTTCATTAATTAAGCTATCAGCCTGATTTTTAGTATCCACTGACTCTCTTTTTTTCTTATCCTCTTCAGCATTTTCTTCAGCCTCTTTAACCATTCTTTCAATTTCATCTTCGGACAATCCTCCAGATGCTTGAATACGAATTTGCTGTTCTTTACCGGTAGATTTATCTTTAGCAGAAACATTAACTATACCGTTTGCATCAATATCAAACGTAACTTCAATTTGTGGCATCCCTCTCGCTGCAGGTGGAATACCTACTAAATCAAATTGGCCTAGCAGTTTATTATCACCTGCCATTTCTCTTTCGCCTTGGAATACTCTTATTGTTACGGCACTTTGGTTATCTTCTGCCGTTGAGAAAACTTGGCTTTTCTTTGTTGGAATTGTTGTATTTTTATCAATCAAGCGAGTAAATACACCGCCTAAGGTTTCAATACCAAGAGATAGGGGGGTTACATCTAAAAGTAACACATCCTTAACATCGCCTTGTAAAACGCCTCCTTGAATAGCGGCACCAGAAGCAACAACCTCATCAGGGTTAACTCCTTTATTAGGCTCTTTACCAAAAAAATTTTTCACCAATTCTGTTACTTTAGGCATTCTAGTCATACCGCCAACTAGAATAACATCATCAATATCTGCAGCTTGCAATCCAGCATCTTTAAGAGCTTGTTCACAAGGCTTTAAGCTTTTAGTTAACAAATCACCAACAATCACCTCAAGCTTTGCTCTTGATAATTTTATAGTTAAGTGTTTTGGGCCAGTTTGATCAGCAGTAATAAATGGAAGGTTTACTTCTGTCTCAGTTGAGCTTGATAATTCTATTTTTGCTTTTTCAGCAGCTTCTTTTAATCTCTGAAGAGCTAGCTTATCTGATCTTAAATCGACGCCGTTATCTTTTTTAAATTCATCAGCAAGATAGTCAATTATCTGTAAATCAAAATCTTCTCCACCAAGATGAGTATCACCGTTTGTTGACTTTACTTCAAAAACACCGTCTCCAATTTCTAAAATGGAAATATCAAATGTACCACCACCTAAATCATAAACAGCAACTGTTCCTGTTTTTTTCTTATCAAGACCATATGCTAGCGCTGCTGCAGTAGGTTCATTAATAATTCTTAATACTTCTAGTCCAGCAATTTTTCCTGCATCTTTTGTAGCTTGTCTTTGAGCATCATTAAAATATGCAGGAACAGTTATAACTGCCTGCGTAACACTTTCACCAAGATAACTTTCAGCAGTTTCTTTCATTTTTTGTAAAACAAAAGCACTAATTTGACTAGGGCTATATTTTTCACTTCTTGCCTCTACCCAAGCATCACCATTATCCCCTTTAACAATTTTATATGGAACAAGGCCACTATCATCTTTAACTAGTTTATCTTCAAAACTTCTTCCAATTAATCTTTTAATGGCAAAAAGTGTGTTTTCTGGATTAGTAACAGCTTGTCTTTTAGCTGATTGACCTACAAGTTTTTCCTTAGATTCTGTAAAAGCAACCATTGAGGGTGTTGTTCTTGCACCTTCTAAGTTTTCAATAACCTTTGCTTCTTTTCCGTCCATCACAGCTACGCAAGAATTTGTAGTACCGAGATCTATTCCAATAACTTTTGCCATAATAATTTAGTCCTATCTTGATTAGTTTTTTGCCTTATACGAGGCTATAAAGAATATGGTAAGAAAGTTAAAAAATACAAGAAGTCAGCTGAATTATTTGTATTTATTAATTTTTTTCTAAGTTTTCCGGATCTTTTTCGATATTTTTCTTATCTGACTTTGAGTCCTGATCTCTCGCTGATTCACTTTCCTGTTTTGTTTTTTTTGATACCCCAACCATTGCTGGTCTAAGCAATCTATCATACATCATATATCCAGTTTGTATTTCTTGAACAACAACCCCTTCATCAAGCTCGTTGTTTTCAATTTCCATCATAGCCTGATGGAGATTTGGATCAAATTTTTTATTTAAGGTATCAATTTTTGTAATACCATTTTTTTCTAAAGCAGATGATAATTCTTTTTTTACCATCAATAGTCCCTCAATTAGGTTTTTTATAGACTCAGGATGGTCTTCCTCTTTGTTAATTGCAGACAAAGCCCTCTCCAAATTATCACCAGGCGATAAAATATCTCGCGCAAAATTAATGCTACCAAATTTAATCGAATCAATTTTTTCTCTATCAAATCTTTTTCTAAGATTTTCCATTTCAGCCAATAATCTAATTTTTTCCTCTTTTAATGTTTTAATTTCATTTTTTAGCTTTTCTTCTTCTGTTTCTTCAGCATCCTCTTCTCTAAACTCTTCTTTTTCTTCTTTGGCTTCAGTATTTTTTTCATTTATATTTTCTTCATTTATGTCTTCTAAATTTTCAGACTGATTGATTTCATTGACTTCATCTTTATTTTTTTCTTTATCTTTTTCCATCACTTAACAACCTTTCCAATAATTTTTGACGTATAGTCAACCAAAGGTACAATTTTTGAATAGTTTAGCCTTGTTGGCCCAACGACCCCAATAGCACCTACAATTTCTTGTTCCTTATTTTTATATGGGGCCATT
>CACJTT010000035.1 GCA_902596365.1 uncultured Alphaproteobacteria bacterium
CATTTATAATAACTTTAAAGATGAAAATGATATTAATATTAAAATTAGTAATGAGTCACTTTTTTTTAATAACTACACAAAGATTTTAGATTCAAAAAAAATTATAAAACCTAATTCAATAAAATACTTTATCTTCAACAGACTATACAATCTATCAAAGGTTTATTATTTATTTTTTATTGTTATTTTTAAAATGCGATTTCATAAAAAAGAAAAACAACAAAAACTTAATTTTATTAATATCTATAATACTGGTTACAGATTACAAAATGCGAAATTTGACATCAATGCAGATTGGATACGTATAGGTAAAGATAATAATGAATTTTTATATATAACAGAAGATAATTTAGATGATGATTTTTTAAAAGATATAAAAGAAAAAAAATTGAATTTCTATTCAATGTATGATTTTAAAGGTATAACTATTAATTTTTCATTATTTAAATTATTTAAATTTATATCAACAATTTATAAATTCCATCTTTGTTTCTTTAGAAACTATAATATTCTTTCAACATATATAGCAAGATCTTTTATTTATTTAATTAAATGGGAAATGGTATTAGAGAAATATAAACCAAAACTTTATTTTAGTTATCAAAATAATAATGAATTTACTTATTTAAGAAATATTATTTTAAGTCAGGTAAATTGCAAAACTATATTTTATGAACATACTGCAAATAATATTTGTTATTACGTCCCAAATACTCCAGAATATCCAATGTCTATATTAAATATTTATAATAACAATAATATGATTTTAGCCTGGAATAATAACAATTTAATTAATTACAAAAAAAATCAATCGGAAGCTAATTCTTTTTTAAAAACTGGCCCTATATGGACAAATTTTTTTCTTGATAATAAATTATTAACAAATTTTTACAAATTATCAAATATTGATCCCACTTCAAAGTACATTGCTTTTTTCCCCACATCTTTATCTATTAATTCTTTGAATAATGAAAAATCACACATCCACTTTTTAAAATTAATAATAGATTTTATTAAAAATAAAAAATTTTCAGAATACAAAATATTATTTAAGACTAAAAATGGAATTGAAGATTATAAAAATGAAATGGGTAGTGAATGTAAAAACTTATACATGAGTTTAAAAAACAATCATCGTTTTTATCACTTAGAAAGCAATATTTCCTCAATATTTATCTGCAAAATCTCAAATTTAGTTATCAATATGGCTTTTTCATCGACTTTTCATGAAGCGTTAAAAATTAGTAAGAGAACTTTTTTTTATGATTATAATTATACTTTTAGGTTAACTCCTTATTATGAGTTTAAAAATTTAGTTTATTCAAATAACTCTAAATTAATAGATGCATCAATTAAAGCTTTAAATATGAATGATTCTGAATTAAATAACTTTTATAAAGAATTTAAAAATTCAAATTATTATAGCGATACTCTCAAATTAGATTATATAAAGGATAAATTTTATAAGTAATATGAAAACTGGTATAGTAACTGGAATAGGTAATGGAATAGGTTTAAATATTAGTTTAAATCTTTTAAAAAAAAAATATACAGTAATTGGAATTAGTAAGTCATCAAATAATAATATAACTGAATTAAAAAAAAAATATAAAAATTTTATTTTTTTTCGATTAGATTTAAGTAAAAAAAAAGATACTGAAGCCGAAGTAAAGAGAATTCTCAAATTATATAAAAATATTAGTTTTTTAATCAATAATGCTGGAATAAGGTTTAGAAGAAATAGTACTGAATCCAATTATAGAACTTATCAAAAAGTTTTGGATAATAATTTTTTTTCTGCTGCTATTTTATCTAATTCATATATTAAATATCTTGCGGCTAAAAATTTTAAAATAAATTCTTCGATTATTAATATTACTTCAATAGTTGGCCCAAGAGGTTTTAAAGATTTATCAAATTATGCTGCTTCAAAGGGAGCTCTAGAATATTTTTCTAAATCTTTGGCTATAGAATATGCAAATAATAATATTCGAATCAATTGTATTGCCCCAGGTTTCATAAAATCCTCATATTATGAAAATTTTAAAAAGAACGCAGAACTATATGAGTGGACAAAAAACAGAACGCCTATGAATAGGTGGGGTGAAGTAGATGAAATATATCCTTTAGTTGAATTTTTATTATCTAAAGGCAGTTCATATATTACTGGAAACACAATTTATGTTGACGGAGGCTGGACTGCGCAATGAAAAATGCATCTGTAATTGCTTTAATTCCTACTAGATTAGAATCTAAACGACTTCCTGGAAAACCTTTGCTAGATTTAGATGGTTTGCCACTTGTAATTCATACCTATAGAAGAACTCTTTTATCAAAAAAAATTAACAAAGCTTTTATTTGTACTCATAACGAAGAAATAATAGAAATTTGTAAAAAATATAATGCAAATTTCATAAAAACAAAGGATCATTTTAAGAATGGAACAGAGAGAATAGCTTCTGTATCGAAGAGATTTGGCGATAGCTTAATTTTAGATATTCAGGGTGATGACCCTTTAGTAAGCCCTAAATTAATTAATAAAATTATTGATTATCACAAAAAAAATTTTGAAAAAGCTGAAATAGTTATCCCTGGAATTAAAGCTGCATATAATTCTCCAGACTCAATCGTCAGAATAATTGCAGCCAAAGATGGAAAAATTTTATATATGTCAAGATCAAAAATTCCTAATAATTATAATAAAAAAATTATATATATTGATAAACATGCTTCAATTATATCTTTCAAACAGACTTCTTTAAGTAAATATTCAAAACTAAAAAAAACTTATTATGAAACTATTGAGGATATAGAATTGTTGAGAGCTTTGGAAAATAATATGAGTTTATATACTTTTAGCTACTCAGACAATGCATTTTCTGTAGATTTATATGATGACTACTTAAAGGCAAAAATTGTTATTACCAAAGATCATTATAGAGATAAATATTAGTGAAAAAAATAATTGCTAAATTTTCACATAAAGAATACCCAATTTTTTTAGGTAATAATCTTTCTACTTCCTTGGATTTGTTTCTTAACATTTATGATAAAAAAAGAGTCTTATTTTTAGTTGATAAAAATATTTCGGGTATATTAAATAAAAATAAGTATAATAAATTAATAGAAAAATATGATTATATTTTGGTAGACTCAGGTATTGAGAGTAAAAATATTCAAGCCTTATTAGACTTAATAAATATTCTGGATGATAAAAATTTTTCAAGAGATGGAATAATAGTTGCTCTTGGAGGTGGAGTTATAGGTGATATTGCAGCACTTTTAGCCTCAATCTATTATAGAGGTATAGGATTGATACATGTGCCCACAACAATGACAAGTGTTGTAGATAGTTGTATCGGTGGAAAAACAGGAATAAATTACAATAATAAAGTAAATCTTTTAGGAACTTATTATCATCCAAATGCTATATTTGTAGATATAAATTTTTTATTATCTCTATCAGAGAGAGACTTCAATGCAGGAATGTGTGAATCAATTAAAAAAGGACTCATATATAATAAAAGTTTATTTAAATTTATTGATAAAAATTATTGCGAAATTATTAAAAGAGATATCAACGCACTAGAAGCAGTTGTTGAGCATTCAATTAATATTAAATTAGAACTTACTTCTTCTGATACTTTTGAAAAATCGAATAGGCTATTATTAAATTTTGGTCATACATTTGGCCAGGCTGTAGAAAGTTACTTTAAAATAAATCAAAATATTGCTAGGCATGGTGAAGCTGTATCTATAGGTATGATTTTTGATATACATTTAGCAGAGTATTTAAATATTAAAAATGCTACAAAAATTAAAAAACACCTTTCTGATGTTCTCAAGAAATTTAACTTACCAACAAAAATTAGTGAGTTATCAAAATCCAAAATAAATAAATCCACTTTGTTAGAAAATATTTTTAAAGACAAAAAGAGAACAATTGAAGGAAGTAGATTTATCATTCCAACTAGTATTGGTAACGGTAAAATTGTTATTTTCAAAGATAAAAAAGTTTTAAAAAAAATTATTTCCAGTCTGATTTAATGGAAATTATTGATTTAAGTTTTAAAGGTAAAATGACCTCTAAATACAGTAACATGTTCTATCAGCTTGCATCCTCCAATGTTAAAGATTTTGATGAAAAAGTTCAAAAATTAAATAGAAAGAATTTCGATAATTTTTTTTACTGGTTTAGATCCCCATCTTCTAGAAATACTTTATCAAGTCCACTATTTCATAACTATATTAGTTTTCTGTTTTTTAAATCTAAAATACTTACAAAAGAGGTTAATCCTAATAAGATTATTGTAGACTCAAAATATTTAAAAAAAAAATTTAAATTAGATCTGGCATTTAATAATAAAATTAAAATTATATACAAGAAGAATTCTTTAAATTCAAAATATTTGATTTTTAGAAGATTAACAAAAGAATTTATATTAAGATTTTTCCAAATATTTCTTTTCAAAATCTTTTATTATGAAAAGAATTTTAATAAAAACATATGCCTTGTTGATTTGCCAGTTTTTGATAATAAAATAGATAATAACAGATTTTATAATAACTCTTTTTAAATTTTAACATTTCAGAAAATAATAAGGAAATAGTTGTAATTCCAAGTATAGAAAATCCAAATTTTTCAAAAATTATAAAATTTTTTTCCTCTTTAAATTCATATAAAACAAAAATCATTCTTAAAGAAAAGTATTTAAAATTTCATGAATTATTTTTTATGTTTTTTAATTTTATTTTTAATAGAAAGATTAATAAATTATGTGACGGT
>CACJTT010000036.1 GCA_902596365.1 uncultured Alphaproteobacteria bacterium
CCATTGCATGACCTCCGTATTTGATGACAATAGTATCTCCACTATGCTCCCTAATAAATGGCAACGCTTCAACTAATGTTGAGGCTTTATGAATAAAATAAGCCTGATCGCTCTCTGATAAAAAATCAAATTTCATGTTTGCTTTGATAAAGTATAAATATCCTTTTGGATATCAATTATTCCTTCAAATTTTTTAGTGCTAGTAAAAAAAAACTTATTAAAATTTTTACTGTAAGATTTCATTAAACTTTGCATGGATTTTTCTAAATCTGATAAGTATGATTTTGAACACTTATCAATTTTGGTAAAAATTATTGAAAAATTTCTATCTGATTCATTTAAAAGATCAAACATATCAATATCACTATTTTTTACACCTACTTTAGTGTCTATTAATACATATGCATGAATTAGGTTTAATTGATTTATAATATATTCCTCGATCAGGATGCTAAGGTTATCTCTTATTACTTTCGATACTTTAGCATAGCCATAACCAGGTAAATCAACGAGATTAATATTTTCGTTAATCAAAAAGATATTTATCGCTTGTGTTCTGCCAGGTGTTTTACTTGTTTTAGCTAAATTTTTTGTTTTAGTAACCGCATTGATCATACTTGATTTTCCCACATTAGATCTTCCTACAAAACAACAATCATTAACAGTTTTAACTGTTTTAATATCTTTATAAGATTGAAAAGATCCAATAAATTTATTTGAATTAAAAAAATTTTTTAAAGATTTATTTCCATTACTCATTTTTAGCGAGTATTTTTCTTTGTATGAGCCATTGTTGGGCTATTGATAGAATGTTGTTTACTGTCCAATATAATACTAATCCAGCTGCGAAACCCGCCAATACAAAAGTAAAAACAAAAGGAAGTAGAGCAAAAATTTTAGCTTGTGTTGGGTCTGCAGGTGCTGGATTTAATTTTTGTTGTAACCACATTGTTAACCCCATCATAATTGGAAGAATACCAATATTTATAATTGATAACAATGCAGGAACGTCCCAAGGCAGCAAACCAAAGAGAATTAAAATACCAAGAGGGTCTGGTGCTGATAAATCGTGTATCCAACCATAAAAAGGTGCATGGTACATTTCAATAGTAACAAAAAGAACTTTATATAATGAGAAAAAAATAGGGATTTGAACTAAGATAGGAAGGCAACCTGCAACTGGATTGGCACCTTCTCTTTTATATAAAGCCATAAGCTCTTGTTGCATTTTTTGACGATCATTAGGATAAGTTTCTTTCAATCTCTGCATCTCTGGCTGCAGTTTTTTCATTTTAGCCATTGATTTAAACGAGGCGTGAGCAAGTGGAAAAAGAATTAATCGCATTAAGATTGTAAAAGCAATAATTGCTAAACCAAAATTACCAGCGTAGCCATAAAACCAATTGATAGCATATGAAACTGGTTTAGTTAAAAACGCAAACCAACCCCAATCAATCGCATCTGTAAAACGTGGAATTGATAAAGTATCAGCATAATCACTTAGAATATCAAGTTTTTTTGCACCAGCAAAAACTTTACCATTGTATGAAAGAGATTCTCCCGAAGCAATATCAAATATTTGTCCAACATATCCAGTTCTGTAGCTATCTCTACCATTATTTCCATGACGATAATTAATATTTATAGGCTCATTTGGATCTGGTATTAAAACAGACATCCAATATTTATCTGTAAAGCCTAACCATCCACCCTGACCCTTTTCATCACAAAAGTCATCTTTGATAGTTATACTAGAGGAACAATCATCTAATAAATCATCATAATTTTTTTCAAGAAGTTCATCATTAACAAGACTAATTAAACCCTCATGTAAAATAAAGAAATTAATTGTCTTAGGAGTATTTATTCTTTTAATTAATCTATAAGGATAGATTTCTATATTTGAGGAACTATTATTGATTACTTCCTGACTTACTGAAAACATATAATTTTCATCAACAGAAAAATTTTTAATGAAAGTAATATTATTATCATTTGTCCAACTTAAACGAATTGAATTTTCTTGACTAAGAATTGTAGAGTCTGTTTTCCAAATTGTTTCTAAATTTGGAAGCTGAGCATTTTGACCATCTAATGCTTTCCAACCAAACTCTATGTAGTAAGGATTTTCAGTTCCGTCAGGTGAAAGTAAATCAATATGTTTTGAATTTTCATTTAGACTGACTTTATAATTAGAAAGGGTTAAGTCATCTAATATAGCTCCTTTTAAATTAATTGAACCTGTAACTGATGGTGTTTCTATTATAACTCTTTTATTAGCAGTGAGGACATCTTCTTTTGGTTTTACTATTTCTACAACATTTGTTTTTGGATCATCTATAGATGTTGCTGGTGAGAGAATTTCATTTTCTTTATTTTGAATGGGTTCAGTAATTGGAGCTGGAATAAAAAATTGAAATACAACAATTATACCTATTGAAATTGCTATTGCTAAAAATAAGTTTTTTTGTTCATTCATTTTATTTTTTTTTCATCTTTGTTGGGATAGGATCATATCCCTGGCTTCCCCAAGGATGACACTTTCCAATTCTTTTAATTGTTAAATAAGATCCTTTTATTAACCCATATGCATTCAACGATTCCAATGCATATTCTGAGCAAGTAGGCATAAAACGACAATTTGAACCCAGCATAGGTGATACTATAAGTTGATATCCACGAATTAATAATATCAAGGGGAAAGTTACAATTTTATTTAACATTAATAATATTCTCCAACTCTTCTAATAAATCCTTAAATTTTATATCCAAAATTGATGTTTTGGCTATTAACACATAATAAGTATTTGTTTTACATTTAATCAATATTTTTTTTGCTAATTCTCTCATTATTCTTTTTGCTTTATTTCTTTTAACTGCATTACCTATTTTTTTTGTAGCGGTATAACCAACACCTATTTTATCATCTAAATCTTGATCAATTAATTTTTGGATATTTATATTATTGCTGCGAATCATCACACCATTATCGCGTATATGAACAAATGTTGCTCTTTTTTTTATTGTAAATAATTGAGGGGCCATAAGGCCTGATTAAGCGCTAAGTTGAGCTCTTCCTTTTGCACGGCGACGGTTTATAATTTGCCTTCCAGCCTTAGTTGCCATTCTAGCGCGAAAGCCATGTCTACGCTTTCTAATAAGTTTACTTGGTTGATAGGTTCTTTTCATAATTTATCTATTTTTTGAGCCCTATTACGAATTGATCGTATATAAGTCAAATAGATACTCAAAAAAATATGAAAATAGTCAAAAAAATATCAGAAATTAAAGAAATAGTATCTAATTTTAAGAAAAACAAAAAAGAAATTAATCTTATTCCAACGATGGGCAATATACATACTGGACATTTATCATTGTTATCCAAGGCGAATAAATTTGATGGAATAAATATTGTTAGTATTTTTGTTAATCCTACTCAATTTAATGATGAGGATGATTTTAACAATTATCCCAATACATTTGAGGCAGATATGGAAATATTATCAAAAGCTAACTGTAGCATTATTTTTGCCCCTAGCAGAAATCAAGTATATCCTGATGGTATCAAATCTGAAAAAACAGTATTCAAGTATAGAGATATTTTATGTGATCTTTATAGATTGGGACATTTTGATGGAGTCACAACAATTGTTAAAATTCTTTTCAATTTAATAGAACCCTCGAAAGTCTTTTTTGGTGAGAAAGATTTTCAGCAATTAAAGATTATTGAGCAACTTATTTTTCAAAATAATTTAAAAATACATTTAATTAAATGTCCCTCAATACGAGACGCTGATGGCATGAGTTTTTCATCCCGCTATTCAACATTCAGTAAAGATGAAAAATCAAAATTTAAAAAATGTGCACAAATAATTAATGCTAATTTATTAAAATTAAAAAGAGATTTTAATCACAAAATTTTAGATAATATAGAAAAAGAATTAAGGAGTTATGGAATTTCAAAAATTGATTATTTTGAAGTAAGGAATGAAGAAACTTTAAGTCTTAGTGTAAATAATGAAAGTTCAAGATTGTTTATTGCATTCTATATAAATAAAGTAAGAGTAATTGATAACTTTCTTTTATACTAAGGTATTAACCAATGAAAAGATGGTGCACCATCTGTAAGAATGATTTTTAATCTTCTATGCCCACTTGCAGCTAAATATAGCCAATCAATTTGATAAATTTTATTTTGAACAACTGTAAAATTTTTATAACCTTTCTCACTTTCCTCTAAAGTAGGTTCTTTCCCTTTAAGGTTGTCGTCTATTCCATCTTCTGGCAAGCTCGTAACTGAACTTGGGGGCTTTTGAGTTAGATAACATTTCCTGCTAACTAATTTTGTTCTCTCCCACATTTTTTCAGTAATTATATTCTGATTGTTTACAGAGGAGATTGTTTTAATTCGTAATTGCACTTTCAATTTTGGATCATAGAAAACAAATAAGGAGTTATTGTTTTGCATAAGATCAGCAATTTTTGGAGATCTAAAATCGGTGTGAAAATTTAGAATCATATTATTAGAATCAAATTCACGTAATACTACCACCCTTGACTCAATAGCTTTTTGATCACCTATATTACAAAAAACAGGGGTATGAAAAGTATGTTTTCTATCTTTTACACCTCTTACTAAATTTTTTTTAATATCTTCAAATATTTCATTCATATTTTCTTTTGAAAACATCGACATCATTCATGTAATATAAATCGTTTTAGAAAAATAGCTAGATATGAGCAATAATAAAATAAATGCATTATTGGGTAT
>CACJTT010000037.1 GCA_902596365.1 uncultured Alphaproteobacteria bacterium
AAATAATCTTGGGCGTTATTTGCATTTAAAACTACTGGCATTCTATGATGAATTTCATTTATTTTTTTATTTGCAGCTTTAGTAATTATAGAAAACACTCTTCGATTATCATCATTATATTTTTCTTTTCTCCATACGCCAGCAAAATAAATTAATTCACCATCACCTAATTTAATTAAGTATGGTTTTTTTTGCCCTTCTTTTTGGCTCCATTCAAAATACCCATTCGCTGGAATAATACATTTTCTTTTTAAAAAAGAGTCCTTAAAAAGAAGTTTAGAATTAATAGTTTCAATTCTACTATTAATAACAATTTGTTTGTTTTGAGTATTACTATTTATAAAGGTGTATCCCCAATTAGATTCTAAGAGATAATTTTCTAATTTATAGTTCAATATAATATTAACATTTTGTCCAGGTGAGATATTATAAGATTGTGAGATATTAAAATCAGAATTTGTAATATTAAATATATTTTTTAATTTATTAAGATTTTTATAACTGGCAAATCTACCACACATTAAGATGAAGTTGAAAGGGGCATTGGGGTTGATACAGCGGTAGTCATCCAACAATCTTTAAATCCCCCCTCTTCCTTTACTTTTTCTAATGTCCATTTAAAGCCAAATATTTTTCCATCAGTAGATGTTAATTCTATAAAAAAATATGCGATATTTTTATCTAGTTTTACTTCAATGATATCATGTTTTTTGTGATCTAGCATTACAGCATAAGACGGAGCATACATCATTTGTATAAATCTCTGAATTGGTCCAGTAAATGCCCTATTAGAAGGATGAGCAAATTCCCAAGTTTGCTCAATACCAGCATTTAAATATGGCTCATTATTATTCATTAATGAAGACAGTTGAATTTTCACTACTTCTTGAGGATTAATTTCAGGCGTTGGTTTTAGTAATTCAGCTAGAAGAGATGTGGAGAATAAAATAATAAATGTTATAGTTGATATAAATCGCATAATAATCAAATAGTTTAATTTAAGTTTTTGACAATATGAGTATATCTGATTTTATTCAAGGGTTTATAATAGGCTCATCTTTAATAATTGCTATAGGTCCTCAAAATTTATATGTCATCAATCAAGGACTAAAGAAAAACTTTATATTCATAGTAGTTTTAATTTGCAGTTTATCAGATAGTTTGCTTATTGTATGCGGAATCTATCTTTCGAACAATATTTTAAGTTTAAACCCAACCATTATAACTATAATGAAGTTAATTGGAGGAATTTGGCTAATTTTATATGGAATTAATAAAATTAAAAACTCAAGAAATCATGTAATTAATAATAAAGAATTTAAAGAAGTCAGTTTTTTAAAAGTTGTAATGACTACACTGGCCATCACTTATGCTAATCCTCATGTGTATTTAGATACAGTAATATTACTTGGGTCTATTTCAATAAATTTTGATAATAAATTATACTTTGGCTTAGGGGCTATATTTGCAAGTTTTGTATTTTTTTTTAGTCTTGGCTATTTTTCCAATTTTTTATCTCAATATATCAAATCCCAAAAAGTTTGGTTTTATATAGATAATTTAATGGGAATTCTGATGCTTTTTTATGGTTTATTTTTTGTATTCATTAATTAAAAATTTATCAATTTCACTGCATACAAAATTTACATTATCTTTATTAAAAACTAAAGGGGGTTTTATCTTAATTACATTATTGTAAGGACCGTCGGTGCTCAATAAAATACCTTTTAATCTTAAATTGTTAATCAATTTTGTTGCTAATTTTGGATTAGGTAATAAGAAATTTCCATTTATAATTAGATCAATACCAATAAACAAACCTTTACCACTAATTTTACTGATATAATTTGGAAATTTTTTTTGAATATTTCTAAGGTTTTTTAAAAAATAATCACCCACAATTTTTGAATTTTTTTGTAAATTATTTTTTTCTATTACATCTAAAACAGCATTTCCTACTGCGCAAGAAACGGGATTACCTCCAAAAGAATTAAAATATTCCATTCCGTTATTAAAAGTATCAGCAATTTTTTTAGATGTAATAACAGCTGCGATAGGATGTCCATTACCCATTGGCTTTCCAAGAGTAACTATGTCAGGGACAATTTCATGCTCTTCAAATGCCCAGAAATTACTACCTACTCTTCCAAAACCAGTTTGTACCTCATCTGCAATGCAAAGTGCATTTTTTTGTCTCACTAACTTAACAATATTTTTTAAATACCCTTTAGGTAATTCTATCTGACCACCACAACCTAAAATACTCTCAAAGAAAAAACTAGATAATGAATTTTTCTTATTAAAGTTTTTGTTTATTATTTCTTTTGCCTCATCAATATATTTATTGATCCATTTATTATTTTGCTTTGTCCATTTGCCTCTTATTTCATCAGGCATTCTTAAAACATGAACATAATCTTTTTTGCCTTCTCCACCTTTGCTATTAAATTTATATGGGCTTAAATCAATTAATGAATTAGTGTGTCCATGATAAGCATTATCCATTACTAATACATTTTGAGCTTTAGTATAGTTTTTAGCAATTCGAAGAGCTAAATCATTAGCTTCAGATCCTGTGCAAACAAAAAATATTTTGTTTAGTTGTTTTGGAAAAGTTTTTAACAATCTATCACTATATTCATTTATTATATTATAAAGGTAACGAGTATTGGTATTCAATTTTAGATTTTGTGAGACTAGAGCATTATGAACAAGTTTATTTGAATGACCCACATGAGAAATATTATTTACACAATCAAGATACTTCCTTCCATGCTCATCATAAAAAAATTGGTCTTTTGCTTCTAGCATATGCAGAGGTTCTCGATATGAAATAGATAAATTGCGAGCTATATTTTTCTTTCTTTTTAATAAAATTTTTTCTTTTTTAACTCTATTAGTGAAAAAGGACTCAGGAATTTGTAAGATAATATTTGGATCAGGTGAAATCTGCTCCCAAATATTAAGTAAATATTCTTCACCAACACCAGGAAAATTATCTACTTCATTAAGAAGTGATGTCATAATTTGAAAATGTAAATGAGGTGACCAATTACCATTAACTTTATAGTTTCCAATGTCACCAATCCATTGACCTTTTTTGATAATTTGACCAACCTTAATTTTTTTTAAACATTTTTTAGATAAATGACCGTACAAAGTAAAAAATTTATAATTATTAATTTTGTGCTCTAAGATAACTGTAGGACCATAATCATATTTGAAATTATTATCATGCAAAATTATTACTTTACCATTTAGAGGCGACTTAATTGGTGTATTTTCTTCAACAAAAATATCAATACCTAGGTGTACATCTCTTCTTTTTAATGGGTTAAGCGAAGAAATATAATGATTACTCTTATAAACTTTTCTTTTCTCTTTATATAATCCAATGCCAATGTCTTTTTTTAGAAATTTTCCAACTAAGTTATCTAGTTTTTTATTTGAGGGATTTGTTTTAAGTAAAAAACTACTTTTATCAAAATTAACTATTTTTTTATTTACAATGTTTAGTTCAAAATCAAATAAATTGCCAAATTGCTGACTTTTAAATAATTGTAATTTTTTACTAAAATTAGAAATTGGTTCTAAATTACAAATGTCTCTTATTACAGCTATAAAAAAATATGGATCAATCTTATTAAGACTGTAAATTAAATCCCATGCATTTTTTTCACTAATGCTTAGATATTTATTATCAGGATATTTTTTACGTTGTTTAGCTGCCATTACTAAAGTAATTACCAAACGCGACTTTATTAAACCTAATAGAGAATAAATATCTTGATCACTAAGTTTGTAAAACTCATTGTAAGTGCCAACAATATTTTTGAGGCTTTTATAGAAATTTTTACTACCCATCAATGCGTATGAAAGAGATATAGCTAAATCATTTATGACAGGTGCATAAATTGAGTCACCAAAATCAATAAAGCCAATTATTTTTTCTTTTTTTACAACAATATTATAATCATTTGGATCACCATGAGTAACAGCATGTTTTAAATTTTTTATATTTTTAAAAACAAACTTCTCATGCTCATCTATAGTTTTTATAATTATATTTTTATTAACACCTTTAAATAAATTTATAAATTTCTTAGTCCACCTGATATCGGAAGGATCCCATTCGAATTTTCTAATCGCTTGGTTTTTAATAAAACTCTTTAACTGATTAGATTGAAGGGCTAATAATTTACCTAAAGACTTTTCAGTATGGTCACTATTTTTTGATTTTGCATACATATTTCCATCTATGTAAGTAAGAACTCTAACAGCACATCTTCTTTCATTGCTATCTATATAAAATAAAATTTTTTTATGTAAAATTTTTGGATATATTTTCCTTAACTTAATGTTTAGTCTTAAATGATGTATTAATAAATCTTGATACTCAAGCTGAACTAAAGATTCTTTTGGATTTGAAATTTTGACAACGTATTGTTTTTTACC
>CACJTT010000038.1 GCA_902596365.1 uncultured Alphaproteobacteria bacterium
TTGATAAAGATCCTGAGGCAACAGCTGAAGCTAAAAGTAAAGGTGAATTTGAATTTTGTGATATTTTCCAAATTGATATTACTGATTATAAAATTGTAAATAGTACAATTGAAAATATTATTAATAAGCATAAAAATATTGATATTTTTGTAAACAATGCTGGAATTGCAGGGCCTTCTTTTAAAACATGGGAATATCCTGAAGATGAATGGAGCAAAGTTGTAGATATTGATTTAAATGGTACATTTAATTGTTGTAAAGCAGTAGCCCCCCATATGATCAAAAATAATTATGGGAGAATAGTAAACATCGCAAGTATTGCAGGTAAAGAAGGTAACCCCAATGCATCTGCTTATAGTGCAGCTAAAGCAGCTGTAATTGCTTTAACAAAATCATTAGGAAAGGAATTAGCTGATTACAATATTGCCGTAAATTGCGTTACACCAGCTGCTGCAAAAACTAAAATATTTGACCAAATAAGTGAAGAACACATAAATTATATGCTCTCTAAAATTCCAAGAAAGAGATTTTTAAAAGTTGATGAATTAGCTTCATTAGTTTCATGGCTTGTTTCTGAAGAAAATTCTTATACAACTGCTGGCGTTTTTGACATCAGTGGAGGAAGAGCTACTTATTAAATTTTTTAATTCTAAATAAAATATAGAGTGAATTTTATTGTAGACTTAATCTGACTATATAACTAATGACTGCAGATATTATGAGTTCTATAAAGATTGCAAAAGCAAAACGATTAAGATCTACACCCTATACATCAAGAATAGAAAAGCAGGGATTGAAAGCATACACAACTTATAACCATATGTTGTTACCCGCAGGTTTTGAAGATTCACTAGAAGATTCTTATTATCATTTAAAGGAAAATGTCCAGGTCTGGGATGTGGCTGCTGAAAGACAAGTGGAAATTTCAGGTGATGATTCAGCACAACTAGTACAACTGATGACTTGTAGAGATTTATCAAAATCAAAAGATGGTAGATGTTATTATTGTCCTATCATTGATGATCAAGCAGGATTAATTAACGACCCAGTAGTTCTTAGAATTAATAAAAATAAATGGTGGTTATCTATAGCTGATTCTGACGTAATATTATTTGCTAAAGGAATTGCGATTGGAAAAAACTTTAATGTTGAAATTATAGAGCCTAATGTTGATATAATGGCAATACAAGGCCCTAAATCTTTTCCATTAATGGAAAAGATTTTTGGTAAAGCTATTACAGATCTAAAATTTTTTGGATTTGATTATTTTGATTTTAAAGGGACTAAACATTTAATTGCTAGATCAGGATGGTCAAAGCAGGGTGGTTATGAAATATATGTTGAACATACTGAATCAGGGTTAGAATTATATGATCATTTATTTGAAATTGGTAAAGAATTTAATGTTAAACCTGGTTGCCCTCATTTAATAGAAAGAATAGAAAGTGCTTTATTATCTTACGGGAATGATTTTGATTTGAATGACAATCCTTTTGAGTGTGGTTTTGATAAATATGTTGATTTAGATTCTGATGTTATTTTCTTAGGTAAAGAAAAATTAAAACAAATAAGATCAGAAGGAATTAATAAAAAACTAATGGGAGTTATGATAAATTTAGATAAAATTAATATGTCACAATCTATTCAATTAAAAGATAATGAAAATAATATTATCGGAGATATGCGCTCAGCTGTATTTTCTCCTACATTTAAAAAAGTAATAGGTATTGCTATGTTGAAAAAGCCATATTGGGATGTAGGATTAGAATTTAATATAAACATCGAAGGTGTATCTACAAAAGGAACTATTTGTAATATTCCTTTCATTTAATTAATTATGTCATTAAGGGATACTTTTCTTGCTTTACTTGTTCCTATCGTTTTAGGATTTGGTTTTGTTATTGCTAAACCCGCAATGGAATCATTTCCTCCACTTCTTCTTAATGGTTTACGTTGGTCCTTATCAGGTTTGCTTATGTTTTATTTTTTTCCTTTTCCAAAAAAATTTTTTAAACAAATGATCATTATATCTTTTGTAGGCTGTACCCTGCAATATGGTTTAAGTTATTCTGGTTTAAATATCATTGATGGAACTTCAGCTACTCTTTTTGTTCAGGCTGAAATCCCTTTCGGTATTTTAATTGCATTTTTTTTATTACGTGAAAGACCTCCATTAAAAAACATTATTGGATTAATAATCGCATTCATTGGAATTTATATACTTTCAGGTAATCCAAATCTTGATGGAAAAATGATTGGTGTAATATTTATTCTTTCTGCAGCTTTTCTTTGGTCTTTTGCGCAAGTTTTAGCAAAAGATGTTTCTGAAAAAATAGGGGGATTAGCCTTAACCGCATGGCTTGGTATATTTGCAGGTCCACAAGCAATTATTGCTTCATTTTTTATTGAAGGTAATACTTTAGAATTTATTTATAATGCAACTCCTGGAGCATGGATGATTTTAATTTATTTAGGTATCGGCATGAATGTAATAGGGTATAGTTGCTGGTATAGTGTCCTTTCAAGAAATCCAGTCAATAATGTTATGTCAGTTTTATTGCTATTTCCCATTACAGGATTATTAACATCTGTTTTTATTCTTAACGAAACACCCAATAATTATGCTTATATTGGAGGGGCAATAATAATTTCTGGTGTCTCCATGATATTAATTAACAAAAGAAAAAAAATACCAAATAAAAATATATAAATTCTTTTTATATATTGATTTACAATTAAATTTTACTAGTTCTATTAATTAGAGTTTGAGTTATATAAATATAATAATAATAGGAAATATATGAGTTTATCAATAATTTATAGAATTTATGGAATACTAAATCTCTTAATGGGATTAGTTATTTTTTTTGGAACACCAACTATGTATTCAACAAATGGCTGGGGTGAATTTGCAGGAGCAGTAGTAGTTCCAGTTACTACTATGGCTGAACATTATGGCTCTCATGTATTTGTTTTAGGGATTATTGCTTTTATGGTCCCTTCATGGATACAAGATGAGCAATTGAAGACTGCTACTAAAACATTTTTAATTGTGCAATTAGTTTTAACAATCATTCCAATTTATCATGCAGCAGTAAGTTATATTCCATTTAATGTTTCATTTATTATATTTACGATTGTTAATTTAGTTTTTCTTGGTTCTTTTTATATTAAATCAAGATAAAGTATTAAAAAAAAGCTGAGTATATTATTACTCAGCTTTTTTTATTTATATATTTAATTTTTTATTTTATACATGTAAAATAAATGACTCTAATAATTTTAAAATTTTTCCATTATTTGGCGATAATATTTTCAGGAGGTGTACTTGTTGGTGGAGGTTTAATACAGGCAATATTTGCCCGTTCTAATCAAATACCTGATAAAACTGTCGGTAAAGTTTTAAAAATTTTAGGATATCTTGGTTTAATTTCAATTATAATTTTATGGATTACTGGAATTTTTTTATCAAATATAATCTATGGTGGCTTTTCAATTAATACTGCCTTTACAATTAAAGTTATAGCTGCAGCATTTTTATTATTAATATCATTTATAGTTAATATTCATGTATATAATTCTAGTAAGAAAGATCATCCACCAAATAAATCTATAATGAAATATTCAACAATGTCTACTAGAGGTCTGATAATTGTAGTATTATTTGGCGCTGCGATTGCTTTTAGTTAATTTCATAATTTTATTATTAAAATTTTAATTATCTGTTAATTTAACTAGCTTATTTTATTTATGCGACACAAATATCATTTATCAATAAGTATTGCTGTTTTTATAACTTCAGGCTTGTGGGGTTTATATTGGATACCTCAAAGAGCTATTGAAAAAGGTGGCTTAACTGGAGGGTGGGGCACAGTATCTCAATACGCTATTCCGTTAATAGTTTTAACACCTTTAATGATTTGGAAAATTTTTAAAGGTAAATCAACTGGATTGCATTTACCTATGATCGGATTATTTTTTGGTGGGGGAATAGCATGTTATGCAAATAGTTTTCTATTAACAGATGTAATGCGCGTATTTATATTATTTTATTTAATGCCTGTTTGGACAACTATTTTTGAAATGATTTTTTTCAAACAACAACCAAAATGGCAACGTGGTGTAAGTCTTTTTTTGGCATTGTTAGGACTATGGATAGTTTTTGGCAAAGATGGAAATTTACCATTTCCAGTAAATGTAGGTGATTGGTTAGCTTTACTTGGTGGTTTTTTGTGTGCAATAGGAGCTATTAAGTTAGAAGAAGCAAAGTCTGAAGACATAACTTCACTTATATATTCATTCTTCTTTTACGGTTTATTAGTTACTTTATTTACATCATTAATATTTTCTGATGC
>CACJTT010000039.1 GCA_902596365.1 uncultured Alphaproteobacteria bacterium
CTTCAATATTTAATAAATTGACTGTATCTAACAATATTATTCATGAAGATGAAGGCACAACAAGAGACTGGCATAAAAGTGAGATAAAAGGTTTAAATCACTCATTAATTTTTGATTCTCCTGGAGTTATTATTAAAAATAATAAATCTAAAGAAATTAATTTTTCTAAATTATTAGAAAATATAGATGTTTTTTTATATGTAATAGATTTTAAAAGTAAAAATGATGATTATGATAAAGAGTCAATCAACGAACTAAGAAAATTTAATAAAGAAATAATATTAATTATAAATAAAGATGATAATTTTAATCAAAATTTCATTAATGCAAATTCAAAATTTAATAAATTATTCTATATTTCATGTTCTCATAATTTAGGATTTGATAGACTATATACATATTTAGAAAATAATGATCTGGGCAAAGTAAATGATCATATATTTGATTATTCAATTGCAGTTTACGGTAAACCTAATGCCGGTAAAAGTACACTTGCAAATTCACTCTTAGGTTTCAATAGAGTTCTTACGAGTAAATTAGCTGGAACTACATCTGATATTGTTGAAGATATATATAAATATAGAGATAAAAATTTTAAAATTATTGATACTGCTGGCATATTTAAAAAAAATAAAATTGATAATAAGTCTATAAATTTTGAAGCAATTAGAAAATCTTTAAATTTAAAACATCAAATTGATTTAAGTATTGTTCTAATAGATTGTAATAATGGCTTTGATACTCAGATAAAGAAAATTTTAAAAATCTTAATTAATAAATCTAAGAGTCTAATTATAGTTTTTAATAAAATTGATTTAATTAAAAATAAAAGTAAATTCTCTAAAGAAACAAAATTATTTATAAATGAAACATTTTCTCAAGTTAAAAATATATCAACTTTGTTTATTTCTGCAAAAAATAAAAATCATGTAGATAAATTAAAACATTTAATTTTCAATAAATCTACACAAGTAAATAAATCATTATCTACTAGTAAAATTAATGCTTGGTTAAAAAAATCATCTTCAGAATATCCTCACCCTTTAGTAAAAGGGAAAAAAGTTAATTTCAAATATGCAGTACAAATATCTTCATCACCTATTACAATTAAAATTTTTTCAAATTTCCCAAAAGATATTAAAAGAAATTATAAAAATTATCTTATTAATAAAATCATAGAAACTTTTGATATATTAGACTCCAAGGTAAATATAATATTTTCTTCTTCAAAAAATCCTTTTAAGTAGCTCCTACCTCATCTTTTAAAAGTATGTAGTTTAATAAATTGTTGTTAAGTGTATCTATTTCTTGAAGTATATATGATTCTTCTAATAAAAAATTATTTAAACTCTTTAAAAATTCAAAGTTATTTATTCCATAAAGTATTGTACTAAAAATGATATAACTAAATACAAATCCAAATAACAAGCCAAATACTTTATCTATTATTTTTCCAAAAATTTGACTATCTAAATCAGATGAAATAATTTTCCTTATTTTTCTAAGAATGAATAGTGAAATTAAAAAAATTATGGGTATAGATAATAGAATTGATATTAAATTGGTTATTTGTTCCTGATTATTTAGTATTGGAATATTTAAAAGTTGTTTATTTATAAAATTTGATAAATTACTATAAAAATAAATAGTAATAAAAATTGAACCAATCCAAGTAAGTAAACCTAAAATTGAACTGATTATTCCTTTCCAAAAACAAAAAATAACTACAATAAATCCAATTGTTAATATTATGTAATCTATAGGAAAAATAAAATTTTCATTCATATTTAAAAAATTTTAATAGTGAAGGTATTAAAATCATTACTCCCAACATTGCAAATATCATTGCTAATGATGTGAATATACCAAATAAAACTGTTGGAATGAAATTTGAAAAGCATAATATTGAAAATCCCATTGCTATAGTAATTGAAGTAGTTAATACAGCTAAACCAGCAGAAGAGTTAGTTAGCTTTATTGATTCCATTAATTTGTTATTTTTATTAAATTCTTTAAAACGATACAAATAATGAATGGTGTTGTCTACAGCAATACCAATAGTTATTGCTGCAATAGTTATTGTCATTATATCCAAAGGTATTGATAAATACCCAATAATTCCCAAGATAAAAGAAGATGCAAAAATATTTGGTATAATACCAATTATGCTCAATTTTATTGATTTAAACAATATTATAAACATGAGGAAAATTATAATAATTACAAACCCAAGAGATTTTATTTGTGAGTTAAATAAAGAATCTAGCATATTATTATAGAGAACTAATAATCCATTCACTTTGAAATTCTCAACTGATGAGTTATTATTATTATCTAAGTAATTTTTCAGATCATTGATTAATTTTTTTCTATTTATATTTTCAGAGTCTTTGATTCTTGCAGTTATTTTTGCCATGTTATGATCAACAAGTAAATAAGGATAAATTAAATTTTCCTTATAATCTTGTGGTATTTCATTGTACAAAACTGAAAGTTCAAAAATTTCTAAAGGTTTTTGGTTGATTAAATTAGCCAATTCAATCAGCGATATAACTGACTGAACTTTACCAACTTCTTTTCTATTATCTAAATAATAATGGATATCAGAAATAATTTTTAATTTTTCTTTAGTAAACCAAGTATTATTTTGTTCATTTTCAAAAATTGAATCATCAAAAATTGAATCATCATAAATCTCATCATCTATTAATATATCACCTTCATTTATTTCTTGTTCAATAATTATAGAATCATCTAATTGTTTAAAATTGATAACAACGTCCAAAGGTGTAGTTCCACCTAATTCATTATCTATTAATTTCATACCTTTATAAATCTCAGTATCTTTTTTAAAATAGTTTATAAAACTATTCTCTACATTAAGTTTTAATATTCCTCCAATTGATAAAATAAAAGATAAAGAAGTAATAAATATTATTATTTTAAAAAAATCATTCGTAAGTGATGAGAAAAAATCTTTAAAAATAAAAATGTTCTTGCTAGTTTGCTTTTTATTTGGAATTATATAAAGCAATAATGGTAAGATTGAAAAAGAGCAAATAAATGAAACTATTAATGAAATTATCATTATAATTCCAAAATCAATTATGGGTTTAATATCTGTTAAAAGTAAAGATCCAAATGCAACTATTGTTGTTAATGATGTGTAAAAACATGGCCAAAACATTTTAGAAAAAGTAGTTTTTATTTGAATTTCTGGGTTTATTTTTAAAAGTCTATAGTAGTTTATAATATGTATATTCATTGAAATAGATAAAATAAATATTAATGCTGAAAAGTTAGATGAGATTGCCGTAACTTCGATTTGAAAAAAACTAATGACACCAAAGACAACAAATACTGCATATATAGAACTTAATAAACAAACAAATACATATTTTATTTGCTTAAAAATATAAAATAAAACTAAAATGATAATTAATGTAACACTAATACTAAATGTTATTATATCTTTTTTGACAAAATCTATAACATCACTAGCAAACATTAGCTCTAAATTAGAAAATTTAAACTTAATAATAGATGATAATCCAATTTTAACAATCCCATCACTACGAGCAAGAGCGCGAAGATTAAAAAGATTACATAATATTAATTTAATAATAATTGATTATCTGCAACTAATGTCTGGAAGTTTAAATAAAAAAAATGATGGAAGAGTTCAAGAAATATCAGAAATAACAAGAGGCTTAAAAGCAATTGCTAAAGAATTAAATATACCAATAATTGCTCTATCTCAATTATCTAGACAAGTAGAACAAAGAGAAGATAAAAGACCGCAATTAGCTGATTTAAGAGAAAGTGGCACAATAGAACAAGACTCAGATGTAGTTATGTTTATCTTTAGAGAAAGTTATTACCTTGAAAGAATGGAACCAATAAAAAAACCAGAAGAGTCAGAAGATAGATATGATGAAAGACACAATAGATGGAAAGAATTATGTGAAAAAGCTCATAATACAGGTGAAATAATAATTGCTAAGCAAAGGCATGGGCCAATTGGTACAATAAAAGCTCACTTTGATCCAAATTTCACTAAATTTAGTGATTTAACTGTAAAAGATTATGATAATATAATTGAGTGATGTTATTTTTATCAATTAAAAATTATAAAAAAAATTTAAATAATAATTTAACAATTAATTAAATAGAGAATTGTATATTTTTAAGTTAATTGTAAATTAATTATCAGAATTTCACACTTCTAAAACAGAAGAATGGAGGAATATTGTCAAAATTAAGATTGAGTTTTTTATTAATTTTATCTTTTTCTATGATAA
>CACJTT010000040.1 GCA_902596365.1 uncultured Alphaproteobacteria bacterium
CTTCACAAATAACTTTCTTTGGTTCTTTATTAAATAAATAACGTGATATTACTATTGCATAACATCCAATATCATAAAGTCCGCCACCGCCATATCGCTTAATATTTCTTATGTTTTTTGGATCTAAGTTTTTATAAGAAAATAAAGTTGTTATACCATTTACTTTACCGATTTTATTAGAATCAATATATTTTTTTACCCACTGCCATTGAGGATGGTGTCTAACCATAAAAGCCTCTTTAACAATCTTTTTGTTTTTCTTTGCAGCTTGAGCAATAATGTTAACTTCTTTAGACTTTAAAGTTATTGGCTTTTCTAATAAAACATGCTTGTCATTTTTAATTGCATTTACAGTTGAATTTACATGTAAATGGTTTGGTAGGGGATTATAAATAATATCTATGTCTTTATCTTCACATATTTTTTTATATGAATCATAAAATTTTTAATTTTATTTTTTTTTGCAAATTTAGCAGCCTTATCTTTATTTCTAGACGCTACAGCTACTAACTCAGAGTTTTTAGATTTTTTTATTGCAGGGATTAAATCTGTTTCTGCTATTTTAGCGGTGCTAATGATGCCGCCAAATCACTTAATACAGAAGTTGGATCTATTGTAAAAAGTCTTTTGTTTAAAGACTTAGATAATAATTTTCATCTTTGTTTAGTGTCAGGAGATAAATTAGTTTCTTTAGAGAAAATATCAAAAATATATAATTCTCTAACTATAAAAGCCAATGCTGATGAATGTAAAAAATTTACAGGCTTTAGTATTGGAGGTGTTTCTCCAGTTGCTCATGCAAATTCTCCAAAATCTATATTAATAGATAAAAATTTATCTAATTATGAAGAAATATTTGCAGCAGCAGGTCATCCTCATGTAGTTTTCGGAATATCATTTATTTCTTTATGCGTTATTACTAAAGGTAAGGTATATGATATTACTGATTAACTAGTTAATAAAGTTAAGTTAATTGTAGCTAATTGTTAATATTTAATCTATTGGCCTCATTCATAAAAAATGACAGAAAACATTAGAAATATAGCTATCATAGCGCACGTTGATCACGGCAAAACTACTATGATAGATAATATCATGAAACAAAGTGGAAGCTTTAGAGAGAACCAATCTATTGATGAGAGGTTAATGGACTCTGGTGATTTAGAAAAAGAGCGAGGGATAACTATTTTAGCCAAACCGACATCTATAACCTGGAAAAATACAAGAATTAATATCATTGATACACCTGGTCATGCTGATTTCGGTGGTGAAGTAGAGAGAGTATTAGGAATGGCTGATGGTGTTATATTACTTACTGATGCAGCAGAAGGACCTATGCCTCAAACAAAATTTGTTTTAGGAAAAGCTCTTAAACAAGGATTAAAGCCTATAGTAGTCATTAATAAAATTGACAGAAGTGATGGAAGACCTGAGGAAGTTGTAAATGAAGTATTTGATCTTTTTGTAGCGCTAGATGCAAATGATCAACAATTAGATTTTCCAATTCTTTATGCTTCAGGAAGAGATGGTTGGTGTGCAAAAGAATTAGATGAGCCAAGAGAAAACCTGCATCAACTACTCGATTTGGTTATTGATTACGTATCACCACCAAAAGTTGAGTTAGATAAGCCTTTTGCCATGCTTGCCACTCTAATTGACTCTGATCCTTTCCTTGGTCGTTGTTTAGTTGGAAGAGTTGAGCAAGGTAGTGCACATGTCAACTCCAATGTTCACGTTGTTAATTTAGAAAGAAAAATTATTGAAAAAGGCAGAATGACAAAACTTTTTAGATTTGAAAGTAATAAAAAAATCCCTGTAGATAAAGTTAAAGCTGGTGATATTATATGTGTGGCTGGTTTAAAAAATGCATCTGTATCTGATACAATCAGTGATCCTTTGGTTTTATCACCTCTTTTATCAACTCCAATTGACCCTCCTACTATGTCTATTACTATTACTGTAAATACATCGCCCCTAGCTGGTCTAGATGGAAATAAAGTAACTTCAACTATGATAAGGGAAAGATTAATGGATGAAGCAGAATCAAATGTTGCTATTACTTTTATGGAAAATAGTAATAAAGATTCTTTTGAAATCGGTGGTAGAGGTGAATTACAATTAGGTGTTCTTATTGAAACTATGCGCAGAGAAGGATTTGAAATGTCAGTATCTAGACCGCGAGTAATATATAAAGAAGATGATCAAGGTAATAAACTTGAGCCAATGGAAGATGTAACCATTGATGTAGATGAAGAATTTTCCAGTTCAGTTATTGATAGTATGAATAAAAGAAAAGCAGAAATGATAGATATGAAAAATACTAGTTCTGATAAAACGAGAATATTATTTCGAGTTCCTTCAAGAGGTTTAATTGGCTATCAAAGTACTTTTTTAACACAAACAAAAGGAACAGGAGTTTTAAATAGAATTTTCCACTCTTATGATTTACATAAAGGTCAATTCGCTGGTCGAAGAACAGGTGTATTAATAGCAACAGATACAGGGACATCAGTTGCATTTGCGTTATGGAAATTACAGGATCGTGGACCAATGTTTATTGATCCTCAAACTAAGGTCTATCAAGGAATGATTATTGGTGAGCATACGAGAGAAAATGATTTAGATGTTAATGTTCTTAAAGGTAAACAATTAACCAATGTAAGAGCCTCTGGTACAGACGAAGCTGTAACTCTTATGCCTCCAAGAAAATTATCATTAGAGCAAATGATTGCTTATATAAAAGAAGATGAACTTCTTGAAGTAACTCCTAAAAATTTAAGACTTAGGAAAAGATTTTTAATCCCGCATGAAAGAAAAAAAGTATCTTAATTAAAAAATACTTAAGGATTTCTATTAATTATATTATTTGAAACAGTGGCTTTACTACTAAAAGAAGTTCTACCTTTCTGATAATCTCTATAAATTATAAATAATCCACTAAAAGAAATAACTAAAGATCCTGTAACTTCATAATAATCTGGTAAATCACCAAAAAAAAGATATCCAAATATAAAACCTGCAATTAATTGAAAATATTGCAATGGTGCAAATAAACTAGATTCTAACATTTTAGATGCAGCACTAATACATAATGCTCCTAAACCAGCAATAATTCCACAAAGAAAAAAAAGATAAATATCATTATGTTTTAAAGGAATATAAAATTGAGTTGTAATAATAGAGCTAATAATTAACCCTATTAATAAACCATAAAAAGCAAAGGCTATTGAGGATTGATTTTTTGCATATCTTCTAATTAAAATAACATTAATAGCTAAAATAATTGCACCCAAAAAAAGTAAAAATAAGCTGAATGTGAAATGTATAGTCCCTGGTCGTGAAACAATTAAAACTCCAATGAAACCAACAATGACAGCTATTAATCTTCTAGGGCCAATATTTTCTTTTAAAATAAAAAAAGAAAGTAAAGTAAGTATTAGTGGCGTACTAAAGAGTATAGGATATATTTCACTAAAGGAATGATTTTTAAAAGAATTAATTATTATCGCAGCACAAATCAGAATTAAAACACCTCTAAGTAATTGTATATGTATTTTATTATTAATTAAAACCTTCCATCCACTAATAAAATGCAATGAAAATATTATTGGTATAAAGCTAAATAGATAAATAAAAAAATTGATTTGAATAACTGGATAATAATTAACAAAATATTTTCTAATAATTGAGTCAACCAAAACATAAATCACATAACCAGAAAAACCTAAAAAAATACCTAAATAATTATTTTCAAATTGCATGTAAGAATATTTTACAAAACTAACCACTTAAATGAAATAAAATTATTTCATTACGAGTTCCTAGTCTCATTTTAGGTCCCCATGTGGCAGCTCCTGATGATACAAATAATTTTGAATTATTAAATGAATATAATCCATATATATATTTAAATTGAAGTTTTACAAAAAGATTAAAAGGTTTTATCTGTCCGTAGTGGCAATGACCTGCCAGCATTAAATCAGTCTCTTTATGGATTTTATCCCAAATCGATGGCTTATGAATTAACGTTAAATTAAATTTATCTTTTAAATATTTGTTTTTAACAATTTCTACTTGTTTGTTTTTATCTAAATTATCATCAATACCGATGAGATTAATACCGTGAATTTGGATATTATTATTAGAAATGTGTTTTATACCAGTATAATTAATTTCTTTAATTTTTGTGTGTGAATTTTTTATGT
>CACJTT010000041.1 GCA_902596365.1 uncultured Alphaproteobacteria bacterium
CCTTTAAAAAAATCTTTTTTAAAAGATTGGGAAAAATCTACAGAAATAAATTTGAATTTATTATGTATTCTTTCTGAAACTTTTTCAATATTTAAAAAGTGGTCAGGTATAATTTCATTTTCTATTTTTATTTTTAAAAGTTCATTACTCTTTTTATCTAAAAAATTATAATTTGAATTTATATCAATTAATTTATCTAGATTAATTTTTTTTGAACAATCAATTGATATAAATAAATCTTTTGACGAAAAACTAATTGTTTTATTCTTTGTTTTTTTAATTTTATGCTTCATATACACACCGAAAACCTAACGTTGAGGCTCTATTCATTCCCTCATTTAATATCTGAAGCTTCCAATGAAAATTTGTTTTTCTAGCTCCTCCTCCGACATGCCAATGATCATGGGCATAATAAAAACTGCCTCCACGCAAAAGAGCAAATTTATGTTCTCCATCATCATACACTCCAGATGTCCACTCCCAGGCATTACCACTCATATCCTCACACCCACACCAACTTACTCCTTTTTTATGAGAGTTTACCGGTGTTAATGAATTATGATCATGATTACACACTGATGCATCAAACTTTTCTCCCCAAGGCCATTCTAAATAATCTGGTCCTGATGCAATATACTGCCATTCCTCATCAGTTGGAAGTCTGCCACCAACCCATTTTGCATATTGCATTGCATCATGTTGAGACACACAAACTACAGGATGATTAAATTTATTTTTTTTTGGTTTATGTGCTAAAAATCTTTGCGGATCACGAGGGATGTAGCCTGTGGTTTTAACAAAAGATAAATATTGTCTATTTGTTACTGGATACTTATCTACGTACAAATTTTCAATTTTAACATTCTTAGGGCCATGATCCATTGAACAAGATCCTTCAAGTGTTAAATGCTCAACTCTATAAATATACTCAGCGGACTTTATGAAAATTTTATTATTTTTAAAAGTTTTCATATTAAGATAATTATTTAAGTTCTTTTAATGTATCAATAAAAAAAGGTGATTTTATATGATTGCCTAACAAAGGATCCTTTGTGGACTTCATCCACTTAGCAATTTTTTTCAAGAGATCTAACCTTACTTTTTTATATTTTTTGTTTTGAGCTAAATTTTTTCTTTCAAATTTATCTTTTTTAAGATCATAAAGCTCGTAACGTTCTCTTACATTTATTAATTGATGTAGCATTGTAGTATATGTATCACCCATCATCGCATCACCTGGTACTCTTATTATTCTATCTGAGTCAAAATTTATAATTAATTTATAATTTTTATTTCTTATACATCGTATTGGATCAAATAAATCATGATAAGTTTTTTCTGAAAATATTTGTTTATTTTCAATATACTTTTTGTTCATTATTAATGGATAAAAACTTTTTCCCTGAATTGTATTTGGTATTTTAATTTTTGCAAAATCTAATAGCGTTGGTAAAATATCAATATTAGAAATTAATTCCTTAAGTTTTTTATTTTTAAGTTTTAAAATAGGATAAGAAATTATTAAACTACTTTCAATTCCAGCATCATACAAAGTTCCCTTTGCTCTTGGAAAAGGTATTCCATGATCTGTTGTAAATATAATTATTGTATTCTCATAAAGGTTTTTTTCCTTTAAAATATTTATAATTTTTGCAACTGACTCATCCATTTTTTTTATTGCCCCCTGCATTGATGCAAACTCTTTTCTGCTGTGATGATTATTTGGAATGTATTTTGGAACAAATACTCCTTTAGATCTAAAAGGCTTAACATTGCCATAATCAAAAGGCCGATGTGGTTCAAAAAAATTAACTTCTGCGTAAAAAGGTTTTTTAAATAAATTTGAGTTTATATTATCTTTAAAATTTTTAATAACATGATCAGCGGGTCTTTCAGGAAAAATTTTATTAAATCCAAGTTTTTCCTCGTGATAAGTTACATGCTGGAGTCCAAAAAGTATTGAGTTATAATTATTGCTCGAAAAATATCTAGCAATATGCTTAATTTTTTTATCAAGACTCCACCCAAAATGAGCATGTGCCAAACCTAAAACGCCAGTATTGTGAGGATACATACCTGTAGCTATTGCAGCTCTACTAGGACTACAGCCAGGACTTGTAGCAAAAAAATTTTCAAATAAAATACCATTTCTTGCAAGAGCATCAATTGCATCTGTGCTAACTGACTTGACTCCATAACATCCAAGATGTTTGCCAATATCATGACAAATGACTTTAATTATATTAGGTTGTTTCAATATAAATATCTAACCTTTAACTGATCCAGCAGTTAAGCCATTTATAACTCTTTCCTGAAAAAGAATAAAGACTGTAATACTTGGAATAATGCTTATCACAACTGCTGCAAACATTCCTACATAGTCTGAAAAAAATTGATTAGTAAAGTAGCTTATTCCAAATTGAATTGTCCTAATATCTGTTGAGGAAGTTAACAACATTGCATATATAAATTCATTCCAACACAAAATAAATTGAAATGTTCCTGCTGTTGCTAAACCTGGTAGAGCAAGAGGGAGCATAATTTTAAAATATCTTGAGGCAAAATTACATCCATCCAGGAATGATGCCTCTTCAATTTCTTTTGGTATAGATTTAAAAAACTCTGTTAATATGAATGTTGATACAGGAAGTCCAACAGCACAATAAACTAAAATAAGTCCCAATCTTGTATCATAGAGATTTAAAAAATTAATAATTGCAAAATATGGAATTATAAGTGCATTTAATGGAACTAATATACCTGCTGTTATCATTAAAAATAAAACATTCTTCCCCCAAAAAGTATGTCTAGCTATTGCAAATGCACACATTGATGAAAATAAAATATTTA
Organism: uncultured Alphaproteobacteria bacterium; assembly: GCA_902596365.1. Lineage (GTDB taxonomy): Bacteria > Pseudomonadota > Alphaproteobacteria > HIMB59 > CACPNW01. Next base: position 2,851 of record CACJTT010000041.1, read on the forward strand.
AAAAAGTTGCACAAGTACTGATAACTAAAGAGTTTATTATTAATCTTCCTAATCCTGCTTCCTGAATAGCATTTGAATAATTTTTAAACTGAAAGACTGCTGGGAGCTTAAATGGATCATCAAGTAATTCAGCGTTTGTTTTCAATGAAGCAAGTACCAACCATAAAAAAGGAAATACAGCATAAAATACAAAAGATATGATAATTACCCATTTAAAAATAAAATAAAAGTTTGAAGATAAATCTTTTTGCATATTAATTGTAGGTTTCACTTTTTAATAATTTTCTTAAGGATAGTAAAAGAATAGCGCCTATAGCTATCATTATAACTCCCGCAGCATTACCACGACCCAGTCTTTGAACTGTTAACTCATTCCAGATATAAACAACAAGTACCTGAGTTTTATTAGCAGGACCACCAGCAGTCATAAGATAAACATATTCAAACTGTCTCAAATTAAATATTACTGCTAAAATAATACAAAGAAAAAAAGTGCTTTTTATTAACGGTGCAGTAATATGTAAATCCTTTTGAAATTGACTTGCCCCATCTATATTCGCAGCATCATAATAATCTTCAGAAATACTGGCAGTCTTTGCAAGCATAATCACCATAAAATAACCAACATAACACAAAGAAAAACCAATTAATGCTGCGTTTGCTGTTCTTACATTGCCAAGCCAATTGTGGTTTTTATAGTCTGAGAATCCAATATAATCTAACAAAAAATTTACTAAACCATATTCAGCGTTAAACATAGCCGCCCAAAGCATAGCTATAGCAGCTGATGAAACAACCTGGGGAATAAACAGAACAGTTCTAAATACCTTCCAACCTCTAGATCTATGAGCTAAGAGTAGTGCAATTATCAGAGCTAATGGTACTGTTATTAATGCTGCTGTAATACACCAGTATAAGTTATTCGTAATAGCTCTTACAAAACTTTTTTTATTAAATAATTTAACGTAGTTTTCTAATCCAACAAATTCTGCATTTATACCATCCCAATTAGTAAAGCTTGTTACAAAAAGAAAAAGAAGTGGTAAAATAAAAAAAAGAGTAAATAAAATTATTGCAGGTGCAATAAATATTAACAGCCATACAACTTCATCTTTTTTAATCTTCATAAAATAAGAAAACTATGAGGTATTTAATACCTCATAGTTATTTAGATTTTTTAGTCAGCGTCTTGAAGCATTTCGACAGCACCTTCTGGTGT
>CACJTT010000042.1 GCA_902596365.1 uncultured Alphaproteobacteria bacterium
TTTGAATTTCATCTATAACTTCATTTGAAAGAGTTATGTCTATACTATCAATGTTATCTTTTAATTGATCCAATGAAGTTGCGCCAATAATATTACTTGTTACAAATGGGCGATCATTAACAAATGCATTAGCAAAGGTTGATGGTTTAATATTGTACTTTTTTGCAAGATTTACATACTTATCTATTGCTATTTCTCCTCTATGAGTGTGATGTCTTGAAAAACGTCTAGGCCATAAAGTATACCTGGCATTTTTTGGTTGTTTATTATTTAAGTATTTTCCACTTAACCTTCCACCAGCTAAAGGTGAATAGGCTAGCAATCCACATTTTTCTCTTATTGAGACCTCAGAATTTGCAATATCAAAAACTCTGTTAACAAGACTATAAACATTTTGAATGGACATAATTCTTGGTAAATTTTTTTCATTAGCTACCTCTAAAAATTTCATCATACCCCAAGGAGTTTCGTTTGATACTCCTACGTATCTAATCTTTCCTGCCTTAACAAAAGACTGAAGATTTTCTAAAACTTCTTCAATTGGATTCCAGTCATTATCATTTGCATCATATTCAAAATCAAGCATACCAAATAAAGGTACTTTTCTCTCAGGCCAATGCAATTGGTACAAATCAATGTAATCAGTTTTTAATCTTTTAAGACTTGAGTCGATTGCTTCATTTAAATTTTTTTTATCAAATCCTAAATGCTTAGACCCTTTTCTTATCCATTCTAATCCATCAGACTTTGATGCAATTTTTGTAGCTAAAATAACTTTATCTCTATTTTTTTTTTCTAAAAACCAATTACCAATTATTTCTTCTGTTTTTCCATAAGTTTCTTTTCTTGGCATAACAGCATAAAGTTCTGCAGTATCAAAAAAATTAACACCCCTTTCAATTGAATAATTCATTTGGTCAAATGCCTCTTTTTGTGAATTTTGCTGACCCCAAGTCATGGTGCCTAAACATATTACACTTACATCTAAGTCGGTTGTCCCTAATTTTCTGTACTTCATAAATAATTAATAAAAATGCCTTGAATTTGTCTAATTTATAGCGATATTAGTAATTAATAAAAGGAGAATTTATGGCTTTAGACTTTAACCAACGAACATTTACTAAAACAGCAGATCAGTCAGCCATTGATCAAGGCTTAAGAGCTTATATGCTTAAAGTCTACAACTATATGACAATGGGCCTGCTTATTACTGGTCTTGTAGCCTATATTTTTGGCAAAGCTTCAATTGTTACAAATGAGTTTGGTCAAATTATTGGGATCACATCAATTGGTAATACCTTGTTTAATTCACCATTGCAGTGGCTAGTGATGCTAGCTCCATTAGGAATGGTTTTTTATTTAAGCTTTCGTATAAATAAAATGAGTCTTTCAGCAGCTCAGATAACTTTTTGGGTCTTTGCTACCCTAATGGGTTTATCACTAGCTTCAATCTTTATAGTTTACACTGGAGCCTCTATCACAAGAGTATTTTTTATCTGCTCAGCTACATTTGGAGCAATGAGCTTATATGGCTATACAACAAAAAGAGATTTAACTGCTATGGGTGGTTTTTTAATAATGGGATTATTTGGTATAATTATAGCAAGTATTGTTAATCTATTTATGCAAAGCCCTGCAATGTATTTTGCTATATCAATTATAGGGGTAATAGTCTTTGTTGGTCTTACAGCTTATGACACTCAAAAAATAAAAAATATGTATTATGCAGCTGACTCTGAATCACTAAGTGGCAAAAAAGCGATCATGGGGGCGTTGACCTTGTACCTGGACTTTATCAACTTATTTATTATGTTGCTTAGGTTATTTGGTCAAAGAAGATAATTTTTTTTAAATTAATTTAACAATTACCCAGTCTTTGATAGACTGGGTTTTTTTATGAATTCAAATAGTAAAATCAAATCTATTATTAAGGATTTTAATGATGGTAAAACTACAAATGCCCTTTTGCAGGTTACAGAAATTATAAAAAATAATCCTGAAAATTTAGATTATCTATTTTTATATGCTAAAATGTGTAATCAGGTAAACAAGCTTATTGAGGCAGAAAAAGCATTATTATTTTTAATCTCAAAAAATAAGACTTCTTCGGAATACTTACATAATTTATATTCTGTTTATCTCAAAAAAAACAATATTAATAAATCTGAAATATTTGTAAAAAAACTTCTAGAAATAGACAAAAATCATTATGAAGCACAGAGAGATCTTGGATTTATAGAATATACAAAAAATAATATTGATATTGCACAAAATATTTTAGAAAAAATTGTTAACAACAAAAGCAATGATCCATTTGCCTTAAACGTTCTTGGATTAGTTTATTTAAAAAATGAATTAATTGATAAAGCTAAAAAACTTTTTGATAGAGCAATTACAACTAATCCTAAATATATTGATAGTTACAATAATTTAGGAAAGGTTTTTTTTGATTTAGAGGATCTTGATAAAGCATATGTTCTTTTCAAGAAAGCATATAAAATTAATAAAAATTTCAATAAAACACTAATAAACATTGGTAATTACTTAAGTTTAAAAGACAAGAATCTATTTGCAATAAAAGCATATAAAAAAGCATTAATATATGAGCCTAAAAATACTGAGATTTTTTCTAACATTTCTATAGCATACGCAAGGACAAAAGACTTTGAAAGTGCAAAAAAATATTATGATAAGGCTATAATTAATAAAGCCTTGAACCCGTCTCTTGATTTAAGTTTATTTTATTTATACATTTATAAAAATCAATATGATAAAGCTTGGTCTTTATTTGAATCAAGAAAAGGAACGCCTAAATTTTTAAAATCTAAAAATAAATCTATTATTGGACAAACAGTAAAAGCTGAAAAAGAAACAATTCTTAATAAAAAAATCCTTGTTGTAAGAGAGCAAGGTATAGGTGAGGAAATATTATTCAGCTCTATGTATAAAGAATTAATAAACTTAAATAATAATATAAAAATTGAAACAGATAAAAGACTAATAAATATTTTTGAAAGGTCTTTTAAAAGTGATAAATTTGTTCCTGAGGGTTTTTACTCACAAAACAAAGAAGGGCTAAAAAACTTTGACTCAATAATATTAGCTGGAAGTTTACCTGGTTATTTTAGAAAAAATAAAAGAGATTTTTCAAGTAAATCTTACTTAATTGATGACCAAAACAAAACTATAAAAATTAAAGATAATCTTATATTTAAAAACAAAAATCTTAAAATCGGTCTTTCTTGGAAAAGTGTTGTTTCAGTATATGGAAAGTTAAAGTCATTAAATTTATCAGATTTCAAGCCTCTTATAAAAAAGAATAGGCAATTTATTAACCTCCAATATGGAGAGGTTAAAGAGGAAATTAAAAAAACAGAGAATAAAAATTTTAATATGTATTCTTTTGAAAATGTTAATCTATTCAATGACCTTGATGACTTAATGAGTATACTAAAAAATTTAGATGTTTTTGTTACAGTAAGTAATTCTACTGCTCATATAGCGGCGGCAATGGGGGTAAAAACACTTTTAATTTGTCCTAAAAAATCATCAACATATTTTTATTGGAGCAATGAGAATAATAGAACGCCATGGTATAA
>CACJTT010000043.1 GCA_902596365.1 uncultured Alphaproteobacteria bacterium
GTGTTTTGACTAAGTGTTATTTCATCTAAACCATCAACTCCATGAACGACCATAACATTATTTGATCCCAGCTCTTTTAGAACTTCACAATGAGTATTAAGCCATTTTTTATCGTATACACCCAAAAGTTGATTTCTGGCATTTGCCGGGTTTGTTAGTGGACCCAAAAGATTAAAAATTGTTCTTGTTCCTAATGTTTTTCTTACATTGATTACATACTTCATTGCTGAATGATGGTATTGAGCAAACATAAAACAAAAATTATTTCTTTTTAATTGCTCCTCGATAATTTTTGGATCGTCTGAAAATCTGTAACCTAAATTTTCTAGCATGTCTGCAGAACCAGATTTTGAACTTACTGATTTATTACCATGTTTTGCAATTTTTATACCACAACTTGCAGCAACCAAAGAAGCGGCTGTAGATATATTTAATGTATCTGACATATCTCCTCCGGTACCACAAGTATCAACAGTATCAACAGAGCAAGAAATTTTAGTAGACTTTGACCTCATTATTTTTGTAGCTCCTAATATTTCATCTTTAGTCTCACCCTTGATTTTAAGTAAAGTCAAAATAGCTGTAATATCAATCTCACTTAGTTTTCCAGTCATAATTAATTCAAAAAGATGCATTGATTCATCTGATGTTAAATCTTCCTGAGTGAATAATTTATTTTTAAAGCTTTTAATTTCCATAATTAATCAATGTTAGGAAATTTTTTAGTAAACTTTTACCAATATCAGTCCCAATGCTTTCTGGGTGAAATTGAAATCCATAAATAGGTAAGATTGAATGCGCAATTCCCATAATAATATTTTTTTCAGTTTCTGCGGTTATAATAAATTCAGATGACAAAGTCTTTCTGTCTATAACTAAAGAATGATATCTTGTTGCTGAGAAATTATTTTCAATATTTTGAAAAATCTTATGGTTATTATGATTCATTTTATCAATTTTACCATGCATTATTTCTTCACATTTAATAATATTCGCACCAAAAGCCTGACCTATAGATTGATGGCCTAAACATATACCCAGAATTGGAAATTGATTTTTAAATTTCTCAATCAGATTAAGACAAATACCTGCTTCATTTGGCGTACATGGGCCTGGAGACAGTACAATCCCTTTAGGTTGAAGGTCATTAATTTCATTTAAAGATATTTTGTCATTTCTATATGTTTCAACTTTTGCACCTACTTCACTTAAATAATGCTTTACATTATAAGTAAAACTATCATAATTATCTATTAGGAGAATCATTAATTATATTTGTATGAATCTTCTGCTGCAGCCATCAATGCACCAGCTTTATTTATTGTTTCTTGATACTCATCTTCTGGCTTAGAATCATAAACTACACCTCCTCCAGCCTGAATATGTAGTTTTCCATTTTTTACTAATCCACTTCTTAAACTAATACATGTATCCATGTCTCCATTAGAGTCAAAATATCCCATACATCCCGCATAGAAACTTCGATTAAGATTTTCAAGTTCTTCAATTATCTCCATAGCACGAATTTTTGGTGCGCCAGATACTGTACCTGCTGGGAAACCAGCCTTAAGTGCATCAACTGCATCATATTTATCATCTATTAATCCTTCAACATTTGAAACAATATGCATAACATGAGAATAATATTCTATAATCATTTTCTCAGTAACTTTTACTGAATTATTCTGAGCAACTCTACCAACATCATTTCTACCTAGATCTAGTAACATTAAATGTTCTGCTTGTTCTTTTTCATCTTTTAATAAATCTTTTGATAATTTTATATCCTCATTTGCATTTTTACCTCTTTTTCTTGTGCCCGCTATAGGTCTTATTGTTATTTTTTTATTTCTTAATTGAACTAATAATTCAGGGCTAGAAGCTACAAGACCAATTTCATTGAAGTTTAAATTAACTAAATATGGTGATGGGTTTAGCCTTCTTAATGATCTATAAAGACTCACAGCTTCGAGATCATATTCTGTTTGAAACCTTTGGGAAGTGACAACTTGAAAAATATCACCATCTTTTATGTATTTTTTGGCTTTTGAAATAATAGAAAAATACTCCTCTTTAGAATAATTGGATATAAATTTTAAATTTGATTTAATTTGACTAACAGGTTCTTGAACGAGATTTCCTTTAAGCTGATTTACTTTTGATTCTAATAAATTTTCAGCTTGAATAAAATCAGTTTCATAATTTTTTTTCTTATTTGGATAGACGGCTGTCATCACAGTAATTGTATCTTTTATATTATCAAAAACTGCAACAATTTTTGGTCTAATCAAAATAGAGTCAGGTATATTTATATTATCAATATTTTTTAATGAAATTTTTTCCATATATTTAATCATTGGATATCCCAAATATCCAACAAGTATAGGATAGGGCACATCTATGTTGCCTTTATCAAATTTTGAAAACTCAATTAGATTTTTAAGTGACTCCATAGGTTTATTGGAAATTTTATAATTATAATTTTCATAATTATATTTTATTGATGCTAAATTATTATCAACTTTCCAAATAATATCAGGATCACAGCCTAATAGTGAGTATCTACCTCTTTGACTTCCACCTTCAACTGATTCCAATAAAAAAGAGTAGTTTTGATTTTTTTTAATTTTAAGTAGAGAAGATATTGGTGTTTCAATATCAGCAATTAAATTTTTAGTTAAAAGTTGGGGCTTATTGTTAATTAGCCCATCTATAAATTTTTTTTTTAACTCATTCATTAATATTGGTTTATTAACGCCTGAATTAAGTTATCATTTGTAGAGATATTTTTGTTTTTAATGATCTCTGCTCCGAAAAAACTTCTTAATTCAGAGCTTAATTCTAAATTTTGATTATTAATATCATCATCAGGAAATGTGACTTTATTTGTTTTGGCAACATACACATCATCATTAAAAACGCTAAAATAAACTTTATCTATCTCATTATCAAAAACTGTTGTTTTAAAAGTAGATGGGAAATCAATATTATCAAATTTTAAATCAATATTTGTAGTTTCTGTTTTAAAATGTTTTGATATTTCTTTTATGGAGTTAAAATTAGTAATTGAGTTATCAATATAACTCTCAACCTCTTTAATTTTAATAGATTTTATCCAATCTTCAGAAACCTTTGAAAATACCTGTTCTAACTCATATGGTTTCTCGTAATCTATATTTTCGACGTTTATAATTATTGATTGATTAACATTTATATCCTCAATATCGCTGACAAAATCTTTATTTGAAGAAAAAGCTTTTGCTACAACTTCATTTATAATTAAATCATCTTGATTTGTATCAAAAACTCTTTCAACTTTCTTGATGCTCTTTATTTCTAATGAATTATTATTAGCAATCTCATTTAATGAAAGGCCATCAAGTATTTGTTGGCTTATGTTATTTTTAATATCTAAAATGAAATT
>CACJTT010000044.1 GCA_902596365.1 uncultured Alphaproteobacteria bacterium
GTAAAAATAATGTTTGCTGAACTAATGTATTATTATGATTCACAACTAAAATACCAGAAATTATAAATCCTAAAAAACTAACTAATATTCCAGTAGTAAAAGAAATTATTATTGAATTTTTAAAGGCTTCAATAAAATAATGGTCTAAAATTATATTTGAAAAATTGCTTTTTAGAGTTTCTAAAAAAATAAAAAAAATTGGAGAAAATAAAAAAATTACAAATATAAAAATTAAACTAAAGTCTATTAATTTAAGAAAAACTAAATCTTTATGAGGATGTTTATTTGTCAAATCTCCTATTTCAAAAAAACTTGAACCTCTAAATTTATAAAAACCAATCGAAATAAAAAAAATACAAATTATAATTTGTATAAAACTCAAAATAATTGCTTTATTAAAATTGAGATCAAACAGAGCATATTGATAAATAGCAACTTCCAAAGTTGAACTTCTAGGACCGCCGCCAAGTGCCATTACAATTGCAAAACTTAAAAAACATAACGAAAAAATTATTGAAAATACTGCAAATAAATTTTGTTTTATAACAGGAATTTCTAATTTCAAAATATTTCCAATAGTGCTAATATTTAATGAGCTAGAAATCTCATAGTATTTATTTGGAATATTATTTAAGTTTTGAAAAAATAATCTTGTTGCAAATGGTGTATTAAGAAGAATATGTGCAATGAGAATACCTTTTAAGCCATAGATGCTATCTATAGATATAAAATTATAAAAATTAAAATACGTGTTTAAAAATCCATTGTATCCAAAAATTTTTATAACTGCATAGACAATTAAAATTGATGGAATTACAAATGAAAAACCACATAAAGAAACAATAATTCTAACAAATTTTAAATTTTTATGACGATTTAAAGATAGCGCAAAAGGAATTGCTAATGCACAACTTATTAAGGAAGATATAAAAGCTTGATAGAATGAAAAGAAAATAATTCTTTTTGTATAGTTGTTTCTTAAAAAATCATTTATCTCAACATAATCGTAATTAAATTTAGAAAAAATACCCAAGAAAGGAAAAAGCAGTATTAAGAAAAAAAAACTTAATACAATGTAATTATAAGTTTTATACAAATTTTTTAAGAAGCATTAAGCCACTCATTTATCCACTCATCTTTATAATTATTTATTTCTTTTGGATTTAATTGTAATGCTTTTGGTATTTCTAATTCATTAAATGCATTAGGAAGTTTTATATTTGTTACAGGATACATAATATTTGTAGATGGTATTACTTTTTGAAATTCATCAGAGAGCATAAAATCTAAAAAAATATTAGCTATTTTTTTATTTTTTGACGATTTTAATATACCTGCAAACTCAACAGAAAGATAATTTCCTTCTTCAAATATAGATGCTGATATATCATAATTTTCTTCAAACATTATATGAGCGGCAGGTGAAGTTGAATAACTTAAAACAATATCTGCTTCTCCAGACATAAAAAAATTATAATATGCATCTGTCCAACCTTTAGTGACTGATATAATTTTTTTATTTAATTTTGACCAATTCTCCTGAGCATTATCTCCATAAAGAATTTTCATCCACGTTAAAAGCCCTAAACCTGGTGTAGAAGTTCTTGGATCTTGAATTACTATTCTTGCATCAGTAATATTTAAAAGTTCATCCATAGACTTAGGAGGATTTTTTAACTTTTTGTTATTATAAACAAAAGCGAAATAACCATAATTATAAGGAACAAATATTTCACTTTTCCATTCTATTGGTAAATTCAACTTTTCATTAATATTATTCAAATTATGAGCTGTAAAAAGTTCAGAATTTTCAGCTGAATTAAATAAATTCATATCTAAACCTAAAATAATATCAGCTTTTGTATTTGAACCCTCTAATATTACTTTATTTAAAAGTGTTGCAGCACTGTCAACTGCAATCAATTCTAAATCAATACTGTATTTTTCTTCAAAAGTTTTTTCAATTAATGGTCCAGGGCCCCACTCAGAAACAAATGAGTCATAAGTATAGACTGTTAGTTTTTCTGCTTTAACAGAATGACTAAGAAATATAATTGAAAATATAATTATTAAGTAATGCATTTTTCCTCCGCTGGCATTATCCAGATCAGGTTAAAAGGGTATAAATCTCAGCATTTAAGCACCCCTAAAAATATTATATGTATAATCATATAAAAATTCAAACTAATTAATTGTTTTTCAAAATTTTATGAATATAACGAGATTTCTCGGGGAGTAGCGCAGCCTGGTAGCGCACCTGGTTTGGGACCAGGGGGTCGAAGGTTCGAATCCTTTCTCCCCGACCACTAATTCATCCATTAATTGTAATTGTTATTTATTTTTTTTAATAATTAATGCTATAAATTCTTAAGTATGGAAAATAACTATGATCAAGGTAGGTTAAATCTACCCTTTGTTGGGATATGTACATTTGGAAAATACCCCTATGTAAGTGATTGGGACTCAATTAATGCTGATGTTGCAGTAATGGGAGCACCTTTTGACTTTGGTAGTCAGTTTCGCACTGGATCAAGAATGGGCCCAAGAGGTATAAGGGAGGCATCAACTCTATTTTCATTTGGTCATGCAGGAGCATATGATTTTGAAGATGATATTACTTATCTTCCATCAGATTCTACAAAAATAGTCGACATAGGTGATGCAGATATAATTCATACAGATACTATTAAAAGTCATACCAATATAAAATTTGGGGTTCAGAAAATTTTATCCGCTAAAGCTATTCCAGTAGTAATGGGTGGAGATCACTCAATTAATATTCCTTGTATTGATGCATTTGAAAATGAAGATCCTATTCACGTTATACAAATAGATGCACATTTAGATTTTGTCGATGAAAGACATGGAGTTAGATACGGTCATGGCAACCCTATGAGAAGAGCATCAGAAAAAAAATATGTTTCGGGATTAACACAAATTGGAATTAGGAATGTTTCTTCAACAGCAAAGGATGGATACATAGATGCAAGAGAAAAAGGGTCAAAAATTTTTTCTGTTCGTCATTTGCGTCAAATGGGAATTAATAAAATTTTAAATGAAATACCTAAGAATAAAAGATATTATCTTACTATTGATATAGATGCTTTTGATCCCTCAATTGCATCTGGAACAGGTACACCAAGTCATGGAGGTTTTTATTATTATGAAGTACTTGAATTAATTGATGGAATTATCAAACAAGGTTCTGTAGTTGGACTTGATTTAGTTGAAGTTGCTCCTGACTATGATTTAACTAATTCTACATCAACTTTAGCTGCACAGTTATTAATGAACACCATTGGAAGAATTTTGCATCATAAAAAATAAATTATAATAAAATTTATTTTAAATTTTTGAAGAACAAGTGTAGTTTAATATTTTAATAACTTCGTCAACATTC
>CACJTT010000045.1 GCA_902596365.1 uncultured Alphaproteobacteria bacterium
GTTAAAAAAAATATAATGGAAGGTTTAAAAACTCATGGATATGAAGAGGGTAGAGAGTATGTAGTGATTAAGGTGCCTAACATTATTGATATATCTTATGGTAGGGGTGTTGGGTACACATTTACTGAACATGACTTAGGAACAGAAATACATAAAATTTCTGCAACGAATATTAGGAAAGAAATGCGCAAGAAAGGTGAGCTAGAAGAAAAATAATTTAGTTTTGAAATCCGTATTTTCGTAAACGAGCATCTCCTGTTCTAGCGTGTGCTTCCATTCCTTCTAACCGAGAAATTCTAGCAGCTGCTGCACCAACTTCTTTATTTGATTCTTTTGACATACGCTGGAAAGTAACTGTTTTAATAAACTTGCCAACAAACAAACCACCTGTATATTTTGCTGCCCCTTTTGTTGGAAGGATATGATTAGTGCCAGAGCATTTATCCCCGTAAGCAACAGTTGTTTCTTCCCCTAAAAATAACGATCCATAATTTTTTAATTTTTCAAGCCACCAATCTAAATTTTCTGCTTGTACCTCTAAATGCTCCGGTGCATATTGATCACTAATCTCACATAACTCTTCATTCGTATCACATAGAATAACTTCTCCATAATCTCGCCATGCTGCATCAGCATTATTTTTGGATGTTTCAGGAAGTGCAGCAATTAATTCAGGTACCCTTTGAATAACATAGTCACATAATTTTTGATCAGTGGAGTATAACCAGGCAGGGGAGTTTGGCCCATGTTCCGCCTGTCCCACCAAATCAACAGCAATCATTTCTTTATCAGCTGTGTGATCAGCAATAATTCCAATTTCAGTTGGTCCTGCAAATAAATCAATACCAACTTTGCCGTATAAAATTCTTTTTGCTTCAGCAACATACTGATTACCTGGGCCAACAATCATATCAACTTCAGGATTACCAAAACAGCCATAAGCAAAAGCACCAATAGCTCCAATACCACCAATATTCATAATGACATCAGCACCACATAAATTTGCTGTATAAATAATTATCGGATTGGCACCATTTTCATCTTTTGGAGGACTAGCAGCAATCACATTTTTTACCCCAGCAACTTTTGCTGTTGTAATACTCATCACGGCAGATGCAATGTTATTGTAACGACCACCAGGAACATAACAACCAACACTATTAACAGGAATTAATTTTTGACCTGCAAACAAACCAGGTGATAATTCAACTTCAAAATCATTATTAAGGTGTTTTAACTGATGTTCTGCAAAACTTCTTACTCTATCATATGAGAATTGCACATCATCTTTAACTTTTTGATCTAATGAATTTATAACTTGTTCAATCTTTTCTTTAGAAACAATTACATCACCTTCATAATTATCAAACTTACGTGAGATTTCTTTAATACCATCGTCTTTTTTAGACTCTATTTCATTCAGGACTTCTTGAACCCGCTGTCTAGTTTCAATTTCATCTGATGATGCGGTTTTATTGGCTTTTTTTATGTATGAAATTGTCATTTTCTCTCTTAATTATTTTCTTATGTATATATAATTATCTGTTATCATCCATTCAATCTGTTATTTTTTTATTAGTTTAAATACATCTATACCTATTTGATTTAAGATATGTGCTATATCTATCGGAACCCAGTTTTCTCGTATCAAACCTTCATGATGTAAATAGAAATCCATAACTCTCATTGTTACAGACTTATTTGTTGGTTCATATCCAAGCCATTCACTTGAACCATGTATACACTCAATACTGTGCCAGCCTGATGTCATTGAATAATTACCATCAGCTATTTCTATATAATGACCAATTTTCCAGTAATCTCTCTCTTTGAATGTAAGTCTAAAAGGTAATTGATGATGATCAACAAATCCTTCCAATCCTCTTGCTGTACCAATGCCGCAAGGTCCGTACCACATCATTTTAGGATGCCAGTATTCTTTTTGGGGATGATTGAGTAATTTATCTCTAATGTATTCATGCGTTGATCCAGGATCTGTTTCTGGTTTAATATTTAAACTTCTCTGCATTGTAAGTGATTGATCCATTGAAAGTTTTGATAATTCTTGATCATGATTTTCAAATGTTGTTCCATCACCAGTAATTGGACCTGGCCACATTCCTTCTGCACCTAATGATTTATTTATTGGCCAGAAGCCTGCCTGACGAATGAAATCTAATGTGTCAATTAGGATATGGGAGCGAATAATTTTTTGATCCTGAATTTCGTGAGCCTCACAAATTCTCAGATGAATTGTTTTATTATGGGAGGGTACATTTAACCATGAGTTTTTGAATGTGCCAGTTAAGTGAGAAATAATAGAAACAAAAATTTTATTTTGAAAACTTCCACCCATTATTAAATTATCTCTTCTCTCTAAATCTGGAAAAGATTTTAAAAGAGGTGTCCATAATTTCTCTTTTATTTCATCTATACCCTTTAAGTCATTGATTGGATGAAATGCTCGCACTTCTGCATTTTCATGATATGCATTTCTTAAATTTTGCTCTAAGTTTTCTAGATTTGATTCAGTAATATTTTTTAAAAAAATCCTAATTTTCTTTTTGTTCTCTAAGTTTTCATTAGGTTCAATATTTATAATTTCAGCATCATTATCAGTGGGGATACCGGTTTTAAAGTTTTCAATTTTTGTCATATTTTACAATTTAGTTACTCACATATTGAGGTAATATTGAATTGATTTATTCAATATTTTGAATATTATTCAATAAAAATGAATAAAATATTATTTTAAAGAAATGTCAACAGATTTAGAAATACGTTTAGCACGATTTAATGAGTTAATACCAAGTAAAGTTCCATTTGTTGAGGGTAAGTTAAAAGGACATCAAGATAGATTGAATTACTCATTAGTGGGACCTGGCGTAAGTGAAGATTCTAAACAAAATGTAAAAATTGCTGAGGAACATGGGTTTAATATTGGGGCAGTAAGTGCTGCACCGATGAATGGTTCTGGGCTTCATAGTCATACAACAGCTGAGGTATTTATTATCTTTTCTGGTTCGTGGCGTTTTTATTGGGGACCAGATGGAAAAGAGGGTGAGGTCATTTTACATAAAGGAGATGTCGCTTCATTTCCTACTAATATGTTTAGAGGATTTCAAAACGTTAGTGATCAACAAGCATTAATGTTTGTAGTTTTAGGTGAAAATGATCCAGGAGTAATTACATGGACTCCTTCATTGTTAAAAAAAGCAAAAGAAACTGGAATGGTTCTTTTAAATGATAATTCTCTTATTGATTTAGAAAAAAATCAAATACCTAATGGTAAAAAA
>CACJTT010000046.1 GCA_902596365.1 uncultured Alphaproteobacteria bacterium
AATCATTGCCAACAGCTTTCCTTACAGCTTTGTGAATTTCTAAATCTAATTCATAATTGCCGGGTGGATGAATTTTGTAAGCATTAAAGCCTTTGTCTTTATACTCCTTTGCCTCCTTAGCATAATTATCGGGAGTCTTATAAACAAGAGAGCTTCCATAAATAGGTACATGATCTCGATACGCTCCTAAATATTTATAGAGTGGTTGATTAGCTTGCAATGAAGATAAAACCCAGCAATTTATATCAAAAGGACCATAACTATATATAGGTGCATGATTCCACCATCTATCTGCCATTCGGTACTCATGCCAGTGCTTCTCTCGATACAAAGGATCCCGTCCAATAAAAAATGGTTTAAAAATACTATTGGCAATTTCTCCAGCCATTGCCGCTCCTCTTCCTGCAAAACCAAAAGTTGATGTGCTTAATCCCTCATCAGTATTAAAAGTAATAACTAAAAACTCTAATTCAGATTTTTTTCCATCACGCATTTCAGAATCTTTCATCACAGGATCATTGTGACGACATGCACGAATTTCTATATCTGTAATTTTCATTTAAGCTGCATTTCTTTTATAATTTTTTCATTGTCTTGACCAACTTTAGGAGCTGCTAACTCTGACTTGTATATTTCTCCATCAACCCTAATGGGGCAGCGTAATGTTTTTATATCCAAACCATCTAAGCTTTTAATTCTTTGCGTCATATCTAAAACTTGAAAACCTTCATGTTTTAACATTTTTTCCCAATCTAGAACTTCTGCACACCATATATCAGCCGGTTCAAGAATATCTAGAATAGCTTGAGTTGATCGTTCAATAACCCAATCACCAATTTTTTTCTTAATTTCATCCCTATTAGTAAACCAAGTTTTTTGATCATGGAGACTTTTTAAAAATTCTAAGTCTAAAAGCTCACCAAGTCTAGGAAGTGGTGTCATAGCAATAGCAACATAACTATCTCTTGTTTTATAAATACCATAAGGCGCAGATAAATAAGCATGAGCGTTGTTGTATTTACTTCTTACAGGCTTTCTATGTCCATCGTTAAAATATGTTGTTAATACTTCAAATTGAAAATCTAACAATGCTTCGACTAAGCTTGTTTCAATGTGAGAACCTTCATTTGTTCGAAATCTTTTTATGACGCCAGCTAAGATACCTTCAACCAAAGAATGGCCTGCTAACATATCAGCAACAGCAAGACCCATTGGAGTTGGAGCTTCTCCACCATTTCCATTCAACCAGACAAGGCCAGTTCTTGACTGAGCCAGTAAATCTTGACCCGGTAAATGCTTCCACGGTCCCTCAGATCCATAACCAGATATTGATCCATACACAATTTGAGGATTAATTTTTTTGACGCTTTCATAATCAAGGCCTATTTTTTCAATTACACCTGGTCTAAAATTTTGCGTAATTATATCAGCCTTTGCAATTAATTTTTTAACCAACTCAAGATCATTAGCATCTTTTAAATTTGCAGAAAAACTCTCTTTATTTCGGTTAATTGCATGGAACAATGTACTATCACCCTCGAGATCTGTATCACTTATATATAAAGTTCTACAAAGATCTCCCACCTCTGGTCTTTCTATTTTTATAACTCTTGCACCAAGATCAGATAGTCGAAGACCAGCATATGGTCCTGATAAAAATTGACTAAACTCTAGCACTATTAATCCTTCAAGTGGTCTTGACATGTTATTCCTCAAAACTTTCTGCATACATCAATTTAAGTTTTTCTATGACTTTAACTTCACTCTGATTTGATTGTAAATATTCATTTATAATATTTCCACTTTCACCTTGAAATTTCATATATCCATTATGTCTAGGTCTTACCCATGCTTGATTAAGTGTTAATCTAGTATTTTTAAAAAAATTATTAGTCTCTAAATTTATAACATTATTTTCCCAAGCAACAGAGTTTCCTGGCTGCCCACCATTTAAATAAAAAATAGTTTGCTGACAATCTGACCCAGCTATCCAATAACTATATTCTAAAGCTAATTCTTTTTGCTTACTTTTATTTGATATAGCAATTCCTGTGCCTCCTAAATGTGTTCCATGCGGGCCTTTACTAGATAAATCAATTACATTTCCATATGTTAATAAATTTTTTCTATATCCTGCTCTTGAATAGTTAGAAAAACCATATGTATAAGGTGAATAGAAAAAATCATCAGTTTCAGATAATATTTCAGCAGTCCTAATTGGGTCCATAGTAAAACATTCATCTATTAAATGCCTTGATATATGTTTCATCATTATTAATGTTTGAGCTCCAAAATCTTTTTGAACAAAATTTTTATTTTTTGGTTCAAAATCATTAGTTATGTTATTGTAGATACTATAAAAACTACTAATTGCATGCACTGGTTTCAATGGCCAGATAACTCGTTTATTTTTTGCAAGCACAACAAGTTCATCCCAAGATTTTGGAAGTGAAGTAATTAAATCACTCCTAAAGCAACACACTTGAGTTGCGGCATCCAAGGCTAATGCCCACTGATGTCCATCTATATTATAACTTTGATGAGAAAGACCTACTGATTGTTTTTTTAATAATTCTAAATCATCTTTATATTTTGCAAGATCAAAATTCTGAAGCAGACCTTTAGCAGAAACTTCTCCAACGTGAGGATAGTCAATTACCATTAAATCATATTCTTCCGTCATTTGCTCTATTGGT
>CACJTT010000047.1 GCA_902596365.1 uncultured Alphaproteobacteria bacterium
CATTGGATTTACAATCGAAGATGATCC
The DNA here is from genome assembly GCA_902596365.1 of uncultured Alphaproteobacteria bacterium. Taxonomy (GTDB): domain Bacteria; phylum Pseudomonadota; class Alphaproteobacteria; order HIMB59; genus CACPNW01. Next base: position 28 of record CACJTT010000047.1, read on the forward strand.
AATTTTAATAACAATTTTTTTATATTTATTGATCATCTTCTATTTCACATTTTGTAAATAAATAACTAGTAAGATCCTCAACCCCATTATTGTTAAAACTTGATATAGAGAATTTTTTATTTTTATTAAGTTTTGTCATTTCTTTGATAACTTTATTTGTCATTTCTGGATTAAGATCTTCTTTGCTAAATGCAACCACTTCTTCTTTTTGTGAGAGATTTTGACCATATTTTTCTAGTTCTTTCCTAATAACATAATAATTTTCTTTCCAATTAGGATCAGAGCTATCAACAAGATGAAGAAGAATTTTGCATCGCTCTATATGCGCTAAAAATTTATCACCAAGACCTTTTCCTTCGTGGGCGCCCTCAATTAAGCCGGGTATGTCTGCCAATACTATTTCTTTATCAAATTTTTTAATTACTCCAAGAACAGGATGCAGTGTTGTGAAAGGATAATCAGCCACTTTGGGTTGGGCATTAGAAATTTTTGATAAAAAAGTTGATTTACCAGCATTAGGTAATCCAATTATTCCTACGTCTGCAAAAAGTTTAAGAGATAGCCATATCCACTGCTCTTCTAAAGCTTCTCCATTAGTAAATTGTCTTGGGGCTTGATTGGTTGAAGACTTAAAATGAGAATTACCAAGCCCTCCTTTTCCTCCTCTAAGGAATATATGTTTTTGATTATTTTCTAATAATTCTGCAAGTAATACAGTTTTATCTTCATTGTGAATTTCTGTACCAGGTGGAACTTTAATTATAATATCATCACCACTAGCGCCTGTTTTATTTTTGCTCATGCCATCTTGACCTTTCACAGCTTTGAAATGTTGTTGATAGCGAAAGTCTATAAGAGTATTTAAGTTTTGATCAGTAATAAAAATAATGTCACCACCTCTACCTCCATCACCACCATTAGGTCCTCCATATTCTATATATTTTTCTCTTCTAAAACTAACGCATCCCTTCCCACCTTTACCGGAAGCAACATATATTTTAGCTTGATCAAGAAATTTCATAAGAGAGAATAGAAATTAATATTCTATTTATTATGCGGGTACTACTGATACGTATGTTCTAACACGCGTTTTTTTAAATGCAACTTTGCCATCACTAGTAGCGAAAATAGTATGATCTTTACCAATACCAACATTATTTCCTGGATGAAACTTGGTGCCTCTTTGACGCACAATTATATTTCCAGAAATAACTTTTTCACCACCAAACTTTTTTACACCTAAACGACGACCTATCGAGTCGCGACCGTTACGTGAACTACCACCTGCTTTTTTTGTAGCCATTATTTATCTTCCTTTGGTGTTGTAGTTTTTTTCTTAACTGTTTTTTTTGAAGTTGTTTTTTTTGTAACTGCTTTCTTTGGAGCTGCTTTTTTCTTTGGAACTGCTTTTTTTACCGATTTGCTAGTTACTGTTTCTTTTTTAGTTGATGCAGATTTTTTTCCACCCATAGATATAGACTCTATTTTAAGAATAGTTAAATATTGCCTATGACCTTGAGTTGATCGATAATTTTGTCTTTTTCTTTTTTTAAAGACAATTATTTTTTTATCTCTAATTTGATCTAATATTTTAGCTTCTACAATAGCCCCATCAACAAGAGGAGCCCCGATGGTATTTTGACTATTTTCTGAAACAGCAAGGACATCTTTAAAGGAAATACTATCACCTTTTTTACCTTCAAGTTTCTCAACTTTAAGTATTTGTCCTGCCTTTACAGAATATTGTTTACCGCCTGTTTTAAATACTGCTAACATAAGATCTTTCAATGGGACGGCGTTTATATCTAAGGTATTTAATAGTCAAATGAAAATACTCAGATTCTGTTATTTTTTGCCTAAAAATCGCTAAAAATTATCCTTTTTCTCTCTTAAGTATCTAAAAAACTCTAAATTTGAATAGTTGTTATTTTTTTTAAATTCAGATGCCATTTCACATTCTGGATTTAAAAATGGATTTGATCTTTTTTCATCACCAAGAATAAATGGAATAGATTTATTTTTTAATTTTAGATCTCTCAGTATTTGTTTTTTTGTATTTGTTAAAATATCATTTTTTACAAATAGGTGTTCAAGAAATTTTAAGTTATTTAAAGTGTATTCATGTCCACAATAAACTGTCATATCATCAGACAAATTTAAAATTTTATTTAGAGAATTATGCATTTGTTCAATTGTGCCTTCAAAAACACGTCCACAACCTAAGCGAAAAAGAACATCACCTACAAATAACAGCTTATTTTTTGTATCACATAACACAACATGATCAAGGGTATGTCCTGGAGTTGAAAAAACTTGGAACTCATTTAATGATGTGTTAATTTTATCCCCATCAGTTATTTTATTAATTGTAAGAGAAAATAATTCAGAAGGAGAGTATATTTGTGCATCCGGATATTCTTTTAATAAACCCAAAACCCCAGAAGTATGATCATTATGATGATGGGTAATCAATATGTATTCAAGCTTAAGTTTGTTTTTTTTTAAAACTTGAATTATCTTTTCATCTTCAGCAGGATCTAT
>CACJTT010000048.1 GCA_902596365.1 uncultured Alphaproteobacteria bacterium
CTAACAAAAATGGCAGAATATATAGTTAAATCTATAATTGCAGTTTTTTGAGCTGAAAATTCGTTGAAAAACCTAGAAAAAATTAAAGCCAAAGTTTGTAAAACTGAAGTGATTGTAATTACCATAAATAAATCATAATTTTTTTTTGGAGATTTATAAACAAAAAGTAAACCAACAAATAAAACTCCTGAAATTGCAGCACCAATATTTCTTAACCAAGCTATATTGGTTTTATCTGCTCTAGTCATTTCAGCAAAAAAATTTGGTGTTAATAAAAACACCAATCCGTATAATAAAGAAAAAATTGATATAGCAATTAGGCTTTTTCTTATCATTATTAATTTGTAGCTTAATTTATTTAAATATCTATAGCTTTATTAAGATATTATAATATTTTAATTTATATAAGTATGAAAAAATGATCAAATTCATAATAGTTATTTTAGTAATAGTGGTAATTTTAATTATTCTAAGATCGAGATCTTCAAAAACAAAGAACATAAGCCCAAAAAATTTCAGATTAATCATAATTTCTATTTTGGTTTTAGGCTTATTAATTTTAATAGCAACTTCAGGTAGATTTATTTTACCTCAATTACTTCAATTTATAAAAATAGGCATTCCTTTATTAACTAAGTTTATAGGTGTTTAATTATGTTGTTTGATAAAACAGATTTACCTATGACTGATAACATGCTTAATTTTTGGAAAGATAATGGATATTTAATAATTGAAAATTTCAAAACAAATGAAGAATGTGACGAATTGATTAGAAGGTCAAAAGAACTAATTGAACAACAGGATTTTAATAATCAACAGTCTGTATTTGATACTATTAGTCAAACTCATAACGATGATAATTATTTTTTAGAGTCAGGTGATAAAATCCGTTTCTTTTTTGAAGAAAAGGCAAATCTTAGTGAAAATAATATAAAAACAAATAAGCAATACATCGTAAATAAAATAGGTCATGCATTGCATGATCTAGATGAAAAATTTATAAATTTTTCAAAAACTGAAGATCTAGATAATATTGCAAAAGCTATAGGATTTAAAGATCCACTTTTATTACAATCAATGTACATTTTTAAACAACCAAAAATAGGAGGCGAAGTAGTATGTCATCAGGATTCTACATTTTTAATAACTGAGCCTGAGAGCACTGTTGGTTTTTGGTTTGCTTTAGAAGATGCAAACAGAGAAAATGGTTGTTTGCAAGTTGCGAGTGGAGGTCATAAAGGACCATTACGCAAATTATTTAAAAGAGAAAACAATAAAATGAAAATGGAGGATCTATCTAATGAGCCATTTCCAGAAACTGACACCTTTGTTGAAGTAAAAAAAGGGAGTCTTGTTTTACTTCATGGTAGACTACCACATTATTCTTGTGAAAATAAAAGTCCAAATTCAAGACATGCTTATACTTTGCATGTTATAGACGGTAAGACAAAGTATTTAGATTATAATTGGCTCCAGAGACCAAACCTGAAATTATCTGGCTTCAAAAATGCCTAAAAAAATAATATTAGACTGTGATCCTGGTCATGATGATGCAGTAGCGATTATGCTTGCAGCAGCCTCTAAAGAAATTGAAATTCTAGGCATAACTTGTGTTGGTGGTAATGTGGGTTTAGATAATACCGTTAATAATGCTCTGAAAGTTTGCACTTTAATTGAAAGAACTGATTTAAAAGTATTTTCTGGAGCAAAAAAACCAATTCATTATGATTTGTTCACAGCTGAATACGTACATGGCAAAACTGGTTTAGATAAAAAGGGCGATCCTATTGAAGTTAGTTCTAATTATAAAGTTCAGGAACAAGATGCCATTGATTTTATTATAGAAACTTGTAACACTTCTAATGATCAAATTTATTTATGCCCCACGGGACCTTTGACTAATATTGCTTTAAGTTTTCAAAAAGATCCATCAATAAAGAAAAATATAAAAGAAATAGTTTTTATGGGTGGTGCAGCAATGTGTTTAGGCAATACAACTCCATCTGCAGAATTTAATATATTTGTTGATCCTCATGCTGCAAACATAGTTTTAGGCTCAGAAATTCCAATGACTATGATGGGTTTAGATGTAACTCATCAAGTTAATGTAAATAGAAATATTATGAATTATATGGAAGAAAATAATAATAAAAGTTCTAAATTTTTTAGTGAGCTAATGGAATTTTATACAATTTTCCATAAAGAATTATATGAAACAGAAGATACACCTCTTCATGATCCGTGTGTTATAGCATATTTATTAGATCCCAGTATATTTTCAGGAAAATTAGTTAACGTTACAGTTGAAGAAGACTCTGAACTGACAAGAGGTGAGACAGTTGTAGATTGGCTTAAAGTGACGAAAAGAAAGCCAAATTGTTTTGTAATGGACAAAGCTGATGATAAAAAGTTTTTTCAACTACTTAAAAATAAGTTTGCAAATTTACCTTAAGAATTAAATTTTTTTGAAATTTTTCCTGCTAA
>CACJTT010000049.1 GCA_902596365.1 uncultured Alphaproteobacteria bacterium
ATAAATTTAAATTTGATTCAAGCCTTAAATAATAATTATTAAAGTAATTAAGTTTTTTGTAGCTAAAAATACTTGCAGATTTTGATAAATTATCAATTTGAAATTTAGAAATAATATTTTGCAGTTGTATAATTTCATCTTCATGATTTTTTGGAGACCATCCAAGTAAAATTAAATTATTAATTATCGCATTAGGTAAATAACCCTTGTTTTTTAAATCTGTTAAATTTACTGCGCCATGTCTTTTTGATAATTTATTCCCATCCTCTCCATGTATTAGAGGTATATGTGCATATTTTGGAGTTTCCCAATCCATATGTTTGTAAATAAATTTTTGTCGAAAATAATTATTTAAATGATCGTCACCTCTTATGATATAATTTACTCCTAAATCATGATCATCTACTACTACAGATAGCATATATGTTGGTGTGTTATCTTTTCGCACTAAAACAAAGTCATCAATTTCATTATTTTTAACCTCTACACGTCCTTGAATTACATCATCTAGAATTTCACTACCTTCAGTTGGAATTTTAATTCTAATTACAAAACCTGATTCAAGGGATTGAACATCTTTGTTTTTTTCACATGTAATACATATTTTTTTTGAATTAATTTCTCCTGAGTTAATTTTTTTCCTTCTATTTGCTAGCTCATCTTCTGAGCAGACACATTTGTAGGCATTTTCATTTTTTAATAATTCATTAGCTATTTTTAAATGCCTATGAATATTTTGTGACTGAATTTGTGGTTCATTATCCCAATTTATCCCTAACCACTTAAGACCGTTTATAATATTATTTTTGAATTCTTCATTTGATCTTTTTTTATCTGTATCTTCAATTCGCAAGTATAATTTAGATTCTGGGTGTTGGGATTTAAAAATAAAATTTATAAGAGCAGTTCTGGCGCTTCCAATATGAAGGTTGCCAGTTGGAGATGGTGCAAACCTAGTAATATATCCAGTCATTTGTAAGATGACTATTAATTATATTTTCTTATAATGCCAGATAAAGTGCCTTGAATTTGTACATCTCCAAGACTGTGTTCTTTAATTTGATACGCTTTATTAGCAGGTATCAAATATATTTTTTGATTAGTCATTTTTACTTTTTTTAATGTTATCTCGTTATCTAATGTAAGTACAGCAGCTATTTTACCATTTTCTGCTGAATTTGTTTTTTTTATAATTGCTATATCACCATCAAAAATACCTTCATCTATCATGGAAAGGCCTTTAACCTTTAATCCAAAATAGGTTGAATTTTTGCTTATAAGAGATCTGGGAATAGAAATCATTGAATCTGATGAATTTATTGCCTCTATTGCTTCACCTGCAGCAATTGCTCCAACAAGTGGAATATTTAGATAACTTTCTTCATTAAAGGAATTTATAGATTTAACATTTTTATTAGGAAGATCTTTAGTAATTTCCATTGCTCTTGCTTTATGTTTTAGACGTTTAATATATCCTCGTTGCTCTAAACTAGTGATTAGTCTATGAATTCCTGATTTAGATTTAAGGTTAACTGCATTTTTCATCTCTTCAAATGACGGTGATATGTCATTGGATGAAATATAGTTATTTAAATAAACAAATAACTCTTTTTGTTTTTTAGTAAGCATTTATGTTCTATATATGTTCTCTTTTACTTAAAAACAACCTTTTTTTTTATTTTAAATTAAGCTTGAAAATTTCCTGATTTTCCACCCTTTTTTGCAATTAATTTAATATTTTTTATTTTTATAGACTTATTTAAATACTTGCACATATCATAAATCGTTAAACAGCTCACAGTTACTGCAGTTAATGCCTCAACTTCAACTCCTGTTTTAGCACTAGTTTTAATTTTAGAATTTACAATTAATGTATTTTTTTTGGCATTTTTTGTTATTTTGATTTTAACTGAGTCGATAGGGATATTATGGCAGAGTGGTATTAACTTTGAAGTTTCTTTTGCTCCCATTATTCCTGCTACAATTGCAATATTTTTTATACTACCTTTTTTTGATTTTAATTTTTCAATTTTTTTAAAAGTGATCTTATCAAAAACTATTTCACCTTCTGCCTCTGCAGTTCTATGAGTAATATCTTTACCTCCAACATCAACCATTATTGGATTATTTTTTTTATCTAAATGACTAACCATTATTTAATAAATTTTTAATATAGGCATCATAATTATTTGATCTTAAAATTGACTCTCCAATTAGAAAATTAAATATACCAAGTTCATTGTACATTTCAATATCAGATAAAGATCTGATACCACTTTCAGCAATCACAGTATAATCTTTTGTAATACTTTTAAATAGATTTGCTGAGTTCTTAACATCAGTCTTAAGATTTTTTAAATTCCTATTGTTAATACCAATTATTGGGTAGTCTAATTTCATTGCTCTTTTAATCTCTTCTTCATCATGTGTTTCAATAATGACATCTAAATTTAATTCTTTCGAAATATCTAAAAAGC
>CACJTT010000050.1 GCA_902596365.1 uncultured Alphaproteobacteria bacterium
TATAATAATTACTGGACTAAAACCAACAAACGAGGTCAGTATAAATTTAGTTTTAGAAATATTGAGAAACGATAAACATAAGTTTTGAATAAAAAGAGGATTTCCTTGAATTAATCTAAAAATTATAAGGTATTCATAGCTAGATTTTTTAATTAATTTATTTAATTTGTTTGAAAATTTTACATATAGTGTATCGAAAAAATTATTAAAAAAACTCTTAGCAAAAAATACAAAAAAATAACTTCCAAGTAAAATTGAAAAAATATTTATTAAGAAACCAATATAAATGCCAAAAAAAAATCCACTTGCAATTAAAAGTAATGGACCTCCAGGTAAAGAAAAGCTAAAAAAAACAATTAAAGAAAAAAGGTAAATGGAAAAAAAAATTAAATAATTATTTTCTAAGTTTTCATTAATAAAATTGATGTATAAGAAAAAGTTCTCCAACATTTTTCTTTAAACTTTTGTAAAAAGATTTCGAGGGTCATGAAGTGGCTCTTTTAATATACTCAGTCTATATCTTTTTTTTGCTATCTCTATTTCTAACTTTTCATTATTTTTTTCAAAATCTATTTTTTCTGTCAAATAGCCAAATACTAAGTTTTTATCATATTTAAACGAATAATTTCCAGAAGTAGTCTCTCCAACTATTTTATTACCATAAAAAATTGGCTCATCGTGTAATACAAGTGGGTTCCCAGGTTTGGAATTATTTATTGTACACATTATTAATATTTTTTTGGTTATGTTTTTTTGTTTTATTAAATAATCTTTACCAATAAAATTTTCTTTTTTATTTAATTTGACCGCAAATCCAAGTTTAGCCTCAAAAGGATTTTCTGCTGGTGAAATATCATGTCCCCAGTGCAAATAACCTTTTTCCATTCTCAAGATATCCATAGAGTGTGCTCCAGCATGAACTAGATCAAATTCTTTTTCTACACTTACTATTAATTCATAAATTTGTTTTGATTTTTCTATTGGTATGTAAATCTCCCAACCTAATTCACCAACATAGGATATTCTTTGAAACCACATCTCAATATCATTAAAAATAATATTTTTTCCAGTACCAAATTTAAATTCATTGTTAGAAAAATGATCACCAAATATTTTTGAAACTAAATCTCTACTTTTAGGACCAAATATTCCAAGGCATGCAAAATCATCTGTTACGTCTCTAAATTTAATAGATTTATCTAAATGTTTTAAGATATGTTTTTTATCATGCACTCTAACACCTGAGCCTGTAACTATTCTAAATTTATTCTTGTCTACACAAGTTACAGTCAAGTCAGCTTCAATTCCACCCTTTGAATTAAGCATTTGAGTATAAGTTATTGCACCTATTTCATTTTTAATATTATTTGCACAAATATATTGCAGAGAAGAATGCGTTTTTTCCCCACTTAGTTCAAACTTTGCAAATGGAGATAACTCGAATAATGCTGCATTCTCTCTTGCATTTATTGTTTCATATTTTGCTGACTCATACCAATTCTGATATCCATAACTATATTTATAATTACTATCCTTACCATTTAATGCATACCACATTGGTCTTTCATATGCTGCAGATTGACCAAAACATGCCCCTTTGCTCTTTAATTGATTATGATAAGGTAACAAATTTATATTCCTTGAAGTAGTATGTTGTTTATACGGCCAATGCATTGCATACAAATTACCAAGAGTTTCAGTTACTCTTTCTGTAATAAATTCTAAATCAGAGTGAAATTTTTCAAATCTAGAAATATCAAGAGAGAAAACATCTTCATATATCTCACCATTAATCATCCACTCTGCTGTAATCTTACCTGCGCCACCAGAACTAACTATTCCAATACTATTGAAACCTCCGCATATATATAAATTTTTAACCTCAGGTGTTTCTCCCAATAAATAATTAGTATCTGGAGTAAATGACTCTGGTCCATTAAAAAATTTTCTTATTCCTGATTTTTCAAGACTAGGTATACGGTTCATCGCATTTATTAAATATGGTTCAAAATGATCAAAATCCTCAGGCAGCTCACCAAAAGAAAAATCTTCGGGAACTCTATGATTATTTGTAAAAGCAGGTTTTGCATTTGGCTCAAACACACCAACTAATAATTTGCCAGCGTCTTCTTTTAAATATAAACAATTATTGTAATCTCTTAGTACAGGTAATGATCTATCAATTTCTTTAATTGGCTCACTTAAAATATAAAAATGTTCATCTGGATACAGAGGTATA
>CACJTT010000051.1 GCA_902596365.1 uncultured Alphaproteobacteria bacterium
ATAGTATAATAAGCTTTCCTTTTTAAAGAAATTAAAAACAAAACAAAAAAAGGTAACCTCGTATATTTTGTTTGAATGATTGAAAACTACTGTGTTAAATTTATTAAATTTAATATAAAATAATTCCTCATATAAGTCAGAACAGTGATAATTATTAACAATAAATGATTTTTGTATTAAGTTATAAAAATTTAATGAAGTTCTTCCATCACTTATTGCAGCATCATGTATGGAAAAATGATCATTAAATTTATTTTTTTTTAATAAACTTATCAATTTTTCGTTGAATTCTTTAAATCTATTATCATAAGTTCTTTTATATACTCCATTTGAATCTGAGAAATTTAACAAAATTATATCTTTAAATTTACTTAAATTTTTTCTTTTATTAACTATTTTATATAACAAAATAGATATTCTTTTTCTTGAAGCCTTATTAATATTAATTTTTTTTAAAGCGTTTATATCGGTTATACCAAATTTAATCATAAAATTTTCTTAGAAAATGAATTAAGGTTAGTTTGTTAAAATTAGAAAATAATAATTTAATAAATAAAAAAATATTTAATTTTTTCAAATTCAAAATAGTCATATCTATCAGTAGATTTTGTAAATTAGTTAAATTAATTTTACTTTTCTTATTTCTTTGTAAAAATAAATCTAATTCTCTTATAAATAATTTAATTTTAATTTTAGACTCATTTTTATTATGAATTAATCTAGTAACTAGAGGTTCATAAATTATACAAAATTTTACTTTATCTAATGACAATCTAAACCACATATCAAAATCTCCGATGATATTATAGTCACTGTTAAAAGAATAACTATGATCAGTTAGAATATTTTTTTTTATCATAACGCTAGAAATAGCAAATTTATTTTTTTTTAACAAATTATCAGTTAGTTTATCTAAATAATTTTCAGGTATTGATTTCAATATAGTATTGTGTTCGTTTTTTTCATATATTTCAGTAAATGATATATCAGAATCAGTATCAATCATTTTATTTAATTGAAGACTTAATTTATTTACTCTCCACGAGTCATCAACATCTAAAAAACAGATATAATGTCCTTTAGTTTGCTTAATTGCTTCATTTCTTGCATCATAAAGTTTTCTGTAATTACTATTATAAATATATTTAACTCTAGTATCTTGAAAATTACTTACTATTTTATTTGTATTATCTGTTGAGGCATTATCCCAGATAATAATTTCAATATTTTTATAATCTTGACTTAATACCGATTTTGTTGATTTTGATATAAAGTCTGACCCATTATAAGTATTTATAATGACACTTATTAAACAATCTTCATTTTTCATCTTTTTTTTACCTAAATAAAATTTTTCTGAATTTCAATTAATTATTTCCAGTCAAAAATTAAATTTAATTAAAAATTCTAATACAGTTTTAAAAAAATATTTTACTATATTTATTATACTATCAGGGATTATCAGCTCATTAGAATGCATAGTTTATTTTAATTATGAATGTTATCATATGTTATTAATATAATAATTTATTGTTTTTTTTAATCCATTTATAAATTTAACTTCTGGCTTCCAATTTAAATATTTTTTTGCTTTTGAAATATCGGCAACAAGATCTTTACGCTCTAGTTTATTAAAATTTTTTGATATTACTTTTGATTGTTTAATTTTAAATTCTTTAAATATTTTACTTATAACACTGCTTATTTGAATAGATTTTCCTGATCCAATATCCATAATTAAAGGTGATGAAAATTTTTTATTTATATTTATACATTTTATAATAGCATTCGTTACATCATCAATGTAACAAAAATCTCTATTTTGAAGGCCTTTAGTTGTCTTGATTTTATTTTTATTAATTATGGATTTGATGATAATTGGAATCAGTCGATTAAATTTTTGACCAGGACCATAAACAAGAAAAAGTTTCAAAATTATCAAGTTTGTTTTTGATTTATAAAATTGCATATAAAATAAATTAGAATAAAGAAGTTTTGAAAATGCATAAGAATTATAAGGATAACCATTATGATTTTTAGAGTTTATTGATGCTTCCATTCCATATTCGTCAGAACTAGCGATATGAATTAAATTACTTAGATGAAGACGATCTAAAA
>CACJTT010000052.1 GCA_902596365.1 uncultured Alphaproteobacteria bacterium
ACATCCTAAAAAAATTTTATTTTCATCTAAACTAGTAAGTAATTTATTATTAGACCATTGCTTACCAATTTCTACTTCATTGGCACCAAATAGCATTTTGGCAGAAAAATCTTTTACAAATTCAAAATAATCTTTTTTATTTGAGCTATTTACAAGATTATCCCATAGAGGATTTGCTATATCTAGAATTTCTTGATCGGATTTTTCAAGCAGATTCATTTTCTTCTTTTTCATCTACGATATGATAAAGAGGTGCTTTCTCCATTGTAAATTTACCTGTTTTAGGATCTCTTCTAGATACTGTTAAGCAATGCCAATTTTCATCATCCAATTTCATATGATCACCTCGATAATAATATCCAGGCCATCTTGTTTCTTCACGGAAAAGCGTATGTTCAGCAACACATTGAGAAGTTAGGGCACGATGCTTTAATTCCCAAGCACGCATAAGTTGATGATAGTCTTCAGCTCCAACATTCTCAAGATCTTCTTGCAGGATGCCTAGGAGTTCAATTCCTCTTTTAAGCAAATTATCATTCGTCATATAATTAACACCAACACCGCCAACATATTCATCCATTATTTTTTGAAGACGTTGAAGTCCTTGTATTGGTAAAATATAACTTGGAGATACTGTACCTCCTGTTATTTCATTTCTTCCTACTTGATAATTTTCTAGAGGTTTATAAATAATTTCTTTAAAATTATTACACTGTTCGTCATTAACTTCAATTTCTTCATCACCAAGATCTTCAATATACTTGACTGCTGCTTTCGCAGCTAAGCGACCTTCTGTAAAAGATCCCGAAGAAAATTTATGTGCACTTCCTCCAACAGTATCACCTGCCCCAAAAAGTCCATCGACAGTAAGCATTCTGTTGTATCCCCAAAAATATTCTGGAGGAGATAAATCTTCAGGCCCACTTACCCATGCTCCCGAGCATGTTGCATGTGATCCCATAACATAAGGTTCAGAGGTAGTTAATTCAGGATTAGTATACTTTGGATCAATATCTTGAGATGCCCAAACCACTGCTTGACCAACAGTCATGCCTAGGAAATTTTCCCAACCAACAGTTTCTAAGTGCGGATCTTGAAAGGCTTCTGTAGTAACCATATGTATTGGTCCACCTCCAGCTTTAACCTCTTCAATAAAAGCATGATTTCGTAAACATGTAGGTACTGGTACGTGATCGATGTATTCACCAACCAACTCCTTAGTTTTATCATACCATTTTTTCTCATAATTTTCGCCATTAGCATTTTGAGTATACGTCTTCAGATGAAGGAAATAAGCACCAACTGGACCATATCCATCTTTAAATCTTGTTAAAACAATTCTATTTTCCATTTGAGTCATTTTTGCTCCAACGGCAATAGGTAAAGCATAAGCCGATCCATTACTCCATGGCGCATACCATGTTCTTCCCATACCTTCACCGACTGCACGTGGTTTAAAAATATGTGATGCACCACCAGCAGCAACTATTACCGCTTTAGCTCTAAAGACATGGAAGTTTCCAGTACGCATATTAAAACCAACAGCACCACCAACCCTGTTTTCTTTACTTTCATCCATTAGAAGGTGCGTAATCATTATTCTGTTATAAATTTTATCCGCTGATTTTTTTGCTGCTTCTGCTACGATAGGCTTATAACTTTCTCCATGGATCATAATTTGCCACTTACCTTCTCTTAAATAGCGTCCTGTTTTTTCATTACGCATCATTGGTAAGCCCCATTCATCAAACATATGAACAGTAGAGTCGACATGACGTGCCATATCGTAACCAAGATCTTCACGAACTATTCCCATTAAATCATTTCTAGCATAACGAACATGATCCTCTGGTTGATTCTCATCCCACTGCATACCCATATAACAGTTGATCGCATACAAACCTTGTGCAACAGCACCACTTCTATCAATGTTAGCTTTTTCTACACAAATTATTTTTAAATCTCTACCCCAATGTCTTGCTTCAAATGCAGCTCCAGTTCCTGCCATTCCCCCACCTACTACGAGGACATCACATTTTTCATAAACTGTTTTTACTTTAGCCATTAATAATAAAC
>CACJTT010000053.1 GCA_902596365.1 uncultured Alphaproteobacteria bacterium
TTAGTTTCTTCTATACCAAAAAATATTAAATATATTACTGTAGAAGATCCATATCTTGCATTTGCATATCTAAGTAATCTTTTTTACAAAAAAATAAATTCTAATGCTGTTATTTCTAAACATGTGAAGTTAGATAAAAATGTTCAAATTGAGGATGGAGTTCAAATTGATGATTTTTCTAATATTTATGCAAAGTCTCAAATTAATAAAAATGTTATTATACAATCAAATTGTACAATTGGGCCAAATGTGACAATTGGAGAAAATGTATCAATTGCTTCTAATTCTTCAATTTCAAACTGTATAATTGGTGACAATTCAGTAATAAAATCTGGAGTAGTTATAGGAAGTGAAGGTTTCGGATTTGAAATAAATACTAAAAAAAGAATTCAACACTTTGGAAATGTTGTTATTGGTCAAAACTGTTATATTGGCGCTAATACTACAATAGACAGAGCTGTTTTAGATTCAACAATAATTTCTGATAATTGTAATTTAGATAACCTTATACAAATAGCTCATAATGTTAGAATTGGAAAACATGCTGTTGTTGCTGCTCAAGTTGGAATTGCCGGTAGTACAGTAATAGGTAATAATGTTAAAATAGGAGGTCAAGCAGGTATATCAGGTCATTTGTTAATTGGTGACAATGTAACGATAGCAGCCAAAAGTGGCGTTACTAAAAATATTGAAAGTAACCAAGTTGTAGCTGGTTTTCCAGCAATAGACATAAAAAAATGGAAAAAAAATATTATTAAAGTAAATAAAAATAATGATAATTAACCAAGAAGAAATTAAAGATTTGATTCCACATCGAAATCCCTTTTTATTTGTTGATAAATGTCAAATTATTGAAGAGGGCAAAAAAGGTATTTCAGAAAGATATTTTTCTGAAAATGAATATTTTTTTCAAGGACACTTTCCAAATAACCCAATTGTTCCTGGAGTGATTATAGTTGAGGCAATGGCTCAAACAGCAGGTATTGTTGTTTCACATCAATTTAAAGATGAAAAAGATAAATCTGTATTGTTTATGAGTGTAAATAGAGCAAGATTCAGAAAACCTATTTTGCCAAATCAAAATATTCATTTTGAAGTAAGTTTTTTAAATAAAGTTAGAGATGTATATAAATTTCAAGGTACAGCTTTTTATGAAAATATAATAGTTGCACAAACAGAATTTACTGCCATGATTACAATAGGAAAGAAATAGTTTGAAATAAAAAAAATATACTAAATTTCTAAAAATTTAATAAAGAAAACTAATGAATTTTAGTTATGTTTCAAATAAAGCAAAAATCCATTCTTCGGTTGAAATTGGCCCATATTGTGTAATAAGTGATAATGTTGAAATAGGCGCAGATTGTGTACTACACTCACATGTAGCTTTATCAGGTAATACAAAAATAGGAAAAAATAATTTATTTTATCCATTTTCTTCTATAGGGAGCTCACCTCAGGATTTGAAATATAAAGGGGAGAAAAGTTTTTTAGTTATTGGAAACAATAATACATTTAGAGAAAATGTAACAGTTAATCCAGGGACTGTAGGTGGAGGTTTATATACTAAAATTAATGATAATTGTTTATTTATGGTTGGCGCACATATTGCTCATGATTGTATTATTGGCTCAAATGTAATTTTAGCTAACAATGCAACACTGGCAGGTCACGTAGAAATAGACAATAACACAATTATAGGTGGTAATTCTGCAATCCATCAATTTGTTAAAATTGGAAAAAATGCTATGGTAGGTGGCATGAGTGGATTAGAAAAAAATCTTGTTCCTTATGGGCTTTATATTGGCATAAGATCAAACATGAAGGGTTTAAATTTAATTGGATTAAAGAGAAAGGGATTAGACAATAAGAAGATTAAAACTTTAAATGTATTTTTTGAGACAGTATTTAATAAAAATGATTCTATTGAAAATAATTTAAATAATGTGACTAATGAAGTGAGGTCTATAGAAGAGGTAAGAGAAATTATTGATTTTATTGAAAAATCAAACAAA